>JAEZKA010000096.1 GCA_023436225.1 Bacillota bacterium
CTCCTTTTAATGTTTGTTTGGACGACGTGCATTTTTTAGAGGCTTCGTATAGATGCATTTTAATATAAAAAATAAAATGTTGGAAGTATGTTTTGAACATACCCCAACATTTATTATAGAACCTTAATTTACAAATCATCTCTTGAACCAGGATATCGATTCACTTCCTAGAGGCGACGTAGCAAACCAATCTCTATTTTGTCTCTTCCACGTTGTAAGTGGGGAGGGGCTTGCGGCTACGAAAGATGATGAGGCTTGCGGCTGTCAGGAGAGGAAATAGAGTGGCAGCAAATAAACCGCTTCGAAGGCCCATTTGTTCATAGTCCAGCGAGCTGTTCATCCAGATTGTGAGAGTCCGGCCGGTGTTTTGAACAGAATCCGATATCTTACCGGCGAGCCAGGGGCCAAAGGAACAGCCAAGATCACCACAAATTGCTAGAATGCCGAACATTAGAGTACCGCCTCTAGGGAAAGCAGCAGAAGCCAGACTAAAGGTTCCGGGCCACATCAAGCTGACAGAGAGACCACATAGACTGCATGCCAGCAGGGACAATAGGGGATAAGGGCTGAATACCGTTACAAGATAGGTTGCGATACATAATATGCTGCTTCCGAATAATGAAAGCTTCATGGGAAGGCGATCTCCTAGTTTACCATAGAATGTCCGTCCGATTGCCATCAACAGGGCAAAGAGTCCAGGACCTAATAAATCTCCGTAAAGCTTCGGGATACCAAGACCTTTTTCGGCAAAGATCGATGACCATTGCGACATGGTAAGTTCACTTGCACCGGCACAGACCATAAGAATTAGCGCCAGATAGAAGGCAGGAAAGGAGAAGAGCTCCTTTAGCTTCATCTCATGGCCTTCATTAACCAGGGTAAGAATAGGGACATGAAGAAACTGAAACATGTTGTATAAAGGGAACAGTGACCATAATATTGGTAAGAGAAACCATAATTCACGTCCGATCAGCCACAGAAAGAAGGTACTTATAAATACTACAAGCATCTGTCCCCAGCAGTAGAAGGAATGAAGTAAACTCATGGAGGCTTCTTTGTTCTCGCTTGGGAGAGCCTCAATAATTGGGCTTACGATTACTTCCAGCAAGCCGCCTCCGACAGCATACAGCATGACAGCGATCACTAAACCGATATAAGGTGAGGGGAGTAAGAGAGGTAGAATGCCGAGGCATACAAGGCCGATTACACTTAATGCATGAGCTACCACCATGCACTTACGGTAACCAACATGATCGGCATACCGGGATGCCCATGCGTCTGTAAGTAACTGGGTTGCAAAATTAATCAGAACCAGTTGACCCAATTTGGTATAGGAGATATCATAATTTGTCTGGAATATGATAAATAAAAGTGGGGCCAAATTATTGATAATTGCCTGAGTTATGTACCCTCGATAGCAGGATAATGTAGTATTACGATAGGTATAATGCTTATTGGTCATGTCGATTTTACCTTTCAAAGTGAACTTTATCTACTAGAATAGACAGCGAAGGAGTTATTATTCTTCCTTTGGCCAGTAGGGGGTGGTTAAGAAGACCTGCTTGCCGAAATGTCGATATTTCTTAAAATAAGAATAGGCTTTCTTGGCCATCATTCGATTCTGATAGATTCCAAATACGGTCGGGCCACTACCGCTCATGAGAGAGGTGAGCGCACCGAGCTCCTTCATCTTGTCTTTGATATCTGATATAATTGGATATTCCTTAACTGTTACGGATTGAAGAAGATTATCCATATTTTTAGTAAGTCCATAAATATCCTTATTCGCAAGGGCTGTCGTCATGGCTTTGATGTCAGGATGGATGCTGGACTCGTTTAATTTCAAATTCTCATAGACATATTTTGTGGATACATTGATATCCGGTTTTACCAGTAAGATCGAGCAGGTGGGCATAGGAGGAAGGGGAGTTAATACTTCACCGATACCTTCTGACAGGGCGGTACCCAGCATAAGACAATAGGGTATATCTGCTCCAAGCTTTACTCCGAGCTTCTGTAGCTGTTCTAAGGACATTCCGGTCTGATATAGCTTGTTTAGTCCGATTAAAGTGGCAGCCGCATCAGAGCTTCCTCCAGCGAGACCGGCAGCAACTGGAATATTCTTTTCCAGCTCAATATATAAGCCTTCTCTGAGCCCATGGGTTTGTAGAAATAGAGCAGCAGCTTTGTAGATTAGATTATCCTGATTGATCGGAAGATAGGATAGATTGGTTCGGAGAGCAATACCTTCTTCCTTGACCTTATTAATAGTAATTAAATCATGTAGATCCAATGACTGCATAATCATATAGACGTCATGATATCCGTCCGGACGTTTTCTGAGGATATCAAGTCCGAGATTTATTTTTGCGTAGGCTTTCACCGTAATAGAATTCATGGATACCTCCGTTATTTCGTGGATAGTTGTATTCTATCACATTCGTGAAGCGGATACAATTCAAAGAGGTGAAAACAAATGCTCCAATTCGAAAGCCATTGATCGAACTCATTTTTACATTGTTTGTTTGGTCTGAAGGGTAACAGGCAAGCAGCAACAATCAAGGAAAGCCCTATTTTTGCTTCTTAAACAGTTCTTTAATAAGCTCAACAAGCTTGGATCGGACCTTAACAGGGGTCTTTCCGCTGATTAAAGCATCATACTCCTCATCGGATAGAAGCTGTAATAGCTTCTCCTTGGAGTTCTCATCTACAATACTATAGGTCTCATCCACAAAGCAGAGAGGAGGAAACATAACGCACCACCAATTCTTACCCTCTGCCTTTCCGATCTTGACCTGTAAAGCCTCATAATACCCGGGAGGAAAGGCATAATTACCGTATATCTTAAGAGGGAAATAGCACTTATCAAGGGATACGGTTACATCATAATCATAACCCTGCTGTTGTATGATCAGTTCGGCGGTTTCTTGAATGCTGTTTAGCTCTTCGTTTACAATAGCCTTGACCTTGTTGATATCATTGATACTACCAAGCGAAGGAGTTAAGCTCTCCACAAGAGCCTCCTTCACTTTTAGCTTTAATTTCTGATCCTCCTCGGTGTCGCTGTTTGCGATTACGTGGAAGCGTAGCACTTTCTGTGCTATCCCCTCCTGTATCGAGGTATCAGCCTTTGCGATGCCGTTAATAAGGCAAGTTGAGACATAGGCAATCAGCAGTATCAGGAGTAGAAGACGGAATTGAAAGCCTCTGGATAAAGATTTTCTATGTACTGTCGAAAGAAAAGCGTCATTTATGATGGTTAAGCGAAAGGTATTATTTGTTTGTCCTAAGGAAGGATGGTCTGGTGTATTATTAATATTATTTTGATTCATGACAACCTCCAATTTAATTATTCTAATTGAAGTCTTGCCATAATGATTGGGTTTATACATCTGTCATTCTACTTAAAGGGCTTGAACTAATGTCGGGTAGGTAGTACAATAAATTGAATTCTAAGGCACAATGAACTCATAAAGGAGGCATTCAGTTAGTATGACGAAAGAAGTATCCATAACAATGGAGGGGATTCAAAAGGGGTTGGAGGACTCTCCGGTCCTAACAACGGCCTCCGGCATCTATCATATACGTCTTGATAAGCATTACATTCAATATGAAGAGCAGGCAGAAGAAGAGCAAGGCAGAATAAACAATATGATTAAGATAGCTAATAATAGGGTTGAAATGACGAAAAAAGGAGCTATTAATTCCGAGATGGTATTTGACTTAAACGGAAAGACAGAGGTCGTCTACCGGACATCCTATGGAACGCTGTACTTCGAGGCACAAACCTCAAGGATTACTGTTGACGAAGAGGAGGATAAGCTAGAGGTAGTGTTAGAATATTGTCTCTTCTCAAATGATGAGCTTATATCAGAGAACTGCACTATAATCCGTATTCTTCCATCGCCCTCGCAAAGCGCAGAGGAAGCATAAGCAGATTAAATATTGTAGTAAAAATACGATAGGATAGAAGTAAATTGCAGAAATATAGATATAATAACCGTTACTTTGGCAAAAGTGCTTAATGCCAAATCTTATATTAGATGAAAGAGAAGTGTCATTATACTTTCCATAATGCACTGTTTGAAAGACGACTTACTGCTTTGTATGCCGGAAAGCGAACATATAATGTACGATTTCGGCATACAAAGTAGTGAGGTGTCTTTCAACCTGTGTGTGAGGAAAGTGTGATGACACTTCTCTTTCATCTTCAAGAACTATTGATTGGATTGGTTTTTTATACCTACTTATCTGCTTCCGTCACGAAGCCGTTATCGTCAATCTTTACATCAAAGGAGATCTCCTCCATAAAATCGAAATAGGTACTACGTTCTTTCTCGTTGGTCAGAATGTAGGTCTTTGTATCTTTGTTCATAACCGGAAGCAATTGAACCCTGATCGTATCATCCGGATCCAGATAAAGCTTTATCATACCCGATTCCTTATGCGATTTATTAAACCAGAAATTACCGAGACTATAAGCAATTGGTTTTCCTTTATAAAACTCCAGCCCCTGCATCACATGAGGATGACATCCGATTACGGCATCCGCACCGGCATCAATATAGTTCTGGGCGAACACCTTCTGATATTTCTCTGGATAATTATTTCTCTCCACACCCCAATGAACATAAGCTACTACAAAATCAGCATTTTCTTTCGCTTCCTTAATCGATTCCAAAAATAAGGTGGGATCATAGGTTCCAATCATGCCCGGGGTGGTGTCGGTAGCGTACCAATCCATTGCAAATACTACACGGGAGGCCGCAACAAATGCAATGGTTTTATCTCCTACAGTAAAATAGATCGGAGCCTTGGCCCGTGCCATATTCTCACCTGCACCGACATAGGCGATCTTTGCGGAGTCCAGAGTGGAGAAGGTATCTAGCAGAGCATCTGGACCAAAATCCAGTGCATGGTTATTCGCTAAGGATACAATGTCCACACCCATCTCGTTAAGAATTCCCACCCGACTCGGGTCGGCGCGGAAGGTATAGGACTTATCAGTCTCCTCGACACCGCGGGTGCTATAAGCGAATTCGTTATTCAGCATCATGAGATCAACATGATTCATTTCTTCCACTAAGTCTTTTGAAAGTACGCCAAGAATTCCCTTGCCCTCCTCTGTGTATTTAGCTACGGGATAGGAGTCTTCATCCAGATTGACATCTCCGGCAAAGCCCAGCAGGATAGGTTCATTATTCCTTACAATCTCCGTAGGCGTCGGGGCGAGAGTTGGTGACGGTGCCGGGCTAGGAGACGGAGTCACAGGAGTAGGTGACGGTGTGGTTTCTACGTTTTCCACCAGGTTCTTATCGCCCTCCTTCTGTTTGTCAAAAACAATAATCAATAAGCCTGTGAAGGCAATTATAGTCATAATACAGATAATACTCAGCAGAACAATATTCCTCTTTCTCATGTTGTGCTCCTTTCTTTCTTCTTATCACGTGAATGAACCAATATAAAAAAACCTCTTACCCTTGTGATGATTATATCATAAAGGTAAGAGGATAATGAACTTTTACTTATCAGATTTTTTAAATACGCCGGTTACCCTTTTCAGTAGAGTTTGTTTTTCCTTCTTCTGCTCAAGGTTACCTCTTAAGCCCTTTACATCCATGATGTAGATGCCGCTAAGAGATGCTTTTATTTCTTTTTTTACGGGAATTAAGTCAAATATCTTGGCATCGCATACCAAATTCATAACCTTGGGACCAATTTTTGCTTTTACGATCGGAACCTTAGAGCCCCTAAGATACTTTGGTGTCTGGTCTAATACAATCTTAGGAAGGTTCGCTTCCTTTAGTTTCATCTTCTTTTTATCAATAACGAGGATGGAAACGGTCTGTGCAGCAGCCTGCATCTGGGATTCGGAATCCTCCTGTTTCTTCTGTAGCTTCCTGCCTACAAAATATAATGCGATCATTGCGCCAATAACAATAACTGCAACGACTATTAATACGATAGCCCATGTATCCACGAGTTATGTACCTCCTCTTTCCTCAAGAATTCTATTCCAAACTTTTCAATAGTATAATGATATTGCCAAGCTAGGCAACGTTTATTGTATCATCTTTTTTATAAAAAATAAATAGCAAAATATATTTTTGAAAAAATTTACTTCATGCTTACTTTTCAATCATAGACTCATTCTTGGTTAACATTTCTCGTATGATTCCCTGTACATGGGAACCAAGAAATTTCAGCTGTTCCTTACTTAAGTCTTTTGGATAAATCGGTTGACCGTATTCAAGAACTACATGAGCAGAGTGTACTCGTGGTGCATGATTTTCAAATACCTCATCGGTATTGAGAATTGCTACGGGAATGATAGCACAGCCGGTCTTTTCCGCAATCTTAAAGCTTCCCTCCTTGAAGGGCAGCATTTCCTTGGTCTGACTTCTGGTTCCTTCCGGAGCGATAAATACACTGTATCCGGATTTCACCAGATCGATTCCCTTCAGTACAGTCTGTAACCCTTGTTTGATATCCTCACGGTCCAGGAATAGACATTGCAGGAAACGCATCCAGTAGCTTAAGAAAGGTATCTTAGCAATCTCCTTCTTTGCCATGAAGCTGGTTAAAGTCGGAACGCTGGAATATGCTACGGGAATATCAAAATAACTTCGATGATTCGAGATGTATAATACAGCCTCGTTTTTCGGAATATTTTCCCGACCGATTATGGTACGTCGTACTCCACAAATGAATAGTAGGATATGAAAGGCACCAACCACAATAGTCTGGGAGCTTGCTACCATGGCACGGTGGTTAAATCGCCCAATGATATACTCGATAAGGTATAAAGGGATACTTATAATAAAGAACAAGAGTAAGAAAATACCTGCAAATATTAAACGAAGCATAAACTCAATTCCTCCTATTTATGATATGGACTTTGAAAGCATTTTATGTATTTGAACTTTATTATGCATTTAACGATCAATGGGAAGAGCTGCCGTTGTATCACTATTCGATAAACCGTCTATCGGTGTCGGAGTCGGGGTTAAAGTAGGTGTAGGTGTCGGAGTCACACTTAGGGGAGGAGTCACACTTGGAGCTGTAGTCTCATCGCCAGGTTCCTGATTGTCTGGTTCGTCTGCCTCTTCTTCTTGATCAGTATCCTCATCCGGCTCCTGCATATCATCGGTATTATCCTCAGAGGAATTATCCGTCGGTGTATCAGTAGCATCGTCTTCCGGTAATGTCTGTTCCTCTGTATCAGTTTCATCCTCCATACCCTCTTCGCCTGTCTCTTCCGCAGGAAGGTCACTCTCGATTTCTTCACTGATAACATTTCCGTTCTCATCAACAAGAATGTCATCTCCATCAGTTGGGATTTCGGTTACTATCGGAGGAACGTAATTTATCATATCGGCATAGAGCGCCTCGAAATCAAAGCCCGGACTGGGTGCATAGTTATAATATTCATCCAGAGTCATATCATTGTCATGAAGATAAGCAGCAAGGTCTTTTCCTACATAGCGAATGTGCCAGGGCTCAAAAGCATAGCCGGTAATCGCTTCGCTACCTTCGGGGTAGCGGATTATGTAGCCGTAATTATGTGCGTTTTTAGCTAACCAAAGGCCCTCCTGTGAGGAGGCAAAATTAGAAGATAATTTGAAATTAAGTGACTTTGCAGAGACATCAATTGCTAAGCCGGTCTGATGCTCACTAGTACCTGGAACAGCACTATATCGAAGGGTGTATTTTTTACCTTTTTTAACTATGTTATTTGTAAATATTTTGTATTGGCGTTCATAGGAGCGAAAACCGGAAATTCCATATAAGATAATTCCATCGTCCTTTGCTGCTTCGAATAGCTTCTCTAGGGCATCGGCTGCTTCGGGACGCATTAGAGTTCTCTCATCATAGGTAATCAGGTTAAAAAGCACATCTGGTGTAACCAAATTCTCGGGTCTGTAGCTTTTTGGTAAAGCATATTCTTTATTTACAAATACAGTAATACTGGATGGATCTAGGTCCATCTCGGTTGCCGGAACAAAGGGCTCTTCTTGTGTTGTATCATAGGAATTGATGTCATTCTCCTTGTTGCTGTCAATCGGAACAGGAGGAATATATGTATAGCCATTATTATCAGTAGAGCCATCTTCGCCGGTATACGATGCTTCTTCAAAAGCGTGAATGATATTAACGCTCTTAAAGCTTGTCCCATCAGCTTGTGTTACTTTAAGAAAGACAACTCCGCTGATGATTGTTAGTACGGCAACAGATGTTATAATAATGACTTGTTTCTTCTTATTCAAAACATTTACTCCTTTCGTAAAAAGCGGAGTAGCGACAGCTAAAACACCGCGTTAGGGTGGTAATCTGACCAAAGATGCCTACCCTTTGTATTAGTTCGTGCCAATTGCTTTACTACACTCGGATGACTCAGGCACAAACTTTAAAGTGTTAGAATTAATTGAAAAATCTCTGATTTTTCAATTAAGTATACCATAATGAACTAGAAAATACAGCATAATACGAAGAAATTTGAACGTAAATTATGGCAAAAGTTTAATTTTTTGTACTTTCGGTTAGGCTGTCAAGGAGTTCTGTTTTCATTCGGTATAACTTTACGGAAAGATCGACATAAACGATATGAGGATTTATGAGACGTCTTGCCTCATCCCATAAGGTATCCTGTTCTTTCAAGCAATAATCACGGATATCCATAACAGAAGGTGAGGTATAAACACATTTTCCTTCTATAAATACAGGTACAAGAAGCTCACGTAATATATAAGTGTTTGGATCCAGATAGGTCTTCTTCCAGGTCGCTATCGGATCAAATAGTAAAAGTCTCTCATTCTCGGAGAACTCTTCATCAGCGAGAGTAATCAGGTCAGCCTTCAGCTTACCGCTCTCCTTCTCGTATATACGAATGATTTTCTTATTACCAGGATTCGTGATTTTCCACTGATTTTCGGATAATTTTATCTTAGGAATGAACTTTCCTTCTTTCTTAATTGCGGCGAGCTTATAGACACCACCAAAGGAAGGGCAATCTCTGGAGGTGATTAATTTAGTACCAACACCCCAGGAATCAATCTTAGCACCCTGCGTCTTCAGAGAGTCGATCAGATATTCATCCAAATCACTGGAGGCAGTGATCTTAGCATTAGGAAAACCAGCTGCATCAAGCATCTTTCTTGCTTTTTTAGAGAGATATGCTAAGTCACCGCTATCGAGACGTATTCCGTATTTTTCAGGCATCCGACCTGCAGCACGAAGCTCTTCGAATACTTTGATTGCATTGGGCACACCGCTGCGAAGTGTGTCATAGGTATCTACCAAAAGGGTGGTATTACGGGGATATAGCTCAGCATATTTTCGGAAAGCAGAAAGCTCATCATCAAAGCTCATGATCCAGCTATGAGCATGGGTTCCAAGAGCGGGAAGGTCATATAGCTTTGCTGATAATACGTTGCTGGTACCGTTACATCCACCAATTACAGCTGCTCTGGCTCCGAGCGTCCCTGCATCAGGGCCCTGTGCCCGGCGTAAACCAAATTCCATAACCGGCTGACCGCCTGCAGCATAAACTACGCGGGAAGCTTTGGTAGCAATCAGACTTTGATGATTGATGATATTAAGCAGAGCGGTCTCAATCAGCTGTGCTTCCATGATTGGAGCAATAACTTTAACCAGAGGCTCCATGGGAAACACCACCGTACCCTCCGGAATAGCGTAAATATCTCCGGTAAAATGAAATCCTTTTAGATAGGATAGGAAGTCCTCGCTAAAGGTGTCCAGGGTTCTCAAATATTCAATATCTTCTTCCGTAAAGCTTAAGGCCTTAATATATTCTATCACCTGCTCTAAGCCGGCGCAGATTGCGTAACCACTTCCACTTGGGTTTTCACGGTAAAACACATCAAAAATTACCGTTTCATTATTGTTGTTACTATAATAACCCTGCATCATGGTAAGTTCATAAAAGTCTGTTAATAATGTTAAATTCTGTTTGCTCATATTCCCTCCATCTCGCTACATTAAACAGCCAAGGTATAACCGACATATCATAACAAAACATATACCAGAATCTGCAATAAGTCAAGCATGCAATCTGATGTAATTGTGTTTTCGCTATGGAAATCTATTGACAATGGAAGACTTTTATACTATCATTAACAAAAATGTATAAATACGTTGACGGAGAGAGTAAGCATAATGTGAACGTTTCAGCGAGCTGGGGATAGTGGAAGCCCGGTATAGTAGCATATGACTGAAAATCACTCCCTAGTTGCAAGACCCAAAGGCGGTAGATACCATCCAAGTAGGTCGCGCCGGTATCTACCGTTATATAGATAATGTATATCCACGATAAGCAGATTAATTTATGGTAAAGCTGCAGATTTTGAGTTCAATCCGCTTAATAATGTAGGAGTACGTGAAACAGGTGGTATAATGAAAGCATATAGCTCTCATCCTATTTCGGATGAGAGCTTTTTTAATTCATAGGAAATTGCTTCCTAAGAATTAAAAGCTTGGGCGCGTAAGTGTCAGTATGTTTATGAATTAGTGATACAAAATATAGTTAGTATCACGCTTTCGCTGGAATGATAGTAAATATAATATTTTATTAGGAGGAATTAACATGTACGATAAGGTGTCTACGGATTTAAACTTTGTCGACCGCGAGAAAAAGGTATTAAAGTTCTGGCAGGATAACAATATATTCGAAGCCAGTATTGAAGAGCGTAAGGAAGGCGAGACCTATACCTTCTACGACGGACCACCGACGGCGAATGGAAAGCCTCACATTGGTCACGTGCTGACAAGAGTTATTAAGGATATGATACCGCGTTACAGAACGATGAAGGGCTATAAGGTTCTTCGTAAAGCAGGCTGGGATACGCACGGACTTCCTGTAGAGCTTGAGGTAGAGAAGAAGTTAGGAATCGACGGTAAGGAGCAGATCGAGCAATACGGTCTGGAGCCCTTCTTACAGGAATGCAAGGAAAGTGTATGGAAATACAAAGGCATGTGGGAGGACTTCTCTGGAACCGTTGGCTTTTGGGCTGATATGGAGGATCCTTACGTAACCTATCACAATGATTATATTGAGTCTGAGTGGTGGTCCTTAAAGCAGATCTGGGATAAGGGATTACTCTATAAGGGCTTTAAAATTGTTCCTTACTGCCCTAGATGCGGTACCCCTCTCTCCAGCCATGAGGTTGCTCAGGGATACAAGGATGTTAAGGAAAAATCAGTTATTGCAAAGTTCCGTGTCAAAGGAACCAAGGATGAATATATCCTAGCGTGGACAACAACTCCTTGGACCCTTCCCTCTAACGTGGCACTATGCGTGAACCCGAGCGAGACTTATGTAAAGGTTAAGGTTAGTGTAGATGCAAAGGGCAATGTACTTAAGAAGGACGGAAGCTGCTCCTGTGGTCACGATCACGGACATGAGCATGAGGCTGCAGTAGCGGTAGGTACCGAGCATTATATCCTGGCAGAGGCATTATTAAATATTCTGGAGGGTGATTATGAGGTTGAAGAGACCTATGTTGGTAAGGACCTGGAGTACAAGGAATATGAGCCTCTATTTGACTATGCCAAATTAGATAAGAAGGGACACTTTGTTACCTGCGATAATTATGTAACCTTATCCGATGGTACCGGTGTCGTTCATATTGCTCCTGCCTTCGGTGAAGATGACAACCGAGTAGGAAAGTTATATGATCTTCCCTTTGTACAATTGATTGATGGTAAGGGTGAGTTTAAACCCGAAGCAACTGATTTTGCAGGAATGTTCTGTAAGAAGGCTGACGAACCGATCATGAAGATGCTCGCAGAGAAGGGCTTATTGTTCAAGGTTCTGAAGTTTGAGCATAGCTATCCCTTCTGCTGGCGTTGTGATACTCCGCTCATCTACTATGCAAGAGAATCCTGGTTTATTAAGATGACTGCAGTAAAGGATGAATTAATTGCAAACAATAATACCATTAACTGGATGCCGGAAAGCATCGGTCAGGGACGCTTTGGTGATTGGCTGAAGAATGTACAGGATTGGGGTCTCTCTCGTGACCGTTATTGGGGCACACCGCTTCCAATCTGGGAGTGTGAGGACGGACACCGCCACTGCATAGGCAGTATCGAGGAATTGAAAGCAATGTCTGATAATTGTCCGGACGACATTGAGCTCCATAGACCATTTATTGATGCGGTTACGATCAAATGTCCGGAATGCGGTAAACAGATGACACGCGTTAAACCGGTAATCGACTGCTGGTATGACTCCGGATCCATGCCCTTCGCACAGTGGCATTATCCATTTGAGAATAAAGAGGTATTTGATGATAATTTCCCGGCGGACTTCATCAGTGAGGCGGTTGATCAGACAAGAGGCTGGTTCTATTCCCTGTTAGCGATCTCTACATTGATCTTTGGCAAAGCACCGTTTAAGAATGTTATTGTACTCGGGCATGTACAGGACGAGAACGGACAGAAAATGTCTAAATCCAAGGGCAATGCGGTGGATCCCTTTGATGCACTGAACCAGCATGGTGCAGACGCTATCCGCTGGTATTTCTATATTAATTCCGCTTTGTGGCTTCCAAACCGCTTCCATCACGGTGCAGTAACGGAAGGACAGAGAAAGTTCATGGGAACTCTGTGGAATACCTATGCATTCTTTGTGCTTTATGCGAATATTGATCAATTTGATGCAACAAAGTATAAGTTAGAATATGATAAGCTCCCTGTTATGGATAAATGGCTCCTGTCCAGATTGAATACTCTGGTGAAGTCGGTAGATGAGCATCTGGATAACTATCGTATTACAGAGGGTGCAAGAATTTTGGCTGATTTTATCGATGAGCTTTCTAATTGGTATGTAAGAAGAAGCAGAGAGCGTTTCTGGACGAAGGAAATGCCTCAGGATAAGATCAATGCGTATATGACATTATATACCACATTAGTAACTGTATCCAAACTAGCGGCACCGTTTATTCCGTTTATGACAGAGGATATCTATCAGAATCTTGTGGTTAATATTGATAAGGATGCACCGAAGAGTATTCATTTATGTGACTATCCGGAATGTAATGAAGCCTTTATTGACACTGATCTGGAAGCCAATATGGAAGAGGTATTAGAGGTAGTAGTTCTTGGTCGTGCCTGCCGTAATGCAGCAAATATCAAGAACCGTCAGCCCATCGGTAAGATGTATGTGAAGGCAGATGCAGAGCTGTCCGAATTCTATACCGCAATCATTGCAGAAGAATTAAATGTGAAAGAGGTTGTGTTCACAGATGATGTACGTGACTTTACCTCCTATAGCTTTAAGCCTCAGTTAAAGACTCTGGGACCGAAGTTCGGAAAGCAGATCGGTACTATTCGTACCATTCTATCGGAATTAAACGGAAATGCGGCAATGGACGAGATCAATGCGACCGGCAAGCTAAAGATTAACCTTGAGGGTACAGAAGCCGTTCTTGAAAAGGATGATTTATTAATCGAAGCGGCACAGACGGAAGGCTTTATCTCTGACTCGGATCATGGAATTACGGTTGTGCTTGATACCAACCTGACCGCAGAGCTGATTGAAGAGGGCTTTGTCAACGAGATTATCAGTAAAATTCAGACGATGCGTAAGGAGGCTAACTTTGAGGTTATGGATCATATCCGTGTATCTCAGAGTGGAAATGATAAAATCAAAGAAATCATCCTACGTAATGAAGACGAGATTAAGTCTCAGGTTCTTGCTAAGGAAATCATCTTTGGTAATACTCAAGGCTTTGCGAAGAATTGGAACTTAAATGGTGAGGATGTTACCCTTGGTGTTGAGAAGCTGTAGAGTAGTATCTTATTTCAGTATTTAATTTAATAATGATAGAAAAAGGTCCCTGTGATTTTACAATTTTGGTGGGTAATATAAACCAAGGTGTATATCCGGGGACTTTCTTCACAATATATTCATTATTCGGTAATAGAATGAACACATTTATCACCTATAATAAGAATATAGAATTCATAAAGAAGCCACGATTGCAAAAGCGGTTACTGGCTTCGACTAATAACAAGTAAAATTAATATAGATTTTTTTCATAATTTTCCCCTCCCTTTTTGAAGAAGCCGGCTGATAGCAGCTGGCTTTTCCTCTTTGAGGATTATGGAACGAACTCATTATCAACTTCGAATGGGATGAGAAAGATGGCTGTGAAGTAAATATATGGGAATGTGATGTGGTATAAAGTCTTTACATTCTACGTTACGTATACTATAATTAAGGTAGAAGCAGAACATATAAGTTAACAAATGTAATTGTAAACCTAGAAACATTTCGTTAGAACGAAAATTAGAATATATGAATAAGGAAAGACATCTGGTTTGGCAATCCTTATTCATGACAATGGAAAGTTTGCGATGCGAGCTTTTTATCGTAAGAAAGGATGGGATTCTATGAAATTAATCTATGTAATTGTTCGTAATGTGGACAGCAGTTATGTAACGGAGGCATTGAACAAATCAGGCTTCTATGTTACTAAGCTTGCATCTACCGGCGGCTTCTTGCGTGAGGGTAATACAACATTGATGATCGGAACCGATGAAGATAAGGTGGATCGTGTGATAGAGATTGTAAAGAAGGAATGCGGACCAAGACAGCAGATCATATCTAATCCGGTTGGAGCGATAGAATACGCTTCGATGAATGTGGTAGTGAATGTTGGAGGAGCGACCATATTCGTCATGGACGTTGACCGGTACGAAAAGATATAAAATCTGGTATTATTCCTGATGTAATTTGTAATAATAAACATATGATTTCATTCTAATTAGAGCATATCGCCTCCGGGATAATTCATACCCGGAGGTTCTTTTTGAATTACGTGATGGAACAGCTTATGAAACATTTGGAATCCTGGCATATACTCCAAATGAAAAGCATGAATTATTTGTGAAAAAATGTTTTCTACTTTCTTTTTCTTCGAAAATATGATATAACGGAATATAGTACTGCAAAATATACTTCGGAAAGGGTACTTCACTTACCGATTTGTAAAAAGGAAAGGATTATGATAATGAAGAAGAAATTATTGTATTTAGTTATGAGCGTTAGCATCATGGTGCTGGCATGGGGATGTGGCAAGAAGGATGCAGTTGACGAGTCAGGATCGGCAGCGGAAGGGACAGTAACCGTGGCTCCGGCAGATACAGATGCCGAAGGAGCAGAAGATACTAATGCAGATGCTCCTGTAGCAGAAGTTCCTGTGAAAGAGGCTTATGAAGTAAGTGAATATATTACCTTAGGAGAATACAAAGGACTTCCTGTTACCTATACAAAGTTAGAAGTAACCGATGCAGACGTTGATTCGGCTATTAAGGCAGATCTCGAAGGAAATGCGAAA
This sequence comes from Bacillota bacterium, assembly GCA_023436225.1. Lineage (GTDB taxonomy): Bacteria > Bacillota > Clostridia > Lachnospirales > Lachnospiraceae > Mobilitalea. Next base: position 15,363 of record JAEZKA010000096.1, read on the forward strand.
GAAGAAGAAGTTACCGGTAGAGCAGTTCAGGAAGGTGACACGGTTAATATTGATTATGAAGGTCTTAAGGACGGTGTTGCTTTTGAAGGCGGCACAGCTCAGGGTGCTGATTTAAGTATTGGTTCCAACAGCTTTATCGAGGGCTTTGAGGAAGGATTGATCGGAGCAAAGGTTGGTGATGAATTATCACTGGATCTGACCTTCCCGGAAAATTACAGCAACTCACCAGAATTAGCAGGACAAGCGGTAGTATTCAAAGTAAAGGTGAATTCCATTAAGGTTACCGTAGTTCCTGAATTAACAGAAGCTTATGTAAAGGACAATACCGATTATGAGAGTATTGCTGCATACAAGGAAGGTACCCGTGCGGAACTTGTCAAGGCGAACGAAGAAACGATGAAGAATGAGAAGATTAGGAACTTAATCACAACTATCGTTGACAGTTCAACCATCTCATCTTATCCTCAGTCTGTAGTTGATTATTATGCATATGAGATGGAAAGCTACTATCAGCAGTATGCATCGATGTTCGGTTATGAACTGTTAGATTTCCTTGCAGCCAATGGAATGACTGAAGAAAAATATACAGAAGAGAAGAAGTCCTATGCAGAAGATAGAACAGCTCAGGAATTAGTGCTTAATGCAATTATTAAGGCTGAGAATATGCAGATTACCGATGAGGAATACAAGGCTGGTGTAGCTAGCTATGTTGAAGAGTATGGTTATGCATCAGAGGAAGAATTCCTCCAGTATGCAACTGAGGAGCAGATTAAAGAAAGTTTAATCTGGGAGAAGGCAGTTAACTTCATTTTAGAGAAGTCAGTAGCAGCATAATCTATAAATCATAAATGTAACTAATTGAATAACATGATAAGGGGCTGTCGCAAAAAGTATAACCAAAGGAAGTAAGATGTGCTTCCAAGGCTAATTCATTATGTGACAGCCCCTTCAGTAGAAAGCAGATTATATGATAAGAGATTTTTTACCGATCAGTATCAATGACATGGAACGAAGAGGTTGGGACCAGTGTGACTTTGTATATGTGACAGGAGATGCCTATGTGGATCATCCTTCCTTTGGCCCGGCGATTATCAGCAGAGTGTTGGAGAGCTATGGTTATAAAGTTGGCATCATAGCTCAGCCGGACTGGAGGGATACCGAGAGCATAACACTACTTGGACAGCCTAGACTAGGGTTTCTGGTCAGTGGTGGCAATATGGATTCCATGGTAAATCACTATTCGGTTGCGAAGAAAAGAAGACAGACCGATGCATATTCTCCCGGTGGAGAGATGGGTAAAAGGCCTGATCATGCAACAATTGTGTACTGCAATCTGATTCGGAAGAAGTATAGAAACATACCGATTATAATCGGTGGTATAGAAGCTAGTCTAAGAAGACTTGCTCATTATGATTACTGGAGCAATAAAGTGAAGCGTTCCATCTTACTGGATTCACAGGCTGATATTCTATCCTATGGTATGGGCGAGCATTCCATTGTTGAGATTGCGGAGGCATTAAATAGCGGAATTGAGATTAGGGATATTACCTTTATCAACGGTACCGTATATAAAGCAAAAAATCTAGAGTCAGTCTATGATGCTGTAATATTGCCAACCTATTCTGAGATTTTAGATAGTAAGAAGGAATTTGCAAAAAGCTTTCAGATCCAGTACACCAATACAGATCCATACTCGGGAAAACGTCTGGTCGAGCCATACAAGGATAATGAGTATGTGGTTCAGAATCCTCCTTCGAAGCCTCTAACCCAGGCTGAGATGGACCGTGTCTATTCGCTGCCATATATGAGGGATTATCATCCCTCCTATCAGGAGGCAGGAGGGATACCGGCAATCTCGGAGGTGAAGTTCAGTCTTGTAAGTAATCGTGGGTGCTTTGGCGGCTGCAATTATTGTGCCCTAACCTTCCATCAGGGACGTATTCTACAGACAAGAAGTCATGAATCCATCGTTTCAGAGGCAGAGCAGCTGGTATGGGATAAGGACTTTAAAGGATATATTCATGATGTGGGTGGACCGACAGCGAACTTTAGACATGTGGCCTGCGAAAAGCAGAATACAAAGGGAGCCTGTGTGAACAAGCAATGCTTATTCCCTACTCCATGTAAGAGCCTTAAGGTAGATCATAAGGATTATCTTAATCTATTACGAAAATTACGAAGTCTACCAAATGTCAAGAAGGTATTTATTCGTTCCGGTATTCGATTTGATTATCTGGTATCAGATAATGATGATAAATTTCTGGAGGAGCTTTGTGAGCATCATGTCAGCGGACAGCTGAAGGTGGCACCGGAGCATATCAGTGATAGTGTTTTATCCTTGATGGGTAAGCCTGAGAATGCGGTATATGAGAAGTTTCAAGAAAAATATAAGAAGACGAACCAGAAGCTAGGGAAAAATCAGTTTATCGTTCCTTACCTGATCTCCTCTCATCCTGGTTCTACTCTAAAGGAAGCTGTAGAGCTGGCGGAATATCTGAGAGATCTTGGTTATATGCCGGAGCAGGTACAAGACTTCTATCCAACTCCATCCACTATCTCAACCTGTATGTATTATACCGGTCTGGATCCTAGGACTTTGAAGGAGGTGTATGTTCCAAAGACACCTCATGAGAAGGCTATGCAGCGGGCCTTGATCCAGTATCGTAACCCTAAGAATTACGAATTGGTAGTTGAAGCATTAAAGAAGGCAGATCGTATGGATCTGATCGGATTCGATAAGAAGTGCTTAGTGCGTCCAAGACAATTCGCCAAGGAAAGAGAGTGGGTCGCCAGAGAAAAGAAAGAACAGGGAAAAGGGAATTCACAGAACGCAGGTAGAATACAAGGCTCAGGGAAATATCAGAGCGTAAGTAAACCACATGGAACAGGTAATTCTCTGGGTAAAGGTAAGCCACTTGGTACAGGCAAAGCAGGTAAACCGCAGGAAGCAGGCCAATATCAGCATGCCGGTAAATCACAGGGTGTGGGGAAAGCTCAAAGCTCAGGTTACTCAGGTAAAGGAAAGAGCAAAGAGGGCTATGCAGGAACCAGGAGTAGTAAGGTGGAAAGACCGGATAACTTCCATAAGTCAAAAGCATCACAGACTTTTGCTTCCCACAGCCATAGCACGAGTAGCAGTAGGCAAAAACCGATAAGCAATAAGCAAAAAAAGCGAAGCGGAAGATAGGCAATGAGGATAAGCAATAAAGCCCAATCTGGAGGAAAGCCTTGACATTAGGCTTATTCAATGATATACTACGCAAAGTATCTGTTTCATAATAAATTTTATTTTAAGATGAATCAGCTCTTGGTCCATAAGACTAAGAGCTGTTTTTACGGGTGTTTGAAGAATATTTTGATATAGAAGTGTTAGAAATGATGAAAAAGTATCATAATCATTTTGGAAGAAGCATTTTTCACATTAATGTTGATAATGCATAAGTTGCGACATTGGATTATAAGTGTATGAATATTACTTTGGACAGGACCGGAGAGCGAAGGTCAGACAGGCAGGACGGTCAGTGGGAAATATATGAGATAAGAGATACAAAGAAAGGGAAATTGAATGGAAACAACAAAATTTGACTTATTAGAATTAAACCCCAATATTCTTCGTGCAGTAGAGGAGATGGGTTTCGAAGAGATGTCACCCATACAGGCAAAAGCCATCCCGGTTCTGTTAGAGGGTAAGGATGTAATTGGGCAGGCACAAACAGGAACAGGAAAGACTGCTGCTTTTGGTATCCCCTTATTACAGAGAGTAAATCCGAAAGAACGACATCTTCAGGCAGTTGTATTGTGTCCAACGAGAGAATTAGCAATACAGGTGGCAGAGGAGATACGTAAACTTGCAAACTTTATGCACGGCATTAAAATTCTTCCAGTATATGGTGGACAGGAGATTGCAAAGCAGATTCGTTCTCTGAAATCAGGAGTTCAGATCATCATCGGAACTCCTGGTCGTGTTATGGACCATATGAGAAGAAAGACTGTAAAATTTGATACGGTTAACACAATAATTCTGGATGAAGCAGATGAAATGCTTAACATGGGCTTCCGTGAGGATATCGAGACAATTCTAAGCGAGATACCAGAGGAGAGGCAGACCGTTCTTTTCTCTGCAACCATGCCTGGTCCTATCCAGGAAATTGCAAGAACCTATCAGAAGAATGCCGAGACAATCCGTGTAGTGAAGCGTGAGCTGACCGTTCCTAAGATTGAACAGTATTATTATGAAGTGACTCAGAGAAATAAGGAAGATGTATTGTCTAGACTTCTTGATATGTATAACCCCAAGCTGTCCTTGGTTTTCTGTAATACCAAGAAGCAGGTGGATGAGCTTACCTCTGCATTACAGGGAAGAGGATACTTTGCGGAAGGACTTCACGGTGATTTAAAGCAACAACAGAGAGATCGTGTAATGCACAGCTTCCGTAACGGAAAGACCGAGATACTGGTTGCGACCGACGTTGCGGCAAGAGGTATTGACGTAGATGATGTGGAAGCAGTATTTAATTACGATGTTCCTCAGGATGATGAGTACTATGTACACCGTATTGGCCGTACCGGACGTGCCGGCCGCGAGGGAAGAGCCTTTACTTTAGTTGTAGGAAGAGAAATCTACAAGCTAAAGGATATCATGAGATATTGCAATACGAAGATCAAAGCGCAGCCTATCCCGTCATTGAATGATGTGACAGCGGTGAAGGCGGATAAAATCCTTGAAAAACTAGTAAATACAATACAGAATGAAGATCTTACAAAATATATTGCTATGATTGAAGAACGATTAAACGAGGGGGACTTTACCTCTTTAGATTTAGCTGGCGCATTCCTTAAAATTAGTATGGGTGAAGATATAGCTAAGGCTGAGGATGTAAGAAATTCCGAGGACTTTGGAGATACCGGTGCTGAAGTTGGAATGGTAAGACTATTTATCAATCTTGGCAAGAAGCAGAATGTTAAGCCCGGAGATATCCTTGGAGCGATTGCAGGAGAGACTGGAATGCCTGGTAAATTAATCGGTTCCATTGATATGTACGATAAGTATACCTTTGTTGAGGTGCCTAGAGAATATGCATCGGATGTGATTCAGGTAATGAAATCAGCTAAGATCAAAGGTAAGAGCATAAATATTGAGCCTGCTAACCGTAAATAGTGTGAGGCTTGAAAACATATTCGCCCTCCAAGCATATACCTGCGTATTCAAAGTGTATAGGACACACTTGGTGTAAAGGACATACTTGGTACAAACGAAATCAAAGGCTGGTATACTAAGTTGGATTGAATTTTCTTGACGAGGTAACGATAAGCGTCTATAATAATAATTACTATTATTGATAGGAGTGCATTTATTATGACAGTGAATAAGTACAGTAGACAACGGGAGGCTATCAAGGAATTCCTGGCACATACAAAAGAACATCCAACCGCTGATACCGTCTATATGCACATCAGGGAGACATATCCTAATATCAGCTTAGGTACAGTGTATCGCAATCTGAACTTGCTCGCCGAACAAGGCGAGATTATTAAGATCAATTGCCAGGATGGCAGTGACCGTTTTGATGGCAACTCAAAACCACATTACCATTTTCTGTGTAAAGGTTGTGGTAGAGTAATGGATGTTGAGATGGAATCGATTGATCATATTATAAAGATCGCTGGTGCCGGCTTTGGTGGCATGGTGGAAGGACATGTAACCTACTTCTATGGATTATGTCCGGAATGCAATCAATCACAAGGTTAGGAAGGCGTCTTAGATTTATCATAATATAACTATTTGTAAGACAGGAAGGGTTATAAGCTGCTCGTAATAACGAGCGACTCATAGCCCTTAGTTTATTTTTTAGCAATATTTATAAATGGTATTGACAAATATTTAATCAAGTAGTAATATAATTATATCAGTAACAATTACTATTATTGTTATTTAATTACAAAAACACTATATTATAACAGTAAAAGGAGATATTCGTCATGAAGAAGTTTGTTTGCCAAGTATGTGGCTACGTTCACGAGGGTGATAGCGCACCGGAGGCATGTCCTATTTGTAAGGCATCAAAGGAGAAATTCACTGAGAAATCCGCTGATATGTTTTGGGCTGACGAGCACGTTGTTGGTGTAGCTAAGGGTGTTAGCGAAGATATCTTAAAGGATCTTAGAGATAATTACATGGGAGAATGCACCGAGGTTGGTATGTATCTTGCAATGGCAAGAGTGGCACATAGAGAAGGCTATCCAGAGATCGGAATGTATTATGAAAAGGCAGCTTGGGAAGAGGCAGAGCATGCGGCAAAGTTCGCAGAGCTTCTTGGCGAGGTAGTTACTGATAGCACAAAGAAGAATCTTCAAATGAGAGTTGATGCGGAGAATGGTGCATGTATGGGCAAGAAGGATCTTGCAGTACGTGCAAAGGCAGCAAACCTAGATGCAATTCATGATACCGTTCATGAGATGGCTAAGGACGAAGCTAGACACGGAAAAGCGTTCGAAGGATTACTAAAAAGATACTTCGCGTAGATACGAACGCTTTGGGCATCTCTAAGGATTACTAAAGAGATACTTCGCATAATAACCGAATACCTTTGGGCATCTCCAAGACTTATTAGAGAGATATTTCGATTAAGATAGAATAAATCATAGAACACATCACACAAGTTATTTCTATGTTGCGTGGCTTTATCTCGCACTAGTTGTTTTATGATACTACATATGTAAATAAAATAAATTGATGGTATAAGGAGGATTTTAATATGCTAAAACGTTATACAAATTTATCATTTACCTATGCAGTGATTGGTCTAATATCAGGAGTTTTCTTTCGTGAGTTTACAAAATTAAATAACTTTACAGGAAAAACAAGTTTATCCAGTATGCATACTCATTATTTAACTCTTGGAATGTTTTTCTTTCTAATTTTGTTATTACTTGAGAAAAACTTTGCTTTTTCTTCTCAAAAGCATGTGAATAAAGCAGTTATTATATATAATATCGGACTAAATATATCCAGTATCGGCTTTTTGATGAGAGGGCTTACTGAGGTATGGGGAACGGAATTAAGTAAATCACTAGATGCATCTATTTCAGGAATTTCTGGTGTTGGTCATATGCTACTTGGTTTTAGTATGCTTTATTTATTACTGAAGGTTAGAAAGAAAGTTGTATAAAAGCTATATTGCTGTTTTATTTTAAGCATGAAGGCTTTGCTTTGCACTAAAGGTAATTATTAAAATTTTATTAATGTAGCCATAGCTACAACATCGTCATTGAATGTTTGATATGATAATGTTAAACAGTATTACATAGTTTTTATTACATAGTTTTATTAATTCAATGATTTGTTAAATTGCTTACATCTACGGTATATATAAACCCCTCATTTATATATACTTCCCCTTATATATTGTTCCCAGCATAGAAATACGCCCTGCTCCCACAGGGCGTATTTCATTGGATTCTTAAGTGCCGATAGGTGACTGGTTGACAATACCGGATTTTCTATGATATATATCATGATATATCACAGAGGACTGGATAGGACCGTAATAGACTTATAGTAGTATGAAGGAGATGATTGTTTGAAACCTATAATAGCAATACCTATGGGTGATCCCGCAGGAATTGGACCAGAGATTATTGTGAAAGCTATGGTGAATAAAGAGGTACAACAAGCGGCACGATGTATAGTGATCGGTGACCGGAAGGTGTTGGAGGATGCAATTCGATTCACGGGTATAGAATTGAAGATTAATGTGATTCATAAGGTAGAAGAAGGTGAGTATTCTCAAGGGCTATTAAATCTTATTGATCTGGATAATGTTGACTGGAAGGAGTTTCGGATTGGCCAGGTAAGCGGAATGTGTGGAAGGGCTGCATACGAATATATCGTAAAAAGCATTGAAATGGCCAATAATAAAGAGGTGGCAGCAGTCTCTACCACACCAATCAACAAGGAGTCCTTAAAAGCAGGTAATGTAGACTTTATCGGACATACAGAAATCTTCGGGGCTTTGACTAATACAAAGGATCCATTAACAATGTTTGAAGTTCATGGTATGAGGGTTTTCTTCCTCACAAGACATGTCTCCCTTCGAAGAGCCTGTGATCTGGTTACAAAGGACAGAATAAAAGACTATGTAAAGCGATGCAAAGAAGTGTTAACGAAACTAGGGGTAACAGAGGGGACGATGGCGATTGCAGGACTTAATCCGCATAGTGGTGAACATGGCTTGTTCGGAGATGAGGAAGTCAATCATGTAGCACCGGCAGTGGAGGAGTTAAGAGCAGAAGGCTATGACGTGGTCGGGCCGATTGGGGCTGATTCTGTATTTCATCTGGCATTAAAGGGACGCTTCAATAGTGTATTATCCTTATATCACGATCAGGGGCATATTGCAACGAAGACTCTGGATTTTGAGAGAACCATAGCGATTACAGGCGGAATGCCGATCCTTCGCACCTCTGTGGATCATGGTACTGCAATGGATATTGCCGGTAAGGGTATTGCAAGTGAAGTGAGTATGGTGGAAGCAATCCTTCTTGGAGCAAAATATTCAGCAAACTTTAGAAAGTAAGTAATAACACAATAACCGATAACGCTTATAACAATAGAAAAGCACGCTACGTGAATGGTTTCTATTGTTATGAAGTAAATAGGGCTGTCACAAAATATAATTGATTTTGCGACAGCCCTATTTATGGGAATTATGACCTTATACCTGGAAGAATTGAACTTGCTTGCTTAAGTTCTCTGCAATCATCTTGTTAGAGTTCGCCTGCTCCAGCACCTCGTTGGTCTTATGGAAGATAGAGGTTGATTTCTCGGCGATGTCTGCAGCGCCTTTGGAGCCTTCATTCGTTGCAAGGGTTACCTCTTCCACAGCCTTACGGATATAGGTAATGGATTCACTTAGTTGGTTCGCTGAGGTCTTTATCTCGGTGACCACTCTCTCGATGGTATCCGCATCCGCATCATATTGTTCGCTGGTCTTCACCAGTACCTCATAATCTTTAATAACCTTTGAATCGACAAATTCCAGAAGTAGCTGGGCATCCTTAACAATAGCTTCTACTGCTGCAGAGATATCACCGGAGATGGTATCAATCTGCGATACGGCTCTCTTTGAGTTTTGCGCTAATGTACTAATCTCGCTTGCAACAACAGCAAAGCCCTTACCTGCTTCCCCTGCTCGTGCCGATTCAATAGAGGCATTCAGAGCTAGTAGATTCGTTTGAGCAGTGATGTCTAAAATGGTCTTGGACAAAGTACGGATTTCATTTATGGCAGATGCTTTCTCAATGGAACCAAGAAGCTGTCGATTGGCATTTTCATAAATCTCATGAGCGCTTTTTTGAGAGTTGATCGCGGTAAGCTTTAAGGCCTCCGCTCTTCCCTTTATCTCAGAAGCAATTATTTGACCATTGGTGGCTTTATCGTTAACTCGCAGAATTTCTTCTTCGATAGTGACAGAGGTAGCATTCATTTCCTCTGTGGAAGCTGCTGTTTCCTCCATTCCTGCTGACAGCTGTTCGGTTGTGGCAGAGATATCTTCGACATCCTGATATACCATATTGGCACCTTCGGCTAGGATATTAGAAGAGATTCCTATTTGATTTGTTTCCTCTTTTATCGCAGTAATGATGGCTCGGACCTTATCCTGCATATGCCCAAAGGAGCGGAAGATATCGCCGATCTCATCCTTTCGGGCCAGGCTGTCCTTGGATAATGGAATATGGAAATCGCCGTTTTCCAACCGCTCAAAATCTCCTTTCAGCGAGATATAGGCTTTTGATATGTAAGCCCCCAGTATGTAACAAATGATGGACCCGAGCAAGGCAAAAAGGCCTAGGGTAGAGGAAACTGAAAACATGGATTTTGAGATCTCCTGCTTAATAACATCGGAGTAAATGCCTACGAACCACATACCTACTACCTTTCCGCTTTGATCCTTGAGTGGAATATAATAGGTATCTGCATTTTTACCAGCTACCGTTGCGGTACCCTTATAGTTTTCTTCCTTCTTAAGTACAGTTTCTATGACAGCTTCCGATGCCTGGGTATTAATCTGTCTTTCGTTCTGCTCATTCCTGACGGTTGTAGATATTCTGGTATCCATTGCGAAGATCGTGGCAAGTATGCCAGTTCTCTCTGAAACATTATCCACAACATCATAATTCTCATTCATTAAGGTTTCACCCTTATAGAGCTGATTTCCCTCCAATTTCCACTCGCCCGGATACTGGGTATCTAGGAGCGAGAGACTCAGTGACGAGTAATTTGTTAATTCGACGGAGGTCTTATCGGCCACCAAGTGAGTGATCTGATTTTTTGTAGCAAAAGCTGATAAAACAATAATTATTACTAATAAGGTATCCAAGGCTAATACAATTTTCCATTTGATTTTCATGATGTGGCAGTCCTTTCCGGCTTATAGGTATGTTTTCCTACTGACTAAAATAATAGAATTAGTATTTGAGTGGATAAAATAGGAAACATTATTATAATCTATAATAACTCAATTAGACAAAACAATCAATAATTTTGATTAGGAGATGAGAAAACTACTAAGATGTTAAAAGAGAAGGTATAACAGATAGGAAAAGAAAAGCACCTAACAAGACTGATAGGTGCCGGGTTAAATCTATTTAATTCTTGTTACATGCACACAATATACATAAACATTCTGGATTTTCTTAGCCTCAACTCCATCAACATGAATGATAGGTTGAGTCTCGGATGGAGTCATATACAATTTAAAGATAATACCGTCCTGATTAACTCGCATATTCCGTATGGTCTTATATTCGTAATCCCGTTTCGGAATACCGATGTAGTTAAAAATGATATCATAGGTATCTGGGTGCGAGAAGCATAGTAGAATTTCATCCTGTGAGTACATACCAACGATCTCTCGAGCCTCCTCAAAGGTCATATTGGTACATTTGAATTCTCCTTCGTTAAATAAGGCAATCGTATTACTATTATCAAGTAGCAGTAATGGGTTTTCTGGTTTCTTTGTTACCATATACATCGCTCCTTCCTGATGATACCGGTTAATAGCCGGATTCTTTTAATAAAATATAAATCTCCTTGCATTTCATTTCCAGATCCTTCATCTTAAGTATAGGATTGTAGTATGTTATTGTCAATAAGCCTAAGTAAAATCTCATAACTTTCTTGTATCTATAATTATAGAACATTCGATATGAAAAGGAGACAGCCGATATTCAACTGTCTCCATCTCATGGTGCACCTGGTAGGTGTACGTTCTATAGATTAATCATTTATTTAGATCTAATTCACACTTCTCTTAACATAGGTTGTATGAAGGATATGGTGAGCTTTATGGCTACCCGGCTTCTCAAGATAATCAGCATAAAGAGCCTTAATCGCTTCATTCTCATGGGACTTTCTTACCGCCATCGTAGCATCCTGATCATAAAGAGCCTTCGCACGGAGAGCTCTGATATCAGTGAAGTTACGAACAGTTCCGGGCTGCTGAGGCTGTCCACCGCCGTTTACACAACCACCGGGGCATCCCATAATCTCAATAAAGTGATAATCAGCTTTACCTGCTCTTACATCGTCAAGAAGCTTTCTTGCATTGGAAAGGCCGGAAGCAACAGCAACATTAACCTTTAAGCCGGCAGCTTCATAAGTAGCTTCCTTAATACCCTTAGTTCCTCTCACTTCCTTGAAGTCAGGGCTTGCTAGCTCAGATCCGGTGATTGTCTCTACTGCTGTTCTGAGAGCTGCTTCCATAACACCGCCGGTAGCTCCGAAGATAACAGAAGCACCGGTAGATCTGCCAAGCGGATCATCGAATTGCTCATCCGGTAAGGATAAGAAATTGATACCTACTCGCTCGATCATTCTTGCGAGCTCACGGGTAGTGATAGAGATATCTACGTCCGGAACACCGGCAGCACTTTGATCTTCTCTACCAATTTCGAATTTCTTGGCGGTACAAGGCATCACGCTGACGCTGACAATCTTCTTTGGATCAATGTTGTTCTTCTCAGCGTAGTATGTCTTTAAGATAGCACCAAACATCTGCTGAGGGGATTTACAACTGGATACATTATCAAGCATATCGGGATAGTAATGCTCACAGAATTTAACCCAACCCGGTGAACAGGATGTGATTAACGGTAATTTACCACCATTTTGAATTCTATCGATAAGCTCATTTGCTTCTTCCATTATGGTTAAATCAGCTGCAAAGTCAGTATCAAATACCTTAGCAAAGCCTAAACGGCGAAGTGCTGCAACCATTTTGCCCTCTACGTTAGTTCCGATCGGAAGGCCAAAAGCCTCGCCAAGAGCAGCACGAACGCTGGGAGCGGTCTGTACAACGACATATTTTTCTGGATCTGCAAGTGCTGCGAATACCTCATCGGTATAATCCTTCTCAAGGAGAGCACCCGTAGGGCATACTGCGATACACTGACCACAGGATACACAGCTGGTATCACCTAAGCCCATATCAAAGGCACAGGAGATACTGGTGTCGAAACCGCGCTCGTTGGCACCGATTACACCGATACCCTGAACTTTATCACATACAGCGGAGCAGCGTCTACAAAGGATACATTTATTGTTGTCACGTACCATATGTGCGGAAGTGTCATCCAGCTCATAGTGAGTACGCTCGCCATCATACAGATACTCATCCTTAACGTTTAAGTCGTTGCAAAGCTTCTGAAGCTCGCAGTTACCGCTACGTACGCAGGAGAGACATTTTCTGTCGTGGTCGGATAAGATAAGCTCTAAGGTCTTCTTACGGGACGCAAGTACCTTAGGAGAATTTGTGGTAATTTCCATGCCTTCAGAAATTGGGTACACACAGGAAGCAACAAGGCTTCTGGCACCCTTCACTTCTACAACACAGATACGGCAAGCACCGATTTCGTTGATATCTTTTAAGAAACAGAGAGTGGGGATATCAATACAGGCAAGCTTTGCCGCTTCTAATATGGTAGCGCCCTTGGGTGCTTGAACTGGCATGCCATTTATTTTAATATTTACCGTTTCCATTTTTAACCTCCATCTTGATTATTAACCGGGTATCCTTATTTCTTAGAGATAGCGCCGAATTTACATTTCTCCATACATGCGCCGCATTTGATACATTTGCTCTGATCGATAAGATGTACTTCTTTTACCTTACCCTGGATTGCGCCATTCGGACAAATTCTTGCACATAGTGTACAACCCTTACATTTGTCTTCATCAATGATATAGGAGAGAAGAGCCTTACATACACCGGCAGGACACTTCTTATCAGTTACATGAGCAACATATTCGTCTTTGAAATAACGTAATGTTGATAATACCGGGTTAGGAGCTGTCTGACCAAGACCG
>JAEZKA010000075.1 GCA_023436225.1 Bacillota bacterium
GCCAAATGAATATGAAAGAGAATATTGGAAGGATTTAAAGGATATGGAATTAAAAGTAGTATAAGGATACCCTGTGTTATTAAGAAAGTTCACGTTTAACTTGTACTTTTTCTTGACATAGTACCAACTGTTTAATGCAGTAATACCGTTGGTAGCAAAGAATCCGGAGTTTCGGTCAATCCATCAGTATTACATATCCAGAGATAAGAACCCATTAAAGAAAAAGCAGTCCATCATAGCCGTATGCTGTAAACTAATTCGTATATTCTATGCTATTCTGAGTAAAGGAATTGCTTATGACAGCATGAAAATGCAGGAGGATATACGTAGACCAATGGCAGCGTAGAATAAGTATAAAGTAGAATAAGCGAGTTCTGGTAAAACGTCCGCCTTTAGCGCCAGAAGGAGCAATACAAAAAAGAAAACAGATAAGAGCCGGTAGTCAGATTTTTTTCCATTAGAGCAAAGACTCAGCAATAGGAGCAGAAACGACACCCATAAATGGATAGGCAGAACGAAGGAATTTAGGGCACTGACAATCAGATGATCCCGTTGGACATAGGAGGTTTGTCGCCGTAAGAGAAGTGGGGAAATGAAAGGCCTTCATAGAGCAGAAGAAAAGACGTTCTATTAAGCATACCCTTTTTCTTATCAAAAGTATGAAATACGTTTTGTATCTATAAAAAACAGCTTTTATCTAAAAAATGAAAAACTGCGATACCGCTAGAATTAAGGAGATATCGCAAGATTATATGAGGAGGATGACAGAAAGATAAATAATCCGGTAAAAGCGGTAAATACTTTGCGAATAGAAGAGTAAGAAATTATTCTGAGATTATTCCAAATGGAAACGCATATCGCAAAATTTACTGCAGTTATGAAATACATGATTATATCAGCAGAGAAACATACATCGAGCACAAAGCTCATTATGAATCAGATCTTAAAGCTTATCAGAATGGCGGGTTGAGATATAACCTATCCGATGAGAAGTATAGTCAATGGTATAGTGATGAGTCGTGGAAAAGATTTTACTTTAGTAAATAGCTTTAACAGCTGCATAATGCGGCTGACTTAAGGGCGTAGTTCAGCTGGTAGAATGACGGTCTCCAAAACCGCAGGTCGGGGGTTCAACACGCCTCAGTTCTACTCGAATTATTCAATTCTAGTAATATTTAAAGCGCTTAAATGCCTTGATTTCAAGGGTTTGAGCGCTTTTATTGCTTATAAATAACATTCAAAACACCATTTTAAAGTCGAAATAGAAATCATATGCCGATAGGTTTTAAATTCACTTACATAAAGTACATGTCATTTAACATATAAAGGAATATAAAAGGAACATATTCCATATAATTCATGATTATTACATTAAGTATAATTATAATTATATTTATATTTATACACCTAACTGGATCGATGATGAATCAGGATTCATAAATATATAGGAATAATGCGAAAACACGGAATCATCTTTGTTAAAAATCGATGAAAGCTTATTGCTTTTTATAACTACAGTAGAGGAGATGAAGCGAATACTATGGTTAGAAGAATGAGAAATAGGTATGTAATTATTTTTATACTCTTCATTTTTATATCTGTGATCACACAACCTTTAGTGGTCCAGGCAGCTTCAAAAACGATTGCGCATGAGATCGTTTCCTCTGTTACTGATAAAGGCATGACGACTGTTGAGAAATTAACGGCAATTCATGATGCTCTCATCTATAGAACAAGTTATGGATATAATGACAAGTATTCTGAAACTAGAGGTCAGGATGTTCTAAAGTATGGAATTGGTATCTGCGAAGGCTATGCGAATGCCTTCCAGCTTTTATGTAATGAAGCAGGAATTACTTGTGATATTGTGATTGGAATAGCCAAAGGGCAACCTCATGCATGGAATAAAGTTAAATTAAGTGATGGTTGGTATAATGTAGATTGTACATGGGACGATCCAGTATTAAGTGACACCTATAAAGATGCATATTGTGAGCGATATGATTATTTTCTAATTAGTACAAAACTGCTTAAGTATGATCACGTTTGGAATAATGCAAGGTACGAGAAAAAGGAAGGAAAAAAGTATCTATATTATGGACAGTATGAGCTAGAGCAGGGCATACCTGTTGCAGTGAAAGTTCGAGCATTTACTGGTGATAATTTTAGAGCAGCACTGAAAGAAATATCGATTCCTTCAAGTGTTAAGATTATTAAATCAACAGCTTTTGGTGACTGTGTTGCTTTAAGTGAGATTAAACTTCCAAAGAAGCTTGAGAAGATTGCATTTGGAGTTTTTTTAGGATGTAAAAAACTAATGGAGCTTGATATTCCGGATTCAGTAACAGACATAGAGCAATCAGCTTTCGAAGAAACGCCCTGGTTGAAAAGACACAAGGATGAATTTGTAATCGTTGGAGATGGTGTGTTAATAGAAACTAATTTAAGAAATTATACAGATGTGGTGATTCCAAATGGCGTAAAGATTATTGGGAGTGTATTTCATAATCGAGAAGATATTTTGCAGGTAGAAATACCCTCTAGTGTAACCGCAATTAGTAGTGATGCATTTTCTTTCTCATCGCTTCAAAAGATAATAATACCAAACTCAGTGAAAAAAATTGGAGAGAATGCATTCTATGGATGTCACGACCTTAGTGAAGTAACGCTTCCTGATCAGTTAGATTACATTGGAAATCATGCATTTGGCGAATGTTATGGAATAGATTATCCTATGATTTCAGATTATATCGATAAATATCCGAAGGCATTTGATGAAGTATACTTAACTAATGCTACTGAGGACTTTTTGATTAATCAGGAATCAACATTAATTACTTATCTTGGTGAGAGTGATGAGGTAACGATACCTGATACGGTTACTTACATTGGATGCGGTGCCTTTTCGGGTAATGATATTATAAGAAAAATTACCATTCCGGCATCAGTAAAAAAAATAGATGAGGAGGCATTCTGTTATTGCTCAAACTTGGAAACTGCACTAATTGAATACGGTGTCCAGGAGATTGGTGATTATGCCTTCGGCTTTACTGATATTAAGAAAGTAATTATTCCTAGAAGTGTTAAAAGAGTTGGGAACGGGGCTTTTAAAGGTGCTCATATTACTTCAGTAGTAATAGAAAACGGTACTGTAGAAATAGGAGATGATGCTTTTCAATACACTCCTCTAAAGAAGATCGTTTTACCAGCAAGCATTAAAAGCATTGGGGACAAAGCTTTGTTTAGTGAGTGGGAGCCAAGAAAAGTTGTTGTGGAATGTAAAAAGAATACCTATGCGTATTCTTATGCTTATAGATATAACCTCAAAATGAAGATTCAGTGATCTTGAAAAACTACCCGTTATGTAAGATTAATATGAATAGCTGATGATTTTCAAGAGAATAACTCACCTGAAATTAAAAACTGAAGTGTCAAGTGAAACAGAATATATTGTAATTGTTAATTACATTGGGTGTAGTAGTGTTGGTTTGGTAAATCAATACAGATTAATTAATACTGGAGGAGGTATTAGAATGGCTTTATTTTGTGCTAAATGCGGAAAGAAATTAAGTGATGGACCAATTTATTGTTATGCATGCGTTAACAAAGCTGAGGAGTATGAAAGGGTAAATGGAAAACCACTCATTAACCCCCAATTTATCAACCAAGACTCTGTTTGCGGTTGCTGCGGAACAAATCTTGATTTGACGGCTATTTATTGTTCAACATGTGTGCCGGGAAGCCAAGAGATCCCAGTAGAAGCTGTCAAGGTTAATGCCGGTAACAATGAACAGAATCAGACTCCAAATCAAGAAGGAGCTGTCGAGCCCGAAAAACGTGACGTAATGTTTTATGCCAAATGGATACTTTTAGCGGGTTTAATTGTTTTTATTTACATATTCTTGACAAATTCAACTCCTGAAAAAACGGTGCAGAAATTTGTAAAGGCTTACAATAACAATAATGCAGAAGATATGTTAAGCTGCATGGATCCCGGTACTCAGCAATATTTCACAGGTATATTAAGTTTGTTAGCTGGAACAAATGGGTATGATGTATTTGGTATGTTTGAAGAAGTAATAGGACATTTCTCTGATTATAGCGGTTCACTCGAACCGGCAGTGGACCATATAGAGGTAATCGATGTTAAATATGACACAGATAGTCATGCTATTGTGCATGTTAAATGGTCGTATTCTGCTGGAGATGGTTCATTTTATGAGGAGGATTATATTGATATGATAAAAATCGAGAATAAATGGTATATAACGCTTTTTCAAGACCTGTACGGTATTTAATAATAACATTTGATATATTAGCTTTTCAGATAAGTATATATCTATACCTATTCATATGATTTATTGAAAAAGTAGTTAAGAATTACATTAAAGGTGGGATATTATGAAAAAAATATATATTTTAGTTGTCATGGCGGTTGTTTGTTGTTTGTTCTTGGCGTGCTCAAATAAAGCGCAAGAGACCTATAAAGAAAAGGAGGTTAATAACTTATCCTCTGATCAAAATTCTGTAGTACAAAATAATGCCGATGAAGTTAGTGATGAAATGAAGGCTTTTGGAATACTTGGAAATTCACAATACAATATGCAAACACTGGGAATTTGCTGTTATGATGAAAAAAAATGTTATATTGCGAATTTAGATGGCATTTACCAATTAGACTACTCATCAGATTCAGCTAAGATAATAATACCTGGAACATGTTATGATATATGCTCTATTGGAAATTGGCTAGTTTATATCAAATCACTTTACCATTCTGCTGATAATGGTAGCTATTTATGCTTGTATAATAAAAGCACATGCGTGGAAACGGCACTTTTTGAGTTCACAAAAAATAACAATGCGAAATTATTGAATACGGTTAACACAAAAATATATTATTGCATTAACAACGGAAATGGAAATGAAACATACTCTTATGATATTCTATCAGGAGAAAACGAATTTGTCTGCCCGGAAGGCAAATTGGTGACAGAAACGGGAATTTACTATATAAAAGATCAAAAATCTCTTACATTTAGACCATTTAATTTTGAATCAGAAGAAACGATTGCCTCTGGTGAATATAAACCATTATTTACTTTGAATAATGAACTATATTTAATCGCTTCAGATATCTTATATAAAATTAATTTAGATACAAAAGAAATGGAAACATTATTAGATAATCGGAGGGTTAGTTCGGTTACCCCGATTAGAAATGGTTTTGCTGTATTGTTTGATTTTACATCCCTTTATTTATACGATAACCAATTCAATGATTTTCAGAAGATAATTGAAGTCGAAGATGGTGACAAAATTATAGGAACGCCTTTTCCGCAAATAGCCAACGGTGATATATACTTTACATTTTGGCCAGGGTTAAGGATATATAAACTTGAAGAGGGATTAACGTCATATAAAGAATTATCGAGGAACGATACAATTGATAACTTTACTACGAATATCGAACCACCAATTGATTCTGAACAAAAAACTGATTAATAAAATCGGAAAAGGAGAAATGATATGAAAAAAATTATTTCAGCAGCATTTATCATTCTGAGTATATTGATACCGGCCGTAACTCAGGCAGAGACGACTTACTCAGATTGGAGTGTTTGGCAGACCGCACCTATATCGGCTTCCGATACAATTGAAGTGCAGACAAGAAGTGTCGATGTTATGGGAAGTAAAACCCAATATTCATATGACTATTGGAGATATTACAACAATTCTGCTGGCCGATATTTTTATAAGGGTAATGGAAATCTAGGCGGAACCTATTACAGTGTAACCTTGGATTATAAAATGATATTTTTTAAGAGCACCAGTGACGGAAACTCTTATTGGCAGGGTAGCGGTAAATACATAAATTTTTCAAACGAGCTATGGTTTAACGAAAAAGAAGTGCAGACTCCGGTTGTGACTGGTCAGCAGACAGAATACAGATATCGGACTGTCTTTTCTTCTAATTCCACAATCGCACCAACGCCTTTAATTACCCAAGCTCCTGTTATAACTCAAGCACCAGTAGTTCCAATAGCCGGGAATCCTGGAGAGATAGCGGATTTATCCAGTTCTAAGAGTGAATACTATGAAGACGAAGATATCACTATTTACTGGTCGCCAGCTGCGAATACATATGAATATGGATTAACTGTAAGGGAGTATCCTTATACCGGCGATACAACCATCAGGTATAATCAGAGGCATACTGGTAATAATGCATTTGTTGGCAAACTTCCTGCAGGTAATTATCGTTTTGCGATGAGAGCTTACAATTCAAACGGGAAGGCCGGGCCGGTCAGTACATTTATCTATTTCTCGGTTATAAAGAGACCGGTACCAACATTAAACACAGATAAACAAGTATACCTGAGTGGGGAATTCATAAATACCTCATGGATACCGGTTACTAATGCAGATAAGTATATGCTTCATGTAAGTAACGGTAAGATAGACCTTGTTAATACACCTTTATTAGCAACAGAAACAACGTCCAAGTTTAAAATTGTTGACGCCGGGCAATATAAAGTATGGGTGACCGCGGAACGAAACGGTAGTACAATTTATACATTTGATGCAGTTAACACAATAGTTAAATCTGTGATGATTGAACAGGAAATAATTGATATCAAGAAGGGATATAACTCTTCTGTAACACTTCAATTCATAAATGATTTTATAGATCTTAAAAAGGTTACATATAAGAGTAGTGATCAAAACATTGCAACCGTTGATGCCAAAGGAAGTGTTATAGGGAAGAATGTTGGACAAGTGATTATATCGGTAATGTATAATGACAAGGAAATGGACACATGTAACATTAATGTCTTTGATTTTGTCGAAAGAACAAAAAATCCTAATAAAGACAATCAAAATGAGAAGAAATATTACTTTTCGAATGAGAACCCGTACACGAGAGCTGGATATGGGATGCCAAACTGTACCACATATGTCTGGGGAAGGCTATATGAGATACATGGAAAGAATTTGCTTCCGGCTAAATTTGTCGGTAACGCATTTACTTTCTGGGATTATAACTGGGATAGAACAAACCTGAATTACATTTATTTTAAGGCTTCAACAACAGAACCTAGACTTGGTGCAATCGCTGTATGGGGAGTAAATAATGGAAGCAAATATAAACGTGGACATGTTGCAATTGTTGAAAAAATTGAAAATGGAGTAATATGGATCTCAGAATCAAATTATGGAGGGACATTTAATTATAAAAAGTTCTCAGTAGGTAAAGATTTTAAAGGCTTTATTTACGTGGATAAACCGATTAACTAAAATGTATGAGATAAAAAATCAGTTAATGTACAGGAATTGATAATGAAAGAGATTATAATATATGGCATTATATGCAGATGATGCCGATGGCACTCGCATACCAGAAGGTTTATATGAAAGATTGATTTTTAGACCTATGCCGGAATAAGCCGGGTAATATATCAGTAATCAACCTAACATTATTCTAATTATTAGGAGGCAGTAAGATATGGCGAAGTTTCGTACACAATATGGCAATGAGCTAAAGGAGGGAAAATCTATTATTAAGAGTTTTCCCGTCTATGGATATGGGTTCCTGGATTACTGCACACCTCCATATGTTTGAATACTTCGGTGGAACCACCGAAATTCTCGTTCCTGACAACCTGAAAACCGGAGTTACAAAGAGTTGTTATTATGAGCCGGAAATTCACCCTACCTATCTTGAGATGGCAAGGCATTATCAGATGGCCATTATTCCCGCCAGAGTCCGGAAACCGAAGGATAAGAGCCTTGCTGAGTACTCTGTACAGCTTGTAGAGCGATGGATTATAGCTAAGCATCGTGATGATACCTATTTCAGCTTCTATGAACTAAACCGTATGGTACGCAAAGAGCTGGATCTAGCCAACCTGAAACCATTCCAAAAGATGGACGGAAGCCGAAGGAGCGTTTTTGAACAGACTGAACGTCACCGGCTTAAACCTTTGCCGATTAAACCATACGAAATAGTAGAGTTTAAAACTGCTACGGTTGCTCCTGATTACCATGTAGAGTTTAGTGGCAACTTTTATAGTGTTCCGTACCGTTATGTCAGAGACAAGGTAGAAATACGTGCAACTATCAATACCATTGAAGTGTTAAAAGGCGGTACCCGTGTTGCCTCACATCCAAGAATTCATCCCAATGATCGAAACGGATTTAATACCATTCCCGACCACATGCCCGATAGTCATCGCTTCCAGGCAGAATGGACTCCGGAGAGACTCATAAAGTGGGCCGGCAAGGTAGGACCAAATACATCGGAATACATAACAAAGGTTATGCAAACCCGCCCGCACCCGGAGCAGGGCTTCCGCTCTTGCCTTGGTATTCTGAAGCTAGGTGATACTTATGGCGGTAAAACCTTAGAAAAAGCCTGTATACAGGGAATTGCTATAAAGAAATACTCCTACAAATCACTTAAAATAATACTGGACAATCTGCCAGACGAAAGAGAGACCGAAACAGAGCAGCCGCTCCCTTTACATTCCAACATCAGAGGAAAAGAGTATTTCAAGCAGGTCGTGAATGGAGGTGTCCAAAGTGCTGACTAACCCAACCATGGAACACTTGAAGGACCTAAGACTTAGCGGCATGCTTGAGGCTTATTCCAGACAGCTTGAACTTCCTGAAAACGCTGCGCTAACCTTCGACGAGCGCTTCTCCTTGATTGTCGATTATGAATGGAACAAGCGAAGGACTAATCACTTAAACAAGCATATCAAACGAGCTGGCTTCCGTGAGGAAGCACTGCTGGAAGATATCATAAAAACCGAGAAGCGTAAGTACAATAAATCACTTTATCAGACACTATGCACGACAGACTGGATTGATCAGGGCTTAAATCTTGTGATTACAGGACCGACAGGCGTAGGTAAAAGCTACTTTGCACAGGCATTCGGATATATGGCATGCCGAAGAAGCCAGACGGTACTGTATTACCGTGCCTCAGATCTTATGGATATCCTGTCAGCTGCTAAAACAGAAGGTACCTTCCAGAGAGTATTGAGGCAGTTACAAAAATGTGACCTACTTATTCTGGATGACTGGGGACTTAATAAATTCAATGTCAGCGAAACCATTGCCCTGATTGATTTGATAGATGAACGTAACCTTAAAAAATCCATGATCGTTGTCAGTCAGATACCATCAGAAACCTGGGGTGATGTATTAAGTGATGATACACGGGCAGATGCCATCATGGACAGGGTACTTAAGAACTCGTACCACTTTGAGCTAGATGGTCCATCCTTCCGAGGCATTGAAGCCAAAAAACGCATGGAGTGTGCTAAGATAATAGACGAATCATCTATGAAATAAATCTTGCATTTGTAAAAAACTATGTTACTATAATGGCAGATAAATACTGTAAAATCTATAACGAATTCGGTGTCCACTTAAGTCTGGATTGGCTGTCCAGACGGCACCGGAACCGGTGTCCACATAAAATCGGATTAGGTGTCCATTTTCACCGGATTACGCAAAAGACCTGTCATAATATATGATAATACCGAAAGGACATAAAATATGATAGATAATATGGACGAAAGCACAATCATTCAAAAAGCAAGAGCAGGATTTGATGAGGATTTTTCAAAGAAAAATTATATGGAACAACGTACCCGGGGATGCTGTGCATTTACAGAAAATTCTTAGTTGTATAAATATCGTACCTCATAGTAAAATACTTGATTTGGGCACTGGAAGTGGGTTCTTGGCGTTTCCGATAGCTCAGGATAATTCAGAAAGCACAGTGGTTGGGCTTAGGTCACAATCGGGATCTTATAGTATTGTCATGATTATGACAGATATTTCAATTTGTATGAAGGAGGAGGTCAGTATGTGTGGACTGAAAGCTGATCACTAAAAAAGTAAGTCGGAGGTATATAATGGATTACATAATTAGACAATTAAGAGAAAATGAGTATACTTTACTTAATGATTTTTTGTATGAGGCGATTTATGTTCCAGAAGGATCAGAGGCACCACCAAAAAGCATTATAAATCAACCAGATTTACAGGTGTATGTTTTTGATTTTGGAAAACAAAAAGATGATTATTGTTTCGTTGCTGAAGTTAACGAAAAAGTTGTGGGAGCAGTCTGGGTACGAATTATGAATGATTACGGTCATGTTGATGATGAAACCCCATCCTTTGCAATATCTCTATATAAAGAATATCGTGGATACGGGATTGGCACGGAACTGATGACGAAGATGATTGAGCATTTAAAAGGGGCAGGTTATTCAAAGGCTTCCTTGGCAGTACAAAAAGATAATTACGCTGTTGGGATGTATATGAAGCTTGGCTTTCAGATTGTAGCTGATAATGATGAAGAATATATTATGGTACGATATTTACAATAGTTATTATATCATTATGATATGAATCATATTTTGAAACCGAATATTAACCAGAGGAATAATTGAAGTTCTTGTAGAGGTGTTTATTCCCTGTTATGGCATGTGCATGACTATAAAGCGATAACAGTGGAAAGACGGTGTAGCCTGTAATCATGCATGGCTGATTGTAAAGCGGGAGTCATATCCCGCCACCGTACTATAGAAATATATAAATTAGAATTAAACTAACGAGGAGAGTGTTAATGCTAATACTTTTATGCAAAAAGTAATCGGAAATTATCCTCGTAGACATTGAAAGCGCAATGGTGACTTAATATACATTGTTGTTCAATGAATGCTTATTCAGACATAAATCTACGAAAATCATATTGGAAGGGTTGAATTTTATGATTACAGATTTGCATGTTCATACTGAAATGTCGTGTGACTCGGAGGCAAGGATTTCTGATTATATTGACATTGCTAAAAGAAGGAAAGTTGATGTGGTTTGTTTTACAGACCATGTAGACTTTAATAAAATTGACGATGGGTACAACTATTATAATCAGGAACAATTTTTCTGTTCTTATAACGAGCTTTGTAGAGACTCAGGCGTGGACATACTTGCGGGAATTGAATTTTCTGAGCCGCATCTCTATAAGGCAGAATTAAAAAAGCTGAAAGAGTATCCATATGATTTTGTAATTGGTAGCGTACATTGGGTAGGGAATTTGTTTCCTTCTCAGAAAGTGAGAGAACAATATACATCCAAAGAATTTTATGAGCTATGTTGGAAAGAAGTATACAAATGTGTTTTAAATGGAGGATTTGATTGTCTCGGGCATATTGATTTTCCAAAGAGATATTATGGGGAGCTATATTATAATGACAAACTGATAAGAGAAATATTTCGGATAATGCTACAAAAGAATATTGTACTAGAAATTAATACATCATCCCTGAGGAAAGGATTGTCTACTACGATGCCATGTGATGAGCTCCTGGAAATATACAAGGATTGTGGTGGTAGCTATATTACAATCGGTTCTGATTCACATGAAGCTAAGGATTTAGGAACAAATTATGAAGAAGCACAAAGCTTGGCTGACAAATACTCACTTAAAAATGTGATATTTAAAGAGCGTAAGCTGATAATTGTATAAATGAATAAGTATAATGATGAGCCATGATTCATTCTGTTGAACAAAGAAAATTATAAAGAACGGATGTCAATTGAAATAGTTTATAAAACCCATAGTGAATCCGAACATATGAAAGGTATTTTAATAAGACGCGAAAATAAATAATAGATTCGGATATTACAATATTTACAGACTACAAAACCGAGGAGATGCCTATGTTAAGAGTAAGTTTCTACAATAACATCGATGACAGTTTATTGAAATTTGCTGTAATTGTATCGAAAAGTCAAGGAAAATGGGTGTTCTGCAAACACAGGGAAAGAAGTACATATGAATGTCCTGGCGGGCACAGAGAAGCTGGTGAGGATATTTTATCAACTGCAAAAAGAGAGCTTTATGAAGAAACTGGTGCAATCGAATACGCCATAAAGAAGATATGTGAATATTCAGTATGTGGTCATGATGGAGTTGTTGAAAATGATACAGAGACTTTTGGCATGCTCTTTTTTGCTGATATTACAAGATTTAAAGAATTGCCGGGGTATGAAATCGAAAAGATAGAATTATTTGATCCATATACCTGATAACTGGACTTATCCGGAAATTCAGCCAATATTATTGGAGAAAGTTATGCTAAAGGTATTAGAGATGCAGGAAAATAGCCAGTAATTTAGTCATATGGTGTAAAAGGTAGATTAATATCT
>JAEZKA010000084.1 GCA_023436225.1 Bacillota bacterium
AAATCCGCTAAAAGAAAGAGAAATCTTAGAAAAGCAGCTATGACGGACTCAACTAACATCAAAAACATGAAGAAAATCTTACCATATCTGTAGAGATTGGTGATAAGGAGGAATAGAACATGGCAAGAATTAAGGGCGGATTAAACGCTAAGAAAAGACATAATAAAGTATTAAAGCTGGCTAAGGGTTACAGAGGTGCCAGATCTAAGCAGTATAGAGTAGCAAAGCAGTCAGTTATGAGAGCATTAACCTCTTCTTTCGCTGGTAGAAAAGAAAGAAAGAGACAGTTCAGACAGTTATGGATCGCAAGAATTAATGCAGCTGCAAGAATGAACGGTATATCCTACAGCAAGTTAATGCATGGTTTAAAGGTAGCTAACGTTGAAATCAATAGAAAAATGCTTGCAGATATGGCAATCAATGATGCAGCAGGCTTCACTGCTTTAGCTGAGGTTGCTAAGTCCAAATTAGCATAAAATCGATTATAAATATAATTTGAGAGTAATTGTATTCGTTATACCCCGTAAGGAGTATTACAAAATGCAATTGCTCTTTTTTTGTTTCATTGAAAGTTAGCCGTATGATTACAAATTGAGATAATATAATCTCTGATAAGTCTATATAATAAAGTGAAGATATATTTTATGCTTCTCCTGCTTATCGTAATAGGATGTAGTCTTAAGCTTATCCGTACACTAGGCAGTTAGAAGTGAGGTGGAAGAGATGACAACTCAGGGTAATGAGAGAATCATTAGTGAGGATTATGCGGATCTTTTGATTAATTATAGCGGGGATCTGAGCATTTTAAACCAGTTTCAAAATGCAACAATAAATATCATAAATTTCTTTTATGCAGTAGTCCATGTCCCTGTCTCAGAGATAAACGAAACTACGATGGTTCGGCTGGGGTACTCAGTATTTCCGTCTCTTTTCGGTTTGATCAATGAGTCAAGTCTTGAGGCATCCGGTATTATTCGTCTACGTAATATACCGAACTTTAACCTTCGGGGACAGGGGGTACTGGTAGGTATTATTGATTCTGGAATTGATTATCGGAATCCAATTTTCCGGAAAGCAGATGGTACGACAAGAATTGCTGCCATATGGGATCAGACAATAACCAGTGGTAACTTTCCGGAGGGTACTTTTTATGGGACGGAATACACCAGCGAGCAGATTAATGTGGCCCTGCAAAGTGACGACCCGTTATCCATCGTCCAGACTGCTGATGAGATCGGACATGGAACTATGCTAGCAGGGATTGCCGCCGGGAATGACGTCCCTGAAAGCGGCTTCTTCGGCATAGCTCCGGAGGCAGAGCTGGTTGTAGTAAAGCTGAAGCAGGCGAAGAGATATCTTCGTCAATTCTTTATTATTCCTGAGGATGTTCCCTGTTATCAGGAGAATGATATTCTATTTGCTATTGATTATATCATGAGGGTAGCGATCAATCTGAATCGTCCTATGGCGATATGCATTGCCTTGGGAAGCTCTCAAGGGGCGCATGATGGGAGAGGTACCTTGAGTAGTTACGTCTCTCTTGTGGCTGAAAATATCGGTTATGGTTTTATTGTGGCCGCCGGCAATGAAGGGAATGGCAGAAGACATTTCCAAGGAATGATTGATCCGAATACAGGATTCGATACCATCGAGCTCTTTGTCGGAGAGAATGAACCGGGCTTCTCCTTGGAGATATGGGGGAATTCACCAGGATTATACTCCCTTGATATACTGACTCCATCCGGGGAATATGTACCTCAAATCAACCCCCGTTTTGATGAAAATAGAGATATATCCTTTATCTTTGAACAGACTGAGATCTTTGTGGACTATCAGATTATCGAATCACAAAGCGGGGATCAGCTGATTCTGATACGCCTAAGAAACCCGAGTACCGGAATATGGCGGTTTGGGGTGTATGGGAGAGGAGACTTGGCGACGGGTTTTAATGCCTGGCTCCCTATGGCGAACTTTATCTCCGAGAATACCTACTTTATTCGTTCTGATCCATATACAACGATATTGTCCTTGGGAAATGCCAGGGTACCAATAACGGTTACCGCATATAATACAGAAGATGGCAGTCTCTATCTGAATGCCAGTCGTGGATATTCAAGAACCGGTGTGATTAAGCCTGAGATTGCAGCTCCGGGAGTTAATATTCTGGCACCGACGCCGGAACAAGGCTTTGCGACTGTTACAGGAACCAGTGCCAGTGCTGCACATACCACAGGAGTAGCAGCGATGTTGCTTGAGTGGGCGATCGTCCGTGGTAACCAGCCCAATCTCAACACACTGGATATGAAGATATTCATGATTCGCGGTGCGCGGCGTGAATTAGATATCCAGTACCCGAATCGGGACTGGGGTTATGGGATATTGGATGTATATGAAATATTTGATTCTTTGAGAGCCGTTTTGACACCTATGTAGTTTTTTGATAGAGAATCTTTATTCAGAGAATAACGTGTTCAATGAATACTCGAATAATAATGCGAGTTGGAGGTATAAATCGGATGACAGCAGAAGAAAGACAACGAATTGTAAGTGATGAGTATACAGACTTTATCATCGAATATAACCAGAATCCAAGGCGTTTTGAGCAATTTACCGATGCGGTTGTTCATGTCATGAATTCTCGTATTGCGATCGTTTATGTTCCAGTTTCCCAGCTGTCTAATCGTACCATTAGTCAATTTGGTTATTCTGTCCTCCCCGCCTGCTATGGTCTGAATAGTGAGATAAGCTTACAGGCCTCGGGTATCACTAGGTTACGTCGTATTCCTGCATTTAATCTAAGGGGATCCGGTGTATTGGTTGGGTTGATCGATACCGGAATTGATTATACGAGTCCGGTGTTTTTACGGAGCGACGGAACAACAAGGATTGCTGCAATCTGGGATCAGACCATAGAGAGTGAACGATATCCGGAGAACTACAATTATGGAACCGAGTATTATGCCAGTGATAT
Source organism: Bacillota bacterium (assembly GCA_023436225.1). Classification (GTDB taxonomy): domain Bacteria; phylum Bacillota; class Clostridia; order Lachnospirales; family Lachnospiraceae; genus Mobilitalea. The sequence goes on from JAEZKA010000084.1 coordinate 2,972, forward strand.
TAATCAAGCATTGTCTAGCATAGACCCCTACTCCATCGTCCCTAGTGTGGATGAGATTGGCCACGGTACTATGCTTGCGGGCATTGCTGCCGGTTCTGAGATAGAGGAAAGTGATTTTAGTGGCGTCGTACCTGATTCGGAACTGGTTATAGTAAAGCTAAAACAGATAAAGCAGCCTTTAAGAGAGTTTTATATCATACCTGAGGGTGTACCGGCATATCAGGAGAATGATATTATGTGGGCTTCACAATACATTATTGAGTTTGCCAGGAGATTACAACGTCCGGTTGCCATCTGTATTGGAATCGGGTCCACCCAGGGGTCTCATGACGGAAGAGATGCTTTAAGTGCACTGTTATCCTCTCAAGGAGACTTTCCCGGTGTGGCTATCAGCATTGCTGCAGGAAATGAAGGAAATGCGCGTCGGCACTACTTTAGCAGAGTGGATAATCAGATCGGTTATAGTACGGTCGAGTTACATGTCGGGGAGAATGAACCGGGCTTTACGATGGAGTTATGGGGAGCAGCGCCGAATACCTACTCCATTGATATCTTGTCTCCGGCCGGTGAATATATTCCCAGAATATCGGAAGGTCTCAGGGTGAGTCGGGAGATCAATTTCGTTTTTGAAAGAACAAGAATTTTTATTGATTATCAGTTGATTGAAGCACAGACTGGAGACCAATTGATATTGATGCGTTTTGTTGCGCCTTCTCCAGGTATCTGGCGGTTTCGGGTATATACCAGAGGTGACCTGGAGGGTAGCTTCAATATCTGGCTACCCATGAATGGTTTTATTTCAGAGAGGTCATATTTTTTACAATCCGATCCATATATTACCATTACCTCTCCGGGAAACGGCTCTGTACCAATTACAGTGACAGCCTATAATCCGGCCAATAGAAATCTGTATCAACGGGCAAGCAGAGGATATACCAGAATCAATGATATAAAGCCTGACTTAGCTGCACCAGGGGTCAATATCCAGGCACCGACTCTGCAGCATGGGTTCACTGAGATCTCAGGAACCGGTGCCGCAGCTGCCCATACCACAGGAGTTACTGCAATCTTAATGGAATGGGGAATTGTCCGTAACAATTCCCCAGGTATTGATACTCTGGTAATTAAAAAACTCCTAATCCGTGGAGCAAGTCGTAGTACGACTCAGACCTATCCCAACCGGGATTGGGGTTATGGGATACTGGATATCTATAATGTATTTGATCTACTGCGAGCGGATATACAAATTACATAGGTTAATCTAGGTCATCGTTTCCTGGTCAATCCGCTAACAGACCGAGCGCTGAGTTGATCGGCAATGAGATACAGATACCTTGACCGTTTGTTGTAATACCGGCCGCCTTATTGATGCTTTCCATAACCTGATGCTTGATTTTATTTGAAACGATGATAAGAAGCACATCCTTCTCCGGTTGAATGGTGATACCAAGAAACTTGGCTGTTTCTTCATTCGCCACACCTCTTCCATGGAGAAGGGTTCCGCCTTTTGCACCGGCTGCTCTGACTGCCTCGATAATCTGGTCGTAGTAACCATGGTTAACAATTGTGAGTATGAGATTGTGTTCTTCTATCTGAGACATAAACTTATCCTCGCTTTCTATCTGCATGTTCCTGTCGGAACTCATATATAACTGATTTAGGATATTGTTGATACCATTAATAGGCAGTGTGAATGCAATGCCCTTACCTGGAGATGTTAGGTGAAAATCAAGAGAGAGCTTCTCAAGAAGCTTAGGTGCCATATCTTCTGTGATAATGCTTAGGAATATGGCTTTTTTATGCTCTCCGAAGCCTAACATATTGTATAGCTCAGGCTTTGCGGCGCCATACCCGTGGGTAAGGATATTGATGGGGATGCCATACTGTTTATAATTTTCTTCCGCTACTTCTAAATGGCTGTAATCAATGATGGTTACCAGAACCAGCATATTACAATTCATCGGCTGGGCGATCATAATTATCCTCCTGTGCAAGTTGATTTGGAAATTCGGAGATACTGCTGTGATTATACTCTATAATAAAGTCTTCCTCAAGAGGAATTGTCTCTTCTTTGACTAGAGTTCGTGATTTAATACGGTATATGATACCAAGGCATTGGATAGTAATTAATGGAGTCATAGCTACCATGGCGACGATGCCAAAGGCATCCGTCTGAACATTCCCCCCGATTGCCGTTGTTGCTCCCATGGCGAAGGGGAGAAGGAAAGTTGCTGTCATTGGTCCGGAGGCAACACCACCAGAATCAAATGCAATTGATGTGAATAAAGAGGGCGAAAAGAAGGTTAGGATTAAAGCAATTGCATAGCCCGGAAGAATCAGGTACCAGATAGAGATACCAGTCAGAACACGAAGCATAGCAAGACCAACTGAGATAGCAACACCGATAGAAAGACTGAGACCCATTGCTTTACCAGTGATGTTACCATCAGTTATATTTTCTACCTGTTCCTTCAGAACGTGAACAGCAGGTTCGGCAGCAACGATAAAGTAGCCAATAATCATTCCAAGAGGAATAAGCAGTGAATCAAAGGAATGCTCCACCAGCTTCATACCCAAAAGGTAACCTACAGGCATAAAGCCAACATTTACGCCAGTTAAGAACAGTACAAGTCCCAGGAAGGTATAGACAATACCGGAAGTCAGTCTTAGCAGAGTGCGCTTTGTCAGGCGTAGTGCAAATAACTGAAACAGAAGAAAAATTGCAATGATGGGTAGTAATGCTACCGATACCTCCTTGCTATATTCCGGAAGCGCATGTAAGAATGCAAGAATAGCTTCTGACAGACTATTTACCGCAGGAGTTGAGATGGAGGAATAATTACCAGAGGAAGAATTGAAAAAGGTTCCAAGTATTAATACGGTCATGATAGGTCCCACCGAGCATAAGGCCACTAGACCAAAGCTATCCTCTTCGGCGGTTTTATCACCACGAACGGAAGCAAGACCAATACCGAGGGCCATAATAAAGGGTACGGTAATGGGTCCGGTAGTAACACCTCCGGAATCAAAGGCAACAGCCAGAAAATTCTTATGGGTGAAGAGGGCTAATGTAAATACGATTGTATAGAGGCCAATCAATAGGTAAGAAAACTTAATCTGATATAAGATTCTTAAGAAGGATATTACCAGAAAAATACCCACCCCTATAGCAACAGCAATTATCAATAGCGTATCCGGGACAGCGGGTGTCTGCTTGGCTAAAACCTTAAGATCCGGCTCAGCGATCGTAATAAATACTCCGATAATAAGTGTTGAAATAATTATTAATTTAAGTTTACGGGAGCGGATTAGGTAGGAGCCGATCTTCTCACCAAGTACCATCATTGATATGTCAGCACCAAGAGTAAAAAAGGTCATACCCAAGATAAGAAGCAGGGAACCGATAAGAAATAATGCTATGATATAGAGTGGCAGGGAAGCAATCGTAAAGTTTAAAATTAGAACGATTGCAGTGATAGGAAGCACAGATACTAAGGCTTCCCTAAGTTTGGTTAATAATGGATTGCTCAAAAAATCACCTCGTTGCTTTCTATGTCTATGGACAGGAATCAGACGGAGTGGTGTTCCGACATATAAAGTTTACTGAATTTTATGAGCAATTACAACCCCTTTTAATAAATTTATTCAAGACTGAAAATCACAGAAGCATGTTTGGAGTTAGCATCGACCGACCATCAATACCATCACTAATGTAAAGGAAGGTAGTGGTACGGAACGGGCGATCCTGGCTGCTAGTGGTCTCATTCATCCGGCTATCGGGGATCATATTCTACAGAACAAGGGATAAAAAATTTGGTTAAAAAATGATTAAAATAATTAGAGATTGAAGTTTTATATTGATGTTGCTCGTTATATGAAGTATGATGGTTGCATAAAAACAACCAAATACATCCATTAGTCCTAATAATTGGGAGGAATTGAAAATGAGAAACAAGTTATCAAATATCTTATGGGGGTTATTTTTTATCCTGATCGGTGTAGGAATCGCCGGTAATGTAATGAACATCTGGGATTTCCATCTATTCTTTGACGGATGGTGGACATTATTAATCATCGTACCCTGCTTTATCAGTATGCTTCAGACCGGGTTCTCTACCGGCTCCACCATTGGCTTTATTATTGGCGTGTTATTATTGATGAATTACCAGATTGATTTTAATTTTAACATCTGGCAGCTGATTGTGCCGGTGATACTTGTATTTATCGGAATTCGAATTATGTTTCAAGGGGCTTTTCATAAGAGAATTAATTATGAGGAGCATACCTATGATGCTGGTCAAGGCGATAGTTATAGTGAAAGCAATGGCTTCCGTCAAAACACAAATTATTCGAATGCCAACAGGGGAGAATACAGTGCTGTATTTTCCAGTAACCATATCCATATCACAGAGCCATTCTATGGTACCAGCCTAAGCGCAGCCTTCGGTGCGATTGTATTAGATTTAAGAGATGCACAAATACCTGGTGATGTAGAGATCAATGCCTCCGCAATCTTTGGCGGAATTGATATCTATCTGCCGAATGGAGTGAAGATAAAGACCCGCAATGTTCCGATTTTTGGAGGGGTAAGCAATAAGCATTCACAGTCTACAGATCCCTCTGCACCGACCATATATCTGAATTCCACCTGTATGTTTGGAGGTATCGATATTAAATGAACAGTGTCCAAAGAGTAATTAAGTATTGTGCGATTGCCTTTGCAATCCTGCTTGCTATTGGTATCATTTCCTTCATAGTCAATGTGGTATATGGAGTGGTGACCTTTGCATCAGGCTCCAGGTTTCGGCCGAATAATAATGATTATAAGACCGTTGATTTTGATGAGACCTTTACCGGAGTCACCGGTCTGGATATTGATAATTCTACCGGCACTTTAGGAATTGAGGTAGGTGATACCTTCCGTGTAGAAGGCATCAATGTATTCGAAGGCTTTAAGGCAGAGGTTGACAGAGACGGAACACTAGTTGTAAGTGACAATGAATCCGGCTTCAAGGCCTGGGGCTTCAAATTCAACGGTTTTAACAGCCCGAACTCAAAGGTTACAATCTATGTCCCGGAAGATTTTATTGCAGAGGAAGTAAGAATTGAGACCGGTGCCGGTGCAGTTAATCTTGAGGATTTCTCCACAGAATATCTATATATTTCTGCCGGTGCGGGGAACATCAATGGCAGAAATTTAATAGCAGATGAAGTTAAGGTAGAAGGAGGAGTCGGTTCGATCAACCTTGGCAATGTGACCTTTAAGGATACCAAGTTCAACTGTGGTGTAGGAAATGTATATATCAGCGGAGTTCTTCTTGAAGAGAATAGCTTTGACTGTGGTGTAGGGGAAGTAGAACTGGAGCTCACCGGTGATATAGATGATTATGACCTGGATATTGAGTCAGGATTAGGCTCAATCCGTGTCAATGGTAAGAAAATTGAGGAGCTTAATCATAGCAGCCGCTTTGCAGATCATTCCATCGAGGTAGATGGTGGTGTCGGAAGTGTACGGATAGATATCGAATAGTTATTACCAAAAGTTGTTGCATTCTTCGTATACAAATATTAAAATTAAGGAAGAATAACCCTAGGAAGCACGCTATGAGAGCTTCTTAGGGTCGTATAAATCAAAGAGACGTAAATATTTACTCCAGAAGAAGTAAGCTTAACGAGATCGATAGCCCCACTTCGTTTTACTGTCGCGTAAATTGGTAACGTCTCTCTTTGACTTAATTAATAGTATTTGTACAAAGCATGAAGGAGAAGGCAATGAACAAGAAGAGTTTACTGGGGTTATTACTATTTGCTTGTCTGGTAACTGTAGGACTATATGCAGGTGCTAATTATTTCATCAGCTTAGAAAGCAATTCCTATACAGGGATGCAGGAAGAAGCAGGTGCTACAAAGGATAGGGTGGGGCAGGATATCTCAGAAAACAATGTGGCAGCAGCTGAAGGACAGAAGAAAGCAGGGGACATCGGCAGTAGTGATTCTGTAGATATCGGTACTCAGGAACCCTGGCTCAGTTCAAATCCAAGTGATATCGGTGAAGCGAATGTACAAACTGCCTTATCTCCGTCACGGATGGATACTGCACAAGGGAGCGAAGCAGAGGAACAAAATACGGAGGATACATTTAGTACCTCGGTTAATGAAGCAAAAGCTCCAGAGCTGATTATTGATTGCGAGAAGGTAGACTACATGTCCTATATTCCGGAGATTACCATGGATAGTCAGATGGAGGTTGCCTTTGATATCTCTAATCCGAGTCTTAACGTCGATGCGACGGCAGCCATTTTATTCGATGCTGATACTAAGGAGATTATTTATCATAAAAATGCACTTCAGGCAGTATTTCCTGCCAGTACAGCAAAGCTACTAACTGCGCTGGTGGCACTGGATTGGTGCACTGAGGATGAAGAAATAACCATTGGCGATGAGATTTCCATGATAGGCTCTGGATCTACTATTGCTTATCTGAAACAGGGCCAGATACTCACATTACGCAATCTATTGGCAGGAATGCTCCTGCCCTCCGGCAATGATGCTGCTTATGCAATTGCTGCCTATGTCGGCAGGAAATCCTTGCAGGACAAAGAGGCAACAAAAGAAGAGGCAGTTATCGAATTCACCCGCCTTATGAATCTGGAGGCGAAGAATCTGGGTGTTAAGAATAGCTGCTTTAAGACCCCGGATGGATATGATGCCATCGGTCAATATACCACAGCCTATGATATGGGACTGATTGGTGTGGCAGCAGCTGACAGTGAGCTTATAGTAGAGGTTACAGACCAGGATAATTCCCGTAATATATTCCCGAGTGGTGAGGATGTTACCTGGTATAATACGAATAAATTAGTTAAACGAGGTTATGAACAATACTATTCTAAAGCCATCGGTCTCAAGACCGGAACAAGTACCATGGCAGGTAGATGCCTGGTAGCGGCTGCAGAGGAGGATGGACGTAAGGTGGTCTGTGCGATAATGGACTCCAGTTCCTCCGGACGCTGGGATGATGCCATAACATTACTAAAATATGGTCTTAATCATAAATAAGTGGCATAAGATGCCCGGAAATGGGGGGACACATGGAGCAACAAGAAATGAAGCAAGGGAATAACGCGGAAATGGCTCAGGGGATCAATCAAAGCAATCAGAATTACATGGGGCAGAATCAGCTGTATACCGATAACAATCAACAGGGGATGTATGGGCAGTATAGCTATCCTCCGAATATGGCTTCCCAGAATCGTATTCTGAATGTATATCCACCGGAATACGGTAATGAAGATAATGCGTTTGGAGCAGAGCCTCAGCCACCAACCAAGGATATTCTTAGTAAAGCAGCATTTTATCTTTTTCTAATGGGTGTCTCGGTTTTATTATCCCAACAGCTGATTAGTATGGCAGTGGACAGCTTCTGGCCCTGGATTAATGAGACAGATTGGTATGTATGGGTTCTCACTGCCTTTTCGATGATCGGTATCGGACTCCCGGTGTTCTATCTACTTACCAGAAATATGCCGGAGCCAAAGAAGGGTGAGGTTGTGAAGCTTAAGCCCTTGCAGTTTATATCGATCTTCTTGATTAGTACAGCAGTTATGTATATTACGAATTTTTTTAGCGTATTTCTAACCTTTATGATCGCAATATTAAAGGGCGGAGACTATTTGGATCTCAATCCTTTGATGGATGTCATGATTGATAGTAATATGATTCTGAGAGTTCTATATGCATCCTTTGCGGCACCAATTGTCGAGGAAATAATCTTCCGTAAGCTTTTATTGAATAAGCTACGTAGATACGGCGATATACCGGCGATTCTTATATCATCAATTGCCTTTGGTTTATTCCATATGAATGTGGCTCAGATGTTCTATGCAACGGCGCTGGGTATCATATTTGCCTATGTTGCAATCCGAACGAATTCGATACGTTATAATATCCTCTTACACATACTGATCAACTCTATGGGTGTAGTAATAGCACCAATTGCTATGAAGCAATCATTGATATTTAACTTCCTGATAGTGGGATGGGTGTTTGCTTGTATCTTAAGCGGTATTCTGCTCTTTATCTTGAATGTTAAGAAGATAAGACTTTATCGTTTACAAAGACCTATGGAGAAGAAATCTGGATATCTGCTTAATATGGGTACTATCCTTTATACAATCTTATGTATGACCATTGTTGTTGCACAGATTATAGCATCTTAAGGAGCTGATAACAGCTTCATAAGAGAACCCGCCAAGTTTTCACTTAAACCGGCGGGTTCTCTTTATCAGCAATTTTTAGTAGTAAGTAATATCAAGAGTAAGCTTATCTAATCCTTATGGCGGTACCTGAGGCGGTTACCATCAGCATACCGTTATTCGTGCCGAGTACCTCATAATCTACATCAACTCCAACAATGGCATCGGCACCCAACTGATGAGCTCGCTGTGCCATCTCCTGCATTGCCTGCTCTCTGGCTCTAATCAGCTCTTCCTCATAGGTTCCGGAACGTCCCCCAAAGAAATTAGATAGACCGGCAGCAAAGTCCTTTACAAAATCTACTCCGGAGATAACCTCACCGAATACAATACCGAGATATTCAGTAACCTGTCTTCCCTCAATGGAAGGTGTGGTTGTGATAATCATAAAATTATTCTCCCTTCATATTTCTTCTTTACCATAATATAGTCTACTGCGTAATCACTGTCAAGAGCACGAGAGGCAGCTTAATCGACTTCTAATCTCGCCTTTAGCAGCCTGTAATCAAATGGATAACAACAGGTATGCTAATATTAGTTTTAGGTGTGATTCCTGGAATGATATCGTAAATTACCATGAAGTACAAAAACAAAAGAAAAAAATACATGGTAATCTGTGCAAAAATTCGATATGATTAAGTAGATAGACAAGTGAGCAATTCGATTTCATTAGTAACGAAGAGAATTAGATGAAAAAGGGGAGCAAAACTCATTTTCCAGGCTTAAATATCTTTTGATAGGGAGCTTCAGCTCTCCTTTTCTAATTATTATTTATTATTGAAAGGAGATTTTATATGAACAATTTTACTTTTTACAGTCCTACATATTTCGTGTTTGGTAAAGATACTGAGATGGAAGCCGGTCATTATGTGCGCCGCTTTGGAGGAAATAAAGTTCTGATCCATTATGGTGGAGGTTCTGTTATACGCTCCGGCTTATTAGACAGAGTGAAAGCCTCTCTTGATAAGGAGAATATCAGTTATGTTGAATTGGGCGGGGTACAGCCGAACCCAAGAAGCGGTCTTGTATATACCGGAATCGCACTATGTAAGGAGGAGGGCGTGGATTTCATTCTTGCCGTAGGCGGCGGAAGTGCGATTGACTCAGCGAAGGCAATTGCGGCCGGAGCGGTATATGATGGAGACTTCTGGGATTTCTATGAGGGTAAGCCGGTGACCAAGGCACTTAAGGTTGCTACGGTTCTTACCATTGCGGCAGCTGGCAGCGAAGGCTCCGGTGATACCGTAATTACGAAGGAGGAGGGTATGCTGAAGCGTGGTGCTGGAAGTGAGCATCTTCGTCCTGTATTCTCCATCCTTAATCCGGAGTTAACTCAGACACTGCCTGCCTACCAGACAGCAGCAGGTGCTACGGATATCATGGCACATGTATTTGAGCGTTATTTCACCAATACAAAGGAGGTTGAGATTACCGATCGACTCTGTGAGGCAGTGTTGCTAACCATGATAAAAGAGGTTCCGAGAGTAATTGCCGATCCAAATAATTATGAAGCAAGAGCAAACATCATGTGGGCAGGTATGGTCGCTCATAATGATCTTGTCGGAGTTGGTCGTGACCAGGATTGGGCAAGCCATATGATCGAGCATGAGCTTTCAGCCCTGTATGATGTAGCTCACGGTGCTGGATTAGCAGTGATATTCCCTGCTTGGATGACCTATGTCATGAAGCAGGATGTGATGCGTTTTGCACAGCTTGCAGAGAGACTTTGGGGCTGCCATATGAACTTCATGAATCCGGAGGAGACAGCGAAGGAGGGAATCGACAGGCTAAAGAAGTTCCTGAACTCGATAGGCATGCCAATCAGCTTTGGTGAGCTTGGTGCAAAGGAAGAGGATATTCCTTATATGGTTAAGACGATAGGGCTCACAGATAAGAGCACCATAGGAGAGTTTGTGAAGCTGAATGCGAAGGATATTGAGAACATATACCGATTGGCTCTGTAAAAGATATCTCGATATCTTGCTGGATAAGAAATAGATCAAGAGTTAGTCGCGATAGAAGGAAGTAATAAACTCTTAAATTGTGAATATGTTAAACCGCGGGAGTGATATGTAAGCCGACACACCTGCGGTTTTTTTATGATAATTATAACAGCCGTACTAATCAAAAGCCTGAGACAATCGGTAATAGGTTCTGTTCTTTAGCATCTTACGAAGCAGCTGGAGGAAGGAGGCGTTCGTGTCGTCCTGATAGAGCACCTCTCTCGCTAGAGCAGGGTGATCAGTAATGATAACATCGACATTCAAAGATTTCATTCGCTCCATCTCTCTTGCGGTGTTGACCGTCCAGACATGAACCTCTTTACCGGCGCGATGAGCGTTGGACACCAACTCTTTACTCGCGAAGTTATATCGTATACTAAAGAAATCTATGTATTGTGTGTCGACGAAATCACCATATACCGCTGAAAGAATTAGTCCAGTATGAATATCCTCATTTAGTTCTTTTATCTTACGCAAGGTATTATAATTTGAGGAGGATATGACACATTGATCCTCATAACGGTGCTTTTCAAGGAGAGTAATGAGTTGCTCCTCCAGAGCATTTTCCTTTCCGGTAATCTTAACCTCGATATTGAGCTTGATTCGATCCTTACAGTGAATCAGCACCTCCTCCAGTGTTGGAATTCTGGTATTTAGATATTCAAATGAGAACCAGGAGCCGACATCCAGCTCATGTAACTGCTCATCGGTGAGCTCCCAGATGAATTCATTGATTCCGGCGGTTCGTTTCAGGTTCTTATCATGTAGCAGAACCAGAGAACCGTCCTTAGTTTGACGGATATCAATCTCCGCATAGTCGGATTCCGCCATAATAGCACTCTCCAGAGCCGGAATCGTATTCTCCGGAGCGATATGGGAATTGCCACGGTGTGAGGAGATGACAATACCGGATAGAGCCTGCGCAAGATAGGAGGAATCATTGTTGATAGAGAGGTACAGATTGATGAATCCGGCGATCAGCATTATGATAATTGAGCAATTAATGGCATAACGATGTACCTTAGTCCGATATGTAAAATGATAATCAAAATCCGGATAGCCAGGAAGAATATCCTGCAAAGCCTCTTGTTGATAGGTGTTGAACATAGAGGTAGTGAGGTTGATAAGAAAGGTGAAGGTAATCATGCTATAAAGCAAGGTGGCAGACAGATTAATCTTAGGATATGTCGAAAGAAATACAGTAATAATCAAATTCTTATCTGCAAATAAATAAGCTCCAAGGGCGGTCAGGAGAAGTAAACCATAGTAGAAGGCAAAGAAGCCCAGGGTCAACAAGGTATAACTGACCAGAAGGATACGGAAGGTACGATTACCTCTGCCCTTAAGTAATTCCTTGGAATACTGAAGTGCCTTAGAGAAAGAGATATGCTCATTCATATAGTAGTGTAGTGCGAAAATACCCCGGAAGGAGATGAAGCTTACGAGGATTAAGGCAGCAATAATAAAAACCTTCATCATCAACTCATCGTCTGCGCCACTGGTGAATTCAATATCGGCCAGAAAGGTGACACCAAGCAGGACTGGAAGATTGACAAAGATATAGAAGGGCAGGGTGAAAAGCAAGGCGGCAATCCTACCCTTATGAAGCTCCGAGAGGGTCTTGAATAGCCCGAAATAGATGAGTCTGGATAACAGCGGGCGATGGGAATAGCCTTCTGTGTAGCAGTAATATAAGAGGGATGACAGCTTGGTCTGAAGGAAAAGAAGTACTACCACAATCAGAAGAGCAAGCAACAGGAGTGAGTTAGGAGTTGTAAGCAGTGTCAGTGCGTTTTCCTGAGTGATATAGCTGACCCTCGACAAATCCATAATCAACTTCAGTGTATGGTTGGCAAAAGGAATTAGGAACATGATGAAAAATATATTATAAAAGGTATCGATCAGAAAGAGAGAACGGCTATGATAGCGAAGATATTGATTTTTCAGATGCATTGCTTTCTTCATTGTGAGTCGCCTTTCTGTGATTATTAATAGAGAATATGGTTCATCCTATTCTATGTATTATGCACGAATTTGTAGAAATAGACAAGAAATTTTGTGGGCTGATACAACACTTTAAATGGCTTTGAAAGATAAGGAATACATGTATGTTGGGTTTGAGTGAGGTTGGGATTAAAAACTTGACATCCATTTCATATATGATACAATATCTTTGTTCCTGCATTTTCCATGAGGTTAAGAACACGTTCATAAGCAGTGTCTTACTTCTAAGTAAGCAGGGATATTTCATATTATTAAGATTAATCGAAGGGGGTTCTGCTTTGACTGAAATATTAGTAAAACTATTCATAAAGGATTATAAGAATACGGAGAATGGGAAGGTTCGTACTTCTTATGGCATCCTGTCGAGCCTTGTGGGGATTGCCTGCAATGTACTGCTCTTCTTAACAAAGCTGATCATCGGAATGCTGATCAATAGTATTTCGGTTATGGCGGATGCGTTTAATAACCTGTCCGATGCAGCTTCCTCCATCATCAGCTTCATCGGAGTAAAGTTAGCGGAAAGGCCGGCCGACAAGGAGCATCCCTTCGGTCATGGGCGTTTTGAATATATTTCTGCCCTTGCGGTAGCATTTATCATATTACAGGTAGGGCTTCAGCTATTCAAGGGAGCACTGGATAAGGTGCTTCATCCGGAGGAGATGACCTTTAATCCGATTCTGGTCGGAATATTGATCGTATCCGTACTGGTGAAGATCTGGATGTCCTTGTTTAACCGTAAGCTTGGCAAGCGGATTAATTCCACGGTGATGCTTGCAACCTCCGCGGATTCAAGAAATGACGTCCTCGTAACTTCAGCAACGATTATCTCTACCCTTATTGTAGCCTTTACCGGGGTGAATATCGATGGGTATATTGGACTTCTGGTATCAATCTTCGTCATGTTCGCAGGCTTCAATATCGCCAAGGAGACGCTGGAGCCGCTCCTAGGACAGGCAATCGAGCGTGAGGTCTATCAGAAGATTACCAGCATGGTGGAAGGGTATGAGGGTATCTGTGGTACCCATGACCTGATTATTCATAATTACGGACCGACTCATCGTATGGCTACCATTCATGCAGAGGTTCCGAATAATATCGGTTTCGAGCATGCTCATGAGACCATCGACCAGATCGAGAGGGATGTTCTGGAGAAGTTGGATATCTTCCTGGTGATCCATATGGATCCTATTGAGGTAAATGATACGGCGGTAACTGAGAAGAAGGAGATGACCCTCGGTATCGTGCACAAGCTGGAGGCAAAAGCAACCATCCATGACTTTCGAATTGTGAACGGTGAGCACCAGATTAACCTGATCTTCGATTTGGTGATTCCGTATTCTTATACGAAAGAAGAGGAACAGAAGCTATTATCGAGGATTGTTGAGGAAATTCGTTTAAAAGACCCGAGATATCAGTGTATCATTACGATGGAGAATAGTTTTGTAGCAGAGGAATAAATGTGTAGTATTGCCAGTAGTGACAAAGCCCTCCCTGGGGAGGGCTGAGGGAAACGGTAGATTGGAGCAGAGGAATGGAGCTGACCTAGGACGAGCTAGAACGGATCTTCCGGGGATTGGGTTAGTAAAACTTGTCAAAAAAAAATTTAAATTAGGGCTTGCAAAATAGAAAGCCATAAGTTATAATATCATTCGTGGCGGTCGTCACTACCACGAATTGAATAACCATTGGGGTATCGCCAAACGGTAAGGCACTGGACTCTGACTCCAGCATTTTAAGGTTCAAATCCTTATACCCCAGCTTGAAGCACTACTGCATGTAGTGCTTTTTTTGTTATCTATGAACTAAATGTTGTGTATAGCAAGATGTTCTTTTATAGGTAGAAACCTTCTTGGTAGACATTTGGTAGAATTTAAATCTATAGAAGAAATCCGTATCACAATTTTAAGTAGGATACCTTCATTATTTTTGGTAAGTTAATAATCACATTAAAGGAAGGTATATATATGGCAAGATTAAAATTAGGCGCTTACAGTGTATGGGTATGGGATTAAATTGGGTTAAGATTAGTGTTGAAAAATGGTTAAATATGAAAATTGGGATTTTCAAATCAACAAGCTTTTACAAGAGAAATGTCGGGCAAAATCTATTAAAATTCATTAATTTTAATAATTATACATTCTTTAATAATTGACAGTCAATATTCGGTATGCTATTATTTCCTTTAAGTATAAAAAGATAAGAATTTAGCAATAAAGAGATTATTACCAACTTGTGCCTTACAATGAAAATACCTTTTTTATCATTAACTAATCTGTAATTAAGAGTGAAGATAACGTTTTAGAAATGACTTGATTTTGTGCGAAAGAAGAAACAATGCTGGAGGGAGCAAAATATGTACAAAAGTGAAACGCTGATTCAATTAAACGAAGATAAGTGCGTGGGATGTAACAAATGTATCGTCAATTGTCCGATTTTAGGTGCAAATATCGGTTACATGGTTGAAGGAAAGAACAAGGTTAAGATTAATCCTGATAAATGTATTCATTGCGGAGAATGTATCAAGGTTTGTGATCATGAGGCAAGGGAATTTAATGATGATACGGAGGAATTCATCCGTGATTTATTAGCCGGTAAGAAAATATCTCTTATTGTTGCACCATCCATTCGTGTAAATATTCCGAATTATAAAAAGCTCTATGGCTACTTAAGAACAATTGGAGTTAATTTGATTTATGATGTATCTCTTGGTGCGGATATAACGGTATGGGCTTATCTTAAGGCTATAAAGGAGAAGCAGCTATCCTCCCTTATTGCACAGCCCTGCCCTGCTATTGTAAATTATATAGAGAAATACGTGCCGGAGCTGATTGATCAGTTGGCACCTATTCACAGTCCAATGCTATGTACTGCGATCTATATGAAGAAATATAAAAAAATTATGGATAACATCGCCTTCCTATCTCCTTGCGTTGCAAAGTCAGATGAAATTCATGATAAGAATACACACGGCTTTGTTAATTATAATGTTACATTTAGAAGGCTCCTAGAGTATATTGCCGACAAGAATGTGAATATTGACAAGTTTGAAGAGTATGACTATGACGATGTTCCTTGTAGTCTAGGTCTATTGTTTTCAAGGCCCGGTGGTTTACGTGAAAATATAGAGCTTAAGGCTCCTGGCACTTGGGTGCGCCAGATTGAGGGACAGCACCATGCCTATGAGTATATAAATCAATATAAGGCGCGTAGAGAATTAGGAAGGGAAGTTCCGAATATAGTTGATATACTGAATTGCTCCAATGGTTGCAATGTTGGCAGTGCGATCTGCCATAATAATAATCTGTTGATGGATGATTATGATTCGGAATTCAATCATCTAAAGAGCAGTAAACTGAAGCAGCAGGAGCAATCCTTTTTGCGTAAGAAGAAGGATTCTCTGTATGCCATGTTCGATAAGACCTTACAATGGGAGGACTTTATTCGTAACTATCATCATTATGAGACCTCCTTCCATATATCAGAGCCCAGTGAGGCAGATTACGATGTGATCTATGGTAGTATGGATAAGACCTTAGATTGGCAGAAGAATATTAATTGCTCTGCCTGCGGTTATGGAACCTGTAAGAACATGGCGAGGGCGATTCATAATGGCCTGAATGTATCTCAAAATTGTATCAATTATAATCGCCAAGAGGTTCTGAATGAACAGCAGCAGTTGAAGAATAAGAACGAGCAGATGAAGGTCTTAGAGGAACTGAATCAATTATCCGATGAGAAGGTGAAGAGTGCAGAGCGATTAAAGATGAGGGTTTCGGAGATTATTCATTCCGTAAGCCAGGTATCACAGGGAAATGAAGAAGCTGCTATTGCTATTGATAAGATTTCTAAGGACATTGCAGATGTATTTGATACGACAAAAATTCTGAGAGACAGTGTAAGTGATATGCAGGATAAACTAGATAAGTTCTCATCTGCCGCAGGACAAATCGTCTCGATTTCAGATCAAACAAACCTTTTGGCTTTGAATGCGGCGATTGAAGCTGCAAGAGCCGGAGAATCCGGCAGGGGCTTTTCTGTTGTTGCAGATCAGGTGAAGAAGCTTTCCGTTCAATCAAAGGCTGCAGCCTCCTCAAC
This sequence comes from Bacillota bacterium, assembly GCA_023436225.1. Taxonomy (GTDB): domain Bacteria; phylum Bacillota; class Clostridia; order Lachnospirales; family Lachnospiraceae; genus Mobilitalea. The sequence continues at coordinate 19,329 of JAEZKA010000084.1, forward strand.
CCAGAGTGATCAGGGTTCCATGCTGAAGCTTATCACTCAGATATTCGAAGTATCAATGACCTTGACCGAGAAGATGGAGAGTGTAAAGGATTCCATCAATGATATTAATGCGATAACCGAAGAGGTATCTGCGAATAGTGAAGAGATATGTACAGTTGCCTCCAGCTTGCTAGATAAAGAATAACCCTTAGAGGGTTAGACTTCCCAGTTTATTCATACAGTGGTCACTTAGCCGAAGTAAATACTCAGATTGCTGCAGTAATTGCCCAAGGGTATCCGGTGTCGGAGATTACGATTGACAAACATAATACTTGTGTTATACTTAAAAATATTAAACAAATCAACAAGAGGGTTGTATGTTATTGCATACAGCTCTTTTTTGTTGTAAATAAGGGCTTTGGCAGTAGTGGAAGGCTAGCTGCTGCTATGGTTATATTGGTACTTTATAGGAAAGGAAGGAAGCTTATGCCAGTTATCGAGGAGTTTTTGAATCAGTATGCGAAAAAGATTGATTTTTATAGAGAGGCGGGTAGAATCTGCGCTCATTTATGTGAAACTAATATGGAGCAGATGGGCATCCGAACGATCGTAACCAGCAGGGCTAAGAGAGAAGATCGCTTAAGAGATAAGCTTGAGAAACGCAGCATAACAAAGAATTATTCTTCCTTTGAAGAAATTGAGGAGGATATCGCTGATCTGGCAGGTGTCCGTATTGCGTTGTATTTCCCAGGAGATTTGGTTAAGGTACAGAAATTCATCGAGGCTAATTTTCAAGTAAAGGAATGCAGAGTATTCCCTGGAAATGAAGTTGTAGAGGATACGATGGCCTGTCCTTACCAGAAACGCTTCTCTGGATATTGGGCAACTCATTGCAGGGTGTACCTGAAGGAAAAGGATCTATCTGAGGATGCCGTAAAATATGCGGACACGATGATCGAGATTCAGATCGCATCCGCCTTAATGCATGCTTGGGCAGAGGTAGAGCATGATCTAATCTACAAGCCCTATAGCGGTGACCTATCCTATGAGGAGTATCAGATTCTGGATGAGCTTAACGGACTTGTGTTAGCCGGTGAGATAGCACTGCAGAGACTCCAGAAGGCAGTGAAGAACCGAGTCAGCCAGGCAGGTAAGGAATTTAATAATCACTACGAGGTTGCAATGTTCCTTCATACCAATTTAGGCTCTGTATCTGATGGAGTACAAATAGTATTGGGTCGCGTGGATCTTATGTTTCAATGTATTAAGTCCTCTGAGTATCAGAAGCCTGAGAGGTTAAAGGAGCTGCTGATCTATGTAGACATTGCAGACAATGACCGATCTGTGGTGGAGCAGCTTATGGAGCAGCTTCGAATTAGGCAGCCGGAGCTATTTGAAAGCTATCAAAATATGATACAAAGTGAGGAGCTAAAGTATCAACTGGAGACCTTACAAATCAACCGCGAAAGCGGTAACCGTCAGGGAGAAGCCAATACCTTAGCGAATATCGGATATATATATACATCGAAGGAAAAGTACGATGAAGCAATCAGGTATTTTACGAAGGCATTGCAGATTAATATTGAAATCGGTGGACGTCAGGGGGAAGCGAATCAGCTGCTGAATTTGGGATCGACCTATCGTTTGCTAGGGGACATGAGTAAGGGAATGGATTATTGTAAGCAGGCATTAAAGCTTCATACAAAAATTTTCTATAAGCAAGGCCAGGCAAATACCCTTAGTATGATTGGCAATATTTATACGGATGAGGGAAATTACGAAGAAGCCGCTCGTTTTCATCAGGATGCTTTAAAAATATACCGGGTGACAAATTATAAGGTCGGAGAGATATTGCAGCTCAATCATCTAGGTCTTTTGAGCGCAAAGCAGAAGGATATTGAGCAGGCAATACTCTACTTTCAAAGAACTCTAGAGCTATGTAGCAGCTATGAGTATAAGCAGGGCGAGGGGGAAGCACTGTATCAGCTTGGCAACCTGATGTTATCCATGGATAAATATGAGGAAGCAGTGGATTATTATAGTAAGGCCTTAAGGGTTCAGGAGGAGAGCAGTAATCGAAAGAATAAGATTAATCTTTACATAAGTCTCGGAGAGGCATTTGCTCTTCAAGGGGAGGTTGAGCAAGCCAGACAATGCTATACAGAGGCCCTGATGATCAGTAAAAGTATTGAAGCCAAAGGGATTGAGGAGAAAGTGATGGAGTACTTAAGTCTTTTGAAGTAACTATTTGATCATTCAACTGCACTGATCTTTGAAGTTAAATATACAACGACTTTAATAAAGGATACCTTAACTCCATCCAACTCTACTGAGCAAATATAAATCAATAGTATTAATTCTTCGTATCCAATGTGGCTTCAGGGTTACTTCTTTTCTCTTCCTTTACCAGCTTCACTGTAATTACGATGGCAACAATAATAAATCCGATGCCGCCGATAATTCCGGTGGGAGAAGGTCCTATGAAAGGATTGCCGCCATCAATGGAGTAATAGATTCCTACCGCAGCAATGGAGTTAAGTCCTCCGTGAGCAAAGATTGCAGGAATACAGCTGTTGGTTTTGATGGTTATGTAAGAGAAGATTACACCCATTACGATACAGAAGAGGATCATAGCAAGAATTCCGGTATAAGGAAAGCCTGGATAGCCTGTACCGTAATTATGACCGAGAGCAGTCAACGGCGCATGCCATACACCCCAGATAACACCATTGATGAGAAGCATCGGAAGGATCTTGAATTTATTCTTCATCTTCGGGAGAAGATAACCTCTCCAGCCCCATTCCTCACCAAAGCAATTGAGTACATTAATTAAAGGTCCGATAAAGAAGGCCGTAGCCATCTGAACAAGCAGTGTGGTCTGTAATTGGGAGGTTGTCATATCTAAACCGGCACTCTCATAAGCCTTGGCTAGACTTGATAATTCGGGATCGAACTGACCGGGATTAAGTGCAAAGTAGATTAATGCACCGACAGCGGTTAATATCGAAGGTCCGAACCAGGCAAACAGATAATAACCCCAATTGCTTTTAAACCGCGGTAATTGAAGGAGCGAGTTGCGTAAGCCTTCTTTGGTGATCAGTCTGGTCACTAATACAGCGATGGCGGGAATAAACATCACCATTCCTATCAAGGACTGACCTAGCATTGCTTGCTGTTGATTCTCTCCAGTAAGCAAGGGGCGTATCACGCCTATCTCTAGAGAATAAGTAATAATAAATGTTATTACCAAAAACAACAGAATTCTTTTTGTTTCTAATTTTGGATCTGTTCCATGATGAACCGATTCTTGCTCTTGATTTCCTTGAAGCAGTTTATTCATGTTCATAATTACCTCCCACTTATTTTTGAGACTATCATAACACAAAGTCATAGCCATTACTATAGTATTATATTTGCCCTCGGTGTTGAAAACTGTGGAGGCTGTACGGAGTGAATTTAAGAATAACATAATATCAAGGTACCTTGACAAAGCGGTATAAAGGATTTACAATAATACCAAGGTACCTAATTAAGTGAAAGCTATTAAGTAAAAGCTATTAAGTGAAAGCTATTAAATGGAGGCCACTAAATGGAAGCTACCAAATAGAGTCTACTAAATAGAATTACTAAATAGAATTACTAAATGGAACCTACTAAATAAAACCTACTCAATAGAACTATATTAATTCACTACCTTACTGAAAGAAGTGTGATGCTATGAACGAAGGACAGCAATTGTATTGTGGATTATGCAAAAGGAATTGCTCCACCGATGATCTTCAATGCAGGAGAGGTCAGAAGCATTTTGAACGGCAGACTCAGGATAATTTTGATAATATTGATAATATTGATAAAAATGATACTGATAATAGAAATATAAATAGGATTCAAGATAAGGAGGATAATGATATGAGTGATGATTATATGAGTGATAATTACAAGGATATTGATAAGGAGAAGGATGATCATAACCATTTTGGAGCATCGGATTTCGATCATCGTGAGGAGGATTTATTAGGCCTTTTACTAAGAAGCAGCCATTTCCTGCATCATAGGCGTGGCGGCAGACGCGGTCAGGGTAAGATACTTAAGATACTGGCGGAGTATCCACAGATCAGTCAAAAGGAGCTACAGGAGCGGCTAGGAATAGAGTCCGGATCGATGAGTGAGCTAGTGATCAAATTGGAGCATAAAGGCTTAATCACAAGAGAAAAGGATGAGTCAGATAAGAGAATGACAACTTTGAGGATTACAGAACTTGGCTTATCGCTTTCGAAGGAGCTTGAGGCAGAGGCTTCCAGTGAGGAGCAATCCCTGCTGAATGGATTAAGCACCGAGGAACAGGAGCAGCTGAAGCTATTACTAACAAAGCTGCTAAGCGGTTGGGAGGAAGCCAGCAAAGCCTTCCAATATGGGAAGCGTCATAAGGGCTATGGTCATCACGATCACCATGGCGGTCACCACAGCCATCATAAAGATCATAGCCATCATAAAGCTGATGACCATCATCAAGATCATAGCCATCATAAAGATCATGATCATGTTGGTCCTCAGCCGGGACATGGTAAAGAGGAGCATCGTGAGCATCATGGTCATCATAGGGATCATGATCACCACAGTCATCATGACCGGCTTGGGAAATAGCATAGGGATTATCCTATACTCTAGTAGAGAATATCATTGCTAACGGTGGTATAGAACATCCCTTTAATCAGTTCAGGGTCATTGGTCTGACCAAGAATCCACATGAGCTTGCTAACCACAGCTTCTGTAATCATGTCATAGGCTTCTATGATACTTACCTTATTTTTAAGCTCATGGCCAACCTGATAGATATTCATATCACTTCCCTCGTTTGGTACTTGTGTGGTCATAACAACGGTTTTACCCTGTTCAATCCATTTCTGAATGATACCAAGATAATGATAATGAGGAAGTGAGGGAATACCGCCGACACCATAGCTTTCGATAATGATAGCATCGTATTTAGTTAACATATAATCGAGAATATCGGAATCAGCTCCCGGAGTTAGCTTAAATAAGCCTACTCTGGGATTTATTTTATCAAAAAAGATCGGAGACCCCTGCTTAGGCTGACTGATGTATTGAATCAAATGACTGTCCTGAATGACGGCAAGATAAGGATAATTAATGCTGGAAAAGGCCTGAAAGCTTTTGGAATGGGTCTTTCTTGCTCTTGTACCGAGAATAACCTTACCATTAAATACAATTTGAACACCGCTGGACTGGTCAGAAGCAGCATAAAGGAAGCTGTCGTAAAGATTGGTCTTTGAATCAGTTATGTCCATGTTGATGGGACGCTGTGCACCGGTCAAAACAATCGGTTTTGGTGAATTCTGAATTAGATAGGACAGGGCAGCAGCTGTAAAGGCCATGGTATCAGTACCATGACTAATCACAAAGCCGTCGTAGATCTCATAATTATTGCGAATTGTCTGAACCAGTAATATCCAGATATCCGGCGAGATATTTGTGCTATCCATATTGCAGACCTGAACGGTATCTACCTCACAGATCTGAGAAATACTCGGTATATACATCAGTATTTCCTCTGAGGTCAGCTGAGGATGAAGGCTGCCGCTAATTGTCTTGGTAGAGGCAATAGTCCCTCCAGTTCCGATCATAAGAATTTTCTTCATAAGGTTATCCTTCTAAATCTATATTAGTTCTGTTATATTAGTATCATAATATAGTCAGAATGCTTTATCAATAGTATTCTATTATTTGGTTTATCACTAGATTCTATTAAATAGAAATTATCAGATTGACACCTGTGCTAAATTAAGTATAATTAAGCAATAGGTTCTATATATCAAAAATTTCCAGTCCGCATACAATAAAAATCACGCTTCGAGACCATTCTATTATCATGAATTATACTGCCGGTCATATTCGCGGTTCTAGGCAGCGTGAATTAGTGTGAATTCTTGAAATGCATAATTAACACCTCCAAGTTTGTGCCTTTGTCACCAGAGTGAAGAAAACATACTCGGTACAGACTAACACTAAGGGTAGGAATGAGATGCTAGTGTGATTTAATATAGATAAGAGACGTTCGATTGAACGATGAAGGAGAAGCAGAATGAAAACATCAAAGAAAACCATAAAGATGTCGATCTTATTCTACAGTCTGGTTCAGATTGGATCAATCTGTATTACCACGATTTTGGCAAGAATAGCAGAGCTTTTTCCCGAGCATAGCGTTACAACAATACAGTTTTTGGCAACCTGTTCATCAGTGGTCATTATTTTCATGGCTCTTTTGACGGGGAAGCTGGCGCAGCATATTGCCAAGAAATATCTGGCTTTGTTTTCAGCCTCGATGTTTATCCTATCAGCCCTGGGAGGGTTTTTGTTTCATGGCTCCCTCATTCTACTCTTTGTATGGCAGATCATATTGGGAATAGGCATCGGCATCCTTGTTCCTCTGGGGTCCTCCCTGATTGCAGATTATTATACAGGGGAAGAGCGTAGTGGTCTGATGGGGCTTCAAAGTGCATTCATCAGTGTCGGAGGCGTGGTATTATCCCTGCTGGCAGGTGCACTTGCTACAATTGACTGGTATTTTAATTATCTGGCTTTGCTATTGATTATACCAGGCTTTTTACTGTTGCTGTTCGGGCTTCCGCTGGATCATCCTCATCCCGTACAAGAAATAAGAGGCGAGAGAAATAAAGTTACAGTGAGGGTGGTACTGTTCTATGGAGTGACAGCCTTCTTGTTTATGCAATTCTTTAACGTGATCTCAACAAACTTAGCAATTCATCTGAAGGAAAACGGGATCATGGGATCGGCACAATCAGGAATAGCGACTTCGGTATTTATGTTGAGTGGAGCAATTGCAGGAGTCATGTTTAAGTTCTTTAAGCGATTACTCGGTGAGCGGGTGATTGCTTTAGGCTTCTTGAATCTTGCAGTCGGCGGTATTATCATTGGAATGGGAGCCAGCTTTCTGGTCACTTTGATTGGATCGTTTGTAGCCGGCTTTAGTCTTAGTATTGTAATGGCGCAGGTGGTAATCAGCATAGCCGAGAAGGAAAAACCAGCGGTGTTGACCATGAGTATCGCAATCAATATGGCGATTAATAATCTTGGAGGCTTTTTGTCACCAATCTTTACGAAAATCACGAAGGTGGTTCTTAATAGCGAAAGAGCAGCAGACCGGTTTCTTTTAGTCGGAGTTGCGGCTATGATAGCTTCTGCAATTTTATTCTTCTTATTGGAAGCACCGAAAAAAGAGAGAATTCACGGATAGATACTACTCTTTCACTTATTTGTCATAGAGAGCTTTGCTACATAGTTACGTATATTAATTACTTATTCCGAAAGGAGCTTCTTCAAAACAAATCTAATCGTAATAGGCAAGGACAACAGCATCCTTTACACCCGGGTTGCCGTTATCCTTGCTTTTTTTTCATGACAAGAGAAGTTCGCAAAGCGCTTACAAGATGCTCCACTAGATATCTTAAAGGAAAAAGAAACAGTTATTCTATAGGAGTTTTTTTATACCCAGGAATATGTTACCGTTCGCAAGGGCAACGAGTCCTTCCAGCTTCTTGTTACTCATACTGCTGGCCATTTTCATGGAACGAAGGGGCATCTCCAAGGCGGATTTTTCGACCATTAATCGCATGGACGGATCATCTGTTGCTTTCAGCATCTTGTTCATAGCACTTTTTACAGCCATCAACATAATTTTGCCAATAAAGGTATCCTTAATATCGTTCAGCGTCGAATCCTTGGTATATGGCTTACCGGTAGCATCCGGCTTCGGTGAATAACCAAGTAGCTTATGGAATTGCTCGTCGCTGATATGAAGGGGAGTGCTGGGCTTTTGATACTCGGTTAAGTGCTTGTAATCGTTGGTTAGAAGAGTCTCCTTACCATCACCGGTAATCGTTATCTCGGTGCTTAAGCGAATATCGGCACAGGAGGCTGCCGCAAGGAGCTGATAGGATCCACCCTCCACACACCAATCCTTAGCCTTGGTATTATAGTAAGCAAAGCTTCTCTTATCAAGCATCATCTTCACTTTCTTCGTCTCACCGGCAGCAAGGAATACCTTGGCGAAACCACGGAGCTCCTTCTCGGCACGGAAGATGGAGGAAGAATTACAGTGAACATAGAGCTGTACAATCTCAGCACCGTCCTCCTTACCGGTATTGGTAATGTCTAAGGTTACGCGGTAGCGGTAGGGCTCCTTCTCCTCTACGAGGAGGTTGCTGTATTCGAAGGTGGTATAGGATAAGCCGTAGCCGAAGGGGAAGGCTACAGGTCTTTTCACGGTATCGTAATAGCGGTAACCGATATAGATGCTTTCCCGGTATTGAACGGATTTGCTTGTTCCGGGGAAATACTGGTGGCTGGAATTATCCTGGGGAGCCATCGGGAAGGTCTCAGCAAGCTTACCACTGGGATTCACCTTACCCAATAGAAGATCTGCGGTGGCCGCTCCTCCCGCTTGGCCAGCCAGATACATCAGAAGAATTCCCTTCACCTGTTCCTTCCAGGGCATTAAAACAGGTGCGCCTAACTGGAGAACAACAATCGTATTGGGATTTACCTTTGCTACTGCTTCGATAAGCTTGTTATGACTGTCAGGCATGGAAAGGGTAGTACGGTCAAAGCCTTCACTTTCATACTCCTCCGGAAGACCGGCAAATACAACAGCAATATCACTTTCCTTAGCCAGCCTGCAGGCTTCTTCCAGCTGGTTGGTGTCAATCTCTATTGAGCCAAGGCAGTAGCCCTCCGAGTAGGTGACCTTGACCCCTGCTTCTTTGAGCGCATCAAAGGCATTGTCTAAATAAGCTGGGTTGATACGACTGCTTCCGGCACCCTGATATCTGGGCTTCTTTGCCATCTCACCAATCACAGCTACCTTTGCGGTAGGACAGATTGGAAGGAGGGATCCCTCGTTTTTCAGAAGTACAGCAGATTTGGTAGCTATCTCACGGGCGAGAGCATTATGTTCCTTATTCGTATTCTTTGGAGCTTGCTTCTTCTCCATGCCCATTAGGATGAGCTCTACTACGCGTTCGGCGCATAGATCCACCTCTGCCATGGAAAGTGTGCCGTTCTTAACGGCGGCTACCACCTCATTATCGCTGTCAGCGTTCGTACCGGGCATTTCCAGATCCATACCGGCGCGAACATTATCCACCCTATCATTCACCGCACCCCAATCACTTATGACGAGACCCTCAAAGCCCCATTCTTTTCGGAGAATATCCGTTAATATGTATTTATTTGAGCAGGTATAGGTTCCATTTATTTTATTATAGCTTGCCATCACTGTCCAAGGTTTGGCTTTCTTAACGGCTGCTTCAAAGCCGGCAAGATAGATTTCGCGAAGTGCTCTTTCATCCACCTGTGCATCCACCGTCATGCGTGCGGACTCTTGGTTATTAACAGCGTAATGCTTCAGGGAGGTACCGACTCCTTTACTTTGAATACCTTGAATTAGAGCAGTGGCCAGTTCCCCGGCCAGATAAGGATCTTCACTGAAATATTCAAAATTACGTCCGCATAAAGGATTTCGCTTGATATTGATTCCTGGCCCAAGAATGGTTGCTACCTCTTCCGAGACACACTTTTCACCCAGTGCCTCACCCATACGTCGTAGTAGCTCCGGGTCGTAGCTGCAAGCAGTTGCACTGGCGGTAGGAAAGCTGGTGGAAGGAACGCTGTCATTTAAACCGAGATGGTCTGTATCGCCGGCCTGTTTACGAAGTCCATGAGGACCGTCTGTGACCATGATAGAATCAAGTCCGAGTCGTTCGATTCCCTTTAAGTGCCAGAAATCCTTGCCGCTTAGGAGCCCTGCCTTTTCTTCCAGAGTCATTTCTTTTACAAGTTCAATTGCATTTGTCTTATAATTCATTCATACCCTCCTTCATTCTAACTAATAAGATGGATCACACTAGAGTACGATATTAGTAATCCATTTATGTGGCTATCACTAAAATCCGCCTTTGGTTAAATTGTATTATAATTACAATTTTATCATATCAAAAATATACTTATTAGCTATAACAAATTTAAGATAATTATTTCAAAATTAACATTAAATTATATTCCTTAGAAGCGCAATCTGATATAATACTAATAAACTTTAAGATGACAGGAGTGAGATTGTGAAGGTACCGATTAAGGCAGGTTCTCTAACGAATACCTATTATAGGGATATTCCTAAGGATATTGTAAAAGCGTATCGTCAGGCGATGTTTGACCAACGGGAAATGCCGGATAGTACAATCAAGTATCGTACGGAGGAGAAGCTATTCAGCTGTGTCAGACAGGGTGAACCGGAGAAAATTGAGGACTATCTGTCGGAATTTGCAAGCGATAAGCTTATGGGCTGTATGTCAAGGGATCCCCTTAGACAGGTCCAGTATACCTTTATTGCAGGTGTCACCTTAATGACACGTAATGCAATCGCAGGCGGTATGCCGGAGATCGAAGCCTATAATCTAAGTGATGTGTATGCTCAAAAGGCAGATATTTGCAAGAAAGAGGATGAAATTATGAGACTATTTGCAGTAGCTCTCTTTGATTTTGCGTCACGTGTTCAGCAGGTTAAAAAGAAGAAGGCTAGGTATTCTTACCCTGTATCTCTCTGTATCGCTTATATATCCGATCATCTGCATTACCAAATTACCTTAAGCAATCTGGCGAAGCAATGCAGCCTGACTCCCCAATACTTATCCACACTTTTTCATAGAGAAACAGGAAGAACCATTACAGATTATATAATGAATGAGAAGCTTGAGACAGCGAAGCAGATGCTAACCTACTCAGAACATACACTTCAGGAGATTTCCAGCTATCTGGGCTTTAGCTCCCATTCCAGCTTTACATTACATTTTCGAAAGCAATATATGATAACTCCGAGTAAATATAGAAACAGCTCCAGATCATGTAATCTGGAGCTGAACCATTTTGATGTGCGATAGTTTACGAAGGCAAGGATATCCGGGACCACGGAGGCAAGGATCGGGTCTCCGATAAGTTACTCTTTCCAATAAAAACAATAGGTTAAGGAGGTTGACGACATAGGGAAAGGTACTTATTCGTATCTTGGTTATTCTTCGTAGAAATATATGTATATTGAAAATGATTATCAATATCTACAAATATAAAATAACATAGTATAAGGGTAGTTGTCAATAATAAAATTTGAAATTTGATAATAAAAGTTGGTCATATAGTATTTTTATGTGGTTCAATTAAAATTTGAAATCCTCACAACTCTTTCACAACTTCGGGGAATACTAATTCTGAAAGTTAGTTCCCTATTTGTTGTATATAGAGAAAGTGAGGGAGCTGAATGTTAAAAGCGCGATTATTTGGATTGGCTATTGCAACAGCAGTAGCAATCACAGGAATTAGCCCGGTTACTGCCTTGGCGGCTGCAACGGAGAAACAGACGATAGAAATGTCAGAAAAGGATAAAGATCATAAAGGCAACAGAGCACTCATCGAGGAAAAGATGAACAATGCTATAAAGAAATGGAATACTTTGACGACAGAGCAGAAGAATGATGTTTATGCCCTGCTTGAAAATGAGATAAAAGCACAAAACAAGATAATAGATCAGCTTGTAAACCTTGAAGTAATGGAAAAGGAAGACGCAGCAATGCTGAAAGCGGAACGTATGGTTCGCTTCAACAAGCTGAAACAAAGTGGGGAATTTCCGTTAATGAAGCCTAAGGGCGTTAAGAGGGACAAATAATAGTTGTGAATCAGAAAAGGAACGATTGATATAGCAACAGATAGGAATTAACTTTCATTTCAAATGGATTACTTGATAAGATATAAATTACACATCTAATAGATTATAGCCAATGATTGAGTAAATCATTGTTATATGTAATAAAAGAGGTATGGTGTTTTTAATAAGGATAGGAATTCGAATACGATTTACTAGCTGGACGACAACCAATTCTGACGATATGAGGTTGAGGATGGATAAAAGTATAGCTACAGGAGGGTTAAACATGAGACTTAGAGATGAGGCGCAGCACATTATAGATAGAGCCATTAAAGCAGCACTTCCGAATATGGCAGTTAAGAGAGCTCTGGAAGGAGAAAATTTTTTCGAAGGCCGATTATTATTGGTATCAATCGGAAAGGCAGCCTGGTCTATGGCTAAGGCAGCCAGCGACATTCTTGGTAACAGGATTGATGAAGGAGTGGTTATTACCAAATACGATCATGCAATGGGAACACTTCCACATATTCAATGCTTCGAAGCTGGGCATCCGGTTCCTGATGATAATTCCTTTGCAGCAACAGAACAGGCAATCAAGCTTGTAACTGGTTTGACAGAAAAGGATTCTGTATTATTATTGATTTCGGGCGGGGGCTCGGCTCTTTTTGAAAAACCCCTGATCTCAGGGAAGGAGCTGGAAGATATAACAAACCAGTTGCTAGCCAGTGGGGCCAACATTGTAGAAATGAATACGATTAGAAAACGGCTGTCAGCCGTAAAGGGCGGCAAATTTGCTAAGCTATGTGAGCCCGCCAGAGTATACTCCATCGTCTTATCGGACATCATCGGAGATCCTCTGGATATGATCGCTTCCGGGCCAGCTTATCCGGATAGTTCAACCTGCGAACAAGCAATAGAAATCATTGAAAAATACAATATTATAATCTCGAAGGATATTGAGGCCTTACTTCATATAGAGACACCAAATACCTTAAGTAATGTAACCACTAAGGTTACCGGAAGTGTAACACAGCTATGTATGGCAGCTGAGAATGCATGTAGAGAGTTGGGTTATGAGCCTATTACATTAACCGCAAGTCTAAGCTGTGAAGCAAGAGAAGCAGGAAGCTTTCTTGGGTCAATTGCGAAATACTATAATAACAGTAAAAAATCCTTAGCTTTTATCGCAGGGGGAGAGACAGTGGTTCATCTGAAAGGCAACGGAAAGGGAGGTAGAAATCAGGAATTAGCCCTTGCTTCGGCAATCTACCTCGACGGTCTGACTGAGGTGGCAATCTTTTCAGTGGGTTCCGATGGGACCGATGGCCCGACTGATGCAGCAGGCGGTTATGTAGATGAAAGCACAAAAAAGGAACTTCATTTACAAGGAATTGATCTATATAAGATGCTGGATAATAATAATGCATATCATGCATTAGAAGCCTGCGGCGGATTGATCATTACTGGACCGACAGGCACCAATGTCAATGATTTATCAGTGCTTTTAATAAAACGGTAAATCAGGTTATATAAATTAATAATTATAATCGATACGGCTTTCCATAGAATGATGTTGGAAAAATGCTGGAAAGTGTTCTATCTGTTGACGAAACATGGAAACAAGAGTAAAATATCTATTCATAACTAATCTTAGAGAAAGAAAAGGAAATAACCATGTATGAACAGAAGAACCTGGCGAAAGGAAATGTAGCCAAACAACTTATTCTCTTTGCTATCCCATTTATTATTTCCAACATCATTCAAACCTTATATAGCGTAGCTGATATGGTGATTGTAGGTCAATTTAATGGAACAGCAAGCATGTCCGGTGTAAATATCGGTGGACAGGTTACCATGATTATTCTGAATGTAGCGGTTGGAATCAGTACAGGTGGAACAATCATGATCGCACAGTCTGTCGGGGCTGAAAAAACCAATAAACTGCAGAAAATCATTGGTACCCTGCTGTCGACATTAATTATTTCAGCAATCATTTTAACCTTTCTAATGCTGTTACTGAAGGACCCGATTCTGAGACTGATACATACACCTCAGGAATCCTATGAGGAAGCGAGTACATACCTCATGGTAACTGCATTAGGTACGGTGTTTATCTTCGGATATAATGCATTAAGTGCGATCATGCGTGGAATGGGAGACAGTAAAAGTCCCCTTTATTTCGTGGCAATTGCCTGTGCGGCAAATATTATCCTGGACCTGATTTTAGTCGGAGTATTTGGCCAGGGAGCCTTTGGCGCTGCGATTGCAACGATAATATCACAGGCGCTCAGCATGATTTTATGTGTTATCTATCTTCGCAAAAAGAAATTTGTATTTGACTTTAAATTCAGTTCCTTCCGAATTGATCTGGAACAGTTTAAGAATATTCTTAAGCTTGGCATTCCGCTTACGATACAGAATCTGATCAGTAACCTATCCTTTCTGTTCATGACGGCTTTAGTAAATAACATGGGCGTGACTGCTTCCGCAGCGGTAGGGGCGGTTGGTAAATACAATGGCTTTGCCATCCTCCCGGCAATTGCCATGAATGCAGCGGTATCAGCGATGGTGGCACAGAATATCGGAGCTCAGAAAGAGGATAGAGCAATTAAGACGATGCTTACGGGAATGGGCTTGGCATATGCGATCTCTATTCCGATTTTCATACTCACGACCATTTTTCCACAGGATGTACTGCGTATGTTCTCAGCCGATCCAGAACTGATTGCCGTAGGGATTCCGTACCTTCGAATGTTTTCCATTGATTATCTTCTGGTGCCGGTTGCCTTCTGTCTTATCGGCTTCTGTATTGGAACAGGGCATACAACCTTTTCCTTATTCACCAACATTATATCGGCAATGTTAATACGTATCCCGATGGCATATTTGCTTAGTGAAGCAGCAGGCCTGGGACTCAGGGGAGTAGGGCTGGCTGTTCCGTTGAGTACGTTTACAACGATTATTCTTGGCTCATTTTTCTTCTTCTCCGGCCGATGGAAGAGAAGAACGGTCCAGATAGAAGAATAACCGGATCAGATCCGGTTATTGTATAAGGCATATTTTTTTGGGGATAACCCTACCGTCTTTGTAAAAGATTTTAAGAATGTACTATAGTCCAAAAACCCACACTGCTCGTAGACTTCATTAACACTGGCCCCCTCACTGAGTAAGGCCTTGGCAATGCTGATTCTGCGGGCAGTTAAATATTTATTGACCGTTGTTCCGGTCGATTGTTTGAATATGCGGCAGATAAAGGATTTGCTGAGAAAGAAGTTCTCGGCAAGCTGCTGGATTGTAATCGGTTCATTGATATGGGAATTAATATACTGAAGGATGTCATTCACCTGCTGATCATACTGACAGGTAAATTGGTTGGTGTCCTCCAGCGCCTGTATACCGGTATTGAATTCTTTATTGAAGAAAACCATCAGTTCGGTAAAGGCTAAGCGTTCCAGAATATCTTCCCCATAGCCTGACAGCCCGGTTATTTTATGAATGTAGTACAGGAACCTTTGCTGCCTTTTTTTATCCAGAGAGATGCGATGACTGAAGCCTGGCTCCCTATGATGGAAGCAGTAATCCAGTTCTGTCTTTTCTGTGGAGAGAGAATGGAGAAAATCCGGATGTATTGAGATGACAATACGTTCATGCTCGTTCTGGTCGATCTGACTCAGGTAGTGACTTTCATACTGATTAATGAAGAATAAATCTCCTGGTTCAATTTTATAGGTCTTATTGTCAATGAGAAACTGCTTACCACCGGAGATGGAGTAATATATCTCATAGCAGTTATGAATGTGCACATTCATTGTCTTTTCTTCAAAGTAAAGATGTGCGATTGCGAAATATTTATTCGTTATACAAGAATCAATTGCCGCTTTACATGAACTAAATTCCTTCATATTCACATGCCTTTCCATTAAGCTTATCGTGCTTTATATACTGTATTCTAGCATTACTGTTCATTAAATTCAATATTTTTAATAATAAACAGCAAGAAAAAGAAAATATGATATGATAGAATGATAGTAAATATCTAACCAAGTAAGAAATTAAAGTACGGTAACTATAAAAATATGAATAGAAAAGGAAGGGGATAACAATATGGAATTAAGAACAGCAGTATCACCAAAGGATGTAAAGCATTATACTACTGAGCAATTACGTGAGGAATTTCTGCTGCAGAATATGTTCGTACCCGGTGAAATCAAGACAGTTTATAGCCATATTGATCGTATCATCATAGGTGCTGCGGTGCCGATGACATCATTAACTTTAACGGCCGGAGAAGAAATCAGAGCAAAGTATTTTCTTGAAAGAAGAGAAATGGGTATCATTAATATTGGTGGAAGAGGTACCGTAACTATAGATAGTACAGTCTACACAATGGATTATAAGGATGGACTGTATATTGGTATGGGGGCGAAGGATATCATATTTACAAGTGAAGATGAGAAGAGCCCGGCTCTATTCTACTTTAACAGTGCGCCCGCACATAAGACATATCCTACGGTTCATATCAAGCCAGAGAACTGCGTGAACGTAGAGCTTGGTTCTCTTGAGACCTGTAATCATAGGGTAATCACAAAGTATATTTTACCCGGACAGGTTGAGAGCTGTCAGCTCGTTATGGGTATGACCAAGCTGATGCCTGGTAGTGTATGGAATACGATGCCCTGCCATACCCATGACAGAAGGATGGAGGTATATCTCTACTTTGATCTACCTGAGGATGCTCTCGTTTTCCATTACATGGGAGAACCTGCTGAGACAAGGCATATTGTAATGAGAAATCGTGAGATGGTAATATCACCAAGCTGGTCCATTCATTCCGGCTGCGGAACACAGGCTTATACCTTCATATGGGGCATGGTTGGTGAGAATCAGGATTTTGATGATATGGATGCAATTGCGATGCGGAATATTAAGTAGGCAAAGGGAATAATGAATTCAGAATGCTGAATATATAAAAGTGCTAGTATGTTTAGGATATGAATTGCAGGTTATGAGAAAGATGGGGTATTATTATGAATAATATATTAGAACAATTTTCTTTGAAGAATAAAGTAGCATTAATTACCGGAGGCTCCTATGGTATCGGTTTTTCGATTGCTACTGCCTATGCTCAGGCCGGTGCAACCATCTGTTTTAATGATCTGAATCAGGACATGGTTGACAAGGGGCTGCAGGCTTATGAGGAATTAGGAATTAAAGCGCATGGCTATGTTTGTGATGTTACGGACGAAGCAGGTGTGAAGGGATTAATAGAGAGGATCACGCAGGAGGTCGGCGTGATTGATATTCTTGTTAATAATGCAGGAATTATCAAACGAATCCCGATGACGGAAATGACAGCAGCGGATTTTCGTAAGGTGATCGATGTGGATCTGAATGCGCCGTTTATCGTAGCCAAAACAGTAATCCCCGGTATGATAAAAAAGGGTCACGGTAAGATTATTAACATCTGTTCCATGATGAGTGAACTAGGGCGTGAGACGGTATCGGCATATGCTGCAGCCAAGGGCGGTCTTAAGATGTTGACGAAGAATATCGCTTCCGAATACGGTGGTTATAACATTCAGTGTAACGGTATTGGACCGGGATATATTGAGACTCCTCAGACGGCACCCCTTCGAATACCGGGAAATCCGTTTAATGAATTCATTATCGCCAAGACTCCTGCAGGAAGATGGGGGAAAACTGAGGATCTTATGGGACCGGCTATCTTTCTTGCCTCAGATGCATCCGATTTCGTGAACGGTCATATCCTATATGTAGACGGAGGTATCCTGGCTTACATCGGAAAGCAGCCAGCAAACGATTAATATATGTCAATAGATTATACGAATAACGAGCATTCTAATATAAGTAATGCCCCACAATCTCTGAAGTTGCTAAATGACAGGAGGTAATTCCTGAAAATTGGCTCTATGCGAATTGTGGGGCATTTCTTGCGACTAAAATTATGTATTTGGAAAGTCTATATTATAGTACTGAGATTGGATAATAAAGATCGCACTCTGAGTAATTCTTATTGCATTTGGAATAATGGATGAGCTCAAAGTGGAAATTCTCTTCCAATTGGAAGTCAATAGTCGGCATCCAGGTATCAAATACATACTTCCATATAGACTCAAGAGTCTTTGAGGAGATATCCTCCGGGCGATGAGGTCCCATATATGTGAATACTCCGTATTTATGTGCTTTGATAAGCTTTACCTTCATGTCGGGAGGAATGATACTGTTATCATTCACCTCGATGGAGGGTTGGTAAACCGTATAGCCGGTATTAATGTTCGCAGTAGAAGTAAAACCGATATAGGTATCCTTTTCTACCGGATTGAATACTCTATGACGGTGATTATAGAAGAAATCATTACCATGCCGGTTGGCGATCTGGTTGCGGAGATTTTCCTCAATCCCGACCTGATATTCTATTCCTGCAATGCGAAAAGCCGGTAGGACCGAGATAGAACGAAAGAAGATCAAACCCTCCCCGGCACAGTTCATAAAATCAGCATTGAAACAATCCAGAATTTTCACTGGCATAGGATTGCGTCTCCATTTGGCAGGGGTGGTATCAAAGGTTTCCTTGAATACCCGGTTATAGGTGCGCTCACTACCGAAAGAATACTTAGAGGAGATATAGTCGATGCTGTATCGATCATTTAGCAGATCAGCAAGGGATAAGGAGATACGTCGTAGCCTTACATATTCCATAAGTCCGGTGGTAGTTGCACCCTTCCAAATTCGAAGTAAATGAAACTTGGAGATGTTGACATTCTCAGAGATGGTATCCAGATTAATAGGCTCCAGAAGATTATCTTCAATATATTTAGTTGTATTCTTAATTATTTCCAAAAGGTAATTATCCATTCCATCCATCCATGTCAGTATCATTATTTGTTTGTTACGTTAAATAAAGTTGCTCCATTATAGCATAAGAGATATATCTTAGCAATTTTTGTCCTTTTTATGGATACTTATCAGCAATTTTTGTCCTCAATTCTTAGGGTACCGGTGTATAATGATAGAAACATAAATAGAACATACGTTTATCTATAATATTGCTACAAAATGGTAAAAAAATCAATAGTGAATCAGCTTAAATTTGCAAAATAAGGTAAGGATAGCTGCTTCATTATAAGTTGGGAGGGAGTATATGGAGAGAATGGAACAGGAGTTGATTAAGCACCGATACCTAGAGGCAACCCAGAGCTTCATTGATAAGGTGAAGGAGGATTCGAATGTCATTGCAGTCATTGTAGCCGGGAGTCTTGCTTATTATCAGGTGTGGGAAAAGAGTGACATTGATATGACGCTCATCGTACGGGATCAGGTGTTAAAGAATGAATCCTACTGCATAGTAGAGGACGACATTACAATTAATGTTCATCTCATAGTACGCAGCGGTTTTAAGCGATATTTGGACAGCCTGCCGGGCGGCTCCTTTGGACATTCTTATTTCTCCAGAGGTCAGATCATGTATTGCACCGATGACAGCCTGATTGAATATTTTGAGGACTTCAAGCACATGGGTAGTGACGATCAGGCACTCACGGTGTTTATTATTGCCTGTGAGCTGGTGCATCAATGTGATAAGTGTCGAAAATGGCTGACTGTTAAAAAGGATCCCCTATATGCCCAGTTCTATCTTCTTAAGGCTGCAGATAATATTGCACGAATGGAGGTCTGCCTCCATGGTGAAGCACCCTCCAGAGAAGCGATATTGAAGGCCTTTACGTTAAATCCTGACATGATTACTCCCTATTATCAAGGAGCCATGTCTCATCATTACAGCGTGGAAGAGATAGAGGCAGCTATAGTGAAACTGGAGGGCTATCTGGAACATCACTTGGACATCATTAAGAGGCCGGTGGTGGAGTACATGGCTGATGGAGAGATGAAGACGGTAACGATGATAACGAAATACTTCCATACCGATAGTCATTTTATCACAGGTATCTTTGATTTTCTCTGCGAAATGGGTGTTATAGCAAAGGTTTCACAGACTATTCGAATCACCCCGAAAAGCCGGAAGGCGGTGGAGGAGCTGGCATATCAATATTATCTAGGCTCAGACTAACAGGAGGGAAGGTATATTATGTTCAGAGTGAAGAAAGAAGGTCTTCACACGGCAACTTTGTGCACGAGGCCCGAATGTACAGGGACTATGAAAGGGAGGTTATTAGTATGGCGGTCCGTAGCAGTATTGAATTATCAGGAGTAAAGCAGAACAATCTGAAGAATATATCCCTCGAGATACCGAGAGACAAGCTTACTGTCATCACCGGAGTATCCGGCTCAGGCAAATCCTCACTGGCGTTTGATGTGATTTACGGTGAGGGACAGCGGAGATTCCTTGACTCGATATCTAATTTTGCCAAAAGCAGAATCAGTCAGTTGAAAAAAGCAAAGGTAGACTATATTAAAGGGTTATCTCCTGTTATAGCCATAGAACAGAAGAAGGGGAATAATAATCCCAGGTCTACGGTAGGTACCGTTACCGATATTAATGATTACTTAAGATTGCTTTATGCTACGGCGGGAGTCGGACGATGCCCAGAATGCGGGCATAAATTGGAGCAATTATCAGCCGCTCAGATTGCAGAGCATATCGCAACCCTGCCCGTGGGAACGGTGATCGAACTACGTGCCCCGGTCTATAAGATTTACGGCGAGGACTATAATTATACCTTCCAGAGCCTGCGTGATAAGGGGTATAAGAAGCTATTAGTGGACGGAGAACCCTTTTCTCTTGCTGAGAAGAGGGAACTGGATGAGACAAAGGATTATTATATTGAACTTATCATCGATCGATTTACCTTGAAAAATGATGCTTATATCCAAATCACCAAATCCATCGAAGCTGCGATGCTGGCTCTGGATGAGGATATATTGATCAAGGTAGAGGTGATTGGAGAGGTAGAAGCCTCCTTCTATGAAGGCTATGCCTGTCCGAAGCACCATATGTTCTTATGTGATATGCAGCCCTTCCATTTCTCCTTTAACTCCGGAGCAAGTGCCTGTCATACCTGTCTTGGGGTCGGAATGTCCTATGTAGTGGAACCGAGATTTCTGATTGTAGCTCCGGAGAAGAGCATCAATAAGGGTGCTTTAAAGAACACCGTATACAATGTGAACGGTAAGGACAGCTATCGCACGGTTATGATGTACAGTCTGTCCGAACAGTATGGTTTTAGTCTGGACACTCCCTTCCGAGATCTTTCGAAGGAGATCCATGATATCATCTTCTACGGTACCAAGGGTGAATTGGTGAAGATGCAGCAGCCGCCGAATTCCGGTAAACGAAATTGGATTGTTGGCAGGGAGATGCCCTTCTGGGGGTATGTTCATGAGCTGGAGCACTGGTATCGTCAGTATATTCGACGAACCTCAACCACAGAGGCTTTTGAGCCTAGCTTCATCAAGGATTGCATGATTGAGAAGATCTGTCCGGAATGTAACGGAGCTCGTCTTAAGAAGCAGAGGCTTGAGGTGACGATAGGGGATACGAATATCGATGATTTATGTAGGATGCAGCTGCCCGAACTACTGGAGTTCATAGAAGAGCTGCGTTTCAAGCCGGCTATTATGGATGTGACAAATTCCATTCTATATGAAATCAAGACGAGAGTTCAGCTTCTGATTGACATAGGGCTTCATTATATTAATCTTAGCCGGAGGAGCGACAGCATCTCAGGTGGTGAGATGCAGCGTATCAAGATGTCGACACAGATCAGTAGTGAGCTGATGGGAATGCTCTATGTGATGGACGAACCGAGTATCGGTCTTCACCCCAGAGATTCCGATCGGGTCATTGAGACGATGAAGAAGCTGAGGGATATAGGAAATACGGTAATTGTTGTAGAGCATGATATCGAAACCATAAAAAATGCAGATCACATAATAGAGATCGGCCCCGGTCCAGGGATTCATGGCGGTAATGTAGTGGCCAGAGGTACGCTACAGGATATTATGAGAGAGAAGACCTCTGTCACCGGTCAATATCTCTCGGGAGCCCTGCAGATACCGATTCCAAAGAACCGAAGAAACCTGGGTGACAGCTTTTTGTCCATTCAGGGTGCAAGAGAAAACAATCTGAAGAATGTGGACTTGGATATTCCGCTTGGGGTGTTCCTGTGTGTGACCGGAGTGTCCGGTTCCGGCAAGAGCTCCCTGATTAATGAGATATTATATAAGCAGTTGAAGATAGACAAGACATGTGCAAGGATTGTGCCGGGAGAGCATGATTTTCTCTTTGGATCAGATCAGATTAACAACGTGATCAACATTGACCAGTCACCTATCGGCAGAAATAGCAAATCAAATCCGGCCACCTATATCGGTATCTTTGATAAGATACGTGATATTTTTGCCGCCCAACCGGAGGCTATGGATAAGGGCTATACCGCTCTGGATTTTAGCTTAACACATGCCAATGGCACCAGATGCGAGCATTCCACCGGTGATGGCATTATTGTAACCAATCTTCAATTTATGGCAGATATTGAGACAATCTGTCCTATGTGTAAGGGGATGCGCTATAGTGAAGAAGGTCTGGAGATTAAATACCGGGGTAAAAGCATTGCCGAGATATTGGAGATGACAGTCGAGGAAGCACTTAATTTCTTCAAGGAAGACAATTATCTAAGACATAAGCTCGCTATCATGAACGAGCTGGGTCTTGGATATCTCTGCCTTGGTCAGAGTTCTACTACGTTATCCGGTGGTGAGGCACAAAGAGTGAAGTTGGCTTATGAGCTGGCCAAAATTAAGAAAGGCGCACATAACCTATATATCCTGGATGAACCGACAACCGGACTGCATCTTTTTGATATTGCGAAACTGCTGGAATGTTTAAATAAGCTGGTAGACCAAGGCCATTCCGTTATTGTAATTGAACATCATCTGGATGTTATCAAATCAGCGGACTATATTATTGATTTAGGTCCTGAGGGTGGTAGCAAAGGTGGGTATATTGTTGCGGAAGGAACACCGGAACAGGTGGCAAGGGTGTCAGAATCATACACTGGTAGATATCTAAAGGAGCTTCTTAATGAGAAGCGCTAGTAAAGAGGAGATATAAAGATATTATAGAAAAATTATGAATATGAATTGGATTAATAAAAGCTTACAATGGCTTATATTAATATAGGAAACAAAGATTCGAAAGAAACTTTTGTTTCTGGTAAGTGTTCCATATCGGATGACTTACATAATGGGTAATAGGAATAAAATAGAGCAGAAAAGAAAAGCTGTATCTGGGGGGATACAGCTTTTTCGCATTAGGGAGTAGTGGTCATTGTCACGACTAAATGTGACAATTATTTCACGTATATTAAGAGGATATAGTTAATTCCTATCAGATTTATATGATATGCACAAAGGGGGGGCTAGTATTAAAAAAATAGTAGCCATTTTCACTATTTTTTGAAAAAATGTTTTCATTTGGTTTATTTTATGTTATACTGGGTACAGTTAATGTAACATGGAGTACTGGGGTTACTTGTAAGTTATGTAAAAGATTGTTACAAACTTAACAATTGCAAATACGAAATTTTTCGTAAGATTTGCATAAAAAAGTAAGGAGCAGACATGGAAAAGAAGATTGTTATTGTCGGTGCCGGTTATGCCGGTATTTTGGCAGCAAAAAAATTAGCAAAGAAGTTTAAAAAGCGGAACGATGTCAGTATTACAATTATTGACAAGAATCCATTCCACACCATGCTTACTGAGCTTCATGAGGTTGCGGCTAACCGTGTGGACGAAGAAAGTATCAAGATCGATCTTAAGAAAGTATTTGCAGGTCGTCGGGTTAATGTAAAGATGGATACGGTTACTTCCATTGATTATGAGAAGAGAACGGTTGTTGCCAAAAACGAAACATATTCTTATGATTACTTGGTATTAGCTGCTGGTTCAAAGCCTACCTTCTACGGAGTTCCCGGAGCGGAGGAGTTCACCTTCAAGCTATGGTCCTATGAAGATGCAGTAGTACTTAGAGATCACATTCATAAAACTTTCCGTATTGCGGCGTGTGAAACGAATGCTGAGGAGAGAAGAAGGTTACTTACTTTTTATGTTGTTGGTGCTGGGTTCACCGGTGTTGAGATGATCGGTGAATTAGCGGAATATGTTCCTTTCTTATGCGAAAAATTTGGTATTGATCGCAAGGATATTACATTGGTTAACGTAGATGGCTTAAGCAGACCAATACCAAACCTGACAGAGAAGCTGTCAGCTAAGGTAGCAAGACGTCTTGAGAAGATGGGCGTTAAGCTTATCATGAATGCTTTTGTTTCCAATATCGGTAGCGATTTCATTGAGCTGAAGCAGGGAGATAAGATAAACCACTACAAGTCGGGAACGATTATCTGGGCTGCAGGTATCCAGAGTGTAGATGTTGTTCAAAAATCTGCGGATGCCTTAGAGGTAACTCGCGGTGGACGTGTACAGGTAGATGCCTTCCTACGTTCTACGAAGAATCAGAATGTATATGTAATCGGTGACAATATGAATTATGTTGCAAAAGGTGAAGAGCGTCCAGTACCTCAGATGGTTGAGAACTGTGAACAGAGCTCCCACACAGCAGCACATAATATCGAGGTTTCGATTAAAGGGGAAGGAAAGTTAGAGGAATACAACCCGAAGTTCCATGGCGTTATGGTAAGTATCGGTGGACGCTATGCGGTATGTCATGTGGGACTTCCTGGTCATTTCTTCAGTATGCCGTCCTTCCTGGCTATGTTTGCAAAGCACTTTATTAATATTATATATTTTATTCAGGTATTAGGCTGGAACAAGGTATTCCATTATTTGAAGATGGAAATCTTCACGATTCGCAACTGCAGAAGCTTTGTTGGCGGACATTTTTCCAATCGTACACCAAGCTTTCTATTAATGCCGCTTAGAGTATGGCTCGGTGCGGTATGGTTATTCGAAGGTATTATGAAGATTGTAGAAGGATGGTTTACCGGACCAAAGCTTACAGGCTTCTTCGGTGGAGCAAATGCTTGGTACAATAGTATCCTTTATCCTCAGGCAGCAGGTGAGACGGATGCCGTATCCTCTGCAACCACTGCAGCAGCAGATGGTGTTGTCAAAGCGGTTCAGGTAGTAGCTACTAAGGCTTCCCATGTAATCCAGTTAACAGCCGATGCAGTATCAGGGGCTACCAGTGCAGCTGGTGCAGCGGATGCCGCATCAGGAGCAACCGGAGCAGCAGAAGGTGCTGCGGAAGCGGTACAGCAGATTGGGCAGGTTTTCATTAATTTTGACTTCCTGGGATTATTCAAGGTTATCTTTTTAAGTGGTAAAGAGTTGGCTCATTCAAAAATTGGAGATTTTGCCTTCAAGCTGGATGTACCGCTCATGAATTGGTTTGTAGATAAATTGATTTTACCTTACGATAATGTACAGCTTATCATGCAGATATTTATCGTGGTTGCAGAAATATTAATTGGATTAGCACTTATGGGAGGCTTATTCACAACTCCTGCAGCAGCTGTTTCCTTAGTTCTACAGTTTATGTTTGTATGTACTACCGGTTTATATCTGGGAACCTTCTGGATGGTTTTCGCCGGAATTGCTGTTCTAATAGGAGCAGGTAGAACCTTAGGACTTGATTACTACGCTATGCCCGGGCTGAAGAAGCTGTGGAAAAAACTACCATTCGTCAGAAAGTGGTATATTTATAATGACTAACAAGATAAAACAAGAAGTTAATATCGAACTAATCCGCTCAGAGGAAGCCCTGGAGCTGGTGAAGCAGGAAATGGATCGAACACTTTCTACATCACCATTGATTATTAGGGAATATACGAAGCATCTAATGACCTCTAAAGGAAAATTCATTCGTGC
Source organism: Bacillota bacterium (assembly GCA_023436225.1). Classification (GTDB taxonomy): domain Bacteria; phylum Bacillota; class Clostridia; order Lachnospirales; family Lachnospiraceae; genus Mobilitalea. The sequence continues at coordinate 44,905 of JAEZKA010000084.1, forward strand.
TATCTCCGTGCTTATATGTGCTGAGGATGAGAACGGAATGATCCATAGGAATGCAGTGAAGATTGCAGCAGCAATTGAGATCTTGCATCTGGCAACACTTGTTCATGATGATATTATTGATAATGCTGAGCTTCGCAGGGGAGATGTAACCCTGCAGAAGAAGTATGGTAAGAAAACGGCGGTTATCTGTGGAGATTATCTGTTGAGTGTGGCTCTTCGTATGGCAGCTTCCATAGAGAATAAGAAGGATTATCTGGATATGGCTTTGCCTGATTATGTCGGAAGGGTATGCTTAGGTGAATTAAACCAGCATGTTAACAATGGTAACATTAACCTATCCATTTTCCGTTATCTTAAAATAATATCCGGCAAGACGGCAGCACTCTTTGAAGCCTCTTTCTTAGCAGGAGCAATCTTTTCTAATTGCACTGAGGAGCAGGCGAAAAGATATCGTCAGCTTGGGTTTTATGTCGGTATGATATTTCAGCTATCCGATGACTGTATTGATTTTGAAGAAACAGTAGAGGGTGCCAATAAACCGGTACAATCGGATTATGAGCAGGGTGTAATTACTCTTCCTCTAATCCATGCCCTTTCCCAGCTCGGTGATTTTAAAGAGAAAGCATTAGCCCAAGCAATCACCAGAGAGGATATCAATGCAGCAGTCGTAAAGGCAGGTGGACTTAAGTTCACCAGAATAATGATTGATAAGTTTTACAACAAATCCATGAGGATTTTAGAGGAGCTTTCTATGCCCTTACATAAAAAGGAGCAGTTGATTGGTGTACTAAAGAAAGCATCCCGTATATCCTGAGAAGTATAACCTATTACAAATACTCTTTATTAAATATAAAGTGATACTGTTTCTTGAATCTTACATGTCCTAGTAACAATGGGCATGTAGGAAGCAGGAAACAGACACCCAAAATGGAATCAAGGGAGAACGCTATGATAAAGCGATTTTTAGACTATGTAGAAATAATGACAAAAATCACCAGTACCTTTGCGTTTCTGATTACGATTGCTCTGTTGGTATATATGGGGCAGCCTATAAAATGGGATCTTACATTATTATTCTTCGCCTCAATGTTTCTGTTTGATTTAACGACTACTGCAATTAATAATTATATTGATACGAAAAATAATCATCAGAAACTACAGTTTGAAAGAAAAACAGCACTCATTATTATCTATGTGTTGTTTATAGTCAGTGCAACATTGGGATTATTACTCGCATTTCAGACAGATATTGTTATATTTCTGGTTGGCGGTCTATGCTTCCTTTGTGGTGTGTTTTATACCTACGGACCGGTACCGATCTCCAGACAACCCCTTGGAGAAGTGTTTTCAGGAGCCTTTTACGGTTTACTGATACCGTTTATTATCCTATATATTAATCTTCCTGCTGGTACTTTTTTGAACTTGAGTGTTAATTTTGAGACAATATCCCTAGAATTTCAAGTAATTCCTTTATTATCACTTTTGCTATTTTCTATAGCTCCGTTTTGTACAACAGCCAACATTATGCTGGCGAATAACATCTGTGATCTGGAAAAAGATATAGCAGTAAAGCGACATACCTTGCCTTATTACATAGGGAAAAAAGCACTTTATCTTTTTGCTGCTCTCTATTATGCCACATATCTGGCAACAATCGTCATGGTGATTGTCGGTATTCTATCTCCTGTTTGCCTGCTATCACTAGTTACATTTATTCCGGTTCAGAAGAATATTAATACATTCTTTCGAAAACAGGAGAAAGCAACAACCTTCCTGATGGCAATCAAGAATTACATCCTTATTATGGGTGTTAATTCCCTGGTTATCTTTATTAGTGCCTTTGTGGCATAGTAATACGATATTTATTCCATTACCAATGGAATTAATATAAATGTTACACAAAACAATATAACCCAATATGGAGGAAAGATCTATGAAGAAAATTATGGCGATGTTACTTACATTAGTAATGGTAATGTCATTGTTTGTTGCATGTGGTTCAAAGACAGAACCCGCAGCAACAGAGCCCACAGCAGCACCTGCAGCAACAGAAGCACCTGCAGCAACAGAGGCACCTGCAGCAACAGAAGCACCTGTAGCAACAACAGCAGCTGCTAAGACTGGTCTTGCTGTTACTACATCTCTTGCTAAGAGTGCAAATGCAGGCGAAAAAGACGGCTTAGCTCAGGTTGATTCCGTTGTTGTAGCTGTTTTAGTTAGTGCAGATGGTAAAATCTTAGATTGCAAGCTTGATACAGCTCAAACTAAGATGAACTTCTCTAAAGAAGGTAAGCTTGTAACTGATATTGCAACTACTTTCAAGTCTAAACAAGAACTTGGCGCTGAATACGGTATGGCTACGGCTTCCAGTATCGGTAAAGAGTGGAATGAGCAGGCAGATGCATTTGCTGCTTATGTTATCGGCAAGACTGTTGATGAAGTAAAAGGTATCGCTGTAAACGAAGAAGGCGTTCCTACCGATGCTGATTTAGCTGCTTCCGTAACCGTACATATTACTGATTATATAGCTACCCTTGAGAAGGCTGTTGCTAATGCTCAGGAATTAGGCGCAGTAGAAGGCGATCAGTTAGGCCTTGGTATTTCTACCGATATGGCAAAGTCCAAAGATGCTAGCGCTGAAGGCGATGGCTTAGCTCAGGCTTATTCTTACTATATCGCATCTACCTTCAATGCAGACGGCAAGATCTCCAGCTGTGTGATCGATGCTTCCCAGGGTAACGTTAACTTTACAACTGCTGGTGTTATCACTACAGATTTAGCAGTAGCTCCTCAGACCAAGCAGGAATTAAAAGATGCTTACGGTATGAAGAAGGCTTCCGCTATCGGCAAAGAGTGGTATGAGCAGGCTAACGCATTTGCAACTTATGTTGTAGGCAAGACTGTTGATGAAGTTAAGGGTATTGCTTTAACAGAAGGCAAGCCTGCAGATGCTGATTTAGCTGCATCTGTAACTGTTCATGTTAATGCTTTCGTTGCTGATATCGAAAAGGCAGCAGCTAGCGCAGCTAAGTAATAATATTAAAGTGTAACTAACATTCAACGGATAATTCCTAAATCGGGAATAGGTTGAGGTGTAATAAGGCTGTTGCAAAACATTGAACAGTAATGTTTCGCGGCAGCCTTATTTATTCATGACAATAGAAGATTCGCTAAACGTATTTTTTTAGATAAAGACGGATAAGCTTTGTAAACACTCTTGATTTTTTCTAACTAATAGATATATCATAGGAAGAGTAGTCTTAATGAAATAATTATATATAAAAAATGTTGTTGATTAAAAGGTTACAGAGTTGTTAGACCAGTAGAATGATATGAGGTGAGACCTTGAAACGTAAATTTATAGTTTTATTAATGATAACAGTGATTATCTTAAATATGACAGCCTGTAAGAAGGAGTCCGAGCTGACTAGATACCAGGCACAGTTTTTGGAGCTTTTTGATACAGTAACAACCATAGTAGGCTATTCTGATGACAAAGAGACCTTTTCTGAATTCGCACAATCTGTTTATGATGACCTAAAGGCGTATCATGAACTTTATGATAAATATCACGATTATGAAGATGTAAATAATATTAAGACGATTAACGATAATGCTGGAATTGCACCGATAGAGGTGGATCGTAAAATTATCGATATGCTCCTGTTTGCCAGAGAAGCTTATGAATTGTCGGAGGGTACAGTGAATGTGGCTTTTGGTGCAGTTCTCGAGGTCTGGCATGATTACCGTGAGGCAGGAACGGATGACCCGGTAAATGCCAAGCTTCCTCCCATGGAGGTTCTTAAGGAGAAGGCGGAGCATACGGATATCAGTAAGATGATTATTGACGAAGCAGCATCCACAGTATATCTGGAGGATCCTGAGATGAGTTTGGACGTCGGAGCAATTGCAAAGGGTTATGCTACGGAACAGGTAGCACAGCGGGCATTGGAAAAGGGTTATACGAATGGACTTCTAAGTGTAGGAGGTAATGTTCGTGCTATCGGTAGCAAGGGCTATAGTATATTGGCGAAGATGAACGAAGGAACCGATGTCGGAGTGGAGTCTTCATGGAATGTAGGTATTCAAAACCCCGAGAAGGAAAGTGAAGATAAGTATCTTTATATCCTTAATTTAAAGAACTTATCTTTGGTCTCTAGTGGAGATTATGAGAGATATTATACGGTAGACGGAGTTGAGTACCATCATATTATTGATCCATCTACCTTGATGCCGGCAGAGAAATTTACGGCAGTATCCATAGTGACTGAGAATTCAGGCCTGGCAGATGCATTATCCACTGCTATCTTTAATCTGCCGTATGAAAAAGGTCTCAAACTGATTGAAGACCTTGAGGGTACGGAAGCTTTATGGGTTATGAGTGATGGATCTATGCGCTTTAGTAGCGGCTTTGAGGTATTGATTAAACAGGATGTAGAAGCAGCTGAGGATTAGATAAATACGGACAACTATATTTTATTATTTTAGGAAACCAGAGAAAGAATTTGTTGGTCCAACCGGCATTTTCTTTCTCTGGTTTTTCATGATTAAATCTTTTCTTGCATTTCGTAGTACGTGGGGTTAGAATTAGGTATTATTATACATTTGCGTTAGGGGTAATTTGTGCTGCCACCTAAATTAGTGGGTTTGCGGCAGAAGGGAGGGATAGTGTGGATCATATTGATAAGCAATTGTTAATTATGCTGCAGGAGAATGCTAGGGTGCCGTTAAAGCAATTAGCTGAGAAGGTATTTTTATCTTCGCCTGCCGTAGCGGCAAGAATTGCACGCTTAGAAAAACAGGGAATTATTAAAGGCTATCACACCGATATTGATTGGTTGAAGCTTGGTCATCATATTACTGCATTTATCAATCTGGAGGTTGCACCTAGCCAGAAACCAGAGTTCTATCCTTTTATCAAGGCGTGTCCCAATGTTATGGAATGTAATTGTGTTACGGGGAATTTCTCGATGTTAATCAAAGTGGGTTTTCAAAGCACAATGGACTTGGATGCTTTTATCGGTGAGGTACAAAAGTTTGGTAAGACTAGTACTCAGATTGTGTTCTCCACTGCGGTCGAGCATCGTGGTATCCAGATGATTTCGGATCAGGATATCGAGTGTACGGAAGGTTGATCCCATCTGATTATCTCGTCTTTGACTTTATCCTATATTTTATTAGAATTTGAGGAAATTTACCATGATACAGACAATAAAAATGAACTTGGATGATATAGAGAATCTAGCATCCATCTCAAAGGCGTTATCCTCTGAGACCCGGATTGAGATACTAAGACAGCTCCGTCATAGGGATTTGAATGTGAATGAGATTGCAGAGCTTCTAGATATTCCGGCATCTTCCTCGGCGGCTCATGTTAAGGTACTGGAGGAGGCTGGCATGATTAAGACCTCATTACAGCCAGGCATTCGAGGATCGATGAAGCTCTGCCATATTGTACTTGACCATATCTATGTGGAGATGAATACAACAAAGAACCTAGAGCAGGAGGAAGAGATCATCAAGATGCCGATCGGTAGCTATGTTGATTATCAGATTGAACCTACCTGCGGTATTGCAAGCATTAAGGGTCCCATTGGTACGGAGGATGATCCCAGGTGTTTCTATCTTCCGGAGCGCAGTGAAGCACAGCTGATTTGGATTGGACGTGGGTACTTGGAATATCGTTTCCCGACGAATTCGATCATAGGGAAGGAAGTTCAGCGCATAGAGCTTTCTATGGAGCTATGCTCAGAGGATCATGAGTTTAATCTAAATTTCCCTTCCGATATTACCCTATGGGTGAATGGTATGGAGGTGGGAACCTGGAACTGTCAGAGTGATTACGGTGGTAGAAGGGGCAAGCTAAATCCTGATTGGTGGCCGGATAAGAATACCCAATATGGTATCCTAAAAACCTGGAGTATCACAGAACAAGGCTGCTATTTAGAGGAAGAGAAAACCATGGATGAAGGACTAGCATATTTCTGTCTTACCAGTAAGGATTATATCGCTGTTCGAATTGGAATAAAAGAGGATGCAACACACTCAGGCGGAATGAATCTGTTCGGGGAGGGCTTTGGCGATTACTCACAAAATATTGTCATGAAAATTGTTTTCAAATAATCATTAGGGAGCCACTCGAATCAATAATAGTTAATAGGAAACCTCTTTACAAACATCGTAGAGAGGTGTATTATATAATCAAACGAACAAAAATCATGTTATAAAACAGAAATACTATAATAAATGCGCTTTAATGCTATTGATCGGCTCCTGAGACTGCAATAGACGGAGAATTCGTAATGAAAGCTTTTTATGAACCATTAGATGAAATAGTAATCATGATATATGGTGAAATGATAGCTAAAAAACATATAAAAGGAGTGTAGAGATGAAAAAAGAATTGCTTCAGAAGTTTGAAGAGGTTTTTGGTAAGGAAGGTGAATATCAGGTATATTTTGCACCAGGCAGAGTGAATCTGATCGGTGAACATACCGATTATAACGGAGGGCATGTGTTTCCCTGTGCGCTAACCATCGGTACCTACGCAGTGGCAAGAAAGAGAAGCGATGACAGATTACGGTTCTGCTCTCTGAATTTCAAGGATCTTGGTATCATTGAGAGCTCCATTCACAATCTGGAAATGAAGTTGGAAGATAATTGGGCAAATTATCCCAAAGGTGTCATCTGGGCTTTGCAGAAGAAGGGCTATCCGATTGTCGGTGGTATGGATGTATTATATTTTGGTAATATCCCGAATGCCTCCGGTTTATCCTCCTCCGCTTCCTTGGAAGTATTGACTGGCTTTATCTTAAAGAATTTATTCCAATTAGAAATAACAAATACCGAGCTTGCGCTAATCAGCCAATACTCTGAAAATAATTTTAACGGTGTTAACTGCGGAATCATGGATCAATTTGCGGTGGCGATGGGTAAAAAGAACCATGCTATTTTCCTTGATACGGCAGACCTGTCTTACGAATATGCCCCCCTGGAGCTTGGTGATGCCAAGATAGTTATCATGAATACCAATAAGAAACGTGGTCTTGGAGATTCTAAGTATAATGAGAGAAGAAGCGAGTGCGAGGCTGCTCTTCGTGATCTGCAGAAGGTACTTCCGGTAACAGCACTTGGCGAGCTGACAGAAGAGCAGTACGAGGAATATAAAGAGGATATTAAGGATCCGATTCAGAGAAAGCGTGCAAAGCATGCGGTTTATGAGAATCAGAGGACCATCAAGGCGGTGGAGGCTTTAAAGAAGAATGACCTGACACTCTTTGGACAGCTGATGATTGCATCCCATGATTCTCTCAGGGATGATTATGAGGTTACCGGCCTAGAGCTTGATACCATCGTGGATGCTGCATTAAAACAAGAGGGTGTCATCGGCGCAAGAATGACCGGGGCAGGTTTTGGCGGCTGTGCAGTAAGTATCGTAAAGGAAGCTGCAGTGGAAGCATTTATAAAGAATGTAGGTAAGGAATATAGTGAGAAAATCGGTTACCTGGCAGCATTTTATGTAGTTGAAGTGGGCGATGGTCCTATAATATTATAAGAGATTGACTTGTTCAAATTGAAAAGGAGGTTTTACTATGACGATTTTGGTACTTGGCGGTGCAGGCTACATTGGCTCCCATACTGCTTATGAATTGATTGACCGTGGCGATGAGGTTGTCATCGTGGATAATCTTGAGACAGGATATATTCGTGCCGTACATCCGAAGGCGCGCTTCTACCAGGGAGATATTCGTAATCGCGAGTTCATCGACAGCGTTTTTGAGAAGGAGAAGATTGATGCTGTAATCCACTTTGCGGCGAATTCATTGGTGGGTGAGAGCATGGTGAATCCTCTAAAATACTATGATAATAATTTATGTGGAACCAAGGTTCTTTTAGAATCCATGGTAGCACATAAGATTGACAAGATCGTATTTTCCTCTACGGCGGCGACCTATGGTGAACCCGAGAGAGTTCCAATTCTGGAGACAGATCGTACGATGCCGACCAATACTTATGGTGAAACAAAGCTTTCTATGGAGAAGATGTTCCACTGGACCTCGGTTGCTCATGAGCTTAGCTATGTCTCCCTTCGTTATTTTAATGCTTGTGGGGCTCATAAGAGCGGAACCATCGGTGAGGCACATGATCCGGAATCCCATCTAATTCCACTCATTCTACAAGTGGCCAACGGACAACGGTCATCCATCAGTATCTTTGGAGAGGATTATGACACCAAGGATGGTACTTGTGTAAGGGATTATATCCATGTGACGGATCTGGCTCAGGCTCATATCCTGGCAGTGGAGTATCTGATGCAAGGTAAGGAGAGTAATATCTTCAACCTGGGCAACGGGGTAGGCTTTACTGTGAAGGAGGTTATCGAAGCAGCAAGAAAGGTAACCGGTCATCCTATTAAGGCCGAGACGGTTCCCAGACGTGCCGGTGATCCTGCAAAGCTGATCGCCTCCAGCGAAAAGGCAAGGACGATTCTTGGATGGAAGCCGCAGCATGCGGATCTCGAGGAGATTATCTCCTCTGCCTGGAACTGGCATAAGAATCACCCTATGGGTTATAAATAATAAATTGAAAAACAGTTCTCACACTTCCAAGTTTGTGCCAAGGAAATCAAAGTGTAAAAGACACACTTGGCACAAACTTTTTATGGGGTAGGCCTTTGTTTGAATGAAAGGGATTACATATGATTTATGAGCAAATTGCAAAGCTGGTTCTTTACGCAGAAAGAGCCGGACTGATAGAAAAAGAAGATAGAGTCTATGCGGTGAATCGCCTGCTGGAATTGTTTGATCTGGAGGATTATCCGGAATGTGAGGTTAATCAGGAACAGCTTGATCTGGAATCGATATTGAACAATATGCTGGATTATGCCTATGAGAAGGGTGTTATGAAGGAGAACGGGATTGTATACCGTGATTTATTTGATACGAAGATCATGGGATTATTAACGCCTCCTCCCAGTGTAGTTACAAAGCATTTCGGGGAGCTATACCTGGAATCACCCAGGAAGGCAACGGACTATTATTATCGTTTCAGTCAGGATAGCGACTATATCCGCAGATACCGTATTGTAAAGGATATCAAATGGAATACCCAGTCGCAATACGGCAATTTGGATATCACCATCAACCTGTCAAAGCCGGAGAAGGATCCTAAGGCAATTGCAGCAGCTAAGAATGCGAAGCACAGCGGTTATCCGAAGTGCCTGCTGTGTGCGGAAAATGTGGGTTATGCCGGAAGAGTAGACCATCCGGCGAGACAGAACCACAGAGTAATACCGATCACCATTAATGATCAGGATTGGGGCTTTCAATATTCACCCTATGTATACTATAACGAGCATTGTATTATATTCAACATGGAACATACACCAATGCAGATAGACCGGTCGGCCTTCCGTAAGCTTTTAGATTTTGTAAAGCAGTTTCCTCATTATTTTGTTGGCTCCAATGCAGACCTTCCGATCGTAGGAGGCTCTATTTTGAGCCATGATCACTTCCAGGGAGGTAATTACGAGTTCGCTATGGCGAAGGCTCCCATTGAAAGAACCTTTTCCATAAAGGAATTTGAAGAGATAGAGGCGGGAGTGGTCCACTGGCCGATGTCAGTAATTCGTCTTCGAAGCAAGAAGGATGATCGCTTGGTAGAATTGTCGGATCATATACTTAGGAAATGGCGCGGATACACCGATGAAGAAGCTATGATCTATGCATATACAGAATACGAGCCACACAATACAATTACGCCGATTGCGCGTAAACGTGGTGAGTTTTATGAGATGGATCTGGTGCTCCGGAATAATCTGACGACAGAGGAGCATCCTTTGGGATTGTATCATCCTCATGAGGAGCTGCATCATATTAAGAGGGAGAACATCGGACTCATTGAGGTAATGGGACTTGCAATCCTTCCGGCCAGACTGAAGGAGGAGATGAGCCTGCTTAAGGAGTTTATTCTTACGGGTAGGAACATCCGGTCAAACGAAAAGATAGAAAAGCATGCGAACTGGGTAAAGGAATTTTTACCGGGACATTCAGAGATCAACGAGGAAAATATCGATAATATTTTGAAGGAGGAGATCGGGAAGGTGTTCTGTAAGGTTCTGGAGCACGCAGGAGTATATAAGAGAACGCCGGAGGGGCAGGCAGCCTTTGACCGATTCCTTGCTGTATTATCTTAGTTATACCAATAGTAGAGGATAACAACTGCTTCAAAGCCAATTACAAGGGTTAGCTATGTAGGCACTTATGATTAAGTATTAGACAAGGGATGTTACAGGTAACAAGGACTTATGTCTGTAGTAAGACAAGAAGATCTGTTACTTGGATACATCCCTTCAATTATTATGTGTTACCTAGGTTGTTTGTACGGATAGATAAGTTATATTGATCCAATGCAGACGTATAAGAACCTGCAGGTTCGATACTATTAATTTTATACTGGATTATTATTTAAGCTTGTATTATACTATTTGGAACAAGCCTCTGAGAAGAGAAGAGTAATAGAGATCTTAGACAGAGAAGACTAATAAAGGAAGGTTTTTTATGAATAATATAATTCTGATCGGCATGCCGGGAGCGGGGAAAAGCACAGTTGGCGTAATTCTGGCTAAGGTAATGGGATATCATTTTATAGATTCTGATTTGTTGATACAAGATAGTGAGAAATGCTTATTAAAAGATATTATTGAACGTGATGGCCTGGAGGGCTTAATTGCCATAGAGGAGCAGGTTAACTGCAGTATTGAGACAGAGAACGCAGTAATTGCTACCGGCGGAAGTGTAATATATGGTGAGAAGGCAATGGAGCACCTTCGGAGTATCGGTACAGTTATATATATCCAGCTAAGCTATCGTACCATCAGCAAACGGCTGGGCAATATCAAACAGCGTGGGGTCGTATTTCGAGAGGGGCAATCCCTTCAGTCCTTATACGAGGAGCGTTGCCCCCTGTATGAGAAATATGCACATTTCACCATAGATGCCGAAGAGCTTGACATGGAGGAACTGATGTCAAGGATTAAGGACACCGTAAGCACTTACCAATGACAGCCCTTCTGTAATACTGCCGCAAAGGCTTCCAGCCCCACTTTGTCCTCTTCATCGAAGCGTTCAAGTAAGGGGCTGTCTATGTCTAATACACCTACGATAGTAGCTCCGTTTCTTAATGGAATAACAATTTCAGAATTAGAAGCACTATCACAGGCAATATGACCGGGAAAGGCGTGAACATCCTTAACCAGCTGGGTCTTATTTTGTGCAACTGCATTACCACATACTCCCCTGCCAATCGGGATATGGATACAGGCAGGCTTACCCTGAAAGGGTCCCAAAAGCAGTTCATTTCCATTCATCAGATAGAAGCCAACCCAATTGATATCCTTTAGAGCACCGTTAAGCAGTGCAGAGGCATTGCTTAGGTTTGGGATTACATTGGGCTCACCCTCCAGTAGTGCTTTCAGTTGTTCTATCAAAAGTATGTAAAGTTCAGACTTGTTCTCGGGGTACATGGAACTCATTTCTTGCATTATCTTGCTCCTTGTCAAAGTTATTCGAATAGTCGATTCATTTTATCTCGTAATTTTTTCTCTTTTATTGTTTTTGCTTCGATATCCTTTTGATACATATCATCCGCATCCTGTAAAAGGCAATCGCCCTCCCTGCAATCCAGTGGAAGCTTGTACTTAGGAATTGAGATATAGGATTTGTCCTCCATCTCACATACCGCATAATTGCCTTCAAAACGGTCGATGATAAACTTCTTCATAAGGAAACCTCCCTTACTTTCGTTGTTCTAAGTCTTGCTCTGTAATTGTGTAATCCTTCGTATTTACGGAAATGGTCTGCCCATTGGTGGTAAATACTACAGTGCCTTGTTCGTCTGTCCGATATAGCTTAATGTCATGGTCAATAAGTGCTTGTAGGGTGCTGGCATGAGGATGTCCATATTCATTGTCCTTACCCACACATACGATTGAATAGGAAGGGTCTACTGCTTCCAAAAAATTCTTACTGCTGCTATAAGCAGAACCATGGTGACTTAGCTTCAGAACATCAGCTGAGATATCTATCCCAGTTTTTATCATTTCATCTTCGCTCAGCTTCTCTGCATCACCTGCCAATAGAAAGGTGGTATCGCCGAAAGAAAGCTTAATGGCGATACTATAATTATTAATCTCATCATAATCTGATAAAGTCGGTGCCAGAATGGTGAAATTGGCCGAACCAAGATTGTGCTGGCTTCCAACCTCGGGAGCTGTGATGCTCAGATTATGCCGCTCCAATGCATCCAGTACCTCTTCAAAGGTCTTGGTGGTATGTGTGACATTAGGCAGCAGAACCTTTTCTACCTCAAAGGAATCAAGAATGGTATCCAAACCACCGATATGATCACTGTGGGGATGGGTACCAATAACATAATCCAGCTTTGTAATTTGCTGTTTAATCAGATATTCCTTAACGATGGTGCCTTTATTATTCTCGCCTGCATCAATCAGCATCGTAGAATTTCCTGCTTCCACTAGGATGGCATCACCCTGCCCGACATCAATAAAGTGTACCTCCATAATATCGGTTGGTTTTAAGGTGTTTTTAGAGGCTTCCTTCTCAGATTCAGATATGAATTGATTAATTAATATGGAGAGCATGGCAAGAAGCATAATACTGATGATTCGGACCAGAATTTGCTTCGCTTTTCTTCTCATATTCTTAATCTCCTTACTCATATTATAGCGGAAGAAGAGGGATATTACAATGTATATATATTACTAAAAACTTGAAATAAGTACCTATATATCCTTTTAAAAAATATGTATTTAGGATATAATCGAGAAAAGAAAAACATAAGGATGATTGAAAAATCAAAAATTTTTAATCAGCAATTTGTGCTGCCTGCGCAACCTAGTGTGCGGCACACACCAGACGCAAACTGCTTCAAAAGGGTAGGCAGTTTGGCTGATGTGTTGGAACAAACATAGGGATTAAGGAGAGCTTATGAGATTGTTTATTGCAATACTATTTGACCAGGAGATAAAAACGTCATTATATGAAACGGTAGAGAAGCTGAAGCAATCAGCAATGGGAGGAAACTTCACAGAGCTGGAGAAGCTTCATCTTACCGTGAACTTCATCGGTGAGACGAAGCGACTTGAGGAGGTTAAGTATGCGATGCGTACGGCGGTAGAAGCATCAAAGGCAGAAGGTTTTCCCTTAAGGCTTCAAGGCTTTGGTCGCTTTAAACGGATGGAGGGAGATATTTACTGGGTAGGAGTAGAGCAAAATGACGTTTTATGGCGACTGCAGAAAGAGTTGGTTAAGAAACTCAAGGAAGCAGGTTTTTACGAAATCGATGATAGGGATTATAAACCACATCTAACTCTGGGACGCAAAGTTAGAGTCGGGCAGGCATTTGATAGTAAGGCTTTTGAGGCTGGGATTAGGCCGTTACAAGTGAAGGTAGAGAAAATTAGTTTAATGAAATCGGAACGGATAGAAGGTAGATTGACTTATACAGAGATATATCAGGTAGGATTAAAATAAAACGGAAAATGGAGACAGTCGAATGAAAATACTAGTGGATGCGGATGCGTGTCCTGTTAAGGAAATCATTGAGAGAGTTGCGAAAGAATATGGTCTGCCAGTTATGATGCTGACGGATACCAGTCATATTCTTAATTCAACGTACAGTGAGGTTGTTCTGGTAAGTAAGGCTCCGGATGCAGTGGATTTCGCACTAATTAACAGAACCACAAGGGGTGATATTGTGGTAACTCAGGATTACGGTGTGGCGGCCATGGCCTTGGGTAAGGGTGCCTATGCAATCCATCCGAATGGTAAAATATATACGGACAGTAATATCGAGGTGTTGCTGATGGAGCGAGATATCGCTAAGAAATGCCGGAGAGATGGAGCGCGTATCAAGGGGCACGCCAAAAAGCGCACGAATGCAGATGACGACCATTTTACCCAAGCGTTCATCAGTCTGTGTGAAAAATAGAACAAACATTCGAAAATGTATTGATTTTACATTCTTGCTATGATAAAATGAGCTAGTATCTATTGTGTGTGCCTGTATACCTAAGTGTGCCAATAGCACCCGGAGTGAATAATTTCAAGGGAAGGGCATGATATGTTAATCCCGTATGGAGGTAAGTGAAGTATGGAGTTCAGATTAGCATCGGAATATACACCGACCGGTGATCAGCCGGAGGCAATCAAAGCCCTTGTTGAGGGATTTCGAAGCGGTAACCAATGTCAGACGCTTCTTGGTGTAACAGGCTCAGGTAAGACATTTACTATGGCGAATGTGATCCAGCAGATTCAGAAGCCTACCCTGATTATTGCTCACAATAAAACCTTAGCAGCTCAGCTGTATGGTGAGTTCAAGGAATTCTTTCCGGACAATGCGGTGGAATATTTTGTTAGTTATTATGATTATTATCAGCCGGAGGCTTATGTCCCCTCCACTGATACTTATATAGAGAAGGATTCCTCAATCAATGAGGAGATAGATAAGCTACGACATTCAGCGACGGCATCACTGACCGAACGTAACGATGTTATCGTAGTAGCCAGCGTATCCTGTATCTATGGCTTAGGTAGTCCAATTGACTATCAGAACATGGTGATTTCCCTGCGCCCGGGTATGACGAAGGACAGGGATGAGGTTCTCAAGAAGCTGATTGAGATACAATACGATCGTAATGATATGGATTTTAAGAGAGGTACCTTCCGGGTACGTGGGGATGTAGTGGAGGTATTCCCGGCTTCTTCTGCAGAGATTGCGGTTAGAATTGAGTTTTTTGGTGACGAGATTGATCGGATATTGGAGATTGACACTCTTACCGGCGAGATTAAGGGGAGTCTGGAGCACGTTGTTATCTTTCCTGCTTCTCACTATGTTGTTGAGAAGGACAAGCTGGAGAAGGCTATTAATAATATTGAGGAAGAGCTGGAGGAGCGAATTCGATATTTCAAGAGTGAGGACAAGCTTCTAGAAGCACAGAGGATCTCTGAACGTACGAATTTTGATATTGAGATGCTGCGTGAGACCGGATTTTGCTCGGGGGTAGAGAATTACTCCAGACATTTGACCGGATTGGAGCCGGGATCACCGCCACATACTTTGATGGATTATTTTCCTGAGGATTTTATGATTATCATTGACGAGTCTCATATCACACTTCCTCAGATAAGGGGTATGTATGCCGGAGACCGGTCGCGTAAGACAACCTTAGTCGAATATGGCTTCCGCCTTCCTTCCGCCTTGGATAATCGTCCTCTTAATTTTGAGGAATTTGAAAGTAAGATCAGTCAGATTATGTTTGTGTCAGCAACACCCTCCGTTTATGAGGCAGAGCATGAGCTGCTTCGTACGGAGCAGGTAATTCGACCTACTGGACTATTAGATCCGGAGATATCCGTACGTCCGGTTACCGGGCAGATTGATGATTTGCTTGGAGAGATTAATAAGGAGGTTGCTAAGAAAAATAAGGTATTGGTAACCACCTTAACAAAGCGTATGGCAGAGGATCTTACCACATACCTTCGAGAAGTGGGCATTCGAATTAAATATTTGCATTCTGATATTGATACTCTGGAACGCTCCGAGATTATACGGGATATGCGAATGGATGTATTTGATGTACTGGTTGGCATTAACTTGCTTCGAGAGGGTCTCGATATCCCGGAGGTTGGTTTGGTCGCCATTCTGGATGCAGACAAGGAGGGGTTCCTCCGCTCCGAGACTTCCCTAATTCAGACCATTGGACGTGCAGCTCGTAATGCAGAAGGTCATGTTATCATGTATGCGGAGCATGAGACGGATTCCATGAAGCGTGCTATTTCGGAGACCAACCGAAGAAGGCAGATACAGCAGGCTTATAATGCAGCAAATGGTATTACGCCGACTACGATTGTGAAAAAGGTTCGTGATCTGATCAGCATTTCCAAGAAGGCAGAAAAGAATATTAAGGATATGGAGAAGGATTTGGAGTCCATGACCCGTCAGGAATTGGAGGAGCTGGTGAAGACAGTGACCCGACAGATGCATACTGCGGCAGCCGAGCTTAACTTTGAATTAGCGGCTCAGTTAAGAGATAAGATGGTAGATTTAAAAAAGCAGCTTTTGGATTTGTAATTGCAGAAATTAAACTGATAAAGCTATATTAATATACGAGAAAGAATCGTTAAGCAGGTGATATTATGTCAGAGAAGAAGAACTATATAAGAATCAGAGGAGCAAAAGAGAATAACCTGAAGAATATTGATTTAGAGATACCTAGAGATCAATTCGTCGTATTAACCGGTTTAAGCGGATCAGGTAAGTCCTCACTAGCCTTTGATACCATTTATGCAGAGGGGCAGAGAAGATATATGGAATCTCTGTCATCCTATGCAAGACAATTCCTTGGGCAAATGGAGAAGCCAAATGTGGAGAGCATTGAAGGATTACCTCCTGCCATTTCCATTGATCAGAAGTCTACCAATCGTAATCCGAGGTCAACGGTAGGAACCGTAACTGAGATATATGATTATTTCCGTCTGCTTTATGCCAGAATCGGAATACCTCACTGTCCTGAATGCGGCAAGGAGATTAGAAAGCAGACAGTGGATCAGATGGTAGATGAGATTATAAGTCTGCCACAGGGAACGAAGATACAACTCCTTGCGCCTGTTGTGCGTGGTCGTAAGGGTGAGCATGTCAAGCTATTCGAACAAGCAAAGCGCAGCGGATATGTAAGAGTCAGAGTAGACGGTAATTTATATGAGCTTACGGAAGAGATTAAACTGGAGAAGAATAATAAGCACAATATTGAGATCGTCGTAGACCGTCTGGTAGTTAAGGAGGGAATCGAAAAGCGATTAACTGATTCTATTGAGAATGTACTCAATCTGGCTGAGGGGTTATTGTCTGTTGATATTATTGATGGAGAACAGCTTACCTTCAGTCAAAACTTTGCGTGTCCGGATTGCGGTATCAGCATTGATGAGATAGAGCCCAGAATATTTTCCTTTAATAATCCATTCGGTGCGTGTCCAGAATGCCATGGCATCGGTATCAAGATGGAATTTGCTGAGGAGCTTTTGATTGGAGATCCTACTAAGAGTATTATAGATGGAGCGATTGCCGCCCCGGGATGGCAATCTGTCACTGATAAGGGAAGCTATACCCGATGTATTATGGAAGCACTTGCTAAGGAATATCAATTCGATCTTGCTACTCCTTACAATAAGCTTACCGATGAGGTACGCAATATGTTTATCTACGGTACAGAAGGTAAGTCAGTTAAGGTACATTATCGCGGACAACGGGGAGTCGGTGTTTATGATGTGGTTTTTGAAGGATTAATTCGTAATGTAGAACGTCGTTACCGTGAGACCGGTTCCGAATCAGCCAAGCAGGAGTATGAGAGCTTTATGCTTACCACACCCTGCAGTATGTGTAAGGGAAAGCGTCTGAAGAAGGAGGCTCTGGCTGTAACGGTAGGAGATAAGAATATTGCAGATGTTACCGAGTACGCCATTCATCAGCTGGCTCATTTTATGGAAAATCTGTCTCTTACCTCGATGCAGCAGAAAATCGGAGCAATTGTTCTTAAGGAGATAAAGGCGCGTATTCATTTTCTTATGGATGTTGGTTTGGATTATCTGACTTTGGCGAGAGCGACCGGCACCCTATCCGGTGGGGAAGCCCAAAGAATTCGTCTGGCTACCCAGATTGGTTCCGGTCTTGTAGGGGTGGCTTATATCCTGGATGAACCTAGTATAGGGCTTCATCAAAGGGATAATGATAAGCTGCTGAAGACATTAAAGAATTTAAAGGACTTGGGTAATACCCTGATTGTTGTAGAGCATGATGAGGATACGATGTTCGCAGCAGATTATATCGTCGATATTGGACCTGGAGCTGGAGAGCACGGTGGAGAGGTTGTTGCAGCCGGTACGGCAGAGGATATCATGAAATCGGAGGAATCAATCACCGGAGCATACTTAAGCGGACGTTTGACAATTCCGGTACCGAAGAAGAGAAGAAAGCCGACCGGATTTCTTACTATCCGTGGTGCAACTGAGAATAATCTTAAGAATATTGATGTTGATATCCCTCTGGGGGTCATGACCTGTGTAACTGGAGTATCCGGCTCCGGTAAGAGCTCTCTGGTTACCGAAATTCTCTATAAGAGATTAGCCAGAGACTTGAACCGGGCTCGTTGCATACCAGGTAAGCATAAAGAGATGATAGGTATTGACCAGCTTGATAAGGTAATCGATATTGATCAGTCGCCAATCGGTAGGACGCCGAGGTCTAATCCGGCGACCTATACCGGAGTCTTTGACCAGATCAGAGATTTATTCGCCTCGACCCAGGATGCGAAGATGAGAGGCTATAGCAAAGGACGCTTCAGCTTTAATGTAAAAGGTGGTCGATGTGAAGCCTGCAGTGGTGATGGTATCATAAAGATTGAGATGAATTTCCTGCCTGATATTTATGTACCCTGTGAGGTCTGTGGCGGTAAGAGATATAACCGAGAGACCTTGGATGTTCACTACAAGGGGAAGAACATTCATGATGTATTGAATATGACCATCGAAGAGGCGGTACATTTCTTCGAGAATGTACCTTCCATTCGTAGAAAGATTGAGACTTTGAATGACGTAGGCTTATCCTATCTGCGTCTCGGTCACCCCTCGACTTCCTTGTCCGGTGGTGAAGCGCAGAGAATCAAGCTAGCTACTGAGTTGAGTAAGCGCAGTACCGGCAAGACAATCTATATTCTGGACGAGCCTACTACCGGTTTGCATTTTGCAGATGTTCATAAGCTGATTGATATACTGAAACGCTTCTCGGATACGGGTAATACAGTTGTAGTAATCGAGCATAATTTGGATGTGATTAAGACAGCGGATTACATCATCGATATCGGACCGGAGGGTGGAGATAAGGGCGGAACCGTAATTGCCAAGGGAACCCCTGAGTCAATCATTAAGAATAAGAATTCCTATACAGGTATGTATGTGAAGAAGTACCTGGAGAGCAAATAGGCTACTAAGGAGGAAAGAGTGAAAGAAAATCACTTTCACTCGGAAAGAAAATCACTTTCACTCGGAAAGAAAAATCGATTTCCCAAGCGAATTGAAATGCGATTCGCTTTTGGAAAGAACTCCGAAATGATAATCCAAAAGTGTTAAGAAAGAACCTCTTAACACTTGGAATTTCATTTCGGACTTCTTTCAGATATTTTATGTGATGACGCAAAGCGTTATAATGGAGGTGAAGTATGGAAAATAGTTTCTATGCCATGATGTCCAGGATGAAGTATATTGAACGTTGGGCTTTGATGCGTAACTCGATTACGGAAAATATCTGTGAACACTCTCTTGAGGTTAGTATTCTGGCTCATGCCCTGGCAACCATCGGTAAAGAGCGTTTGGGTAAGCAGGTGAATGCGGAGAAAGCAGCACTAATCGGCATCTATCATGATGTAACCGAAATTATAACAGGTGACATGCCAACTCCGATAAAATACTTTAATGATAGTATCCAGGGGGCATTCAAGGCTGTTGAACATGCAGCGGCAGAGCGCCTTCTGATGATGCTGCCAGAGGATATTCGAAAAAGCTATGAGACACTGTTTTTCCCGGAGACGGAGGATGATTTTCTTTGGAAGCTGGTGAAGGGTGCCGACAAGCTGTCAGCTTTAATCAAATGCATGGAAGAGAGAAAAGCCGGTAACAGTGAATTCTTAAGTGCCGAAAAATCACTTCGAGGTATACTAGAAGCCATGAAGCTGGAGGAAATCGATATCTTTATGAAAGAATTTCTACCGGCGTATGATAAAACCTTAGACGAACTTAATTCTTTACAATAGAAAGCCTTAACGAATACCGTTATGCAGAAGAAAAGGGGAGAAGGACTATGGTTGAGATTGATGGTAAGTGGATAATGGAAGGGCTTGATCGTAACGACAGCAGTAGGATTAAGTCAACTGCGGAGTTAACCGAATTCATTGATGAGCTTGGTTTTCTCCCTTTGTTTCGAAATACAATAGAAGGCTTCTCGGTAGAGGAGATGACTGCAGCACAGGGTTGGTTTGGAGGAATTCCTGACGAGGACCCTTGGGCTTGGCGAGAGATAATTGCGGAAGAAGGTAAACTTGCCTATGGTAAACTTTTTGCAAACAAGGCAGGGTTCTTATCCAGAGAGTGGTATCCTATCTTTGCTACATACCGAAGGAACGGTTATGATTTTGACAGCAGGTATGAAGATGGATTAGCGAGCTACCGGGCGAAACGTATTATGGATGTTCTGGAACAGGTTGATTTCCTCCCATCCAATGAGATAAAGAAGCTTGCCGGTTTCGGCAAAGAAGGTGAGAAGGGCTTCGAGGGAGTAATGACTACTCTTCAGATGCAAACCTATATATCGGTACACAGCTTCCGCCGTAGAGTAAATAAGAAAAATGAAGAATACGGTTGGCCGGTTGCTAATTTTATCATCAGTGAGAAGCTGTTTGGAACCGAGCATGTACGCTCTTCCTACCATCTTTCACAAGAGGAGGCAAAAAGAAAAATCATAGATCGGGTTAAAGTAAAGTTCCCATCTGCTTCTGAGGCGGATATTGAACGGGTGATACGATAATAGATACTAAATATTAAAACATCTGGCTGTTGGTAACATGGTTTTATTTATAGCTCAGATGTTTTTTGCATGATGTCGCCTTTTTTGATGGATATATTATCGTAACGGAAACAATTATCATATTGGTATGAATGAAATCAGATATTGAAAGTTTTTAATAATTTCTTAAGATTTATGGGGAATAATCTGATAGGCTTGCACGATCTGGATAATAAATGTATAATGAAATTAATTAGGGACTGATCGGATGATTAGGTTAATATCAAAGAGAAACATGAAATAATATAGCTTTTTCTGGTTTGTATCAGTCGAAGGAAGGGGTATAATTATGAGAAATGAATTGATACGTAAGGAGCCACAAAGTTTCTTTGAGCCTCTCAAGTTTATGATAGCTTTTATGGTTTTAGCGGTTGTACTACTAGCGTTCACTAGACCAGCCAAGGTGCTTGCTACCAGTGTGTCAGGATCAGTGATTGATGTAGTTGTCAATTATATCGATGAGACAGCGATAATTACGAACACTCCGGCAGGAAGTACTAAATTCTACATAAGCATTGATAAAAAGAAGACCTGGGAAGATGTGGGCAGAGAGGTGGATATCTCTGGGTTGTTATCTAGTAAGGCGATTGATATATATTTTAAAGGCGATAAAGACACTGGTATTAAAACAGTCACCTTGATGGCTGAACCCGATACGGTAACAGCGGCTTATGTTGTTAGAAACGGTGTTGGTTACATCGATTATAAAACGACCGGTACAGCAGTTGAATTTCGTAAAGGATCCAACGGTAATTGGAAGACACCACCCTCTGGGTCTTTTCCGACCTCGATATATGAGGTAAAAGGAGCTACCCTACAATTTAGATCAGTTGCGGTGGCAGGAGTACGTGCTGGTAAGATCGTTACCGTTAAGATACCGAAGAGACCAGCTCCACCGTCGGTTAAGGTTGATGGCAGCAAGCTTCTCATCAGTGGGATTAAGGCGAATGAGACGCAATATTATGATCCGGTGGCTGGATGGAGATATGTAACCACGGACAAGAAGGTTAAGACCATTAGCTTGTATGACTTAGCAAAAATGAGCTCGACCGCGTATACTACACCTATAACAGCAGGAGCTTATGAGTTTCGTAATTACGTACCGGACAAGAAGGTAATATCCGGTGCTAAATTATTGGAGGTCCCGGTACAACCGATTTGTCCTGATACCATAGTAATTCAAGGTTCAACTGTAACAATTACAGATACTTCAAAAAGAGCCTTTGAGTATTGCAAATTATCGAGTTCAACTCCCTATAATGCGGCTATAATGAAATGGTCTGCCATTCAAGCCAATAAGCCAACGATAATACCTAAGGCAAATGTAACCGATGTTATTTATGTTAGACTTAAGAGTACTGTGGATAAGGAGACTAAGGTAGTTACTCCGGCGTCAACCTGCAAGGTCCTTTATGTGAATTCAATCACAACGAATTAGGATTAACTGATGTCATTGGTGAACACATATCACAATAAAGCTACAAGCCACCTTAGTTGCCAGCCGCTACGCAACTGTCAACACGCGGGCTGGCGCCCGCTTGTCATAAATGAAAAGCTTCCTTACAAGAGCAAGCTCTTGCAGGAAGCTTTTTATTTATGACTTGTTGGCTTGTAGCTTTACGCGATCATTCCCACTCCCTACCTTAAAAAATATATGTAGTGTTTTTGGAGGGAGACTTAATATATATTCGTTAAGTTTTTGTATCTATTATATGCATTTTATGCTTTTAAAAGAGTTTTTAATATCAATTTAATATCAAATACATTAACCAAACACCTAAATTTTGTCAACAAATCTAGCACTTCAATACATTTTCATACAAGCTCTATCAATATATTATAACTAGACCAACTTTTTTTCTAATTCATTTAAATATCGTTCTATTACAACTTGAATCACTTTGTCATTTGAGATTTTCCTATGTTCATCTAGTCCTTTATTATTCTTAATTACGTCATTAGATAATCTAATATGACTTTTTACCTGTTCAAGCCATGTTTTAATTCTATTCGATATATGTGAAGGATCCATCCCCCAAAATTTACTTATCTCATCATCTGACATTCCATTAATTCTATCTTTAACTTTATCTGCATTTTCTAAAGCTCTAGCCATAACTGCTGAAACAAAAATATTACTTTCATCCAGCATCTTATTACCTCCTGCCGAAAAAATATCTCGAACATTTCCGCACCATACTAAGCAACTATATATCATCCATGGTGTAAAGTTTGAATAATCTCCTCCAAACACTTCTGGGAACAATGCTATTCCATCATTTAGATAAATGTTCTTTTCTTCTTTTGATAAATCAGTAAAAGGTGTTGTTTCTGCTTCACTCCACCATGTAGATCTATTAGAACGTAACAATTCCCTAATCTTCTTATTTAGCTCATTTCCACTTAAGCTAAGCAATTCTTTTGCATTGTTTTTCGAAAGATAATCCTCCCCTTCTTCCAAATCTAAATTCAAATAAAAACGAGGACTGTGAGTAACTTTTAGATCTGCAATGCACTCTTCATATTTTCTAAGCCTAACTTCTGGATTATTCTTTCCAAACTTAGCCATCAATACATAGGTTTCTTCGATATCATTTTTTAAACTTTCATAAATACTGCCACCTATAACTTCCCATTTTGCGGAATCTGTTTTTTTAACCTCAACACCAACCTTCTTTCCATTTTCATTATCAATTAAAACAAAATCCGGAAATTTTTGTGGACTATGAGTTATTTCGTTTTTATTAAACCCAGCATCTTGCAATGCTTTATATACAATTTCTTCAAAATCGGTTCCAGTAATTTTTTTAAATTCTTCTCCATTATTTACTTCTTTTTGCATCTGACTTTGCATATCATCTGCCATCTTTGTTAATCGATCATAATACGTTAATATTCTCTCTTTATTCATTTTCTCCTCCAAAATATAAATTCCAATTCTCTTCTAATCGTTTTGCTATATGATATGCTAATAGTGGCGGGACAGCATTTCCAATTATTTTATATGCCTCGGAAGCTGATACCGATTTGCTATCTCCTCGGGGAGGAATTATAAATTCATAGTCATCTGGAAATGTTTGTATTCGAGCACACTCTCGGACTGTAAGCCGCCTTTCCTTTAAACCAATGTTCAACTCATCCTCATATTGACCACCATTATCTTTGCTGAGTCTTCTAAATTCAATGTTTCCATGATGTTCTGAACGAATTGTGGGTGCAATACCATCCAATTTCACTTCCTGCTGTCCTTGGCAATGTTTTCCCATAAATTTAGCCTTTGAATATTTCTGCTGACTTAGATCATTAGAGTTTTCGGGTTCTTCAAGTCCTATGAAAGCATCAGAAACTGTTACATAATGTTTTCTTTTATCACCAATAGCATTATCACTCAAACTATGTGTTGGTACCGGATATGGATTATATCTATCTGAAATGTCTTTAGCGGTCAATTCTTTTAAAGCATCTTTTCTTAATTCGGATTTTTTAAATCCATAAAAAATCACTCGTTCTCTTCCTTGTGGTACACCATATTCAGCAGCGTTCAAAACCTTTGCTGGAACTACAATATATCCCCCATTACAAACAGAAGCAAAATCATTTTCAATAATCTGCTTTGCATCTTCAAGATTTGTCAATCCTTTTACATTTTCTGCAATGAAAACTTTTGGTTTCGTTAATGATATAACCTCTCTCATCCACATGTATAGATTACCACGATTTTCTGTAGTCGGAACTTCTGATCCGATTTTTTTTCCATTATGCCCTTTATCAGATTCAAATCCCAAGCGTTTTCCTGAAACTGAAAAATCTTGACATGGAAATCCTCCGGTAACAACATCAACATTCGTCGGAAATATATTTATTTTATTTTCCTTTTGGATTTTTACCAAATCAACAATGCTGTCCAAATAATAAGCTGATTTTTCTATTCCTTTATTGCCAAAATAATTTGTCCATGCGGCTTTTGCCTCGGGCTTAATATCATTGGCAAATACAGTGTGAAATCTTGTCTTATCCAATTTCGTCCAAAGATCATCAACTTTTTGCAGTCTCCATTCAGGGTGAATTACCTTGTTTACCGACTTGTTAAGTACAGTGAAGTTTCCTTCAAATCCCAAGTCCATGCCTCCGCACCCCGAAAAAAGAGAAAGTACATTAAGAGTTGATCTTTCAATATTTTTTTTTCCTGGTTTCATTCTTGTTGGTTTTTTTGCACTAGTAGGTATAAACCATATCCCACTTTGCTTTATTACTCCATTTATTCGGTTATCATTGCATAATATTTGTATTCTTCTAGGGGTTATTTGCCATCTTTCAGCTACCTCTAGAACAGATAAATATTTTTCCATTTTCACATCTCCTTTGTCTACTAGTATATTCTATTCGTTTTGACGAATTATTACAAGCTAATTCTGTCTTTTATTAAGCTGATAATCAATTACAGAAGAGACATATCTCAATCCATGATAAATTATAGATATGTCTCCAACCATGCCTGTTATTTTACAAATTCCTTATGTTTTTGAATTTTGAGTCGTGATGCTTGTCTCTCCACTACCTCGATATTCTCCAACAACTGTTCTAATGTCCCAATACGGTTCTCTGATTTTATTTCCGGTTGAATCCGCTCTATGGAATATTCATCATTTGTAACCACATTGGCATATGAGCTCAATTGATAATTGTATCCTTCATTCTTAAGATCTCTAAACACTGGAGATACTTCACCCATGGAAGTCGTCCACCTCATTAGCCTTGGAAACCAGCAAACCCCATCCAGAATCTTTTCCTTAAAAGAATTCAACAATTCACCCAATGAAGAAAATACTCCTCTAAAACTGTTACCAGCTACAATGTCATTACTTTGCTCTACGGTATTGGCAAACTCCTCAATCAACGGAGCAAATGGAAGATAGGAGAGTATAAATCTTTTTATCTGGTCAATGGCATCTAGAAAGAGATTGAATTTCTGAATTTCGTCTTCTATATCTTTTATCTCATCTTCTAAATGCACTTTTCGCCATTCTAGCATCGTTATCTTTGATTCCGTTTCTTTCTTATCTGTCGAAATCTTTTGTAAGTTTTCTGTCTCCCTTGCTATCTTGTACTCCATGACTGACAAATCGTAATTCCTACCTATTTTTTTATCCCCAATAGTCTCATGAATATTGAATCTAAAGCAATCTCTTGCTTCATCTCGAAGCTTATCCTGTAATACAACCGAGAGAGTGGTAGGGGTAAAAACATTCCTTTTTGACACCTTCTTGGACAACCCTTTCTTTGTCTCACTCCATACCGGAACACCTACCACATGCATATGTGGACTGGCTTCATCGAAGTGGATCACAGCATTTGCAATCTTATAATTCGGCAAGTACTCTTGTAATTTGGATAACACATACCGGTAAACATGGTACATTCTTTCCTTACTTTCAGCATGGTCATCCCAGAACTTCTTGTCGCCACACTGGAAAATAATTTCTACCGCCATGTCCTGATCCAGTTTTGCAACATGTTCAAAATAATCATCTATTCGCCTTTTTACTCGCTTTTGTTTCTCATTGTATTCCCGGACGGCATCGTCAAACTCTCTTTGATAAATATTTCTGACATCCTGATATAGATTTTCGCTTCCTTGTAATAGTAGAATATACTCTGAACTGTAATCACCGGATTTGTATTTTCGAAGATTATGCATTGCCACTCCTTGTAATTTACTCTTGCTTGTGATTGCACTTTTACCATTACTAATATGTGCCGAATAGGAAATGCTCCCCATAGATTTCTCCTCCTTTATCTGTTGTTCCTCCGGAGTAATGCTGTTATCATCTTAGCTCTGCCTAAGATGATAACCCCCTAGCAGTTTTGGCAAGCCAAAACTGCCGGGGCTCTCCGAGGGTTTATATTTACCTGTACGTTTATATTTATATCTTTATTGCAATACTGTAATCAGTGAGTAAATCGTAGAATACTCACTTCCACACATGCCAAGACCGCAACATCGCAAATAGTCCCTAATTGCACCCTTGTAATTTGTATTCTTGCCCTTGGGCAACGACAACATCGCAACGCCAAGACCGCAGATCTTGATACCTTGCAATGTTGCATTCTTCCTCAAGGTACTACATTTTAATATTTCTTAAATTCCAATACCAACTGTTATTAACTTTTTTAGCATTAATTCCAAGTTCACTTTTGGCAGTTTCTAACGTTCGTTTCGATAGCCCGGCTTGCTTTGTCAATTCGATAATATCCGCACTAGGCAACATCTCATGCTCATTAGACAACTCGCGCAATAGCTGTTTTGCCTGTTCAAGCTTATTACCCTTAGGAGCAAATCCACCCAAGACCTCATCAGCAGTGATTTCATAATCGCCTATCCATCGGAATCCCTCGTTACACAATTCAAATGCTTTGGAATGTCCAAATGCAGCAAGATTATTCTTTATCTGTATGACAGCTCTCATGTTATCTTGTCCCTCAATTCTTCCAACAAGAAGGACACTCCTTGCTACTGCGAAGAAATCGATGGAACCCATTCCACGATATGCAGCTTTATTTCCACCTGCTTTATTCATATGACCGATAAGGACAATGGCACATCCTGTTTTCTCTGCTAATGCTCCCAACTTCTTAGTCATATCTCTGGCTTCATTCGCACGGTTCATATCTGTACCACTACCTAAATATGCTTGTATCGGATCTAGAATCAGAAGCTTTGCTTTTTGTTTTATGATTGCCTCCTCCAGTCGTTCATCCACCATTGAAACGGATTTCTCACTTTCATCAATAATTGAGATGCGACTGCAATCGGCACCTGCTTGTTCTAGTCTTGGTTTTACGGTATCTGCAAGTCCATCCTCTGCCGTCTGATAAATTACATTCATTGGTTCAATCGGAGTCATTTCTTCATCCAATCCTTCACCGTTGGACAGTCGAGCAGCAATATTTAATATCAGTGTACTTTTTCCATCCCCTGGATCGCCTTGAATGATCGTTAGCTTTCCGTATGGGATGAACGGATACCACAACCAGTCCACCTGACAAGTCATGACATCTGACATATTAATCATCTTAAGTTCAATTTTCTGTTCTTCCATAACGCCTCCTACAATTTATTAACTTCTGCCATAATCTCCAATATCGTTCGAAGAGGAGTAAGTAATTCCTCATCCATATCAGAAACTTTTTCAATTCGAATCAGTTCTTGCTCAATGTGTTGTAATTGCTTACGAAATTCATCGTACATTGCCTTGTGTCCCCTTACTGTTATCTGTTGATACAAAGCACTCTGTATTAGATAATTCTGTTTCTGCATACCGCATAATTTTACACGATCATCCAATTCCTTTGCCTCTTCCGGAGACATCCGAAATCCGACGTTTAAGCTTCTCCAACGATTCTTCTTATCCAGCTTTTTTTGACTCATAGTAATTTTCCCTCACTTTCAATTCTTTCAAGATTTAATCTCTCAGCCATAGCAATCTGCTTACTCGGAAACATATGACTATAATGATATGTGATTCGTATACTTTCATGCCCAACCCTATTTGCGATATCAACTGCATTGAAGCCTGCATCAATTAATAGTGAGATGTGTGAATGCCTGAGATCATGAATTGTAATTCGTTTCACTCCGGCAATTTTACTTCCACGTTTCATTTCATGATGTAGAAAGTGTTTAGTTATCTGAAACATGCGATCTGTCGGTTTGCTTTTATAAAGCATATTCATATAATCTCTAATCTCATCCACAAGAAAATCCGGCATCGAGATTATACGATTACTTTTTGCAGTCTTAGGTGAGGTGATTACATCTTCACCTTCCAGCCGTTGATAAGATTTGCTAATTGTTAAAATCTTTTTCTCTAAATCAAAATCATTCATAGTAAGTGCAAGCAATTCGCCGACACGGATACCACACCAATATAGGACTTCAAAAGCATAGTAGGAGAGTGGTTTATCTTTAATTGCATCTGCAAACATCAAATATTCCTCTTTTGTCCAGAAAAGCATTTCAACTTTTGATTCCTTTCCCATATTTCCGGCTCTTTTTGAAGGATTTTCATTTAAATTATAAAATCTGAC
This sequence comes from Bacillota bacterium, assembly GCA_023436225.1. Classification (GTDB taxonomy): domain Bacteria; phylum Bacillota; class Clostridia; order Lachnospirales; family Lachnospiraceae; genus Mobilitalea. The sequence continues at coordinate 73,684 of JAEZKA010000084.1, forward strand.
TGCATGATTAAATATACAAGATAGTTCATCGTGAATCGTTTTCAGGTAACCAGACTTATACTTCTCACCATTTTCTCTCTTTGCTTCAATCATCACATTCTGCCACTTTAAAATATCCGCAGCTGTTATCTCATTCATCTTTCGATCACCAAAGTACGGCAGAACTTTAGCTGAAACTATATGCTGCTTCGTAAGCCAGGTATTAAGTTTCAGTTTTGGTTTCATATCCTCCTCGTAGAGCTTAAAAAACTCATTCATTGTCATTTCTAAGCTTTCGCTTTGTTTGAGTTTGAAGTTCCTTTCCCATTCCAAGGCTTCGCGTTTAGTTGCGAAGCCTCGTTTCGTTTTACCCTTGTTCTCACCTTGCCAATTACGGTAGTAGAAAAATACATACCACTTACCGGTCTTCTGGTCTTTGTATGCTGACATTCAGTGTCCTCCTCAATTCATAATCAATTGGCTATTTTTAAGCCATAAAATCGTTCCAAAAAATATTGTCTACTGACTTTCCCTGCTATTGTTAAGAAATCCTGATCCTTCAGCTCTTCATTCAGTTGTCTGATAATCTTATAAGCTGTTGGTTTCTTTACACCTAAGATTTCAGCTACTTCATTTGCTTCGATAAATGTACTATTCACCATTCACATGCCCCCTTTCGTTTTCTTACTTTTTTACGATTCTATTTATCTTGGTACCACCATTCCGAATGACCTCAATTGAATCACACATACGGAATGATATACTCCATAATCACACTTTTATAGCAGACATATCTTTATTAAATGTGCTGCTGTTTCCGGCATAATCTTATAGTTTGTTACCAAGAGATATCGTTTTTTCTTCAATCATTGATTTTCCTCTTATACTCCCTTCTGTAGACTTAATTATATTTCGTTAAGTGTTGTTTGTGAGTTGTATTATACTTAATATTATTTCGTTAGTCAATATATTATCGTTAACCTAACTTATTTTTATTTATTAAACTATTTTCGTTAAGTTTTATATTGTTTTTTATTTTTTGCTCTGTTATACTATATCCATTAGAAGATATAGGAGGTCTCAAATGACAATCGGTAAAAGAATTCGATTTATCCGAACCTTTCGAGGTATGACGCAAAAAGAGCTCGGAATTGCATTGGGATTTGATCCAGGAAGTGCAGACATACGGGTTTCGCAATATGAATCCGACAATAGAAAAGCAATTAAGGAACCAATGTTACACCAGATGGCTGAAATCTTTAACGTGAATTACAATGCATTAAAGACATATGAGTTTGACAATCCATTAGATGTAATGGAGTCTTTTTTTTGGTTTGAAGAAGAGTTTCCGTTACAGGTTGCTCTATTTGAATTTCAGACAGATAAATCCATCGATAAACCTGTTTTGAACATTCCAGTTGGCACTGGTGGAGAAGCGATTGAGCCTCCGATTGCAATTATGTTTGCATTGACGGAGTATAGAAAATGTTTTAAAGAATGGCAGCAAAAAAAACGTGACTACCATGATGGGGTAATCACGAAAGAAGAGTATGTGGAGTGGAAATTACAGTGGGATTATGAAATATAAAATACTAGGGGGAAATCAAAATGATAGAGAAAATAAATTCAATTGCAAACATCGGTAAATTTGAATCATTTACAAACTCAACAGTATTCGAGAAAAATAATATTATATTTGGTTTCAATGGTGCTGGAAAATCAACATTAAGTGATATTTTTTATTCACTAGCTCATGAGGGTAAAGAAGAATTAATAACACGCCGTGCAACATTAAAACGTTCTGAGTCTGATCCAGATAGAACAATAAGTATCCATTTTACTGATGACTCTGGAAGAGCAATTGAATTTAGAAATCTAAGCTGGCACAATAACCCTAAAAATATCTTTGTATTCAACAACCAATATGTAAAAGAACATGTATTTGTTAGTAAAGAATTACAAGGCAATTCCATTCCCATTGGTATGGGAGAACTCGGTGTAAAATTAATGAACCAAAGAGAACAACTGAATTTAGCCATATTAAATCTTATATCGGATATGAATGTGAACATTAATCATTTATCTTCTGCTGGATTTAAATTCAAAGATGTTACACTAAGTAAAATCACTGCAAAAACAAATCATAAGCGTTTTAAATCAATATCAGATTTCGAACTATATCCTTTTGCTTTAGAGTCCGCAATCAAAGATAAAATTAAGGCTCACTCTAAGTATTCTAAAGAATTGGACAATATGGAAAAGTGCTTTGCCTTGTATTCACAAATATCAAATGTCCAGTCATTTGATAAATCCTCAATCATAAAATCTGTCAAAAAGATTCCTCGAATTTCTTCAAAGGTCATTGCTGATTTTTTATCGAGACACCTTAATACAACAGATATAAAATGGGCCGTTTCAGGTTATAAAAATCAAAAAGACAAAACATTATGCCCCTTATGTGGTCAAAGTATTTCAGATAGATATGCCATTGATTTTTTTAACAAACTTGGAAAATATATTAATCAAAATAGAGATGAATATGTTCAAAAATATTGTCAGTATTTAGCTACATTAGCTGTAAGTATTCAAAGCATTGACATTACAGTTAAAATTTCTACTTTTTCCGAAATACTTCAGCTTCTAAACTCCGATAAATTACTTTTACAAAAAGACGCAAACCGCTTACAAAAAGGACTGTTCTGGAATCCATCACATACCGCAACATTGAACCAGATTATCGATAAAATTTATAGAAAAGCAGACAATCCTTATTTAAACATAGGCTTTACGGAGGAAGAGAATGATTGCATTATATTACTTAATCAAGTTATACATAATATAGCTATTTTAAAAGATATTCTCTTTCAAGCCAAAGAGCGTCTTGATAAACGTATAGATAAAACATTAAGCTTGGATGATATGAATTTACGCTGTTCTTTATCTTTTGGCTCTTTCCGAAGTTTTATGGAACAACTTAAATCACAAGCAAATCAAATAATTAAGCATATAGAAAAGCTTGATATGCTTAACCCTCAAATAGATGACTGTTATAATCAAATCCAACTTGATACAGTTAATGAGTTTTTAAGTAAGCTGAATACCAACATAAAAATTGATGTTGTAAGAAAAAGATATTATATTCAACTTAAAGACTTCTTGCCAATGGAATACACTAAAGACAAAGATAATACAATTTTTAGTGAAGGCGAGCAAAAAGCAATCGCATTTGCATATTTTCTTGCAGAGCAAAAAAATCTGGACGAATCCATTTCCAATTGTAAATGTCAATATAAATCTGTACAAAAAGTGGAATATAAAAATGTACAGTTTTTAGCCTAATCAGTCGTCCATGGCTCCTTCCAACACATACTGTTTTTCCTTAAGTCTATAAGAGGGACCTTTTATTGATATTACATGTGAGTGATGTAGTAACCTATCCAATATCGCATTTGCGAGGGTTGGCGATCCGAATATCTCCCCCCATTTTGAGAAGGGAGAATTCGTAGTTATGATAGTACAGTGTTTGTCATATCGCCGCGCTATCAGCTGAAAGAACAGGTTAGCAGCATCGGGATCAATTGGAAGATACCCGATTTCATCTATAATCAACACCTTGTATCTGGCAAAGAACTTCATCCTGGACTCTAACCGGTTTTCATTAAGGGCCTTCTTAAGTTGGTTCATAAGTGACTGAAAGGATACAAAGTAGGTTGAATAACGGTTTTGGGCACACTCCATACCAATAGCGGTTGCCAAGTGTGTTTTTCCCACACCGCTTGTTCCAACAAGCAGGATATTTTCTTTCCTCTCGATAAATCTTAAGGTAGCAAAATCGAGAAATTCCTGTTTATTTATACTAGGTTGAAAGCTGAAATCAAAATCATTAAGAGTCTTAAAAAACGGAAAGTTGGCTACCTTTATACAGCCATTTATTGCCCTTATTCGCTTTTGAGCTAGTTCAATCTCTACCAACTCATAAAGGGCATCAACAACACTTTTCTCGCCGCTGTTGATTAGTTTTATATAGGTGTCCAGATTTTCCTTGATTAGATATAATTCAAGGTCATCCAGACCATTTAAAAGCTTTGCATAGTTTGTCATGTCACACCTCATTTGAGAAATCTGTCCATGTGACTTAAGTTTGCAGCCGCCACGCTGTCGATATCCTCCTTCTCTTTGAACGATGTCGCAAGTAGCTGTTTATAATGCTCCGTATGGTAATTAATCTTTTTATCACTAATGGTATGCACGGTGATTAGTTCCGTGTTATAATACACTTGTAATACATTGTCCAGTTGTTTTATTGAAACACACTGGTCTATGTATTTAGGCGGAACGGAATATCTGCATCCCAGAAACGTGAACAGTGAATCCTTATGAACTTTGGCTTGGCGGTCGGTGCTCATATAAGATTCAACTATGCTTGTACGTGGAAGAGGCTGAAGGTATTCCTTTTCTTTTTGAAATAGAAGTACCGGTGGAACGTTTGTAGCCTGATTTATATACATATTTACCTTACGATTGACCTTTTCAATGATCTTGATCAGGTCTTCCTCTGTATCAAATTCATGGTCGTAAGGTAGCAACCAGTCTATGAACTTATTTGAGACCTCAACCTTTCCTTTTGTATATGAATGTCGGGGTTTGCATAGTCTTATCTTAAAGCCGAAATCATCCGCAAATGCCTTCATCTTCGGATTAATTGATCTGTGGTTACCGTTTAGATCTACTACAGAGGTCATGTTGTCAAAGAGTATTTCCTTAGGGATACCTCCTTCGTGTTTAAAAGCTGCAATTAAGCAGTCAAAGACATCCTGTCTGGTTCTGTTTGTTTTATATGTAAAGTGGCAGTATCTAGAATTGCCAAGCTTATAGTTGAATACGTTGAAGGTATATGCAATACCACTTCTGGAAGTCATTGTTATATCTTCCTTCCAGTCCGCCTGAGCTTGTACTCCGGGCAGTGTTTCAAACCTAGGGTGTCCTTTCGGAGTCTTTTGAGGCTTAAGGCCTTTGGTTTTAATATATTTATTGAAGTTGGAGTAACCACCGATATCAAATCCCTGGTCAAGGAGATATTCATAAACAGCCTTGACGGATGTTCCGCGAATCTTAAGTTTAGTGCGGATTGTATCATAGTGTTGGTCAAGCATACTGACCTTGTTTCTTGTCTTCGGCTTACCTTCATAGCCGTTATAATACTTTTTCACTGTACGCCTGTCCATGTCATAATAGCGTGCTAGTTCTGAAAAATTAGGTTTCATTTCCTGTAACCTTAAAATGTTCAACTGAGTAACTAAAGCTGCTTCCATTGATTATCCCTCCTAGGAAGAGGATATCAATTAAGGTACTATTTGTACATTTTTATTTTCCACTAATTGAACACTTTTATTTTATCATTTACA
>JAEZKA010000087.1 GCA_023436225.1 Bacillota bacterium
GTAATTCTCATTACTTGACTTGCCATAAAAAAAGCCGCCTCCTTTTCGCACTTAATTTCAGTACGACAAGTGGTGACTGTACACTTATCCGTGTGTATCTTCATATCTCATACATTTTGACAAATCAATTATGATTTGTCTCTCTGTGGTGTTTTATGAAGTTTCTCCACACGTGTTATCTGCCCCAATGGCAGAACGCTATATGGTACAGTGACTTGTCGCCAGTTTCATAACTTGACCTTCGCTCCACGGAAAACCCACCTGGAATAGGTGGCAACCTCACGCTTCAACGCTATCAATGTCACAACATTTGATATTATACACTAAGAATTTAGCATTTGCAAGTACTTTTTTAAGTTTTCTGCAATGTTTCCTTCATTGATTCCCGCGCTGTCAAGTTTATTTTCACTTTTTATTCCGAATTCGTGTTTTCGATCAATTTATTCTTCCTCTTTGACAATATATACCGGACGTCGCTTCGTCTCCAGATAGGTTCTGGCCAGATACTGTCCAAGAATTCCTGTACAGAATAGCTGAACTCCTCCTATCAGGCATATAATGCACACCAAGGATGGCCAGCCGGCGGTAGGATCTCCGAAAATTAAGGTCTTAATTATGATGATTATAATCAAAATCAAAGCAACCAGGCAGAATATCATACCAAATACAGAGGCTAAGGCAAGAGGCGCAGTTGTAAATGCGATAATCCCATCCAGCGAGTATAAGAATAGCTTCCAAAAGGACCACTTAGTCGTTCCTGCCGCACGTTCCACGTTCACATATTCCAGCCATTTTGTTCGAAAGCCCACCCAGCTGAAAATCCCCTTGGTAAATCGGTTGTATTCTGTAAGCTCCAGAATGGAATCTACCATTTGGCGCCGCATTAGTCGATAATCTCTGGCACCGTCTACAAACTCTGTTTTTGAGATCGAGTTAATCAGGCGATAAAAGCAGCGTGCAAAGAATGATCTTATAACCGGCTCACCTTTTCTTGTCACTCGCCTGGTAGCGACGCAATCATAATTCTCCTCTACAACGCCACGATACATCTCTTCAATCAGTTCCGGTGGATCCTGAAGATCGACATCCATTAATATCACATAATCTCCGCTTGCCTTGCGAAGCCCGGCATAGATGGCTGCCTCCTTTCCAAAGTTTCTCGAAAAGGAGATGTAGTGAACTCTCTGATCCCTCCCACGTATATCACGAATGGTATCAAGTGTACTGTCCTTGGAACCATCATTGACAAAAATATATTCCCATTCCAGCTTGGGTAGTGTCGATGTAATCTTGGTTATTTCATCATAGAATAATGGAATTACCTCCTGTTCGTTATAACAGGGGACAATAATCGATATTATCTCAGCCATGAGCCTTCTCCCTTCGATGAAAGATCACTGTGATGCCGATGAAGAGGAATAGGCTGACCATAGAGATAACAAAGCCTGCCAGCAGATAAGGTGTACGATAAGTCAAGGTGATATGATGCTCTCCTTCCGGCAGCTCAAGTGCTGAATACATAATATTCGCCTTCAGCAGCACAGCCTTCTCTCCGTCGACTGTTGCACTCCAGCCTTTACTATAAGGTATGCTAAGAACCATGATGCCCTTATGAGCCAGATTAGCATCTCCCTCAATACGGTTATAGCCTTCCTTTATATTCTGCAAGGACCCCCTACGTAGCTCATTCAGCTGGTCCTTGATGTGATCCATAGATAAACTGAGTACCTCTATCTGATCACAGCGATAGTTCCCCTTCTCCGGGAAGGTCACTCTGACCCAATGCTTTACTATCTTGCTGTATCCCGTATTAACCAGAAAATTAGTCTTACCGAAATATGAATTGTGATATTTACTACGAATATTGACATATTTACTTATCTCTCTTTCCCCTTTTACCCTGAACGTCCGCATCATCATTCTTCTCCCGTTCAGTGCCAGATTGACAAATCGAACATAGGTCTCTGACTTTTCATTACTCTTAAAGTCCAAAGTCATCCCAGCCCCTTCGTTCATTACCTTAAAGCCATCCCCTTCTAGCTGAATTCCTCCGTTCACATAAATATCGTAATCCAATTCCTCTATGCCTATATTCATATTCTGATCAGTATGATCAATATAATTTATTCCCTCCTGAAGCACTGCAGCATACAGCATAGCATTCTGCCTCTGAAGAACATCCAGCTTACGATAGTCCTCCTCTGTCATATAACTCTGATAGGTATAACCCAGGGGCAGTGCTAACAGGTTCTCCAACAGATAATAGGTTTGTGTTCCATAGGTCAATGTTCTCCTGAGCTCATATGCATAAGGCGCCGCATAGCGGTCCGTGGAAATGAAGTATTTAACACCGGCCATAGCATCCGGTATCGTACGACTATCCTGATTGTCAATTCGGTAAGCGGTCCGCTGGCTCACTAACTCCAATTCCTTGTAATAATCGCTAACATTACCATCCATCAAGCTGAAATAGGAGGAAACATCATTAAAATCATGGATCAGTGCCTCATTACGCATCTGATCTCCGTAGGTTTCGACACGGTACCAGCCATCCTGCAGCTCCGATAGGATGCGCGCTTCGCCTCCGTCTGTCAGCACGTTGATTCGGTCTTTGGTCAAAAACTCCTTTGCATATCCGTTAAACTGTGTCGAATAAAACGCATAACCGTTAAAGGCAAGCGTTCCTACCACAAGCAGATACATCACAATGTCCTGAAGCTTCTTATGTCCAGAAAGACTATTCGTCTGTAGCAGTAATACTACAAAAATGGTAAATACCAATATACAGAATGTTATTTTTACAACTAACGCGGAGGGTGCTATAAAGGTCAGAACAGCGTAGCCCAGAATTCCGACTCCCAGTAATATTCTCTCCCTGGAAGCCAAGCAGAATAGCTTCTCATAGGTTGCAGCAAATACAACCGCAACAACAAAGGCCAAAAGGAAATCCCATCGATTCGAGATATAGGAAAATGCATTCATAAAGTAGCCAAAGGCCGGTACAAACAATGCTACTAGAGTCAATATCAGGGTTATGGCCAGCTTGCGATACTTGGTATTGCATAATACAATCACAACACTAATTCCTGTTACCGCTGTAAAGGACAAATCCACCCAGTAATTTGGACTGATACCTGAGGCAAACAATCCCTGGAGTATATAAAAGTAATAGGCTTTATCATAATGAAGAAGCCCGATCAGAAACTCCGGTTTACTATTCAACCTTCCATTCTGTAAAAATGCATAGATAATCGGAAGAAAAATAACCGCTGCCATAGCCATGCCCAGAAGATAACAGCCTCCCGTTCGCAGGCCGACAAGGACGAGGCCTCCCAGTTTATTCTTATATTCCTTATAATAAGTAAGAGCATAGCGAAGTATTACATAAATAACTGCCATGGCAGTTAATATATATAGGAAATAAAAATTACTAATCGTGCAAAGGAAGGTCATAACAATCAGTAGCTGCGGCTTCCTTCTGCGGAGCACCTCCTCCAGCCCGATCAACAGGAATGGAAGGTAGATCATCGGATTCATAAAATAGGGGTGTCTGACTCCCGAGAAGAAGGTGTACCCACAAAAGACATACATAAGGGCCCCGAGTATCACTGCATTTCCCTTAAGCCGCCAATACCTGCCAAAGGCTATAAAGCTGATACCGATCAGGTATAACCTCAACACAATCATAAGACCATAAATAAGCGGTCCATTCTCTTCTGTCATAAAGACAGCTAAAAGAGCAATCGGATCTCCCAGCGCATAATAATGAAGCGTGGTAATTGTATCAAAGCCTAAGCCGATACTAAAATCCACCATCGCAAGTCCTTTGCCCATGAAAAGTCCACGAAGCAGCTTACCGTAATAGATAAGAATGGGATAATGCTGATTGATACCATCAACGTTCCATACAAAGGTCCGCCCCTCCATAATAAAGGGCATATATATAATAGGTAGAAGCAGGAGAAAGGTTATGCTGTAGATCAAGTATGAATTTTTCCATAGCTTTGCTTTCATTCCGATTTCACTCTCCTCCTATTAGAATGCTTTCTAAATATCAACAATCTGCTGGCAACATAATTCACCACAATGACAATCAGGTTTGATAGAAACTTTATTATAAGATCATGCCAACCAAGCTGGTCGACAAACAGATACATAATGATAATATCCATCAGACCGGTCAGCAGTCTACAGGCTACAAAGAAAGCAAATTCAAACAATATCGCCCTTGGTTCATTATTATGACTTCGAAAAACCAAAATCCGGTTCGTGATATAAGCAAAGAGGACCGATACCCACCAGGCCAATAACGTACTAACGACGGTTGAGAAGCCGAACCATCTGGTGCTGATATAATAAAGTAATACATTTACGATAGTTGTACAACCGCCAAAGAAAATATATAAAATAATTTCTCTGTATTTCAAAAAAGCTTTCTTCATTGAAAAACCTCACAAAATTAATAATACCTACCCTTTGTGTAAGTTTGTGCCGAGGAAGACGCAGGCACAAACTTCTAAATGTAAATTATGATTTTTATAATTTACATTGTTAAGTCTTAGCTTTTCTAGGAAATTTATTCAAATCTGCCTATTATAGCCGACTATGTTCCAGATATCGGTCCCATCCTGTCATACTTATCCTACCTGCTGCCAAGGACCACGAATTTAGAGGCAGCACAGATGTGCCGATTGAAAAATCCTTAATTTTCAATCGAAGCACTCCTTATAGATATATTCTGTGCTGATGATATGAGTTCGTAGCTTACAATCATAAATCGTCACCTCATCAAAAAAACATCGAAAAACGCCGAAAAACATTCTTTTATTCTCTATTTAAAATGTATCAGAAAAGTAGTATAGTTACTTTAGTTCAATTATTAATCTAGAGGGGAGTTTGAGTGAATTGAGAAAATATCCAAGACCCAAGAAGATAGAGATTGTTTATTTCAGCGGTACCGGAGGTACAAAAAGAGCTGCTGACTCTTTTATAAACGAATTTACAAAGCAAGGAATATCAGTTCATTGCCATGAAATCCTCACAAGAAATACATATAAGCCTCAAGACTATGACCTACTTCTTATCCTTTACCCTGTCTATGCCATGAATGCACCCAGACCGGTTTACGATTTTATCGATCAGCTGCCTATAGTAGATAAGAAGTTAGCTGTCGTGATCTCCGTCTCCGGAGGAGGCGAGGTGATCCCGAATACAGCCTCCAGACTTCATTGTATTCAGCATCTGAAGAAGAGAGGTTATCGGATCGCCTATGAACAAATGTTGATAATGCCTGCTAACTGTATCCTTCCGACACCAAAGGAACTTTCCCTAATGCTTCTTAAGGTACTTCCGGATAAGGTCAACACAATAGTTACCGACATTCTCTCCGGTGTTGTAAGAAGAACCGAACCATATCTTATAGACCGCATCATTTCCATTTTCACAGAAGTGCAGAAGGAAGGTTCAAAGCTATATGGACATAATATCAGGGCCAACTCTAGCTGTAACGGCTGCGGTCTTTGCTCCAAAGCCTGTCCCACCGGTAATATAAGGCTTCAAGATGGGAAACCTGTCTTCGCCTATCGCTGCTGCCTCTGTCTGCGATGCATCTATAATTGTCCCAGGAAGGCTTTACAGCCCGCCTTCGTCCGTAGGTTAATCTTAAAGGATGGCTTTTCTTTAAGGGATTTAGAGAAGGAACTACCATATTTTCAACCAATTGATGTTACTAACTACCCTTATGATGTGGGTTTTGCTGGGTTAAAAGAGTATCTACAATCGTAAAATAATGAACGGTCTGCCAGATGACTTTTTTAGGACTTGATTTAATTTAAAAAATGGGTATCCTCACTTAACGGTCTTATCCCCGTAAGCTTGGATACCCATATCTTATACTTATTCAAATCTAGCCCATAATATGGACTATCTCTCCCAACGGCCGGATGCGCCACAGGGAAGTACTAATCCGCTATCCGTTACCGGAAGACCAATCTCATCCGCTTCAACCTTGCCGCCATATTTCTTACCAATCTCTTCGGAAATCATATAGGATAATACCCCTGCCTGAAGACCCGTTGTATAGGAATTCAGTAGAAAGAACAGCGGTTCATCCGACAACAGCTTAGTGCAAAGCTGTACAAAGGGATGGATATTATCCTCTATCTTCCATATCTCACCCTTCGGACCTCTTCCATAGGAAGGAGGATCCATGATAATGGCATCGTACTTGCTATTACGGCGTATCTCGCGTTCAACGAACTTTACACAATCATCTACGATATATCGAATTGGCGCTTCACCAAGACCGGATGCAATGGCATTCTCCTTTGCCCAGGTAACCATACCCTTCGAGGCATCCACATGAGTAACGGCTGCTCCTGCTTTAGCAGCTGCCAGCGTCGCTCCGCCGGTATAGGCGAATAGGTTCAATACCTTAATCTGCCTTCCCTTCTCGCTCTTAATCTTCTGTGAAAACCAATCCCAGTTAGCGGCCTGCTCCGGGAACAGACCTGTATGCTTAAAACTAAAGGGCTGTAGATGAAAGGTTAATTCCTTATAGGTAATATCCCATTGCTTTGGCAGATCGAAGAACTCCCACTCTCCTCCACCTTTGGCACTTCTATGATAATGAGCATTCGGTTTCTTCCAGCCTTTATTCTGTCGGGGTGTATCCCAGATCACCTGCGGGTCAGGACGTACCAGAATGTAATTACCCCAACGTTCCAGCTTCTCACCCTTTGAGGTATCGATTACCTCATAGTCCTTCCAATCCTTTGCAATCCACATAACGATCTCTCTTTCCAAGTTTATTCTAATCGTTCTTCCCCTGGATTATTAGCCTTATTACTTCGTGGCTCTATCTAATCGAATGATAATCCGTTTTGGGAAGATGGTATATCTTCATTATTATAAACTAGGAGATACACAATTACAACTGAATTATCAAACGTAAGTCAAGCATTGCACTCTATTTTAATGATTATAATAATCGATCCGGGTAACCCTATCTCTATTAAGCTTCCTCTCATTATTCTAACTATATTCTAACTTGACGATGGAATGATTTAGGAATACACTTATACATGTAAGAACTAATAAACCGTACACGAAAGCCTTAAAAAGCAATCCCTCTAGTCAATAATTTATAATCAGATGGGTTAATGCTGATTGACGGGCAACAATAAAAAAAACATATGGAGGAGTATATCATGGGAATTTTAACAAGATTTAGAGACATTATGTCCAGTAACATTAATGCACTGCTTGACAAGGCTGAGGATCCAGAGAAGATGATCGATCAATGCTTAAGAAATCTTAACTCTGATCTTGGCAAGGTGAAATCCGAAACTGCTTCTATCATGGCAGAGGAACAGAGAGCAAAGAGAGTTCTTGACGAATGTAATGACGAGATCAATAAAATGCAGACCTATGCTGTGAAGGCTCTTGAGGCTAATAACGAAGCGGATGCCAGAAAGTTCCTGGAACAGAAGGCTAACCTGGCCAACAAGCTTCCGGGACTTGAGGAGGCTTATAACCTGGCTCACTCCAACGCCACCCACATGCGTGAGATGCATGACAAACTGGTTGAGGATATTAACGAGCTGGAAGCTCGTAAGGATATGATCAAGGGGAAATTAGCAGTAGCGAAAACTCAGGAGCGTATCAATAAGATGGGATCCTCCGTAGCAAGTGCCAACGATTCCATCGCTAGCTTCAAGAAATATGAGGAGATGGCAGATAAGGCTCTGGACAAAGCAAATGCGATGGCAGAATTGAACAACTCCTCCGCTGAGCAGACCATTGAGGATCTCAAGGATAAATATGCAACAGACTCCAATGTGGATGACGAGTTGGCTGCATTAAAAGCAAGCTTAGGAAAATAACAAAAAGCACTTCATAAATTTTCACCCTTTCCTTAATTAGCATTAAGATGTCCGCAAATGAAAGAATGCTTTTATTTGCGGGCATTTTATCAAGTAAAAATGAGGTATAATTAGTTATAGCATATAAATTATGCCTTCGCCTATGCGAATTCTGGCATAAGCTTTATTAAGAAAAACGTATAACTGGAGGAGTGACATGTCTACTGTAATACATTATAAATGTCCTAACTGCGGAGCCGATATGGCGTTTGACAGCCAGAGCGGCTTCTTGCGCTGCGCCAGCTGTGGTCGAACCGATAACATTGAAAACATGAAGAAGAAAGCCGAGAAGGATGAGGATGAAACCTTTCACTATGAAGCGGATGAGGATGATATCAATGCCGCAAATTCTGCCTTTGATCATGACTATGCCGATCCGAACAGCGAAGATGAGCCTAGCAATCATTCTACCTTCCGTGAAGATGAGACCCACGAGTACCATTGCAACAATTGTGGTGCCGTTCTTATCACCGAAGCAAATACCTCTGCTACCACCTGTAGCTTCTGTGGTGCAGGCGTAGTATTAAGTGACCGCCTATCCGGTAACCTTGCTCCTGCTAAGGTTGTACCCTTTACCATCAGCAAAGAGCAGGCACAGGAGGCCTTCAAGAAGTGGTGTAAAAAAGGACGTCTTACACCAAGTGATTTTATGACCGCGGATCGTATTAAGAATATCACCGGTTTATACGTCCCGTTTTGGCTCTATGACATGAACGGCCGTGGAGAAGCAGAAGCAACCTGTACTAGAGTACGTACCTATTCTGATGCGAACTGGATTTATACCGAGACCAAATACTATAATGTATACCGAAAGGTTGACCTTAATTATTCCCGTGTCCCCTGCGATGCTTCCCGTAAGATGGAGGATAGTATGATGGATAAGCTGGAGCCCTATCAATATGATAATCTGAAGGATTTTAATATGCCCTATCTGGCCGGTTATATTGCAGAGAAATATGATTTTACCGACGAGGATATGCTGCCTCGTATCAAACAAAGAGTTGGATCCTATGTTGATAATTACATAAGCTCAACCATAAACGGTTATTCCTCTGTCATGTATCATCGTAAGGATATTAGCATTCGTAAGAAACAAGCCCATTATACCTTACTTCCGGTCTGGATGGTATGCTATGACTATAAAAAGGCCGATCATATCTTTGCTATGAATGGTCAGACCGGCAAGATTGTCGGAAAGCCTCCTCTTAGTAAGGCAAAAATCCTCGCCTGGTTTACAGGTGTATCGACCGGATGCTTCATTCTATTTCAATTAATAACACGGATTGGAGGTGCCTTATCATGAAGCAGTTCTTCCTATTCAGGTCCGCGCCATTGCTAGTTCTTCTCCTACTGATGGCAACTCTAATCTCTCTTACTACAGCGAATGTCTATGCTGCTGAGACCGAGAATTCAGAGATTAATCAACATATTTATGATGAAGCAGGGCTTTTATCCACAACAGAGGTCAATGATCTGGAGCAAATGTGCATTGACTATGGTACCGAGGCCGGCATTGATATCATGATTTTGACCCATAATGATCCGGATGCAGTTTATGCAGAGGATTATATCGAAGAGTTTGAGGATCAGCTACCTGTTGGAGATCGTGTATATCTGCTCATTGATATGAATAAAAGAGTCGTTTTCATGGAGGGTTATGGTAAAGCAGAGACCTACATCCATTCCAAACGAATTGATACCATTATCGAAGAGCTAACACCGGATTTATCAGCAGGCAATTACTTTGATGCTTGTGCTATTTACATCAAGAGCTCGGCAGCCTATATGAGTGACGATTCTGAATTAAACTACGATCATGATTATACAGCCGGTACGCCTCAATCCAGTGATCCTAATGCTCCTAATTATGATGAGACCTGGCCTTCCGACCGGAATTCCGGCTCCAGCGAATTGATTGATATCATTTCGAATGTATGGGTTCAATTAATCGCAGCTGTCACTATTGGCCTCATTACTGTATCCATCATGGCTTACAATTCAAGTGCAAAAATGACGGCAGGCAGCTCCAACTATATCGAGTCAAATAATTCCGGACTCATCGGACGCAGGGATGATTATGTCAGAACTCAGGTTACCAGAGTTAAAAAGCCTCAGAACAATAATAATAATTCGAGTGGCGGCTTCAATGCAGGGGGCTTTCGCGGCGGATCCTCCGGTGGTGGTCGTTCCCACAGCTCCGGTGGTGGTCATTTCTAGTAGTCAATCCTTCCATTTTAGTATATAATGGATTTAACTCATTAATAGTACAGCAATAAAAGCTTTCTAAAAAGCAAAGAAACAGCCTGCCACATACGGGTGGGTAATATCATGGAGGTAAGATTATGGGCATTTTTTCAAGACAATTTGCGAATGTAGTAGAATGGCAAGAGTTTCGCGAGGATATGATCTTCTACAAATGGAGCAATGATGAGATCAAAAAAGGAAGCCGTTTAATTATCCGTCCTGGTCAAGATGCTATCTTTTTATATAACGGCAAGATAGAGGGTATTTTTAAGGATGAAGGCGATTATGATATCGAGTCACAGATTATTCCCTTCCTTTCAACTTTAAAGGGTTTCAAATTCGGATTTAACAGTGGAATACGTGCTGAGGTTCTCTTCGTGAATACGAAGGAATTCCAGGTAAAATGGGGAACCCAGAATGCGATCAATATACCGGTTCAGCAGCTTCCCGGTGGTATGCCGATTAGAGCCTTTGGTACCTTTACCTTTAAGGTGGCTGATTATGTAAAACTAATCGATAAGATTGCAGGTGTGAAGCAGAGCTATCATGTAGAGGATGTTAGACTTCGTATCGTATCAATCCTGGATCAGCTCCTTATGAAATGGATCACGAAGGAAGGAAAAGATATGTTCAATCTCCAGTCCAATTCCTTCGACATCGCAAATGGTATTCGTACCGATCTGGATATGCAGCTTTTTGATACCGGATTAAGTGTCACCGCTTTTCATATCATGAGCTTCACCTATCCCGAAGAGATTCAGGCGATGATCAATAAGAATGCATCCCATAGTATGGTAGGTGATGTAGGTCGTTATCAACAAATCGAACTGACCAACGGTATGGCTTCCGGCAAGATGCATGGAGGCGGTGTAGCCTCTGACATGGCAGGAATGATGATGGGCATGAATGCAGCTAACCAGATGATGCAGAACATGAATCAATCAGGTGGTCCCTCTGCTCCCTCTGGCAACAAACCAAATTTCTGCCCGAGTTGCGGTACTAAGACCGGTTCTGCGAACTTCTGCCCTAATTGTGGTCAGAAATTAGTGTAGGTTTAAATATTGTTAATTAGGCCTTCCTATCTATGAGCGTTATCGCAGCCATAGATAAGGAAGGCCTTTTTATTAGCACTTTATTAATACTTTTATTAATACTTTAATTAATACTTTTATTAAAACTTTTATTAATCACCCTTTATAGCATTATTAATAATAAATTTAACAAACATTTGTTTGCTTTTCTTTCTATGATATGGTATATTATTCCATATCTAATGATGGCATCAAGACTCAATCTGGTTTTGCTGTCTCGATTAGAGCATGGAAACTAATATATCTCATAGGAGGAGAGAGGAATGGATTTATACACTGCTATTAATCAAAGAAGAACAATACGTGATTTCGATGATCGAGAGGTTGATCCAGTCATCATAAATCGTATTCTGGAAGCCGGGCTCAAGGCACCGACCAATGATCACTTGAGAAATTGGGAATTCGTTGTAATTTCAGACAAACAGGAGAAGGCATTGATCGTCGGAACTATCTTTCAGGATATTTCTAAGGAAGAAGTAGTAGAGATTGTCGAGAATTGGCACATGACGGATGACCGCCAGATTGGAATGTATATGGACGCCATTCCAAAGCAATACTCCATGCTCTATCATGCTGGCTGTATTGTACTCCCCTTCTTCAAGCAAAGCCATTCTTTGCTTGAGCCGGAGACATTAAGTTCTCTGAATCCCTTCGCATCTATCTGGATGTGTATCGAGAATATCCTGTTAGCCGCAACTGCAGAAGGTCTGGGCGTGTCCCTTCGCATCCCCTCAGAGAAAGAACTGGATTATCTAAGAGAAGTAGTCCAATATCCGGAGGACTATTATATGCCCTGTTACTTAGGTATCGGTTATCCCGCTAAGGATGCAGTAATAATTCCCCAGAAGGAATTTGATATCAGGGATAAGCTCCATATCAATAAGTGGTAGTGATCATTAACCGATGCTTCATAATGCTTATCATATAAATAAGGCAGCCTCAGTCTACTATGCTGTAAAAGCATAATAGTATCTGCGACTGCCTTTCTGTATTTATTAGCCAACCATAAATACTTTATCGTTCATTAGCTTCCCAAGTCTCGCGTCAGCATCTTCCATCGTAGCACCCTTAACACCAAAGTAGAATTTAATCTTCGGTTCGGTTCCGGAAGGCCTCACTGCACACCAGGCATTATCATTCAGCTCAAAGTACAATACATCGGATTTCGGAAGGCCGGTCGGAGTTACCTCACCGGTGGCCATATCCGTAATGGTATCCTTCTGATAATCACGAAGCTTTAATACCTTATAATCTCCTACTGTCTTCGGAGGATTTTTACGATATCCGTCCATAATCTCTTTGATTTTCTCCATACCCGTGATTCCCTTAAGAGTCACTGATACCAGATCTTCCTTAAAGTAGCCATATTTCTCGTAAATCTTATTCATCTGGTCATAGAGTGAGATTCCCTGAGAACGATAATATGCAGCCGCCTCACACAGGCACATAACAGCAACAATAGCATCCTTATCTCTGGAATGGGTACCAACAAGACATCCATAGCTCTCTTCATATCCGAAAACATACTCATTGCAGCCAGTCTCCTCGAACAGCTTAATCTGCTCCCCGATATACTTAAAGCCGGTCAGTACCTCGATCAGTCTGGCATTGTAATGTTCTGCAATCAGGTCTGATATATTACCTGTAACAATTGTTTTTATCAAAGCTGCATTCTTAGGCAGAGTTCCCTTCTCCGCCCTCTGGGAGAACTCATATTCTGCAATTAATGCACCGGTCATATTTCCGTTGAAGAGGATAAATTCACCCTTCTCATCCTTTACCATGATACCCAGACGGTCCGCATCCGGGTCGGTTGCTAAGATCAGGTCCGCACCAACCTCCTTCGCGAGCTTCTGTGCCATAGTAAATACCTTCGGATCCTCAGGATTGGGATATCCAACTGTTGAAAATTCAGAATCAGGTAGCTCCTGCTCCGGTACGATATATACATTATCAAAGCCTAGCTCTTTCAGGATTCTACGAACCGGCAGGTTTCCGGTGCCATGAAGAGGGGTATAGACTATCTTCATCTTTCTTCCTTCTTCGCTAATCGGATTAACCACCAGTTTCTTAAGCTCTGCAATATATTTATCATCTATTTCTGCGCCAATGTATGTGAGTAATCCCGCTGCTAGAGCAGCTTCCTTCTCCATAGTCTTAGCTGCTGCAAAATCCGTAATTGCATTGACCTCACTAATTATTTCAACATCCTTGGGATAAGTAATCTGAGCACCATCCTCCCAGTACACCTTGTATCCGTTATACTCTGCAGGGTTATGACTGGCAGTAATTACAATACCAGCGATGCATCCCAAGGTACGAAGTGCAAAGGATAATTCAGGAGTAGGACGAAGCGACTCGAACAGATAGGCATGAATTCCATTTGCCGCAAGGCATAATGCACTGTCCAGTGCAAATTCCGGAGACATTCTTCTGGAATCATAAGCAATGGCAACACCTTTGTCCTCCCCACCCTGCTTCTTAATGGTATTGGCGAGACCCTGAGTCGCTCTTCTTACCGTATAGAGATTCATTCTGTTTACACCAGCTCCCAGGATACCCCTAAGGCCTCCGGTTCCAAACTCCAGGTCCTTATAAAATCTCTCCTTTATCTCATTATCATTTTCCTTCAATGCAACCAACTCTGCTCTAGTTGCCTCGTCAAAGTATGGGTTAGCTATCCATTCTTCATATCTCTTCTTATATTCCATGCTCGAAACCTCATCCTTTCTCAAACGTGGCGAATAATACATGCATATTATTGCTATCAATCTATTAAATATTGCGCAAAACGTCTATACCATGATACAATGCTTTTTTTCGAAATGCAATATATTTTTAGCATATGTCGATAGAATGAGGTTTATAGTAACTCAGCTAAAATTTGCAGAGGTGATCATCCTTTGCTTACCTGCTCCATACTTTGATCCGGGGTAAAGCCGTTACCGATTAATATTCCAATCAAAATATACTTCTGAAATAGTTCTTCCAGCTCCTTCCCCTCATTCACCTCTACCATTGCTTCCTCAACCAGAGGCTGAATATATCTCTTTAAATCATCCAATGTTACCATCTGATCCATCTCATTCCGACCGCTCCTGTTTTGCTGATCCATTGGCTGATTACTATCGGGCTGATTCTGTCTTGGACGGACGGTGGTATTCGTTTGTGTCATACCCACCTGACCCATATTCTCCAGGTTAAGGTTCAAAATATAATTATATTTGTCCGCATGCTTCAATTCATCCGTTAGTATCTCAAATACCATGTCCCTATAATATTCAGAGGGTAATCCGGCACGTATATTACGATAACGCTCCATGGCTGCTAATTCACCGAACAGCGCCTTCTTTATCCCAGCGATATAGCTCTCCGGTGCCTTAAAGTCAGAAACTGTACTCATTGGCAATTCTACTCCCGTAAAATAATAGTATATTTCCCGGAACATCTTAAAGTGTTTCCTCTCATCATCTCTAATCGACGAGATGATATTCTTTTCTTCATCGGTAGGAGCTACTGATATCAAGTACTCATAGAATACTTCATCCTCTTTTTCACCTTGTACTGCCTGCTTTACCAGATTGAGGGCCTCCTCTAAGGTTCTATACATAGGCTCCTTGCTCCTGTAATTACTATTCATAGTTATCTTCTCCAACTCTTTGATGCTATTATCTTATGCCTGAACCGGGAATATGTGAGGTTATTACTCAAATTAGAGCGCACGAAAAATAGGCTGATTATTGATTGCCCAATAATCAGCCTATTGCATTTCTTATGATACGGAATTAATTCATCCTACAGACCGTCGCTGTAATCATCCTCACTAATGCCTTTCAGATTGAACTCTGTCTCTGTCCAGTCGCCGTCATTATGAGAATTCTCTCCATAATTAACATGAGCGTCATCTACTCCGGGAATGCTATCTTCTCGCTGAAGATCATCTCCTTTTTTGGAGTACTTATCTTCATCGTATACGACCTCCGCAATACCATCCTCTGCATCTAAGAAGCCATCTTCCTCGAAATCTTCAGTAAACTCATCATAGCCATCTTCCTCAGAATACTCAAAGCTGCCGTACTCATCGAGATAATCGCCTTCGCCATCAAGCTCTTCAGAAAGCATATATTCATCTACTGTATCTGTATCCAGCTTCACGGAGCGATATCTCTTCATACCAGTTCCGGCAGGGATTAGCTTACCGATAATAACATTTTCCTTCAGACCAATTAACGGGTCAACCTTACCCTTGATTGCTGCTTCCGTAAGAACCTTGGTGGTCTCCTGGAAGGATGCTGCAGATAAGAAGGAGTTTGTTGCAAGGGATGCCTTTGTGATACCAAGCATAACCTGCTTGCCATCTGCCGGCTCTAAGCCCTCAGCGATTAATCTCTCATTCTCATCCTCATACTCTAAGATATCAACTAAAGTTCCGGGTAAGAAGTTGGTGTCACCATTGGTCTCAATACGGACCTTCTTAAGCATCTGACGTACAATAACCTCGATATGCTTATCATTGATTTCAACACCTTGCAGACGATATACTCTCTGTACCTCTTGGATCATATAATCCTGAACAGCACGAATACCCTTAATCTTTAAGATATCATGAGGATTAACACTACCCTCGGTCAGCTCATCGCCGGCCTCAAGCACATCATTATCCTGAACCTTTATTCTAGAGCCATAAGGAATTAAGTATGCCTTAGATTCCATTGTCTCATTATTCGTAATAATTACTTCTCGTTTCTTCTTGGTATCCTTGATGGTTACAACACCGCCAAATTCTGCGATAATTGCAAGACCCTTCGGCTTTCTTGCCTCGAAAAGCTCCTCGACACGAGGAAGACCCTGTGTAATATCATCACCCGCAACACCACCGGTATGGAAGGTACGCATGGTAAGCTGTGTACCGGGCTCACCGATTGACTGTGCTGCGATAATACCAACTGCTTCACCAACCTGTACCGCTTCACCGGTAGCCATGTTAGCACCGTAGCACTTAGCACATACACCAATGTGAGACTTACAGGAAAGTACATTACGAATCTTAACTTTATCAACACCGGTAGCGATTACCTTAGCGGCACGCTTGGGTGTAATCATATGATTTGCTTTGACAATCATATTACCGTCTTCGTCGTAGATCGACTCACAGGAATATCTACCTGTAATTCTCTCTTCTAAGCTTTCGATTACTTCCTTGCCGTCGGTGAATGCCTTAATCCACATACCGGGAGCTTCATGACCCTCACAGCAGTCGACCTCACGGATAATGAGATCCTGGGATACGTCTACAAGTCGACGGGTCAGATAACCGGAGTCCGCCGTACGAAGAGCCGTATCGGAAAGACCTTTACGTGCACCATGGGCAGAGATGAAGTACTCCAATACGTCAAGACCTTCACGAAGGTTGGATTTAATCGGTAACTCAATGGTACGACCGGAGGTATCCGCCATAAGTCCACGCATACCGGCAAGCTGCTTAATCTGCTTATCGGAACCACGGGCACCGGAGTCGGACATCATCTTAATATTATTAAATTTATCGAGTCTGTTTAACAGTGTGTCGGTAAGAACCTTATCGGCATTCTTCCAGGTCTCGATAACGGTATTATATCTTTCATCCTCGGTCATTCTACCGCGTCTGTATTCCTTCGCAATATTCTCGATGGTAGATTCCGCATCGGCAATAATCTGCTTCTTCTCATCCGGAACCTCCATATCAGAGATGGATACGGTCATAGCAGCACGTGTTGAATATTTATAACCTAAGGACTTAACAGCATCCAGAATTTCTGCTGTCTTGGTTGCTCCATGAATATTGATACATTTTTCAAGAATGGGCTTTAGCTGCTTCTTACCAACTAAGAAGTTAATCTCCAGTGTTAAGAAATTCTCATCATTAGTTCTGTCTACAAAGCCAAGATCCTGAGGGATGATTTCATTAAAGATGAAACGGCCAAGAGTAGATTGAATTGTTCTGGTCTCCTCTACACCTGCATTATTGATGCCGGATCTTCTGATTTTAATCATCTCATGAAGAGAAATTGCTCCATTCTCATAAGCTAAGATCGCTTCATTTAAGCTCTTAAAGTAGTGACGAACACCACCCTCCATCTCTCTTTCAATGGTCAGATAGTAAATACCAAGGACCATATCCTGAGAAGGAACTGTTACAGGTGCACCATCGGAGGGCTTCAATAAGTTGTTTGGTGACAGTAATAAGAAACGGCATTCTGCTTGCGCTTCTACGGAAAGAGGCAAATGCACCGCCATCTGGTCACCGTCAAAGTCCGCATTATATGCAGTACATACCAGTGGATGAAGCTTAATTGCTTTACCCTCAACCAGTACCGGCTCGAAGGCCTGAATACCAAGTCTGTGGAGGGTAGGTGCACGGTTTAGCATAACCGGATGCTCCTTAATAACCTCCTCCAGAACATCCCATACCTCTGTCTGAAGTCTTTCTACCATCTTCTTAGCAGACTTAATATTGTGTGCGGTTCCTCTTGCCACCAATTCCTTCATTACGAAGGGCTTGAAGAGCTCGATCGCCATTTCCTTCGGCAAACCACACTGATATAATTTCAATTCCGGTCCAACTACGATAACAGAACGGCCGGAGTAGTCAACACGTTTACCAAGTAAGTTCTGACGGAAACGTCCTTGCTTACCCTTTAACATATCGGACAGGGACTTGAGTGCACGGTTACCAGGGCCGGTTACCGGTCTTCCTCTCCTGCCGTTATCGATTAATGCATCCACCGCTTCCTGAAGCATTCTCTTCTCATTACGAACGATAATGTCCGGAGCTCCAAGCTCAAGAAGTCTCTTCAGACGGTTGTTACGATTGATAATTCTACGGTATAGATCATTCATATCGGAGGTAGCAAAACGACCACCATCCAGCTGAACCATAGGACGAAGATCCGGAGGAATAACCGGAATTACAGATAGGATCATCCATTCCGGCTTATTGCCGGATTCACGAAATGCCTCTACCACTTCAAGACGTTTGATGATTCTCGCACG
>JAEZKA010000103.1 GCA_023436225.1 Bacillota bacterium
GTATCTCCGGTCGTCATAAGGAAGAGACCTCCGAATATGAAAAGCATAAAATTGATTTGATGGACGTATCCCCGAAGATGGTATTCTCCGTGGCTACTGCGCTAATTCCTTTCTTGGAGAACGATGATGCGAACCGTGCCCTTATGGGCGCGAACATGCAGCGTCAGGCAGTTCCGCTTCTTTTAACCGAGGCCCCTGTTGTTGGTACCGGTATCGAAGCAAAGGCAGCCATTGACTCCGGTGTATGTGTAGTGGCGAAGAAATCCGGTATCGTGGATCGTGTTACAGCGAAAGAGGTTATCATTAAAAATGATGATAACACAAAGAGCTCTTACCGTATGATTAAATTCTCTAAGAGTAACCAGGGAACCTGTATTAATCAGAGACCAATTGTGTTCCGCGGTGAGAGAATTGAGGCAGGTCAGGTAATTGCAGATGGTCCTTCTACAGCAAAGGGTGAATTAGCACTCGGAAAGAATCCGTTAATCGGCTTTATGACCTGGGAAGGTTATAATTACGAGGATGCGGTACTTCTTAGTGAGCGTTTGGTTCAGGAGGATGTATATACCTCTGTTCATATCGAGGAATATGAAGCAGAATCCAGAGATACCAAGCTGGGACCGGAAGAAATCACAAGAGATGTTCCGGGCGTTGGCGATGATGCCTTAAAGGATCTTGATGAAAGAGGTATCATTCGTATCGGTGCTGAGGTTCGTGCCGGAGATATCTTAGTAGGTAAGGTTACGCCGAAGGGTGAGACCGAGCTGACTGCAGAGGAGAGATTACTTCGTGCGATTTTTGGTGAGAAAGCGAGAGAGGTTCGTGATACTTCCCTTCGTGTTCCTCACGGTGAATATGGAATTATCGTAGATGCGAAGGTATTTACAAGAGAGAACGGCGATGATTTATCACCCGGTGTTAACCAGACCGTTCGTGTATATATAGCTCAGAAGAGAAAGATTCAGGTTGGCGATAAGATGGCTGGTCGCCATGGTAATAAGGGTGTTGTATCCCGAGTACTTCCGGCGGAGGATATGCCATTCCTACCCAACGGTAGACCCCTTGATATCGTTCTGAATCCCCTTGGTGTTCCGTCCCGTATGAACATCGGACAGGTACTTGAGATTCACTTATCCTTAGCAGCGAAGGTACTTGGAGTTGATATCTCTACTCCGGTATTTGATGGTGCTAATGAGTATGATATTATGGATACCCTGGAGATTGCTAACGATTATGCGAATACTACCTGGGAAGAGTTTAAAGAGAAATATGAGGAAACACTGGATCCGGAGCTTATGGAATATCTGAGAAGTCATCCGGAGAACAGAGAGGACTGGAAGGGCGTACCGATTAACCGCGATGGTAAAGTTCGTCTTCGTGATGGAAGAACCGGAGAATACTTCGATGGCTCTGTAACGGTAGGCTTCATGCATTACCTGAAGCTCCACCACTTAGTTGACGATAAGATCCATGCACGTTCCACAGGTCCTTACTCCTTAGTAACACAGCAGCCCTTAGGTGGTAAAGCTCAATTCGGTGGACAGAGATTTGGTGAGATGGAGGTATGGGCACTGGAAGCATACGGTGCAGCGTATATCCTTCAGGAAATCCTCACGGTTAAGTCCGATGATGTTACCGGTCGTGTTAAGACCTATGAAGCAATTATTAAGGGTGAAAATATTTCAGAACCTGGTATTCCTGAATCCTTTAAGGTATTGTTGAAAGAGCTTCAATCCTTGGCACTTGATGTTACAGTTCTTGATGAGAACGGTAACGAGGTGAAGATGACAGAAAGCATTGACTACGGTGATTCTGATTTGACTCCATTAATTGAAGGTGATAATAATTTCAGATATGATGAAGGCTATGAAGATGCCGGTTTCACACAGGCTAATGTCGAAGACCTCGATTCAGAAATCTTTGATATCTATGAAGATGAGACAGAGGATATCATTGACGATGGAATTTATGAGGACGAAGAGGAAGAAGAGGTTGCAGAAAATATGTGTCCGAACTG
Organism: Bacillota bacterium; assembly: GCA_023436225.1. Classification (GTDB taxonomy): domain Bacteria; phylum Bacillota; class Clostridia; order Lachnospirales; family Lachnospiraceae; genus Mobilitalea. The sequence continues at coordinate 2,018 of JAEZKA010000103.1, forward strand.
CGGAGCTATCGTAGCAGAAGGCAGTAAACGCTGCAAGGCTTGTGGCGAAACTTTAGCCGGTATATAAGAATAGACTTGGATGTCAGAAAACGAATAGAGCCTGAATGCAGGGACGCTGAATTCCTGCATTCGGGTATAAATGAAGGGAGAGCCAAAGGATGTCTGAGATAATGAGCAATCTTCAAGAGATAACCTATGACGCGATTAAAATTGGTTTAGCTTCACCTGAAAAAATCAGAGAATGGTCAAAGGGAGAAGTTAGAAAGCCAGAGACAATCAATTACAGAACCTTAAAACCGGAGAAGGATGGTCTGTTCTGTGAGAGAATCTTTGGACCTAGCAAGGACTGGGAATGCCATTGTGGTAAATATAAGAAAATCAGATATAAGGGCGTAGTCTGCGATCGTTGTGGTGTTGAAGTAACGAAAGCAAGTGTACGCCGTGAGAGAATGGGTCATATTGAGCTGGCAGCACCGGTTTCTCATATTTGGTATTTCAAAGGAATACCAAGCCGTATGGGACTTATTTTGGACCTTTCTCCGAGAACTCTGGAAAAGGTATTGTATTTTGCCTCCTATATCGTACTGGATAAAGGAAATACGGATTTACAATATAAGCAGGTTCTGAATGAGAAGGAAAGACAGGAAGCAGTAGAGAAGTATGGTTACAGCAGTTTCCGTCTCGGAATGGGTGCAGAAGCGATTCAAGAGCTTTTACAATCGATAGATCTTGAGAAGGAAAGCAAGGATTTAAAGAAGGGTCTGAAGGACTCTACCGGTCAGAAGCGTGCGAGAATCATCAAACGTCTTGAAGTGGTAGAGGCATTTCGTGAATCCGGCAATAAGCCGGAATGGATGATCCTATCTGTAATTCCGGTTATTCCTCCGGATCTTCGTCCTATGGTTCAGCTGG
>JAEZKA010000044.1 GCA_023436225.1 Bacillota bacterium
ATCCTGTTATCTTTACTGTTTTTGTGGTTGTATCTGTTTCCAGATACGGTTCGTTGACATATCATTACGATATATCATAATGAAAATCTATAATGCATCCTTTCGGATGCAATTCGAAGCTCATGTGAAGCTTCGAGTTTTTTAGAATTTTCAGGGTTGTTTCACTGTTCAATTATCAAGGTTCAATCTGTGTTATCGGCTTAAACTTTAGTGTTTCTTGTCTCGCCAGCAACTTTTATAGTTTAACACATTCGCTTTCGTTTGTCAACCACTTTTTTATTTTTTATTTCTCATCTTTCATTCGTGGTTGCCGTACTTCAGCGGCGAAGACAATTCTACAACGTAAACCACCAAATGTCAACACCTTTTTCACACTTTTTTATTACCATTTTCTACCACTATGTCTTCGATAGAAAACAGAGATGAGAAAGAACGCACCGAGAGCTTTCTATAGTATTGAATAGAAAATGACCGCTTGCCAAGTATAGTCTTGACAAAACGGTCAATGTATATTCATTACTATTCAAAAAAGTTACTTTTCATAATTAATCTTATTTCTGTAACAGATGAACCGCAAAACCACCAAAGTCAGCATTCAGATATACAGCTATCAGCTTGTCATTCTTATATTTCTTACTTTCCTCGTTAAAGGTAAAGCCCCTTTGCTCCAAATGGAAGATTGCGCGGTCTATATAGTTCGTCATAATAGCTATGTGACCATTCTTGCCAAGGTATGGAGTCTTCATAAGTTCAATTGCGGTGCCCATAAAGATAGAGCCGCTTCCATCATTCTTATTAAAACCAAAAGCACTTCCAAATAAATCAGCTACTGAATTAGCTTCTGTCTCGTTTGGCATATTAATTCCGACATGTCGAATCTCAAAGCCCAGCATCAATGCAACGGCCTGTTTAGTAAGCGTGGTAATCTTAGCAAAGTCTCCTGCCTTTATTAGTTCATCACTAACCATCCAGCTACCACCGCAAGCAATAATCTTCGGGAAATCCAGATAAGAGGTCAGATTCTTCTCATTAATTCCGCCGGTAGGCATGAATTTCATATTAACATAAGGTGCCGCCATCGCCTTAATCATTGCGAGTCCTCCTGCTGCTTCCGCAGGGAAAAACTTCACAACATCAAGTCCTAATTCGATTGCAGCTTCAATATCACTAGGATTCGAACAACCGGGAGTAATCGGTATATTCTTCTCTATACAATAACGAACGATCTTCGGATTTAATCCGGGGCTGATAATAAAGGTTGCACCAGCAGCTACGGCCTTATCCACCTGCTCTGTCGTCAGTACGGTTCCTGCGCCGATTAGCATTTCAGGATAAGCCTGTCTCATAAGACGGATTGATTCCTCCGCTGCTGCCGTACGGAAGGTCACCTCTGCACAAGGAAGGCCTCCTTCTACCAGGGCCTTTGCCAAAGGGACTGCATCCTTTGCATCGTCCAACTTAATTACGGGTACTATACCCATCTTCTGAATTTTACTCAACATTTCATTCATCTTTCTATCTCCTTTTGTATCTATGTTTATGTATTTATTATTAACTAGAAAAACATCTTTGTTGCGCCAGTTATAAATTTCAATAATATATTGTTATTGTAAATTATACTTAGCACTTCATTTTCTCCAACCAGCTTCATCATTGTCTGCCCAAAGGCGGTACCGCCAAAGACATTCATTAGAATAAAGAGCAGCCATACCAATAATAATCCATGAAGCAACCCTGCCAGAAGTCCGGCTGTTTTATTCACTTGATTTAGTAATGGCAGCTTACTGATCAGATCCAATGCCATGAATATTACCCATAACAGAAGCCATATAGCAATAAAGGTCACAATGAAGGATAAGGAATTAATTATGACTCCGGTAAGATATCGGCTGATATATTGCTTAAATCCGGTAATGGCCATTTCCTTATAGTTCTCAACCGTATTATTCTTAAGTAATCCTTCTTTTATTGATTTTGGAACGGATAAGCCCTCAATTACTTCCGGCTGGTCTTCTTCTATAATCTCTTCCTCTTCGAAAGGAAGCAGCTTCTCAACCTTAGTAGCAATACCATTGTAGAACTTCTCATTGTCCATCATATAATTCTTCACCATCGGACTAATCCATATCGTCAGAATAAGAGCTAAAATTAACGACACCAAAGAGAATATCGTCTTAATAAACCCAATCTTCATGCCCATAATAGCATTACCCAAAAGAATGAGTAATACCACAACGAATAACCAATTCATAAATTCCTCCCTTTTATCAAATCCCGTAATGCCTAGGCTATATTTACTCCATAAGGCTAATCTTCGCAATCTCTTTATCACTTACATAATAATATTGATCCAAATCATTGATAGGATACAACGCTACGATATTACTGTCAAAGGTGTGGCTGAATTTCACGGTACCATTCATCTTCATCACAATACAGGATACATGATCATACATGATAATCTCTTCCCCTTCCAAGTAGATCTCTCTGTAGTCAAAGTCCATCTTTTTATCTAGAACCTTATCACCTTTCAAATTATAAACAATAAGTTCAGTATAACCAGCTTCACCCTGATCCAGAACCACTCCTACATATTTCTCGTTATGAAGAATGCTTTCTATCTTATTCTCAAAACTAATCTCTTTGATCACCTTAGGCATCTCGGAGTATTTAATCAGCATAAAGCCATTTTCCTTGAATACACATGCAGTATCGTTATTGTTAAAGAAGACTCTAGGTGCAACGACACCCTCAAACTTAAATCCTCCAACTAAGTTGTCGATCCAGTTCTGACCAACCTCACCAAAATTATAAAAGCTTGCGATTCCTGTGATCTCGCCGGTATTGACTGTAAGGTAACTGGTAATCAGCCTTAAACCATCATCCGATATCGAGATATCGATGGGATATCCATCCTCACTCATGCTGGTAACCTTCTCACCCAATTTCGTCCCATCCACATCATACAGATAGATATAGTTTTCTTCCTTTGCCTCCTGCAGAACATAGACCACACCCTGATGTGCAACTTCCACCTTAATAATATCATGAACCGTTGAGATGTTTCCTGCAATACCTTTCCCATCAAAGATCTGAATTGAGGTTCCACCCTGATCTGCTACAACTACATAATCACCGCAGACATCAGCAATCGGCTGTTTCATCTCATAAGAACCGTTCCATTTCAGTTTACCATCTTTATCGATGGCAGTGGCTCCATCCTTACTATATTTTAAGACACCGCTCCCATATCGTAGATACTGTGTGCCATTCTCTACCTTATTATCCATCTTATTAAGCACTTTAAAACCTGTATAATTTTTATTATACAAATTATATAAATAAATGCCGCCTCCGACTAATAATGCCAAAATCGCTATTACTATGACGATATTACGCCTTCTTCTGATTCTTCTTTTCCGTTCGCCATAGTCTCTGACCGATTGTTCTCCATTGTCTTTAGCCATAACCTAACTCCCCTGTATTTTTCTTTATAGAGATTATAACTCATTTGCTACCACTTGGCACGCATTATTTTTACATAGAACATTGAAAAACGAGACTCTTTGACAGTCCCTGGGGCTTTTTGTTGGACTCGTTCGAATTTTGTAATAGAGCATACAACTGCCTTCCGCTCAAACAATAGAACTCACGCTTTTGCTACCTTTCTATTATCATGAATAAAAATGCCGCTGATGTATCTCTTTAAAAATTATCAAAGAGGAAACATAAAGCGGCACAAGTATATACCCTGAGTGGCTGTTACAAAGCAGCCTCCATTATGGAACAATCAGCTTCTGTCCCACATAAATCAAATCTTGATTCGTGATATTATTCAATTGCATGATCTTTTCGACCTTTGTATAGGTCTTATACAATTTATAACTGATACCTGCGAGAGAATCTCCCTCTACTACAATGTAATAATTAATTTTATTCTCTTCCTTTTCAGAGGCTTTTACCTGCTTCGAGTCATCAGGCTCCTGGGCGGCAAGCTTCTCACGTGATGTATCCTCCTGCTCCTCCTTGTCTTCCATCTTTTCCTCGGTGTCTTCCCGTTTCGCGTCCTCCGATTCCGCTTTCTCCAGAGGCTTAACATCACCGGGTACCACCTCAACATCAAGGGAATCCTCTCCCTCCGCAGAGCTTGTTATCTCTTCGGAGGAAACTTCTGGCTTTGCATCGGTGATATCTGAGGCTTGTCCTTCTACAACTGAAGTTTCAGAATCCACTCTCTCCGCCATACGTCCTTCCGCAACTATAGTCTGTACCTCTTCCATATTCTGAGAAAGATAATTTAAAGTATCCTGCATACTCTTCATTTGATCATAATTATTTAGAATAGCTGCACCGACTACTAGCACTATTACGGCCAGCAGAGTTCCCGCGGCATACATCAGTCTGGTAATTCCTTTTCCCTCTTCCTCAACTGGTTTCTTATTTTGTAAAACAGTTCGAATCTCTCTGGATACCCTGTCATCATAATTAGACTCTATACTCTGAGGTTCCTTATGCTCTATCATATAGGTCTGCATCTCTTCATTTTTCTCATAATATATGTAGTATCCTTCCAGCTTGTTCAGATGGTTATTCTCATAACTATAAAAGCTTTCCTCCTTCTCCAAATTATCGAAGGTAAACAAGGTCTTATCCTGGCCAGCGAAATTATTCAAATGAGCCTTAGTGATTTTATCCTTATCCTCCAAAAGATACCCTGGACCACCGATAAACCAGCCAACAATTTCAGTCTCAACAAAATACTTCTTGATCTCCTCATATATTCTGCCCCAACAATCATTAGAAAAGGTGATCTCCGAAGACAAATCGATATCGCTGACCTCAACAGCACCGGAAATAAATATATTTCGGCAATTCTCCAATCGAATACATTGTCCAACCAACACAGCCACCTTACAGGCGGAGTAATCCCCTCCGGCCATTTGCTTTATGTATGTCATTACATAATCTTCCACATAGATCTTCTTGGTTGAATTACTTTTTCCTATCTGTCTCACATTCTTTGGCATCTTAAAGGAAGGCTGTACTCTACTCGCCGGATTACCTTCTCCGCTCTCATTGCTGTATATCGTTTCTATCACATGGCTCACTCCTATCCGATACTTTTTGTACTGGTCACCCCAAAATATAACTAATCATAACATAGGATGGACATGCTTTTTGTCGTATCAAGCTCTTATGTAAACATAAATTATCCTCAGAATTCCATGTAAAATGCGCCAAATCCCTCTAATTTGATCCCATTCTCATTTCCCTGCCATCTATTTCACTCGAAATAATTGCTATTTTGCCTGTTATCATCTATGTTCGTTCAAATTTTACGTCTAATATTTTAAGTTTTTGGCAATACTTTACCTAAGCTTTCGGAGACGCTATTTCGCCGACATACATTTAATTGCTAATTCAAGAACGAAAGGCATGTGTAGTACAATGAATATCTTATTCAAACCCAAAAACAAAATATCATACTTTGATTCTGCAGAGAAAACCACCGCTTATGAGTTGGGCAGTACATTATCCGAGCTGATCCAGGAGCAGGTGTTACTAAAACGCACGATTATCTTCCTGTGCATTGGCTCGGATCGGGCAACCGGAGATTGTCTGGGCCCGATCATCGGATACAAATTATCCAAATATAAAAAGTACCATAACTATTACGTCTATGGTACTCTGGAAGATCCCGTTCATGCTAAAAATCTGAGGGATACTATCACAACGATTCATCATAATCATGATGATGCTTTTGTCATAGCCATCGATGCTTCTTTGGGAAGATCCGATCATATCGGATACATCACTCTGGGAGAAGGCCCACTAAAGCCCGGAGCCGGGGTTGATAAGGACCTGCCTGCTGTTGGCGATATCTTTATTACCGGTATTGTGAATTTCTCCGGTATGCTTGACAACATGCTCCTTCAGACCACCCGACTAAACGTTGTTATGATGATGGCCGACCAGATCTGCCTTGCAATTAATTACTGCATCTGTAAGCTAAAAGCGATCACCATCTCATAGCCTTAGGAAGGATTGAATTACAATATCATAAGTTGCACCCTTAATGAGGCTATATCAAAACATATGGCACAACCGTCAAAAAGGATAACAAGCAAACCGGGTGGTATGCTGTTATCCTTTCTTTGGCCCCTTTTTACAACAGCCTCTGAACTTCGTCTATTATACTGAGGAATTCTCTTCCTTCTCTGAATTAAGTTTATAGAAAGCAATTGCTTCTGATATATTAACCGCATTACCCGCTTGAATAATACCAATCAGAGCATCCACCTGTTGTATTGTCATTCGTTCTTTGCCAAGGAAGGGTTCATAATCACTCGCTATCTTAAGAGTCAGGGCTTTTATTCTCTCCTCAGCTATTGCTGAATCGGATTTGACCTTCTCATACTCTTCCCTCTGCGCGGTTAATTGACTTTTATAATTCGCTTCAATCTCTGAAGCAATAATCAACACAGTTGTGTTATCAAAGGCTGCAAGTGCCTCTTTTTTCTGAGCAATTAGATCCGCTATCTCCTGCTCCAGCTTTGCTAATTCTGCATCGAAATTCTGCAACCCATAGGAGCTTTCATCACGATCCTTGCGAATATTTTTCTTGATTGTAGCCATCTTTCTTTTATTCGCTCTGATCTGCCCCCGTATCCCCTTCACCTTCTGCAGCTCCATAACGTACTTATCCTTCGTACTATTACCAAGAATAAGATAGAGCCCTCCAAAGAATAATACAGTAAGGACATAGGTAAGAATCAGGTACAGAATTTTTTCTTCAGGCAGTAGCAGAAAATATATCCCACATGGTATCAACAAAAGAGTAATTATAATCATGGCAAGAATGAACAAAACATCGGTAAAGCAAGCCGGAGAGTATAATGCATAATAAAGCTTTGTATTACAAAATGAAGGTATATGCTTTTGTCTGAATAAGGTTTTAGCTTCCAGTTTTAGCTGAGTATTCTCCTGACGAAGCGAGGAAGTCTCTGTATCGATCCGCTGAGAAACTTTAGCATTCTTGCTTCTCTCCCGCTTCTCCTTAATACGCTTTATTCTGGTCTGAAGCTTGTCCTCCTGCTGATCAAAGGTATCTTCAATCTCAAGCCTGCGCTTTTTCGATGTCTTCTGGATCTCCTCCTTCATCGTCTGCTCCAGATCGGCTATCCTTTTCTCCAACATCTCCTCCTCGAGAAGCAAGGTCTCATTCTTCGACTGATAACCGTATCGTTCCAGCAAGCACTCCTTTATTTCATTTAACTGCTCGATACCACCGTTTAATAAATTTCCGTCCATCAGATTACCCTCCTGATACCCGTTTTTTCCATTTTACTGCTTTTTACCGACATGGTCAAGACAGCGACACACTTTCCATACAACAAAAGGAACACCACTCGGATAATCCTTCTCTTATTATAGATGAAGTTATTATCAGGAGTGGTGTCCCATTATATTCATATGAATTTATAATTGCTAATTAATAATTTGAAACAGGTTTCTTCTTCTCTTCAAAGAGAATATCATCGCCCTTTTTCTTCTTCCACATTACCCAAAGCGGACCTGCGATACAGATAGTGGAATAGCATCCGCTAATGGAGCCTACTGCCATCGGGAGCGCAAAGCTCATGATGGAATTAATACCACTTCCCATTGCAATAAAATATACCAAGCCGACACTGACCATAACTGCAACATTCGTATTAATGGATCGCATCATGGACTGAGTAATGGAAAGGTCAGTAACAGCCTCCAACGGATAACCAATGTATGTCTTTGAATTCTCACGGATACGATCATAGATAACAATCGTATCGTTAATGGAATATCCGATGATACTCAAGGCTACCGCAACGAAGGACTCTCCGATCGGTATTCTGAAAATAACACAGACGAAGAATACAACCAAAACGTCATGTATTAAGGCAACGATCGCCATAGCGCCAGCAGATAGACCGCCTATCATCTTAAAGCGAATCCATACATAGACAAGAACCAACGCACCTGCTAAGAGAATGGAGATAATACCATTTCTTAGAAAACGCTGACCAAAAAAGGGTTCAACCATGGAGGATTCTGACTGCTTCAACTGTGCATCAGGGAAGGCTTCTGTCAGTACCGTATCAAATTCTTCTCTTTCTGCTGCATCTAAACCGTAATTACCGGCGATATTCAGAATTAGACGCTGCTCACCACTGGAAATATCCTCGGTAACCTGAGTAGTGACCGGTCTACCCAGCGATTCTGATGCAACATCTGCTGCCTTATCGGCATCAATCTCGCCAACATAGGTGTATTTAATTAATGCTCCACCCTTGAACTGGATATCCAGCTGTACCCCATTGATGAACATGAACAGGATACCGATTAGCATAATGGATATAGAAATGGTAAAGTAAATCTTACGCTTTGCATAAAAAGGTATAATCTTATTCTCTTTATACATCTCAGGAGTTACTTTCACTTCTTTCACGTATTTTCTGTCTTTCATTTCTTTCATAGTGTTACCCTCCTTGATAAGCAGGTATAGAGTGCAGGTTTGTGCAAGAATTTAAAGGAGCTTAAGGAGGTAGTCATCAAACGGGAAGCTGTTACACCTGCAAGGAAATTGAATACAATACCTGTGAACAACGAATATGCGAAGGATAACATGGTTCCAGAGCCGAATACCATTAAAATAAATGCAACAATAAGCACTGTGATATTTCCGTCGAAGACAGAAGAAAATGCATTCTTATAGCCGGCAGCAATTGCAGAAGCAACGCTCTTACCGGATTTGATTTCCTCACTAATTCTCTCAGAAATAATAACGTTCGCATCAACACCCATACCGATGGATAAGATAATACCTGCGATACCCTGTAGGGTTAAGGTCATCTGCGGTACGGAGAGTGCCAGAATCTGACCTGTTACCTGAATTGTCAGCGCAATACAAGCTACAAAGCCCGGAAGCCTGTAATAGAAAATCAGGAACGCACAGATTAATGCAAATGCAATTGCTCCGGCCAACAACATAACATTAAGAGCACCAGAGCCTAAGGTTGGGCTGATGGTGTTATAATTCTTTGTAATCATGGAGAAAGGTAATGCACCGGAATTAATCTTATCCGCTATATCCTTCGCCTGTGCATATCCATTCATACCGGTAATCTGAGCAGATCCACCGGTGATATGATCATTTACTGTAGCAGATTGTATCAAGGTCTCATCCATATAGATATTAATCAGCTTACCTACCAGACGTCCGGTAGCATCAGCAAATAACTTAGTACCTTCATCGTCAAAGCTTAAGCTTACGACATATTGATTGATGCTCTGATCAACAACAGCAGCTGCCTTAGCAACATGCTCACCGGTAAGAAGAACATTGCCTTCTGAATCCTTAAAGGTAAGCTGAGCGGTCTGCCCAAGCTCTGCAATTGCTGCCTCCGGATCAAAATCAGCTTCATCTGCTTTCCACGGGAAACGTACGATAACATATCCGTTATCCTTATCAATTGTTACATCACGGTCCATAATATTCTGTTGATCGAGACGAGTCTCAATAATCGTACGTGCTGCTTCTAACTCATCACCGGTAGGCTTACGATCCAGACCCTCCGGCTGGAAGGCTGCATCCACACCTCCACGGATATCGATACCATAACGCATATCAGGTGCACCCTTGATTTTCTGTGGTGAATTACCCATAGGAATTGTCAAACCATTAATCGCTGTATATACCATCAGTATTGTAACGATTAATACAATAAAAAATACTGGTTTATTCTTATTCATTCTTTTTGTCCTTTCCAAGGTTATTAATAATCTAGTCTATTCAGAAACCGGTGGAGCATGTCCACCCAGCGAGAACGCAAGCAGAGGTTTTCTACTATGTATCTCCCCAAAATAGGTAAGTGTATAAATCAATAATATTGCAATAGAGATAATCGGCAGTACCGCGGTATCCAGTACTCTTTTGAATAGCCGAACAAAATCCCTAAGATTTCTGCTTACGATGGACTTTATCTTCACATCACTCAATAGCTCATAATTAGTTACTTCATTAATAATATACGCATCATCCGATAAGGTGAAGGAAGTATGTTGTTTACCGGTTGTAGGCTCCGGATTCTTGGTACATACTAACGGTGTAAGTATTAAGTGCATAAATATAGTAGTTCCAATCAGAAGAGATATCCTTTTAATATTTTCTGAGCGTCTTCTATATTGTCTCATTCTTACACCCCTTTCTAATCCTAATTTTCTGAAACTGGATTTCATATTCTGCCCTGATCAGTTGCATGAATTATTCAAAAAACACCTTACAAATTATGTCGTCATGATATAAATTAACACAAACCTTGAATTTTGTATACAAAAATTTGATACTATCACTCATATTCCATCAGTACAAAAACATCACTGCCGGAGGGGATTATTTGCTCACAAACGTCCACCCGTCGAAAACTAGCCTTCTGATAACATTTCATCGCCCGATGATGAAAGGAACAAGTGCAGGAATAACAAAAAAAGCAATATGAGGATTGCGGGTAAAAGAGATATCCACTCATAATGCTTTATCGTATTAGTTATTTGGGCTTACATCGGAAGCAATATATTCCACTCCTGATTTTTGTATTACACCTTGCACAGGTGAACCATGCCTGCTCCGAGTCATCTGAGAATTCCAACCTTTCCTCCCTAACCCAGTCGAGAAGGCGATTTACCGGCACTTCATTTACCTCGGCAATCTGGGCAACAGTGGCTCTTGGATGACTTAATATATACTCTTTTACCTGATCCAGCTTTTTCTCTTCCTCGAGGACCAACGGTTTTATAGTGAATTTCTTCTCTGACTTTGGCTCCTCAGAGATTGCATTCCCCATCATACCGGCACAATCCGGACACAGCTCTGGTCCATAAATATAATTAAAAAGCCTTCTACAGTTTTTACATACCTTTACTTCCATATTTTCTCCTATTTATGTAGAACCGTTTCTAACAGTACCTTCTTTCTTTATGATCATTTCTCTTTCATTACGATGATTCGTTCCACGGTATATAGTACTCCCTTTGAATTTCTTTGGATTGTTTATATTCATAATTAATAATTAACATACTAATTCTGCTTTCTTACAATCTTATATTCGTCATGGAATTGGAAATGTGGACAATGAAACGTAGAGTAGCTCATAAATCGTTCCAAGTCATCCTCGTCCAAATTAACCGCACATACATAGTTATCATATTCTTCATCATATACAAAATGGCTGCAATTCTCGCAGTTATCTGCTCCACTCATTGAGTACACCTCCTTCGTTATATAAATTGTATCATAAAAAGCATAATCGAACAACGTTCGTTATGCTTTTGTCTTTTACCCAGCCGATTTTTTATGTTGGATCTTAATTTATACACATACAACTCATTTTTAGTGTAGGTTATCCACAATGTATCTGCAAACTCCACAGGGAGTATGGAATTTATTAATATCCAGCTCCATGCCCTGATCAATGGCGTAATCCACCAGTCCGCTAACCCCTTCCTCCAGCAATTCCTTCATCATCGGAGTATCATAAGGATTATATCGATCCAGAATCGCAAGAATATCCTCCTCATATACATTTCCAATTCGAAAACAACACACGGTTACGTCGCCGTTTGCTTCGATGCTGATGGAATCAACCTGATCCAATCTTGTACTATAGGGAGCATCACCACAACGATAGGCTAAATCCAGCTTGGGTTCAGGAAAATATTCAGACAGATACTCCAGCGCCCTACCTGCAGGAAATATATCATTACCACGGGACACCGTAAGTTCCAGATCTTCAAACTGAGCTAATAGCTGTTTCGTCCTCCTATTATAAGGATTATCATGATCCTGATTAACCACCCAGGCAGGTTGAAGGCGAATCGGTATCTGGTTACCCTCCTTAACCAGTCTTGCAAACTCATGTACCGGCTCCAAGGGAATCGTCTCCTGATGAAATGCATCTATAGATAAAAGAATATCATTGACCCGTGCCTCTTCCAGCGCCGCCACTGCTGCCATAAGCTTATCCTGCTTAGTGGTAAAGAAGCCGTTGGTAATCAATTGCCTTTTACCAATTCTACAGTCAGCCGCCTCCCCTAATATTTCTTTCACATCATTATAATATAGAAGGGGCTCTCCTCCAAAGCACATGACAGAAGTAATGGTGTAGCGTTCATTAAGCTTTGTCAGCATTCCTCTCAGCCTCTCATATTCTATATGCCCCTTCGTATTAAGCTTATCGTCGACAGAGCAATGCTTACAATGCCCGGTACATTGCCCGGTGATGACGAACTCAACCCGATTGATATTTATGTACATACCATACCCCCTAATTGTATTATAATAGCTCCCTCTTAGAATAACCGTTTTTCAATCTGTTACTATCTTATTTATCGTACACTACTAATCAAGCTTTCTCCCCATTCAAAATTGCTTTGCGATGAATTATTTCCTGCTTATGAACATTCCGTATTCCTTGGGAATATGTATTATCCCCTTCTCGTCCTTACACGCTTCAAAGCACCGGTAAAGCTCGTCTCTTGTCACATTACCAAGATTACTGATAGAAGCCATGGAATAGATATAATCTAGCAGATCCTCTGTCTCTGTCACCTGAAGAGCATCGATATAATCCTTTCGATTTACTTCAGTAAAATGATTCTTTAAGATATCCGCTCCGTTCTGTAGAGTAAAGCTTCCGTTGATATCGATCTTGATACCATATCCGCCTAAGGTTCTGGTCAAATAGCCCTGTATCCCATTCTCTCCAAAGGTAGCACAATAAAAGCTACCTCCCCTCTTCAGTACCCGTTTTACCTCCTGAAGTCCCTTCTGTAGATCCGGCACATGATATAGCATCATATTCGCGATAACCATATCAAAGGACTCCGCTTCATAAGGGATTGCCTCTATATTTATCTTCTCAAAGGTCACCCTGGGACTTAAGGAGAACTTATTCCTTACCACCTCAACCATTCCCTCCGAGAAGTCGGATAAGATCAACGAGGTTCCAGGATTTAGTTGATCAATTCGATTTCTCCATAGATCGCCTGTGCCACAGCCAAGCTCCAGGATTCTCATATTATCGTTAAATTCATATTGCTGATATAGCCAATTACTAAATCCTAACTGATTCACACTATATTTCTCATGGATCGATATTCTGGTATTCAGGTTCTTACTATTGCTATATTGCTCTTTTACTGCTTTCGCATCCTTCATACGGTTCTCAGACATGGGATACCTCCTTCATTTTGTATGAACCTAAATATATAATCAATAAGGATATTTCTTATTGCTGAAGGTCATCCCGGTTATTAAACCAAATCACCCAGCACTAGCTGATTCATTCTTATCTTAAGCTCACCAACCTGAGAATAGCCAAAGTCTCCGTGGCAGTCAGATCCGGTTGTGATTAACAGACCCTGTTCTCTACACAGTTCTAGACAAAGGTTCGTAATCTCTTTTGTATGGGTCGGATAATAGCATTCGATCCCGTCAAAGCCCTGATCTACCAGTTGCAGGAGTCTGAGACGGAACAATTCCGAATCCGATTCCCTAATTGATACTCCCGGATGAGCAAGAATTGCTTTTCCTCCAGCGTCATGAATCTGCCTCAACACCTCTTTAATCGGAGGATAATCACCGCTGTCGTTGGTAATTCCATATTGATTATAGATGGAGAAGCCCTCACGCAGACTCTTCGTTAACCCCTTCGCCAGAAAATAATGTAATGCCTTCCAGCCACCCTTCCCTTTGTCATAAGAGAATGCTCGGAAATCCGCCAGGGAGATATCTTTATAATCCTTCTCCATATCACTAATTAATCTGACACTGATGTCATCCAGAATGTCTCTGTTTTTCTTCACAAACCCTGCAAACTCTTTGTTATCACTATCAAAGCAGTACCCCAGAATGTGAATGTCTACGCCCCGGTCGATGGAATCCAGTTCTACTCCGGGCAGATAAGCTATTCCATATTCTCTGCTAAGCTCCTCTAGCTCTTTGACTGCAGTCAGTACATTGTGGTCCGTAATTGCCAGCAATCCCACCTGATTGGCAACGGCTGCGCGAACAATTTCCTCCGGTGACATGGTTCCATCCGAATAATAGGAATGAAGGTGTAAATCGATATATTGGTCCGTCTTCTTCATACTCATGTTAGCTCCTTACTTCTTGATATACTTAGTTGCCTATTCTTGCATTCACCAGCTTCGTCCGGTCCTATTAATACAATATGCTCTCCCCTTCTCTCTTTCTACAAGCCATAGCCACAATTAATATCAAAGGGTGCAATCAGCAGCTTCCTCAGTTCCTTTTCATAATCTTTAAAGAACAATAAATTAGCCGCAGTATAATTCTCAATCGTATCGAATTCCCAGTAGGAATAATATTTGACACATTTCACAATCTTAGTCAGCTCTCTTGGAAGTAATCCAATCTCATCATGTACATAGAAACGCTTCATGTACTTCATATCAATGCAGCCGGGACGTTTTGCTTGTCTTTCTTTCGCTTTTTCAACAAATGTAACGAATTCCTCCAGCTTATCCGGCCTCACTTGAAATAATTTTATTTCACAAAAATTATTCTCCATATTGTCACTCCTTCTATATTTAATATGCCTTTGGTGAACCATATGTACCGATACGTAATGTAACGAAGCGAAAGTCTCCGCTTTAGAGCAATGTCTGTTCTACTAAGTCTGTCCTCCTAAGTCATCCTTATCTAGCCTAAAGCTGAGGATATATCGTATCCCACAGGCTTTGACTCATTTTCTCAGCCAGACTTATATCCTCCAGATTGGAGTGAACCGTAATTACCGCATTCTTCTCCGGCAGAACCATACAGATCTGCCCCCATTTTCCTCTGGCGCAATAAGAATTATGCTCCTGCCTCCAGAAATAATAGCCATAACCCTCTTCCTTATTCTCAATCTGCTTCTTGGTAGCCTGTTCAGTCCACTCCCGCGGGATAATCTGTTTACCTCTATAATAGCCCTTCCCCAGGTATAGCTGACCAATTCGGCTTAGCTCATCCACCGTCAGCTTCATTCCCGTGGAACCATAATAATAGCCCTCCGGACTGTATGCACAAGTCACTCCAGAAATCTGCAACGGCTCAAACAATCTGGGCTCCAGATAATCCAACATCGTCATTCCTGTTGTCTTCTCAACAATAACTCCTGCAAGATAGGAGGTAAAGTTGTTATAGCGGAATTTCCTCTCATCGAGATTCGGTAACGGTATCGCTAATATATGCTTCAACCAGTTGTCGCAGGTCAATCGTTCAAAGGGATAATCCACTATGGACATGGTGAGGAGTCTCTCAATTGTAACTCTATTCAGATTATTCAGCTGCTCCTGTGATACTAACCCGGAAAGCTCCTGCTCAAAATAAGGAAGAATGGAATCTCCTAATTGAAAGCGACCCTCTGCAATCGCCATCCCAACCGCAGTAGAAGTAATGCACTTCGTAGCAGAGTATAGATTTTTTCGCTCCTCAGGGACAAAATGATGCTCAGCAAGCTTCTTACCGTCTTGTAAAACAACAATCCCATACACCTGTAAATTATTCTCGGTAACTAGCGATACAAATTCCTTCAGCATAAATCGTCCCTTCCCTAAGTTAAAAACTATGATTTTTTACTCCAACTCCCCTTCATCCGGGCTGTATGCGCCTGTAATCTCAATTACATTGCCATCCGGATCCATCACCTGGAAGTAATAATAGGGTTGTCCTGCATTGATATATTTTACTGCTGTAACCCTATCAGCAAAGCCTATCGCCATAATTCGCTGACGCTCCTTCCTTAAGTCCTCCGTCCATAAGTTCAGAACAAATTTATTGGTATTGGTTGCATCCGCAATCCTTCTCTTATCATCAAATTCTCTATCATAGTCACCCTTTCGAAGCACTTTATCCGGACGCTCCGTATCAAAGTAGCCATTCATAATGGATATATTCTGCTGATCGAGGATAAACTGGGCGAACCGATCCATATTACGCCGGGTTACAGGTATCTCTAAAAGCTGTTCATAAAATCGAAGCGTTTTATCAAAGTCCTTTACAATTAAATAAACTGACCCTAAATGCATATTCTCCCCCCTGATATTATTCATGATATTATATTACATTTTAGCATTATCACAAATTTTGGCAACCCAAACATTACATTAAATTATTCTCAACCGAATAATAAATTCAAATAATTTAATAGGCTACGAGATCTTCGTGGCAGATATCTTTAAAGCAAGAAAAAGATCAACCTCTTAAGCTTTTTGCGTCAAAAAGCCTCAAGGTTTTTAGAATCCCTTGAGGCTTACTCGATTGTTATATTAATATTATTCTCTTACAAGTAAAAAATAGATTTCTCCACCCACAATTAAAAGGCATACTAGAGTTTATTCTTATTCTTCGGTCATCCTGACGTGAATTCGATTACGGCAGGTCTCTTCACCAAATATCACCTGATACAGTTGTTTCAGTTCCATCGCCAGACCCTGCTCATCCGAATGCGGCTTTGCGTTATAATAAATAATCATATATTCATCGGTAAAGACGCGACTCCATACCTTACTTAGCTTGAAACTATTTCTTAAATAGAACTGAATTCTTCGGTTCATAAGATCTCTGCTCTGCTCATCGGAAGCATAAGCGGGGTTCTCAACTTCGGCAATAAGAGTTAGTCCATCCTTCATCACGCTTTCCTGTATTGCCTGGATAAACCTTCCTCCAAGGCCTTGGGAGCGATAAGCACTCAATACCGCAAAATAATCCAGCAGCAAAGTCCGACTATCACTTCCCTTTACAAAAAAAGCATAACCCTTCAGTTCTTCCTGATCCCATACACCATAACAAAGATACCTTTGCTCCTTTACTAGCTTTTCCATCAGTGCGTATGGCTTAATCTCGCTTTGATGAAAATCCTTTTGTAAATGCTCTTGATATATACTACGACGTTCTTCGTCATCAAAAATTCTTATATTCATTAGGTGATTACTCCTGCTCGTTACTATTCTTTAGAAATATCTCGTTGCCATATATACCAACCGTGTGCCGTTAAGTACTGTTTATGCGAAGAAATCTCTCTCCAATAATACCAGAAGCAAATCAGCAAACAACGAATTCGCCCAAGCGAACCAGGATCTTGTATAATTAGCCGGATCGTTCGGGTCGAAGGCTTCATGCATAAAGTTGGTTCCTGCGTGTGTCTTTGCAAGCATTGCAAGGCAATCTTTGATTTCCTCTTTGTCGTTTGAGGTCAGTGCACGCATGGTAATACCAATATGCCAGATCATCCCCTCTGGAGTATGAGGGCTTCCTACTCCTGAGGCATGTGTTCCTGAATGGTAATACGGATTATCCTCTGATAACACAAACCGTCTGGTATTTTGATACCTTACGTCACTTAAGTCACAATAATGCAGATAGGGCATCGCTAGTAAGCTGGGCGAATTGGCATCGTCCATCATATTATAATTACCATAGCCATCGGTCTCGTAGGCATAGATATCACCATAAACCGGATGCTTCACAATACCATAATCTTCGATGCCGTCTTTTATTTCCTCCTTAAGTATTCTGCATTTCTCAGCATATTCTTCATTCTTATATACTTCTCTGCAGATTTCTTCTCCGTAGCTTAAAGCAACAACTGCCATCATATTGGCAGGAATAAGATAACCGAATTTACAGCAGTCATCCGACGGACGGAAGCCGGACCAGGTCATTCCTGTATCGTTTACAGGTCTTCCTTTTCCCTGATTGACAAGGGTATCCGTCTTCGCACAGTGATATCTTTGGAAGGAGTACGAGGAGGTTTCATGCTTCTGTTCAATCTTAAATACTTTGATTATTGTGTTTAACATCTCAAGATAATCATTATCAAAGATTGCATTATTCCCGGTTACTTTCCAATATTCATAGGAGAGATATAACGGAGCGCATAACGAATCCACCTCATACTTGCGTTCCCACACATGGGGGTGCAGCTCTGTATCATCCTGATGTCCTTTGCCGTTCGCACTTTCGTTAAAAGCATTCGCATAGGGATCCAACTTTACAAATTTAACCTGTTGCTTAATCACTCCTGCAATGATAGTACTAAGTTCCAGATCCGATTTTGCATAACGCAGGTAATGACGTACCTGGGCAGCTGAATCACGGAGCCACATAGCAGGTATATCACCTGTTATCACAAAATAATTGCCGTCATCCAATTGCTTTACTGTAGTTTGTATCGTATTAAGGAAGCATTGCTTTGCTAAAGGGGCTAAATCGGGATAATTAATTTTATAATATTGCTCTAATATCGTTGCCTTCTCTTTTAGTATTTCCGGTATCTTTATCATCAAATCTCTATCTCCTTTGTTCTATCCTGGTCAGGATGATGTGTTATATCTTTACAGGCGTCATCTTTTGTAACATCCCAGAGCCTTACTGGGCTAAGGCCATCCACTCGTAGCGATAGTCATATATACCAGTCCCTTATTTCTCACTCTCTTTAATTTTTCCTTTACGGTATGCTTCGATTAGCTTCTCTAAATCACATATGGAGGATTTCAGCTCCGTTCCTATATCAGTATCTCCAACATGTTTTCTTATTACTTCATTTTCCACTACCATCGTTGTAGATACAATATCTAATTCTTCCCGGATTGCCTTCTCCGTGTTTTCAAAAGGGCTATGAGAAACCAATTGCAGTCCATAGGAATTATTGATCAAGGTATATCCCGCTATTCCGGTCTTTTTTTGATATGCTCTGGAGAAGCCGCCATCGATCACAAGTAATTTTCCATTCGCTTTAATCGGACTTTCTCCTTTTTTCATAATTACGGGAACATGTCCGTTCACGATATGCGATTTTGAGGAGTCCAGTCCAAATTCATTCAATATCATATGACATACTTCTTCATCGTTTATCTGCTCATAATAAGGATTTTTACTTTCGATGTGAGTTGCTTTATCTTCAATAAAATACCTTTCAAAGGTTGTCATCTTTTCTTTTCCAAACAATGGTGATATTGGTCCTATCCATAAATACCACATAATATCCGAAACATATTTTTGCTTTTCAATATCATTCGAATTTAAATATCCCTCTCTAACCAGTGTATCAAAGCGATCCAATAAAGACTTTCCACTGTATTCCGGTCCATCCTCTTCAAATCGAAACTTCGCAAAGCTTCCATCCTCATTCAGAGGAATGCATCCATGATACAATAAATTAGAATTAAAGGTTAGATACATACCGCCCTTTTTAATTAAGAAGTCTATATGTGTTTGCAGCTTTTCGCTTTTTTGAAAGGAATCCTTCAACTTTTCTAAGACTTCTATTTCTTCCGGCATCAGCTTATAGGGATCATTCGGATCAATTGTAGGAAAATGACCACTTTGCAACGGGTAGGTATGTCCCTCCATCGTTATGGTCTTATTCTCATAGTCAATTTGATTGAGCAGAAGACGGTTATTCATATGAAATTCCGGATGAGCCTCTATCACTAACCCCTCCAGCTTGAATTGCATTATGGCGATTGCTTTATGCATTTGTGATATAATCCGTATCTCGTTTTCTGCCACAACCTTATTACCTGCAGGTTTGGGTTTGAAACTATCACAGCTTTCTGCCGGATAATGCTCCATCGCGAAGGTTGCTAACGGAAGCAAATTAATACCATACCCATCTTCTAGTGT
Organism: Bacillota bacterium; assembly: GCA_023436225.1. Classification (GTDB taxonomy): domain Bacteria; phylum Bacillota; class Clostridia; order Lachnospirales; family Lachnospiraceae; genus Mobilitalea. The sequence goes on from JAEZKA010000044.1 coordinate 19,727, forward strand.
GGATAGATTAGAATAACGTGCACAAATCCGGATCACTGTTGCGATACAAGCCCCATGTCCTAATGCTGCTCCCATCCATAAAATATCATGATTGCCCCATTGGACATCAACTGCGTGGTAATGCAACAATATATCCATTACTTTTTCAGCCGCCGGTCCCCTATCATAGATATCGCCGATAATATGCAGCCGGTCGATCGCCAACTTTTGTATTAGATTCGAAATTGCTATAATAAAATCATCGGCCTTATCTATGTCTATAATCGTGTTAATAATTTCATTATAATAATCTTCCTTATCCAGTGCCCCTGCCTGCTCATGGAGTAATTCTTCAATAATATACGCAAATTCCTTGGGCAGCATTTTTCGCACCTTTGATCTGGTATACTTGGAAGAGGCATATTTACAGATCTCGATTAGCCGATATAAGGTAATCCGATACCAATTATTTAAATCTCTTTCTTCTCTGTGAATTAGCTCTAGCTTCCTATTAGGATAATAAATGAGCGTTGCTAAGGAATTAATGTCCTTTTGCTCAAGTGTCTTTCCATATAAGTCAGTAATTTTTCTTTTTATTACTCCCGAAGCATTTCTAAGAACATGGCTAAATGCTTCATCCTCTCCATGGATATCTGAAAGAAAATGCTCAGTTCCTTTGGGTAAATTCAGTATGGCTTGCAAATTAATAACTTCTGTACATGCTTCATCGATTGTAGGATATTGCTTTGATAAAAGCTTTAGGTATCTTAAGTCCGTTTCATTATTCATGTCTTCTATCCTTTTCAATTGCGATAAATCTAAAAACTAGTCTTGAGAAACAAGTTCCAAATAAATATATATCATACTACTGATATCAGTAAATCACAAGTGCCAGGCCAAATTTAGAAGTAAAAGCTTTGTATACAATCTCAATCATAAGCTACTCATACGAAAAAGACTTTGCAACAATCATAAAAGAACCACCTTCCTAGTAGAATTATTCAGATCTAATTCTTACCAGGAAGGTGGTTCTCATTACCATGTACACAAACTATTTTACACTAACCATTGAAGGTTATGTTTCATCAACATATGCCACAAAATTACTGGCCTTAATTGTCTCCAATATATCGGAATGCTTCTCTTTAGTTGGAAATTTGAGCACGAATAAAATGCTAGTATAGTTACCAATGGTCTCAATTATATCAAATTCAAGAATATCAATGCCATGTTCTCTTAAAAACATTATGAACTTATAGAAGCCATCTTCCTTGTCCAATAAAATATAGATTCTAAGTCTCTTGCTTTTCGACAAATAAATATTTTGAACTTTCTCACCTACTACCATAATAAACAATATAATAATAAACATTGTTACAGCTGCTTCATAGTATCCTATTCCAATAACGAGTCCCATGCATGCATCTACCCATAATCCGGCTGCAGTCGTAAGTCCCTTGATACTATGAAAACCTGTGACCATAATTGTACCTGCTCCTAAAAAACCAATACCACTAATCACCTGAGCTGCCATACGAGTCGGATCGGATATATTAAAATTTTGATATATATACATTCCTGTCATCATTACCGCAGCGGAACCCACACACACTAAAGAGTATGTTTTAAATCCAGCGGCACGAAGTTTTCGTGTTCGTTCAAACCCAATTACCGCACCAAAGATCATTGCCATAAAAAGTCTTAATACAGTAGTATTTAGATTAAAATCAAACAAATTAAAATCCTTCATTCCGTAATACATAGTTTCCATTATATTTTTCATAATTATTATGTATCTTTTCCTTAAAATCTTGAATTGTATATCACAACTCTTACGCGGGTTTCATAATTATTGCCATTAACACCTGTACAAAGCAGAACCCTTTCATGCTCCTCTTTCATCAAGTTAATATCTTATTAAAATCATCCTTACCATCATCCTGATACACAAGATATTCTATAATATCTAAACCTATACTTTCTCCTATTTGTAATGTATCATAGGTGTGAGCATCTGATATTACTCTGATATCTGTTCCCTTAATATCCACTTTACAATCATTGACATCACCCAGGTAAAACATTGATTTAATCTTACCATTTAATTGTCCGTCTTTTTTCTTAAGCTTTATATTTTCTGGACGAATCGCTACAATAACATTCCCTCTTAAGGGTCCATCATAAGTTAATGATTGCTCTATCCCTTTTAAAACAATTTTGCCTTCTGATGCTGTTGCCTTTATAAAGTTTACCTTACCAACAAAATCTGCTATAAACTCATTGCTAGGATTCCGATAGATTTCCATCGGTGTCCCCACCTGTTGAACAACGCCCTTATTGATTACAAATACCCTGTCCGACATTGTCATCGCTTCAATTTGGTCATGCGTTACATATACAACTGTTATTTTAAGCTTTTTCTGTATTTCTTTTATCTCATAGCGCATGCTTTCCCTAAGCTTTGCGTCGAGGTTTGATAACGGCTCATCCAATAAAAGTAAATTGGGTTCTGCCACAAGTGCTCTTCCGAGAGCAACTCTTTGTTGTTGTCCACCCGAGAGCTGTGCCGGCATTCTATCTGCGTATTGACTCAAATGCACTACCTCAAGTATTGACATTACTTTTTCCTTGATCTGAGCCTTTGATAGCTTTTTTAATTTTAAAGGATATGCAACATTGTCAAATACATTCATATGAGGCCATACTGCATAAGATTGAAACACCATTCCAATGCCTCTTTTTTCCGGTGGAATAAATACATTATCGGAGTTCACTACCTTACCATTAATTTTCACCTCACCGGTCGTAGGCTTCTCAAAACCTGCTATGATACGAAGCATTGTTGTCTTGCCACATCCGGAGGGTCCTAGAAATGTGATAAATTCGCCATCCTGAAACTCCTGTGTAAATTCCTTTAAAACTGTTACATCTCCAAATGATTTACTAACTTGATTTATCGTTATAACAGACATCGTTTATCCTCCTTAAATTGAAAATTTTCCCTTTGTCACTTTATTTAATACAAAGTTAAGTACAATAACCATAATTAATATTCCTGAAGCAAGCGCAGATGCAGTCTGCTGGCTATGGTAGGTCTGATATGTAAATAGTTCAACACCCAGAGTCTTTGTATTTTTTGAATAAAGTAAATTCGACATCGTCAGTTCATAAAAGCAAGGCATAAAAATTAAAAACCAGCCTGCTACAATCGAAGGAATAATCAATGGTAAAATAACATCCTTTAATCTACGTAACCACCCTGAACCAGATATCTGTGCAGCCTCCTCTAAGGAGGGACTTATTTGAGAAAATGCAGACACAACCGTTCGCATTCCCATCAGCATATACTTAATCATATAGGCGATTACCATGATAAACATCGTATTATATATATTAATACCAAACTTTCCCGACATAGTCATGATTAATGCAAGTGCAATTACTACACTTGGTGTACCTGATCCAACCGTTATAAGGAAATCCGGTATTTTTTTTCCTTTTGCATTTGTTCTCTTTAATAAATAAGCCATTACTAGGCATATAACCATTCCTAACGTAGCAGCCCACATAGCGGATATTATGCTGTTTTTAGCCGAAGTAATAATTGCACCCCTGGTAAAAATGGTATTCCAGTATTTGAACGTAAGATTTCCTTCTGCAAAAATTGATTTTCCCATATTCATTGTAATTGATGTCATGAATACACTTGCAAATGGAATAATAACAACCACGATAGCAAATAAGCACACCAAAATTGTTATTGGAATTCTCCACTTTCCTAAATCAACAATATTAGGTCTGGTAGATTTTCCAGAAACTGTGATGTATTCTTTTTTGCCCACCACAAAATTGGATATATAAAGTACAATAAGTGCGATGCCCATCAAGAAAATCGCAAGATTAGTAGCATCTCTCAAACCTTCCTGGGAGCCTATATAAACATAATCTACAATACGAGTTGTAACAGTGTGGATCTGTCCTGGTGCGCCTATAATCGATGGAATACCATAACATGACGCTGCAGCTACAAATACTAAAAGTGCTGCTGCTACGATACTAGGCATCATTAGTGGCAATGTTACGGTAAGCATTGTCTTTAGTGGTGATGCTCCTGATATTCGAGAAGCCTCTTCCAAGGATGGGTCCATCTTTTCCATTGCTCTTGAGATAGTAATAAACGCAAATGGATAATAAAAGGTTGTCAACACCCAAACCAAACCACCAATAGAGTAAATATTAAATGGTGCACTCTCTAAATTAAGCAGCTTTTGAATAACCACATTCAGCGTACCTACGGTTGGATTCATCAGCCTTAGCCATGCCATCGCTCCAACATAAGGAGGTACCATATAAGTCATAACAAATAAGGTTCTAAAAAACTTCTTGCCATACAGATTAGTTCTTCCAACCAACCATGCAAGCGGAAATGCTAACATTACACCAAATATCATTGAAAGTCCCGCTGTAATCAATGTATTCTTGAGAGCAGTCCAATTCAGCGGATAAGAATATATCCTTGAAAAACCTTCAAGCGAAAATCTTCCCGTTGCAAAAAATGAACTGTAAAGCAGATATACTAAAGGAAGCACTTGAAATATTACTAAAAATACTACTATTGCAATAATTATGATCCATTTTATATCAAAATTTAATCTTCTTACCTTTTTCATGTAGCTGTTAGCTCCTCTCTCCTTAAGTCATAAATTGAAAGAGGCTGTTATAAATATACTTCTCTATTTGATTATGAAACCCTCCAGTTTGGAGGACAAATAGAACCCGTAGCTATTTTACAACAGCCTCTTTCTTGAGTATTCTATTGAGGAATAGTTACATTTTCTTGGAAAAGTGTACGAATTTCTTCTCTCTGTCTAAAGCACTTTTCCCAATCTATACTAATGGTATTCGCCATTATTTCGCTGGTTGGAATAGCATCGTATGGTGCACTAGGGTAATCATTTCTCACTGAATGCATCCAGCCGGATACGATGTATTTTTGACCTTCCAATGATAAGAACCATTCTTCCACAGCTTCACAAGCGGCAGCATTCTGATTTGCACTTACCTCATCCTTAATAATCATAATCGGTGAAGGGGTACTGATTGTTCCATCTGTAGGATAAATAACCTCAAGTGTAGAGCCTTCTTCTTCTCTCTTCTTAAGTATTGATTCTTCGAGAATCATTATTTCCTTACATTCTCCTGTTTCTAACTTAGTAAGAGCAACAGATCCAGATTCAATTGCAGTTCCCTGGCTTCCTAATAATTTGATGTAATCTTCCCCATACTTATCTAACAATGCGACAACTGCAGCATAGGAAGTACCAGAAGTCAATGGATTACCCATGGAAATAAAGCCTTTTACACTTTCATCTTTTGCAAAATCTTCAAAAGAGTTTGGCACCTGATCCTTGCTGAATTTATCCGGATTGTATGCAAGTACCATGTTTAAGACTCTGACAGGATACCAATAACCATCTGCATCATATTCAAATAATAATTTGTCAGCCTCTGCATACTTATAAGGATGTAATACATTCGCCTCTTTTAATTCTAATGCATAGGCAGGTTCTGCAACCATTAGCATGTCGCAGGCAAGTCGTCCAGATTCCATCTCAGCAGCAACCTTGGACTGTAATGTACCTGTACCACCTTGAAAGAACTCAATATCCATTTTAGGGAATACTTCTTCAAGCTTCTTATCCATAGCTTCAATAATGTCTTCATACATAGAGGTATAGATAACAACCTTACCTGTTAGTTCTTTTCTTGGATCAGTAGCCTGGCTCTCTGTAGCAGTATTGGTTTTTTCAGCATTATCCTTTGTTTCCTGCTTAGTACTGCTGCATCCTGTAATTCCTATCATCATAGATAAGCACAACATAAATACAATCACTCTTTTTTTCATAAGCCCTCCTAAATAAGTACTGTTTTTATCGGTAATTCAATTATAGTAAAATATGCTGTTTTTTCTACCTAAAATACCATTTATAAAGACAAAATGCCAAACATTTTTCAAATAAAAGAAAAATCTTCGGCATTTTACCCATCAATTCAATTCTTTTTTATACTCTTTTGGGGAACATCCCATGTATTTTCTAAACACTACATTAAAATACTTATAATCACAGATCCCGCACTGATATGCTACTTCCTGAATCGATATTTTACCTTCATTAATCAATTCCAATGACTTTTGTATTCTATAACGATTCAGATATTCTATAAACGTCGTTCCAACTGCATCTTTAAATCTTTTATTTAGAAAGGTCTCACTATAATTTAAATGGTCTACTAGATCCTGTATAACGATTTTCCTTTGGTAATTAACATTAATAAAATCAAGCATTTGCTTTACCAGAACATCATCCGTTGTTTTGCTTTGATACTCCTTCATAATTGAGATATTACGCCGCTCTTCCTTTTCCAGCTGTTTCGATAGCCAGATTTTCCTTAAGGAGCACTCTTTCTTTGCAAGTTCAATGGCCTCCTTCAGCTCCTCCACCTGAAGCGGCTTTAACAGATACCCCTTTACTCCATAGTGGATTGCCCGTTGTGCATACTCAAAGTCCGAATAACCAGATAGAATGATTACGGAGTAGTTAAACTGTTCATAGGTCCCCTCTAACATCTCAAGTCCACCCATAACAGGCATGTTAATATCCATGATAACAATATCCGGATTCTTCTCCTTTATCAGTTCAATACCTTCAATACCATTACATGCCTCACCAACAACACTGCACTGCATGTCCATCCAAGGTATGGAATACACAAGACCTTTTCGAATTATATTTTCATCTTCTACTATAATAACCTTGTACATACTATCCCCTTATCTAGACGAATTCTGATAAACACTTGAAGTCCCTCAGATTCTAAGTTGTTAATCTCAATTCCACTATCCATTCCATACTGTAGATACAACCGTCTGGCAATATTATGTAGCCCATTATGCTCTGACACAGATATGGGCTCATACATATTCTTTTGTAAAGCTTCTGCTTCCTCCTTTGTCATTCCCTCTCCATTGTCCTTAACCGACAATATCAGGTAATTATCTTCAATATGACCATGGATCCATATATGGATATTCATTTTTTTACGGAAGCCATGCTTAATGGAGTTCTCTATCAAAGGCTGCAGTATAAGCTTTGGTACAACACATTTATAACATTCCTCTTTTATATCAATTTCATACTGTAAGCTATCTTCAAACCTAGCTTTTTGTATATCCAGATAATCCTTAATATAGGACAGATCCTCTTCAAAATACACATCTTTCCTATTGTTATTAATACTATAACGTAAAATCTGTGTTAGCTTTATAATCAAGCTGTCCGCTTTTTTATTATCAAGCACAAGTAGATTTCGAATAATTTCCAATGTATTATACAAAAAATGCGGGTTAATCTGAGCCGTAAGATGATTGATCTCTGTAACATTATTAACTCTCAACAGCTCCGTATTTTTTAGATTTAAGTCATTAATATTGTCTAGCATTTGATTTATTTGTACACCAACAGCAGTAAATTCATCCTCTGTATCGATATTAATTCTGTATTCCGAATCGCCTTTGCTAATTATTTGTATTTCAGATACAAGTTTATTAATAGAAGCGGAATTACTCTTTGCCATAGCCTCTGCCATATCATTCGCAAGCTTAAACCAACAAATTCCCATTAAGGCAATTACACCGATAACCATGAGCAATAATATACTATTAGGTGGATAGTATATTAGCGAGTATATATACACCTCTCCCTGCTCCAAATAACGTCTATTGCACCAATACCTTCTTCCATTTATGGTTATAATAGGACTCTTTGTATCGACTACAAAATTATTAATTCCGGTGATAAAATTCTGTCTACTACTATAAATCACTCTATCACGATCATCTGTGATAACACCTTCATATTCTGCATTATGAAGATATTGCTCCCATCCTTCTTCCTCAATATAAAGATTGATGTATCCAATTGTCATACCATTGGCATAGATTGGCTTCGATAATACATAGTTGGAATTATTTCCATCGAAATAGTAAACACTAGTATAGATTTCACCCCACGAAACATTAAAAGCGTTCGCACAAATCGCTTTATTAAAGCTTTTTCTATAAAAATCCCATTCATCCTCATTAAAGCTCCTATACTTAATGTTCCTTTCCTTATCACTAAGAACAACCTTGGCATTCAGAGGAAATGAGGCGTTAAATTCATACACCAAATAGGGTATCCTTGAGGTATCCTCCTCATATAGCAGAATTTTTTTGCACAGTTCTTGTATTGCGGGTGTACATAAAAAATCATGACCCTGATTATAAATTTCTAAAAATCTTTCCTCATATAATTTACCATTGTCCTTAGCATTCTTATAATTAGTAACAATTACAGCTAAAATCATACCAAATGCAAGTAATACCACACCTGTTCCTACAAGAGTTAATAGTTTACTTATCACCATTTTTTTCAATTTGACTTGGAAGCTTTCTCTATTCTCCATACTCAACTCCGTGATAATATTTTACCTGTAATATAAACTGTCCCAAACATCTCACTCTTCTCCCATAACTTTATCAACAATAACCGAATACCTACTTAGTAGTTCGAGCTTATGTGATTTCACATACTCCATATCCTCTTCAAGTACATGAATTTTTTGTATGGGCGTCAAAAATTCACCTTCTATTGCATCTCTATATATAGAACGTTTCATTAGAATGTTTGCATATATATTTTGCATATCCTTGCTCGTAATAAAATCAATAAAATGCTTTGCATATTCAAGATTATTACTCTTCTTAGAGATTGCTACCAATGCCGGAAGATAGACCGTTCCCTCCTTCGGATAAACTATTTCAACATCTGTGGAATCACTCACAAGCGCAACGCAGGGTGATTCATAAGTCAATCCTACAATGTACTTTCCGGAGGCAACACTGGTATACACCTTCTCCGAACTTGATGTAATTTCTCCTACTTGTTCGATCAGATTTGCAACATAATGCCATGCCTCTTCACTTTCATACCCTCCCATGGCCAGCAGAGTATTGGTCAGCTGCGAAAAGGCGGATGATGCGTTAATCGGATTAGCTACAATAATCTTGCCCTTTAGTCTCGGATCTAATAAATCCTTGTATCCTTTTATATGAATTCCTTGTACAAGAGATTTATTTACAATAAAGCAACTACCTTCAAGAAGGTAGCTGGTGGTAAACCCTGTTGTATTCTTATAAGGATCCAATATGTACTTATCATTAACTGATACATATTCTTGGAATAGATCTGTATTGGGATGCATATATGAATAGGTGCCTCCCATAATGATGTCTGCTGTGGGAGAGCCTTCATCTTCCCGTATCTGTGATAATAGTTCTCCAAGTTCTCCTTTAACCAGCTCAACCTCAACTCCATATTTCTCTTCAAATAGAGGTATTGTTGCATTAAGCAGATTATCACTTCTTGATGTATAGATCACTAATGTTTCTTTTGCCATTCTCTTTTTATCTACACCCTGCCAGTCCTTTCCTACCCCATATATTGAAAGAATGCTACAAACAAATATAATTATAATTATCTTCAAATACAAATGTACTTTTTTCATGCATCTTCACCTTCATATGATACTAACGCTTCATTAGTGCCCTTACATACTAGCACAATCTATTAATATAAGTCAATTTTGAATACAAAATGCTCTGGATATATTGCTTTATCTTAATTATGCTGGTAATATATGTATTAGCGTTATGTTAATAATAATATAACGCTAATACATATATTTGGAGGAATTTATGAAAAAGAAACTAGTACCATTGCTATTAATCATCTTCTCCATCATGCTGTTAGCCGCTTGTACAAAGCAAACTACAGAAAAATCAGAAGCGACGCCCACTCAAGCAGCACAAGAGAAAGCATCCGAACCAGCAGCTGAGCAGGCTGAACAACCGTCAGATACCAAGGATCAAACAGCAGAGGTCACAGAACCGACTACTGCAGCACAGTACCCGGTTACGATAACAGATCATCTTAACAGAACCGTAACCCTTGAAAAAGTACCCGAACGAATTGTAAGTGGATATTATATATCGACATCCGCTCTAATCGCATTGGGATTAGAGGATAAGGTGGTAGGATTGGAGGCAAAGGCAGCTTCAAGACCGATCTATTCACTGGCTGCTCCAAAACTGTTGGACTTGCCCAATGTAGGTACAGCAAAGGAGTTTGATTTGGAAGGCTGTATTGCATTAAACCCTGACTTAGTAATACTTCCGGTAAAATTAAAGGATCAAATCAGTACACTGGAAGGAATGGGAATAAAGGTTATCGGCGTAAGCCCCGAAAATGAAGAGCTCTTGATTGAAACTATAACCATGATCGCAAAGCTTACCGGCGTAACCAATTACGAGGAATTGATCAGCTATTATACCGAGAAAGAAAATGAAATTAAAGAGGTATATGCGACGGTTGCAGATAAGCCAAGAGTTTACTTGGCCGGTAACAGTAGCATGCTATCTACAGCATCTGCTAACATGTATCAGAATGATTTAATAGAAGCGGCAGGCGGAGTTAATGTGGCAAATGATATCGTAGATGCTTATTGGGTAAATATCTCCTACGAACAATTGATCGCATACAACCCTGACTATATTATAATAGTACCCGAAGCTGAATATACAAAAGAAGACATTACTGGAGACAGCAACCTGTCAAATATCAACGCTGTAAAAAACAATCAGGTATATCAGATGCCAAATAACTTTGAAGCCTGGGATTCACCGGTACCCTCAAGTATTCTGGGCAAAATGTGGTTAACAAGTATTCTCTATAAGGACCTATATTCCAATGATAATTTTGCAGAGGATGTTGCTTATTTTTATAACACCTTCTATGATTTTGAGATCGATAAAGAGGTATTGAAGAATTAATGAAGAATGCAAATAAACATTATATTGTAAAATCAAATACAGTAAATATAATTGCATTCATCCTCGTGATTGCTTCCTTTGTATTGTCAATCGCGATTGGTAAGTACAGCTTAACCATCGAAGATATCCTTAAGATTATCAAAGGAACTCATGATAACCAAATGACCGTTAATGTATTCTATATGCTAAGATTACCAAGAAGTATCATGGTAATCTTAGCAGGCATTGGTTTAAGTATCGCGGGAAGCGTCTATCAAACATTATTTAAGAATTCTCTTGCCTCCCCGGATATCATCGGAATCACTTCAGGAGCGAATGTAGGTGCTGCATTTAGCATCGTGTTTGTTTCCGGCAATGTGTTGTCTGTAGCATTTGGAGCCTTTTTTGGCGGAATCATTGCACTTACCTTTGTAATAGGTTTGGTAAAATTATCAAAAGCAGATAACGTATTGAACTATGTAATGTCAGGAATTATTATTAATGCCCTTTGTAATGGGATCCTAATGGCCCTCAAATATTTTTCCGATCCGGAGAACGAACTTGGTGCAATCGAATATTGGACAATGGGTAGCTTTGGAGGAATTACTTCTGAAAAGCTAAAAATTATACTTCCGTTTCTTTTGGTTGGTCTAGTTGGTATTTACCTAATGCGTTGGAAAATATATGTTCTTTCCACCAGCGATGAAGAAGCAAAATCACTCGGTGTTTCGGTAGAACACAGCAGATACTTGATTTTACTATTCTCAACACTTGTGGTTGCAAGTATTGTGTGTGTTACCGGATTAATTAGCTTTATTGGTCTAATTCCACCGCATATTGCAAGGTCAATACGAAAGAGAAATGATTTCCAAACGGTGCTATTCAGCGGACTAATCGGTGCTATCCTTATCGCATTATCCGATTGTATCGCCAGAACGATACTTCCCTCTGAGCTACCGATTAGTATCATTACCTCATTTATAGGAGCTCCTTATTTAGCATTGCTGGTTTGTAAAAACAAGAAATTCTAATAGGGAGATATGTAACAGAATGGAGACCAGATTATATGATCATTAATCGTATTTCGGGCGGATACCCAGGCGAGTTTATTATGACCGACATCAGTTTTACAATAGAAGCAGGAAAAATATATGCTCTGCTTGGCCTTAACGGTGCCGGTAAGACCACCATAATTAAGACGATATGTGGATTGATCAAAGCAACGTCAGGAAATGTTTTGATAGAAGATACAGACATCCTCACTCTAAACGAAAAAGAAAGAGCGAAGTTGATCAGTTATGTTCCACAGAGAAGTAATCTGGTATACTATACCACAGTGATTGATGTTGTCTTAATGGGTATTACGCCGTATTTGAAAACATTTGAAACTCCAAACCAGGAACATACAAATCAAGCAAGGAAATGCCTTGAAAAACTAGGAATTGAAGAACTTGCAGAAACCAACTATTTGAATTTAAGTGAAGGCCAAAAGCAGCTTGTATTAATCGCAAGGGCCTTGATACAGAACGGGAAATATATGTTGTTGGATGAACCCGAAAGCAGTCTGGATCTGGTTAATAAGCATCGTCTTATGCATAAGCTACGAGAGGTCATTAATGATTACAATAAAAGCGCCTTAATCTCCATGCATGATCCGGAGTATGCACTGAACTATTGTGATAAGCTTTTATTGCTAAAGAACAAGCAAATAACAGAGATTGACTTGAAAACAGAAGAAATAGATTCCATCGAAGAAAAGTTAATTGAAATTTATGGACCAATTAAGATATTGAAGCACGATAACCAATATATTTTGTATTATAATGGGTAGGTGAGCGAATGTATTTCAATAGTAAAATATTTTTAGTCAATAATGATGTAAAGTTTTTTGGACCCGGACCTTTGACCCTTCTTAAAAAAACAGAGGAATTAGGTTCTTTACATAAGGCCGCCCTTGAAATGAATATGTCTTATAGTAAGGCCTTCTCTATGATCAAAAACGCTGAGAAAGAATTATCCATGAAGCTCTTAGAAGGACATGCCGGTGGAAAATGTGGCGGAGGGTCTTCGGTAACGAAAGAAGCAAAGGAGTTTATGCAAAAATATGAAGAATTCATTCGTCGAGCAAACCATGCAACGAAAGAACTATATCATGAAATCTTTTCATGAAAGCGGCAAACGACATCTTGTGATAACAGGCAATAAGAAGAGCGGTAAAACAACCGTATTAAAGGAAATCCTAAAAGACGTACCTTCCTTTGGAGGTATTACTACCTGTGCAATCCGTGATGATCAGTACGCACCAAGATGTGTCGTTCTTAGTGATATCAAAAATCCGGATATCAATGGAATCATAGCAGTAAGGGACGAGGCCGGCACTTCCTTACTCCCGCTGTCCGATACCTTTGATCAGCTTGGAGTAGATATTTTAAACAAATGCTGTCAAAGCAGTGACGAACTAATTGTGATTGATGAAATCGGGTTTTTAGAAAATAACGCATTTCTTTATCAAAATGAAATTTTGAAATGTTTTGATAAAAAAGTCATATTTATCATCAGAAAAGAATTAACCGCCTTTACCGAAAAGCTTACGAATCGACCTGATGTGTATTTCATAGATATTGATGCTTCCATATAGGTGTATATGTAATACTTTCCCATTTTAATTGACTAATTATATCAGTCACAATGGGCAATAGATGGGGTTACCCTCCATTTCAAAGGGGAACTATAATGTAGCCCCCCCCTTCGAAGCACTTCTACTCTTTCCCCATATAGCGACTTCCACCCTCTTGAAATCCATATTTGCGATAAAAGTCATGTGCATCACGAGTAATCAGAATTCCTCGTAAGGAAGATATCTCTTTATTGTCATGTATTGCATCCAGCAATGCTTTTCCTATTCCTAAGCCTCGATACTGTTCATCTACAATCACATCACAGATGTAATAAGTTGTTGCATAATCTGTTATTACACGTGAAAATCCTATTTGCTTACCGTTTTCGTTCAGAAAAGCACCATAGCACAATGAATGATCGATTGATTTTTGTACTACTCCAATATCACGTTTATCCGCCCAATAAGTCTGCCCAAGCAGCTTCATTATATCATCAATTTGCATTACTTCACTTCCGGATTTAATCGAATATAAAAGCATTTAATCCATCCCCCTCTTTCTAATATGCTAGCTCACTACAATGTTCTTATTTCATATCTCCTGTATTTCCTCTTGTGACTATTTTTTCTGAAACACGAACAATATCAACAAAATCATATCGATTAATCTCATCATCCGTACATCTCAAAACATGCGGTAACTCATCGATTTGTATAAGTAACATACATCGATTTCATGGTTATATCATTGTAGCATATTGTCCCATATTTTGCCACATCAATTTACATTTTCCTCCTTTTATGTTGAGTTACTAACAAGCTCTCACAACAATTTTCTCATTATCATTTCTGATACTAGAAATAATTCTGGCAATAATAACTTAAATTTGTACATAAGTAACATTGAGTTTATTCAAGCATAGTGATATACTTCTTCACTGTATTATGTAATAAACGGAGGCTATTATGGGCATATCCAAAGTATATAAAATTCTATTCGGTTTCAATCAGCTACGGTGGAAAATTGCAGTGAAGAGTATTCTTACTGGCTTCGCAGCTGGATTACTTGTTGTTTTATATCGATTTGGTATTGAATACGGTACCGAAACCGCGATTAAAATGTATGACTTTCTAAAACATCATCCTATCGTTATTTTCCCTTGGCTAATCTTTGCCTTATTGATTGCATTATTGATATCATGGTTAATAAGAATCGAACCCATGGCAACCGGAAGTGGTATTCCACAGGTGGAGGGGATCCTTCTCTATGGAATGAAAATGAAATGGTATACTATATTATTCGTTCGTTTCACCGGTGGCATTATTGCAGCATTTTTGGGAATATCGCTTGGAAGGGAAGGTCCTTCCATTCAGATTGGTGCTTCCGGCAGTCAAGCACTCGCTCAAAAAATAAGCAATAATAAGCTTGAGGAAAATTATCTAATCACAGGAGGAGCTGCAGCAGGTCTTTCAGCAGCATTTAACGCTCCCTTATCAGGTATCATATTTGCATTAGAGGAAGTTCATAGAAGCTTTTCTCCATTAATCCTCATCGCTGCAACTACAGCTTCATTAACAGCCGATATTGTATCCAAATACTTTTTTGGTTTGAAGCCTGTCCTTGATTTCATAAGAATCCCGCAGCTTCCTGAAAGATTTTACTTATGGTTATTACCAATCGGTTTATTGTCAGGGTTAATCGGTTCCTTGGCTAATAAATCATTGCTTAAGTTCCAAGCAATTTACGATAAGCTTCCTATCTCTATACGTCCTTTCATTGCAATCGTTATTGCTCTTCCCTGCGGATTATTTATTCCACAGGTATTAGGAGGAGGACAGAATTTAATTCAAATGGCTGAAATGGGTACTACTCCCATTGAGCTGATTGTAATATTACTCTTAATTAAATTAGTTTTCACCTGTATTTGTTTCGGTAGCGGTATTCCTGGAGGTATATTCATGCCAATACTCTCTATGGGGGCTCTGACCGGATGCGGTCTCGGAATGCTTGCATCGCATGTAGGTCTACCTTCCGAATATATATCAGTCTTTACTGTATGTGCTATGGCTGGAGCATTATCCAGTTCGGTGAAAGCTCCTGTCACTAGTATTTTATTAATTGCAGAAATGACTGGCTCTCTCGTTCATTTACTTCCAGTAGCGGCATGCTCCTTTATTGCTCTGTTATTATCAGACATCTTAAAGGTAACTCCCATCTATGAAGCATTGCTCGAACGTATTGCAAATAAAAATGAGGCATCCATCAAGAATAAAAAGCAAGGTGTTTTATTAGAATTTCCGGTGGAATTTGGTAGTATTATTTGTGATAAACGGATTCGCGACATCAGCTGGCCGGAGCAATCGCTGGTTGTCGGAATACACCGAGGTAATATGGATATAGTGCCTAACGGAGCTACAAAGATTATATCAGGAGATTATCTTGTTATTTTATCATCCGAGCAAGCATTAATGGATATTAACTCTCAAATCAAGAAATTATGTTATTCAGAAAATAGAATAGATTAAATAATAAATACTATAAATAAAACCAGATATTCAAAACAAGAGAAAGTACGCTTCGCGTACTTTCTCTTGTCATGAACAAAAAGGTAGATGACATGTCTTTTATTAACAAGATATTAATCTACCTTTTACACCATATGACTAAATTACTGGCTATTTTCCTGCATCTCTAATACCTTTAGCATAACTTTCTCCAATAAT
>JAEZKA010000092.1 GCA_023436225.1 Bacillota bacterium
CTGAACAGACCCTCGCTGCGTTCGTCCGAACCCCGCATCGTCCCCATCGCCAGCCGTAGTCTCAACAACCAGAGAGAATCACGGACGGCCAACCAGGCACAGCCCTTTTTCCGCGTCCTGCTAAAAGGGGGCATATGTTCTCCTATTCCGACCGATACCAGCCCCACCTGCCTCGTGATGGTGACCACAACTCCCGCATATCGGAAAGCCAGAACGACGAGGCGGTAGCCAAAACCGGCGGTGTTAATTCTTTTCTAACAGTGCTTTGAGACTTGTGTACAATCGCGCTACACCCCTTTTGCGGGTCTATCGGCGAGATATTTCTTCATAAATCATTGGATTTGCAACGTAATGAGACGAGCCGCCCGCCGCGCCAGCCTCCACGAGTTCAAGCTACGTTCGCTTAACCAGATGATGGGCAGCGCCGTCTTCCAGACCGAACTCGATCTTCTCGCGTCGAAAATTTCCCGCGAATCCAAGGTGGCGCCGAACGAAGCCACTGTCATATCCAATTTCGAACGTAGCCTTTATGGGTTCCTCCGGGACGCTGCGGGATTGGATTTCGCAGCGCAGCGTGAGATCCAAATTGATGTCGCCGATAAGACGGGTCGTCGCTTGGTTAAGGGAAGGATGGACAGTCGGATCGGTGCCTTGGTGATCGAATACAAGCATCATTCCAAATTGGCCACCCGTAGCCAGAAAAGCAGCGTACTCAAACAGATCACGGGCTATCTGACCAGCGTCTACAAGGAGACAAAGAAAGCGATCGGAGGCATCGTAACTGATGGCGTCCAGGCACAGATCGTTCAAACGGATGACGATGGCCGGATTGCATCAGGCGCTTTTGAGCCAATCAATCGCAGCCATCTTGAACAGATCATCACCAGTGCGATCCTGCTGGGTCAGACGGCACTGACGCCGGAGAACTTGGTGGCTGATTTCTGCAGAAAGAATGACGTCGCTTACGGCTTAGCTCGCGCGTTATTTTCTGGTTTGAGTGAGGGTTCCATAACACCACGCTCGAGAATGTTGTTCACTGAATGGCGATCGCTTTTCCATCTTGCCCATGATGACACCTCGAAGCAGAAGCCTATCCGTGAGAGGCGCCAAGCCCTTTCCGAGGCACTCAAGGTGAGCATCGTTGAGGGTGACAACGAGACCGAGTACAAGGCCCTCTACGCCTTACAAACCGCTTACGCGATCATTGTCAAGGCTATCGCTTTGAATGTCCTCTCCTCAGTGAAAGTTCATAGCGACCTCATCAGCTTTAAGAGACAGGCTGGAGCGGACAGTGAAGCGATCCGTAGTAAACTCACTCGAATAGAGGACGGGGATCTGCTTCGGCGAATGGGGTTTGGCAACCTTCTTGAAGGCGACTTCTTCGCTTGGTACTGCACACCTGAGCAATGGCGAGAGGAAACCATAGGGACAGCAGTCAAGCAAGTGTTTACCATTCTCGCTCGTTACGAAGATCAGCCATTTCTGTCGTCGACAGAAACCGCCTGTGGTTTCTTTAAGGACCTCTATATGGCTGTAATGCCCGACAAAGTGCGGCACAGCCTTGGTGAATTTTACACACCGCCCTGGCTTGCGGATCAGGTTGTCGATCGCGCCATCTCACTGCGCTCAGGATTGCGCGCAGGCACCACATGGCGAGGCATAGATCCTTGCTGTGGGAGCGGAACCTTCGTCACCACAATGCTGCGTAAGAAGCTGGCCGAGACCAAGGATTGGGAGCGGAAAGCGCGCCTTCACCACATTCTCAATACCGTAAACGGGATTGACCTGAACCCTCTAGCTGTTTTGACCGCCCGGATCAATTACTTCATCAACATCGCCAGCCTGCTTGCTGATGGCGACAAGATCGAGATCCCTATATATCTCGGCGACGCTTCCTACGTCCCTGAGGCTGTGGATGTCGATGGTGTAGCATGCCTAAAATATCAAATCTCAACCATGATGGGCTCTCCTTTCGAAGAAGGGGGCAGGATCGGCTCAATGAACGCCGAGATTTCATCGACGTCCATGGCAATCGACGTGGTGCTGCCTAAGAGTGCACTTAGAGACTTGGGTAATTTCTCTCGAACAATGTCATCTCTTGAGTCCCCCATAAAGTCCGGTGACGCCAAATCCATTATGAAAAAGCTGACTTCGCTATGCGATTCGGCAGATCTTAACCAGCAGGTACTAGCTGGTGTCAAAAATCTTTCCGAGCAATTTGTCCGGCTCGAAAAAAATAAGTGGAATGGAATTTGGGCCCGCATTGTCACTAATTTCTTAACGACTGCAAGCTTAGGATTATTCGATACAATAGTTAGCAATCTTCCATGGATTGATTGGCGAAACCTTCCTTCCAACTACCGAGACCGCATCAAAGGGCTTTGCCTCGACCGTAGCCTATTTTCCGGAGACGGGCGAACCGGAGGAATCAATCTGAATGTCTGCGCCCTAATCACTAACGTGGCGGCGGGCAATTGGTTGCAGGAAGGTGGTGTCCTCGCCTTCCTAATGCCGGACACGTTGCTGTATCAGAACACCTACCGAGGCTTCCGCGAACTTCGGATCCCGCAGGGTATCCCCGCGAGGTTTGTCGAGCTTCATGATTGGACTGCGGCAGGCAAGCCATTTGCGCCAGTCAGCCAAAACTTCTTCACCTATTTTATTGGCACGACGCCGGCTGAGGAGTCCGAACCTATTCCGGTTGTTCGCTTTGTGAAGAAGCGGAACGGGAAAGCGGCCAAGCCGCCTGTGCTGCCGCTGATCGAATATCGGCATGAAGCTTCGTTCCGCGCCATCGAACATGTTTTCGAGAAGGAGGAATGGATCGCAACAGCCATTTCCCACGATGTTAGAAATGGTTTTGCTATTTCTCCAGCACACTCTACCGATGTCGAACTATTCAACTCGTAGCTATATGACTGACACAGGTGCAGGCGCAATAATCGTTTAGAAACAGATGCTTAGCTCAAAAGTACCTCTCCACACTCACGCCACTAGATATTGATTCAAATCCGGTGCGCCTTTCGGTAGAA
>JAEZKA010000093.1 GCA_023436225.1 Bacillota bacterium
GTAGAAAAAGCATTTGCAGAAATGCATCCGGAGTACAACATTACATGGGATAATGTGTTCTATAACCAGGGTACTGATTATTTTCCTCAGCTGCAGACTGCACTCGCAGGTGGAGACCAGCCAGAAATTCTGATGGGTAACCCCGGACTGTATCCGGATCTTGTAGAGCAGGGTTATGTATCAGATTTGACGAACAACGAAGTGATAAAGGCGTTAAATCTTCCTTCAGGTGATCTGGGAGATGTTTCTTCTAATGGCAAGATTTACGGTTTTCCTATTGATTTCAAGACCTGGGGCGTTTTCTATAATAAGAAGGTATTTAAGGAATTGGGAATTGCAGAGCCTACTACCTATACAGAACTTTTGAATATCTGTCAGAAAATCGAGGATGCCGGCTATGATGCCTGGGCACATGCCTTTGGAGATGCAGTATTCGGAGATATTGAAATGCGTAACTACGTCTGGACCAAGGCCTTGGACTCGGGATGCAACGATGTATATGAAAAGCTCATGAGTGGAGAAAAGAAGCTTACGGATTATGGATTCTTTACCGAGGGATTAAATCTTTGGGCAGAGAGATTAAAGTGGATGCGTGATGATGCGATGACCAATGATCAGAATGCTGCATTGGAAGTATTTACATCCGGTCAGGCAGCAATGATGTACTTTGGTTCTTGGGGAATCGGTGATCTTGAAGCCATGATCGAGGGAACCGACTTTGAGTATGGTTTTTTTGTAGAGCCTATTGATGATAAGGGTGGTGCAAGACTAAACGTACAGGTAGACCAGTGCTTCATGGTTAATCCAAATGCAAATGATTACGATATAGCGCTTGAGTTTATGGAGTACTGGATTAAGGATGGCTCTTCCTCCTGGTCGGCAGTTTCGCTGATGCCGTTATTGAATGGCTCCGTATCTGATAATGCACCTGAAATAGTAAAAACACTTGCAAGTATCAAGGCGTCCGGAAATATCTCCCATTATGGTGATTTCACGAAACCCTTTAACAGTCAATTCACAAAGGATTGGAGAACATACTTAACGGCTTATGCAGAGAGTTATTCCAACGGAACGAACAAATCAGCATTGGATATCCTGGCTGAAATGCAGGAAAAATTTGATCAGAATATTGCCGAGTCCAACTAATAAAAAAACTTTGACAGTAAAATGGTAATCAAAAACTGCCCGTACGAAAGGGTATGGGCAGTTTTTGGTCTATGGGAGGAACTGTTATGTCTGGAAAGGAACGAAACTCGTTAAGCATTGCATTTTCAAAGCAGACACAAAGATCTGGACTAAGTTCAAGAACATTTCGCATGCATTGCGGAAATCTTCTTTTTATGCTGCCTGGTTTTCTTCTGTTTGGTTATGTGGTTTTACTGCCTTTTATACAGGGAATTCCCTATTCATTTACAAATTGGAAGAGTGTGATTGGCGGAGAAAGAAACTTCAATGGCCTTAGCAATTATATAATTATGTTAAAAAACTCCTATTTTTTAAAAGCCTTTCTGAATACACTAGGATTTACAGCGGTATATGAAATAGGGGCAAACGTACTTGGTCTTCTTTTTGCATTATTACTTTGCCGTTCTTCTAAATTTGCAAATATCTGCCGGACAATGCTTTTTGTGCCCTTTACAACGGCTCTGACGAGTGCGGCAATTGTCTGGAGTTATGTATATACAGATGTTTATTCGGTTATCTTTAACCTGGCCAGCCCCTTAGGGCAGTCCGGTCAGGTAGTAGTCGGTATGGCTGTGATCGCGATATGGCGAGATATGGGATATTGTATGCTGATTTATATTGCGGGATTACAGTCGATTTCAGAGGATTATTATGAGGCTGCCAGGGTTTCCGGTGCAAGCCGGTTCCAGCAGTTTCGCTATATTACCCTGCCATTAATAGTACCGGCAATTACCTCCAATGTAACGCTGCTTTTAGCGTGGGGTCTCAGATGCTTTGACTATCCAATGGCTGTTGCAAGGAATATGGAAGCGGCGCAGACATCAGCGATGTTTGTATACGATTATATCTTTGGATACAGTAAAGCCGGTCTGGGTCAGGCCGCCGCGGTAATGCTGACGATTGTCCTCGTAGTTATGACCCGTATTGTAACACATTTCTTCAGAAAATCGGAGGTGGAAGCATAATGAAATTATCAGCGTTTACACCTCTGACAGCCGGCTCAGTACAGGGAAGAAGGCTGGCAGGAAGGATGACGAAGGGAATTATATGCCTTATTCTGGTAGCCATAGTATTAATCCCATTTTATATCAGCTTCATTTACTCTATCAAATTCAAAAATGAAGTTGCGCAAAACCGCCTGGTATGGCCTAAAAACCCTACCCTTGAGAATTATTTTCGCGTAATTACAGAAAATGAGCAATTCCTCATAGGACTGAAAAACAGTGTGTTGACTACGATACCGACTATATTGATTCTGATGGTAGTCTGTTCCATGGTAGCTTGGGTATTGGCCAGAAATAATACGAAATTTTATAATGTAATGTATACCGTATTTACCATGGGAACACTAATCCCTTTCCAATGCATTATGCTTCCTCTTTATTTGAACATGTTTAATGCAAATCTGGTAAGTACGAATTATGGCTTTGTAGTCGCAAGGTCAGGATTGCAGATATCAATCAGTGTTCTGGTAATCACAAGCTTTGTAAAGAATGTACCGCGGGAGTTGGAGGAAGCGGCATCCATCGATGGCTGCGGGAAATGGAAGACTTTCTGGGCGGTTATATTTCCCTTACTTAAGCCGATCAATGCAACTCAGTTGGTATTGAATACTGTATACGTATGGAATGATTACAATACGGCAGTAGTTCTGCTTCGAGATAAGAGCAGCCGGACCCTTCCATTGGCCCAGATTGTTTACTTCAATGAAAATACGGCAGAACTAAATTTAGCTTTTGCATTCTTTGTAATGGCAATGCTTCCGATCTTGATTTTATATTTCTGCCTGCAAAAGTATGTAGTTAGCGGTATTATGGCTGGAGCGGTTAAGGGATGAGCACTTCGATAACAATATAGTAAAAGACCCAACCTGATTTGTAATACAAACCAGATTGGGTCTTTGCATCGTTTGTTATATTCTAAGATCACATAATAGGGTTTTGGCAACAAATGATATGTGTTACAATAAAAGTATAGTGAATCACCTGCTGGGGAGGTATTGGAGGATGTATAAGGCACTAATTATTGATGATAATCCGATCACTGTGGAAGCGTTGCAAAGCACTGTTATGTGGCAGGAATTGGGGATTGCTATAGCGGGCTGTGCGTACGATGGTGTAGAAGGCGGTGAAATGGTACAGAAATTGCAGCCGGACATTATAATCACAGACATTAATATGCCGGAAATTGACGGTCTGTCAATGATTGAGCAGAGGCAGGAGGAGTTAAAGAATGCAAGGGTGATTTTCATCACCGGTTTTGATAAATTTCAATATGCTTCCCGTGCTATTAAATTGTCTGCGTTTGATTTTATTCTTAAGCCCATAGATAATGAGGAGTTGGTCAGCTCTCTGAGGCGGGCGGTGGAGAGCTTGGATCGAGAGAATGATATGGCACAGCAGAAGGAACGAATGGAGCTGGTGATACGTAGGACACAGTTTCTGACAACCCTGACAAGCGGTATCAAGGGGCATGATGACGGCACCTTCTGGAGATTTTTAGAGCGAAAGCCGGTAAGCTATTTCTTTATTGTAGCGGAAAATAAAACCGGATTATCAAGACCTTTGTTACAGAGACTGGATTATATGAAATTTCCTTCGGATACAGAAGTGATCAGTACCGTTGTGGATGGTGAACTGATTTTATTGTGCAGTCTGCAGAATGCAAAAGTTAGCTGGCGGGCTGTTGCGCGTTCTATTGCAGATACCATGACTAAAAATCTTATGGATGTTACGGTAGCGATAAGCGGAATTCATACTGCAATTGAGGATTTTCAAGTTGCCTATAAAGAGAGTAGGCAAACCCTTCTCTGGCATAATATTTATGGCAGACATGCGGATGTTGAGTTTTATGGATCTCAAACCATTGATACTTCAAAACACAGCCGACTCATGGACCTGGAGCAGATCTGTACTAAGTTGGCTCTGAAGCCGGAGCTTGATTCTGATCGGATCTGGGATGCCATTTGGGAGAAGAGCAGTGGGCGTCTTAATATCATACGCCTGATGCTAATGTTCTTTTTCACGAAGGTAATGCAGGAAAAGATAGCTAGTTATCAGTGGGAGGAAACGCTGGATTTTACCGTCTATGGAATTACAAAATTAGATACTGTGGAAGAGGCAAAGAACTGGCTTCATTTTTTCATGGGAGAGCTTAAAAAGAAGCGTGCGCCTGTAAATTCTGCGCTGACAAGAAATGTATTGGAGTATGTGAGAAGTCATGCAATAGAGGGTTTGGTGCTGGAGAATGTTGCGGCACAGTTTTATGTTAGTCCGAATTATCTATCAACATTAATAAGGAAAGAGACCGGTATCACCTATCGTCAACATGTAATCAATGCAAAAATTAATGTGGCCAAGCAACTTCTAGATGACACCAGGATGCGTGTAGAAGACATTGCCTATGCAATTGAGTATGAGAATTATATCAGCTTTTACAATGTCTTTAAGAAAACGGAGGGCGTAAGTCCTACGGAATATCGCTTTAGGAACAGGAGAAATGAGGTGGTATCATGCTAAAGAAATGGAGAAATCTATCTTTTGCAACAAAGCTCATTTTTGTTTTTGGGATATCGGTTGCGTTGGTTATTATATTAATAACCTATACGCAAATAGATATGTTTGTTACTATGTCTGAGGAGGAAAGTGTTAATAATCTGAATATGCTTACCGATCAAGTAGCTCTTAATTTCAGCGAAAACCAGGATACCATAGCAAAGACTGTTTATGCTCGAGCAACTACCTTCACCGTGCCTACTCTTATGCATGAATATAATCTAACCGATGGCGATAACAGAGTAGAACTTCAATACGCTCTGGCCCAGATGGTAACAAATTCAACAGATTATGATTATGTAATGATTGAAACAAAAAATGGTGAACGGCTTGATACAGGTTCAAAGTATAGTATTGATGTAGCTGATTTGAACATTCTTTATGATGATTGTGTTATGCTCTTGGAAAATTATGCAGACAACACCCATGGCTCTAACAATTGGTATCGCTGCAGTGGGGGTGAGGTATACATATTAAAGGATGTCTATGCAATCAGTCCATTACGTTATGTAGGACGTATGGTGGTTCACATGAGAAAGGAACCTTTTAAAATTAGTGATTATTACTCCGATACCGGCTTTCTGTTTTTTGATAAGAATAATGAATATCTCACATCTGCAGGTATGGAAATACCGGAGGGTGTTGAGGATGCGGTAAAGAATTACCTGGAGGAGGGCGTATTATACTCCAGCAATAATTGGTATGGCCAGGAGTATTTTCTTGCAAAGAAATCAAACGATGGCTGGACTATAGTTGGGATTTCTTCGATGAACAAATTCTATCAAATGAAGAATACGATCATCAGAAATGGAATCCTCTATGGAATATTTGCTTTATGTGTCGGAACAAGCCTGGTTATGTTACTCCTGGCTTCTTTTGTGAAGAAGCTGAGAATATTGAAAGAATCCATGAACGAAGTCGCTAAGGGAAATCTGGATTATCAGGTATCTGTACAGGGAGAGGATGATATTAGTCAGCTTTCCAATACCTTTAACTATATGACTAACCGAATATCCGAACTGTTAGCGGAGCTCATTGATAAGGAGAGGGCGAAGAAAGATGTGGAATTTGAGATGCTGGAATACAATTATCGTTCTTTAGAGACGCAGATAAGACCACATTTTATTTATAATGCTCTTGAGAGCATCAATTCCATGGCAAAGATGAATAATAATACAAAAATAGTTGAGGCCCTGCAGAAAATCAGCAGATATTTTAGAAATATAAGTGTCAATACAACGAAGCAGTTTATCACAGCGGAACAGGAATTCAATAGCTTACGGGATTATACTGAGATATATGGTTTTATTCATGGTAATAAGCTCGAGGTAACATATCTGGTCAAGGATAAAGCAAAGAACGCTATGATACCTACTATGATTCTACAGCCAATCGTAGAGAATGCCTTACAGCATGGGATTAAGTCTAAGGGCGAGAAATCTGAGATTAGAATCCATGCTTATGAGGAAGACAATAAATTAATTATTACGGTAAAAGATAATGGGGAAGGTTTGAGCAAGGAGGTGGAACAGATCTTTCGCGAAAACGGTTACATACCCTCCCGGGAACATGGCGGCATTGGAATTGCCAATGTAAGAGAACGTTTGGACCTGATTTATGGAGATGAAGCAGGTATGATCATCCAAAATAGGGAGGAGGGAGGACTTATAGTGAAGATAGTGCTCCCCTTCAATTATAATGAACCGGAGTTAGGAAAATCGGATGTTTTAGCAGAGCTCGATGAAGTGGAGGATTGGAGTAATTAACGTTATAATAAAACTATGCATAAATGCAAAAGGATTGTTGCAAAATGTATTATACTACAATTTTGCAACAGTCCTTAAAGGTCGGATCTTATTTATGCTTTGATTTACCCAGATATGCAGCCTTAACGGATTCATCATTAAGAAGCTCTGTACCGGTTCCGGATAGGGAAATATTACCTGTCTCACAAACATAGCCATAGTGGGCGATTTTCAATGCAAGATTCGCATTCTGCTCCACCAGAAGGATGGTAACCCCTTCTTTATTTATAGTTTTAATGATATTCATGATATCATTTACGATAATCGGAGCCAAGCCTAGAGAGGGCTCATCCATCATAATGAGCTTTGGTTTACTCATCAGGGCACGCCCGACAGCCAACATCTGCTGCTCACCTCCGGATAGGGTACCTGCCATCTGCCAAGAGCGTTCCTTTAATCTGGGAAACAGCGTATATACCCATTCAATATCCTGATCAAGATTATCCTTGCGAAGGTAGCCGCCGATCTTGAGGTTCTCCAGTACGGTAAGGTTAGCAAATACACGGCGACCCTCAGGAACAAGTGTGATACCCTTTTCTACAATCAGATTAGTTGATTTTCCGGTAATCTCCTCACCTTGATATACAATTTTACCACTCTCTGCTTTGACCAGTCCCGCGATGGTTCGAAGGATGGTACTCTTGCCAGCACCGTTTGCGCCGATCAGAGTTACGATCTCACCCTCGGGAACACTTAGGCTGATACCCTTAACTGCTCGGATACCGCCATAGGAGACATACAGATTATCTAAGGTTAATATATTATTCTTCGCCATCTTCCTGTACCCCCAAATAAGCTTCAATTACACGTTGGTTATTCTGTATCTCTTCAGGAGTTCCGGAAGCAATCAGCTTACCGAAGTCCAGTACATAGATACGGTCGGAAATATCCATAACCAGGTCCATATGATGCTCTATCATAAATATTGTTAAGTTGAATTTCTTGCGAATGTCATAAATGAAAGCAGTTAATTCATCCGTTTCCTGCGGATTCATACCGGCTGCCGGCTCATCTAAAAGGAGTAACTCGGGATTTGTAGCCAAGGCACGAGCTATTTCTAGGTGTCGCTGCTGGCCATAGGGAAGGGAGTTCGCTACCTCATCCTTTACCTCAGTTAGCCCTAGAATATCAAGTAGCTTTAAGGTGTCCTCACGCATCTCTTTTTCTTCCTTGAAGTTGAAGCCAAGCGTAGCCGAGAATATATTTGCCTTTTGTCGCATGTGCTTTGCTATCAGTACATTATCAAAAGCGGTCAGCTCCTTGAAGAGACGTATATTCTGGAAGGTTCTTGCCACACCGAGCTTTGTGATCTGGTCCGGAGTCTTTCTCATGGTGGTTGTATAACGACCTTTATTTTCTCCAGAATAGAGCTTCTTCATGTTACCCTTCGGGAAGTTACTAGTGATCATATTATCTTTAAAATAAACAGCTCCGTTCGTAGGAGCATATACACCTGTAATTACATTGAAGGCAGTCGTTTTACCTGCACCATTCGGTCCGATCAATGATACAATTTCATTCTGATTAACCTCTAAGGATAGATTGTCTACTGCTACAACGCCGCCAAATTGCATTGTGATATCACTTAATTTCAGGACATTATTAGGCATTCTTAGCACCTCCCTTTTTCGAAGAGAATAGCTTTTTCAACCTATGTTCCAGCCGATCCCAGGAGAATTCATTCTTTCCCATAATACCCTTCTGATAGAAGAGAACTACCACAAGTAAGATAATCGAGAAGATTACCATACGGAAGCCCGTGCGGAAGAATGGAATTTGAACTCCACCGATAGAAAGAGGATTATCAAAGAAGCGCAGCCACCATTCCTTACCTGCAGTAACAAGCAGAGCGGCAAGGACGCTACCGGTTACACTACCAATGCCACCGATAACAACAATCAGCAATATATCATAGGTTAAGGATACACTAAAGGTCTTTGAGTCGATGGAACGCATGAACATTGCCAGCATACCACCACTGATGGCAGAGAAAAAGGATCCGATAATAAAGGACATCTGCTTATGCTTTGCGAGACTAATACCCATGGCTTCTGCTGCAATCTCATCCTCACGGATTGCTCGGAAGGCACGACCATAGGTACTTCGTAGCAAAAGAACCATCAACAGTACACATACTGCCATAATGACAAAGGTCTCGACGATGGAGTGGAAGCCGGGGATCTTCTTCAGTCCGTAGGAACCATTGGTGATTGTATCCATCTGCGGACTGGAGATAATCGCACGCATGATTTCAGAGAAACCAAGGGTTGCAATGGCAAGATAGTCGCTCTTCAACCGAAGAACCGGATAACCGATGACAGCGGCAAACAGTGCAGCTACCAAGCCACCGATAATTAAAGCAATATAAGGTAGCAGTGCCTGTGTAAATGCAGGACCTGCCTCCAGCCAATTCTTAAAGCTTAAAATTCCAGGAGAGATACCACTGATATAATATACATCAGAGATATTATCCACAGGAATTAAGAAGATAGCAGTAACATATGCGCCAATCGCCATAAAGCCTGCCTGGCCTAAGGAGAAAAGACCTGTAAAGCCGGTTACCAAATTCATGGAGACCGCTACTACTGATAAAATGATACCTTTTTGTAAGACAGTATATGCCATACCATATTGGTGTTTGTTAGCCTCCAGGAAGAAAAGAAGGGCTAGTACGAGGACACCTAGGATGGCAGTATAAATAATTTTCTTTGACTTTTTCATACGAGCCTCCTAGACTTTATCTATCATTTTCTCGCCAAATAAACCGGTTGGACGGAAAAGTAGAATTACAATTAATAACACAAAGGTAAATGCATCACTGTAAGTGGAATATCCAAATGCCACCAGGAAGGTCTCACAGATACCGATGATAAAGCCGCCGACAACAGCACCGGGAATACTTCCAATACCGCCAAGAACAGCAGCGATAAAGCATTTTAATCCCGGAAGAGTGCCACTGAACGGAGTAACAGACATACGATCGGTAAAATAAAGGATTGACCCGATTGCAGCAAGGAAAGAGCCGATGATAAAGGTGGTGCTAATGGTATTATTGATTCTGATACCCATCAGCTGAGCGGTCTCCATATCCTTTGATACAGCACGCATAGCCATTCCAATCTTGGTGTGGTTAATTAACAGCATTAGCCCAATTACAATTAGAATAGTTAAAACCGGTGTAATAAAGGTAACCAAAGAGGAAGAGATGCTTCCTATCTGGAATATTTTCTTTAAGAAAGGTATTTCCGGATACGCTCGTGGAAGAGCGGTAAATAAATAGGTTGCCAGATTCTGCAGCAGATAGGATACACCGATGGCAGAAATCATAATTGACATACGTGGTGCGGAGCGGATTGGCTTATAGGCAACACGCTCGATTACAACGCCAAGAACTACGGTCAGAATACAGGTTAATGGGATTGCAATCTGCCAGGGGAAGGTAACCATGGAAAAGATCATGAAATAGCCGGCCATCATAAAGATATCTCCGTGAGCGAAGTTGATGAGTCGGAGAATTCCATACACCATGGTGTAACCAATGGCTATTAATGCATATGCACCACCAAGAGATATACCAGTTAGTGCATGTTGGAATAAGGTTGATACTGTCATGAGATGTCCTCCAAAACATTTGAATCCTCGTCCCGGTAAGGGTGACGAAGATATAATATTTACCATTTTTCTGATTAAGTCGGTTGTTTTTGCAGGGTAAGATGAAGGAAAGCACATATACTTCCCGTAATGCACTGTTTGAAAGACGCATTACTGATTTG
Organism: Bacillota bacterium; assembly: GCA_023436225.1. Taxonomy (GTDB): domain Bacteria; phylum Bacillota; class Clostridia; order Lachnospirales; family Lachnospiraceae; genus Mobilitalea. Next base: position 10,318 of record JAEZKA010000093.1, read on the forward strand.
TATGTCAGAGAGCGAACATTTTAATGTTCGATTACGACATACAAATTAGTGAGGTGTCTTTCAACCTGTGTGTGAGGGAAGTGTATGTGACTTCCTTCATCTCTCTCCCAGAACATCAGCCGACTTAATCAGAAAAGGGCTGCCTGCAGATACCGAAGGCAGCCCCCACACTTCAATTCATTACTTTGCAACGGTGACAGTTTTTAAGAATTTGAAGGCACCACCCTCAACTGTCTTGATGAATGCCATGTCCTTCTTAGCATCACCATTCTCATCAAAGGAAATGGAGCCGGTAACACCATCAATCTTTACATTAACTAAAGCATCGCGAATTGCGCTTGAGTCGGTAGAGGCAGCCTGCTTGATTGCTTCCAGAGCTACTAAATAAGCATCATAGCCCAGAGCCGATACAGCAGGTATAATCTCAGATTGTTTGTTCTCTTTCAAGTAAGGCTTGAAGCCGGTGATAAAGGACTCTGCTTCCTTTGTAGCGGGATCAGCATCATCGAAGAAAGTGGAAAGAACAATGCCTTCTGCATATTCGCCTGCATTCTCGATAATAGTTGAATTCTCCCAAGTATCACCTGCCATAATAGGACAGGTAATTCCAAGTTCACGAGCCTGTGTGATGATCAAAGGAGCAGTTGCAATAGAGGAAGGAGCAAAAATAACATCCGGGTTAGCTGCCTTAATGTTAGTTAAGATGGCCTTGAAGTCAGTCTGATTCGTCTGGAACTGTTCTTCACTTATGATAGCGCTATCGCCTGCAAGTCCCTTGAAAGCTGTTACGAAATAGCTTCCGAGGCCTGAAGAATAGTCATCACCTAGCTGTGTAATAACTGCAGCTGTCTTAGCACCCTCCTGGAATGCGTAATTAGCCATTACAGTACCCTGGAAAGGATCAAGGAAGCATACACGGAAGTAAAAATCATTACCAAGGGTTACCTGAGGATTCGTGCAGGAAGCACCGATGGCAGGAATCTTAGCTTCTTTAAAGAATTCACCAGCAGCAATGGATACACCAGAACCATAGGAACCTAATACTACTTTTACACCGGAGCTGATTAAGCTTTGAGCAGCGCTGACTGCTTCTGTCTTATCACTTTTGTTATCTACTTCGACTAATTGAATATCATATGTAACGCCATCAATCTCAACGGTGGGATACATTTTGTTCGCGTAGCGCATACCAAGAACTTCCTGGAAACCGCCACCTCCGTTCTCTCCTGTTACCGGCTCGAACACACCGATTTTAATAACTTTGTCGCCATCGCCTGTTTTTGTGCTACAAGCACTGAACAGACCTGCCACTAAGCATAGGCTGAGCACTAATGTTATAACCTTGCGCTTCATAATATTGACTCCTCTCTTCGTCTTCGTGTCAAAGACATTTGTCTTTGTATACGTTGACAGTATATCACTTACAATTAGACAAAGCAAGAGTATCTTTTTGTTGTGAAGAATTTATTGACATATTTCCTAGAATGGTACGGAATGATATGATTTATTATTTTCTGCATAGAAAAACCCCGGCATCCTTCGTTATGCGAAGCCCCTTACGTCCCAGCTTCTTCTTCAGAAACTGCTCAAAGGAGGCCTTCTTGCCACTTAAGAGACGACTCTGATTACCGTGGCAGGAATAGATATAATCTGCAAGAGGGGTAACCTCTGTGACAAGGAGGGAATCCTCATAAATATTTCTTTCAACAGAGGAGAAATAGCGGGATAATTCCCCTTGACCATAGTCCAGGCCAAAGATATCAAAGAGCTTTACCTCTGACAGAGCAATACGCTCGTCATACTCCTTCACTAGGAGCTCAATTTCCTTCATATGCTGCTTACCATAGGTACTGCAGCAGAGGTATCCTCCTTTCTTTAGGACCCGGGAAAGCTCTGTGAATGCTTTCTCCCTATCCTTGGCATAGAATAAAACATGATTTGCTATAATCAGATCAAAGGATTGGTCCTGGTATGGGATATTCTGAAGATCTATACATTCATAATGGAAGCTTTGTGATCTTTCCTTCAGATTTTCCTGTGCATTTCGAAGCATTCCTGAGGAGATATCTGATAAGGTAATATGAGCCTTTGTCGGTAGGCGGTCTAGATTGTCCTTCCATAGCTGTCCGTTGCCGCAGCCTACCTCTAGGATTTTCGATATATTCTTAATTGGTAGTAGATCATAAATCCAACAATACCACCCCTGAGGATTGAGAGAATAGTTACGATGAAGGTTAATTCTGACATCTACATTCACAGAATTCTTATATTGATCTGCTAACGTTTCTTCCATATTCAATAGATGTATCATTCCAATCAGCTTATTCCAGTCCGGTACCATTGATGTACTGATAGACTCCTTCGCTTCTGTGATTGTTTGCTCCATCAACCGAAGCTCAGCAAGCTTACTCTGTATTAATTTAAGCTGAAGCTCAAAGGATTCCCGTATGTAATCAGTATCGTTATCTCGGGAGGAGATTTCAGCAATATCCTCTAAAGAAAAGCCAAGTCCTTTGAGTACGATAATCCGCTGGAGCTTGATAAAATCCAGATCGGTATAATATCGATAGCCGGATTCTTTGATTTTGGAAGGCTTCAATAAGCCCTTGTCATCATAATAGCGAATAGTTCTTACGGATACGTTAGCCCGCTTAGCAAATTCTCCTGTCGTATAGATGCTTTGATCCTGCATCACAACCCCTACCTCCTTTGTGAAATTTAATACGTTGCACTTATCCATAGAATCATAAACAACATCACATGCAAGCATGTATGTTGCTTAATTCTATGGAGTAATTAGTATCGTATATAAGCAGATTACAGCTCGAAACTATCGTTTCTCGCTCACGTTGCACTTATCTATAGAATCATAAATAACATCACATGCAAGCATGTATGTTGCTTATGATTCTATAGAGTAATCTGCTTATTCGTGAATATTATATCATACTACTATTTAGAGCAGCAGAAAATCTTTGTGTTCCAGATACCAGCTTATGGTACGGCGGATGCCTTCCAAGAATCCGGTAAGAGGCTGCCAGTCAAGCTCCTTCTGAAGCTTATTAGAATCAATCGCATATCTTCGGTCATGTCCTTTTCGGTCCGTGGTAAAGCGGATGGGGGATGCCTTCTGCCCAAATTCCTTAGTCAGAATATCACATAGAATTCTTACAAACTCGAGATTTGATAGCTCGTTGTGTCCTCCTACATTATAGACCTCACCCAGACGACCCTTCTGTAATACCGCATCAATTGCCCTGCAATGATCCTCAACATAAAGCCAATCTCTGATATTGCTTCCATCCCCGTATAAGGGAATATCCGTCCCGCGTAGACAGCATTCGATGCAGAGTGGAAGGAATTTCTCCGGATACTGATAGGGACCGTAATTATTCGAGCATCGGGTTATGAGGATGGGAAGCTGATGAGTCTCATAAAAAGCCTTCACCATCAATTCGGCGCCTGCCTTGCTTGCAGAATAAGGATTCCTTGGGTGAAGCGGAGATTCTTCTGTAAAATAGCCCTCACCGGGCAGGTCACCATAGACCTCATCGGTAGAGACATAGAGAAAGCGCTTTGAAGCTCGGCTTTCACCCAGCCAGGCAGCATTGGCAGCATTCAATAGGTTTAAGGTTCCAAGTACATTCGTTCTTGCAAATTCCGTGGCAGAAGCGATGCTCCGATCCACATGGGTCTGCGCTGCAAAATGTACAATATAGTCAATATTCTCCTCTGTTAGTAGTGCTTCAACCAGCTCCTCATCACAGATATCACCCTGTAAGAAACGGTAGTTGTCATAAGCTTCATAACAGCTGACATTACCACGGTTACCACAGTAAGACAGGCTATCCAGATTAATGACTCTGAAATCCTCTGTTTCATGGTTCCGAGTCGGATTACTTCCATCCTCGAGTCTGCGCTCCATCAGGTAATGAATGAAATTAGATCCGATAAACCCGGCACCTCCTGTTACTAAATAGGTCTTCATAATATAATCCTCCATTCTGCCGTTAGGCAATTAAATATTGGTGCTTATCGCACTTCAGACTGTTACCGGTTGAGTCCGGCTTCGTCCGTATGGTTGCATTGTATTAGGTGACGCTAGGTAAGAGTCAAGAGGTAAATATAATTATTCTAAAGAATTATTCCGATACTTTTTATTTGATAAAAGTGGTTAAAAATAGTAAAATATTATAATGAATCCATTAAATAACCAATACTCCGACAGAGGAGCTATAATAACTTAATCGTGGGTGATATGGCTGGAAACAAACACAGCATAGAAGAGAGGATGGAGAGAAGAATGAAAAAGGTAGTTATCACGGGAGGTACCAGGGGAATCGGATTATCTATGGCAAAGGAATTTTTGAAACAGGGCTGTAAGGTAACCTTAACCGGAAGAGCGGCTAAGGCATCGGAAGAACTGATAATGGAGCTTAAGCCCTATGAGGGAAGCTACCAATATGTGTCCTGTAATGTCAGAAATATCAATGAGATAGAAGCCTTATGGGAGGCTGCGGCAAAGCAATGGGGTGGCATCGATATCTGGGTGAATAACGCAGGACAGAATGTTCCTCATGAATTCTGCTATAATACGGAGGCTTCTTATGTCGATGCGGTAATTGATACTAATATTAAGGGTGTCATTTACGGGTGTCAGATCGCAGCAAAGCAAATGCTGCTTCAAGGCTATGGACAGATATGGAACATGGAGGGTCTAGGTTCCAATGATATGATTCAGGTTAAGACGGTATTATATGGAACCACAAAGAGAGCACTGACATACTTTACCAGAGGTTTGGCGAAGGAGTTGAAGGGTACACCGGTGATGGCAGGCTTATTATCACCCGGTATGGTATTGACAGAGTTCATGACCAAGACACCGGATGGAGAGATTTCTCCGGTATTGCAGGATAAAAGCTTTCAATTCATCTTCAACAATGTGGGTGACCGCCCGGAGACAGTGGCAGCTTTCTTTATCCCAAGAATTTTAGCAAACCGAAAGAATGATGCACATATTGAATGGCTGACGAATGCGAAGTTCATCCTTCGAATGATGAAGGCTCCTTTTATAAAAAGAAGGCTAATATAGTAATATAACATAATTATTAAAAGCCCGGCTAAGAGATGGGGTAATCAACCTAGCCGGGCGATGTGGGTAAAGGTCACTTCGTAAGTATCATTGATGACCTATACAATTTAAGCGGTAAGGCGAGTCATGCTTCTGGGGAGCTTTCATTAAGATATCCTGGGTTTATTATTGATAGGCTTTCTTATCATGATAATATTAGTTATTACGATATGATTCATTCTTAAGTTGGTTGAGAGACACATTCGTTCTATCGGTAATATGGCATTGTTTTAGGCAAAATCCTATTAGACAAAATATACTGTTCTATGATATTATAAGAACGAAAATTAAGTGATGAAGGACTTAGATAACCAATTATAGCAGGATTTGTCAATTGGTTTGAGTGTCTTAAAAAATGCACATAGATTGACTATTTTGGAAAGGATATGGTATCACACTCATCAGAATATAAGTGATACTGGGCAGACATATGAAAAATGTAGTTGTGATCGGTGTTTCAGGAGGCTCGGCTTCCGGAAAGACTACCGTTGCAAATCGAATAAAGGAAGCATTCAAGGATAGTGTGGAGCTATTAAGTCATGATTTTTATTATCTTCCTCATGATGAATTACCTTTGGAGGAAAGAGTTAAATTAAATTATGATCATCCCAATGCCTTTGATACCCAGCGCTTTATTAGTGATATAAAATTATTAAAGCAGTATCAGCCTATTGACCGGCCTGTCTACTCCTACGTAGTACACAATCGTCTGGATGAGACGGTTCACATGAATCCAGCTAAGGTAATCATCGTAGAGGGCTTTATGATTTACGAGAATGCTGAGCTGAGGGACCTGATGGACATTAAGGTGTTTGTCGATACCGATGCGGATGAGCGGTTAATCAGACGCATTATTAGAGATGTCAATGAGCGTGGCAGAAGCCTGGAATCGGTTATCACACAGTATTCGAACACCGTTAAGCCCATGCACGAGCTATTTGTTGAGCCCTATAAGAAATATGCTGATATCATCATTCCAAGAGGCGGTATGAATGATGTGGCCACCTCGATGCTAATTCATCGGATTAAAGCAATCCTAGAGGAAGACGATACAGAATAAAAGAGATCATAGTTACCTCAAACATTTTTCTGAAAAGTGTTTGAGGTATTTTTTATATTATTATTATGGTAATTTGTATTATGGATGATAAAACGATCCATGTATCACCGTAAAACGATAAGGATAGAAAAGAAATGAAATGAAAGGGGAAAGTAAGCGATGACACCTGCGAACTGCTAATATTAATTAAGAAATAGAATCAATATTCCGGCTGTAATGATAGGAGCTTTATAGTAGCGGGTTCCTTAGCAAACGGTAACGGGGAAGCTGTCAGCGATAGCTTTCTATCCTTGTGTTATCAAGCATTTTACAGAGGTCGGAATAAGGCAGATAGAGGAGCTTACTTTACTATATCATATATATTTGGACAGAGGACGATTCCTAACGATGTCGCATTTCCTTGCGACATCAACCTTATAATTCTGGATGAGCCTACGAATCATCTGGATACCAATTCTATCGAGACAATTGAGCAGGCACTGGAGAATTTCAAGGGAACCATCTTCTTTATCTCCCATGACCGTTACTTTATCAATAAAGTAGCAGAGAGAGTAATCGCTATTGAAAACCATCGTTTAAAAAGCTATGATGGGGGATATGATGCATATAAAGCAGCCAGGCAGAGTCGGTAAGAGAATCCGGTTTCTGATTGGAGGTTATTAGATACGATCGGAGTTGACGATCATGAATAAAGAACGTATTTATGATACAATAACTAAACGGAGCGTTGATTGCACTAATCCGGAATTAGCTATATTATTGCTGTGAGGTGAAGGAAATGGATACAGTTAAAACAGGGGCATTGATAACCTTTTTAAGAAAAGAAAGGAATATGACACAGAAGATGCTGGCCGAAAAGCTTCATGTCAGTGAACAGGCAGTTTCAAAATGGGAACGAGGCGTCGGTGCCCCGGACATCTCGTTGATCAGTACCTTAGCAAAGCATCTTGGCGTAAGTCCCAGAGAGATTCTTTCCGGAGAAATGACCTCAAATGAGGAGGATTCAGGTAATATGAAACGTGTTAGATTTTATGTATGTCCGGAATGCGGAAATATAATAACAAGCACCGGTAAGCTGGAGTCAACCTGCTGTGGTAAAGTCCTGGAGGATCTGCCCGTAAATAAGGAGGAGCAGGAGCATACTCTAATGATAGAAGAGATGGACGGAGGCTACTATCTGAGTATAGCTCATGAGATGAGTAAGGAGCATTATATCTCCTTTCTCGCCTATACCACCAGTGAAAAGCTGGTAATTAATAAACTATATCCGGAGCAGGATGCCGGATTGATCATTTATAAGATGGGGCATGGGATTATTTATTACTATTGCACCCGGCATGGTCTATTTTCCCGCAGGATCTAAGGAACAATATTAATCAAGGCTAGAGGTAATAAAACCACCGATGGGTATGTTAAGCGAACAAGGATGGAGCGCTTGGCAGCCTGACTCGGTGGTTTTATTTTTAATGGCATTGTAATAGTTTGTTCTGGATGTTAAAATATGGTTATGTGGATAAAGACTGATACCTAGGAGGAACAATATGAGAAGGAAAATAACTTTCATATCAGCATATGCAATTGCCCATTTTGTGGTTGATTTTGCTTGCGCGTTTCTGATGTTTCGTACACTGCGAGGAACGCAAGATTGGTATATCGGTCTGCTTATCTATAATTTCTGCGCCTTTGCATTACAGATGCCCATCGGTCTTCTAGCTGACCGACTCAATCATAATGCAATATGTGCTGCCATGGGCTGCGGTCTGGTCGCTTTAGCCTTTCCGTTTGGGGCTATGACGATCCCGGCTACGATTCTTGCTGGAGTTGGGAATGGTATGTTTCATGTCGGCGGAGGGATAGAGGTGTTGAATGCCGGTAAGGAGAAGCCGACGCTTCTCGGTATCTTCGTATCCCCAGGTGCTTTGGGGATTTATCTGGGAACCCTGCTTGGTAAGCAGAAGGGCCTTCCTGTAAATGTAGCGATCATCGGGCTCATCGTCATGCTGCTGCTCATTCTAATTCTTCAATACATAGACTTTAAAAGCTTTCGCTCCAACAATACGTCCTTAATCCTACGGGGGTTACAAGCTCCTTGGGTCCTTGCTGCAGCCGGAAGTCTCCTACTGGTTGTCATTCTTCGCTCTTATATCGGAATGACTGCCGCCTTTCCCTGGAAAAGCAACGCACTATGGGCTGGGCTGTCAGTAGGAGCTGTGGTACTTGGTAAGGTGTTCGGAGGGGTAGTGGCAGTTTGGCTGGGGATTAAGAGAACAAGTATCTTTTCCCTCGGACTGGCAGCCGTGCTATTCCTATTCTCTGACATACCTATGATGGGCATTGCTGCAATGTTCTTCTTCAATATGACGATGCCTTTGACCTTATGGGGGTTAGCAAAGCTATTGTCAGGTTGTAAGGGCTTCGCATTTGGTGTTTTAACCTTTGGTCTGTTCTTAGGCTTTATTCCTTCCTATCTGGAGCTTACACCGTTATTCTCGACCACCGTGGGCTTCTCTGTCGCCTCTGTTTTATCCTTGGTGGTATTGCTGTATGGGTTACGAAGGGTGGTGGACCTTTAGAGATGGAGCTCCTATATTCAATGGGTTTATCATTAATTCTTACCCTGGTGCTGGAATTGTGCTTTGGATACCTTTGTAGGATTCGGGATAAGAAGGATATCGTACTTCTTGTCTTGGTTAATATTATTACTAATCCACTAGTGGTTATGTCCTACTATATGATTGTTCACTATAGCCATATCAATCGGATTGCGGTTGTTATGGTTCTGGAGCTGATGGCTATCTTAACGGAGGGCTATTATTACAAAACCTATGGGAATGTCTTCCGACGCCCCATACTCTTTGCACTTTTTGCAAATGTATTTTCATATGGAATAGGCCAGCTATTGAATACATTGTTATAGAATAGGCTAAGAAATTAATGTAATATTTATGGTAGAAAAAGAACGAATAATACATATAAACAGAATGGAGGAACGACGATGAAGAGGCTTCAATTAAAAGGTCTTGGAATAATTATCTGTCTGGTAATGGCATTGTTGATGAGTAAACAGGTACAGGCTGATGTGATTTGGACACCGAATGATGATTTCTTTGAGAAGCATTTCGACGAGTGCGAACAATTGCTGAGAAGCTATACAGCCAATGGTGAGGAGGGCTATGTCGAGATTAAGAAGGACCCATTATCTAAGGAGACGGTAGAAAATGTAAGGAATGGGACAGAGTTCTATGTATCCTTCACCTATACCGATAAGAAGGGAAGAGAATGGGGTGTTGTAGAATACGATGACAGCACCGGCTGGATCTTAATGGAGGAGCTGTCAGTCATCTATGATAATATTTCCTTCATGGAGGAGCATAAGAATGAGATTCAATACTATCGAGATGAATTTGATGATTATGTTCCGGAGGAAGAACCGGTACAATTCTATCAGTATCCGGGATCCGGAAAGTCAATCAGTGCAATGGATATAAAGGAGGATAAACCAGAGTTTATCCATGTGTATGAGGATGCAGAAGGACGTCTGTGGGGATACGTAGGTTATTACTTCGCAAATAGAGGCTGGATCTGCCTCAGCGATCCGACCAATGCCAATATACCCAGTAGCCAGGAGCAGTCGGAGGTCACTATCATTCCTCCGACCACAGAGCTACCGGATCCAGGCTCCTCGATCAGTACGGAAGTAATTCTTATAGCAGCATTGGTAGTGGCTGTGGTGCTTGGTACAATAGTCATAATAAGATTTTTCTGGAAGAAAAAATAAATAAATGGATAGAATTCACAGAACAGCTGTGCTATACTGCTATTATCAAATAAAAGGAGGTGGGCTTACTATGAAAAGCTTAGTTTGTATTGGTAGAGAGGATATCGTTTATATGGAGGGAATACTACTTGAATTACAAGAAAGGTGCAGAGGTATTACCAGCCCGCCTGCTGAAAGAGATTCAGGAATATGTCGAGGGTAGCCTGGTATATATTCCGAAACGCAGCAGTAAAGCAGGCTGGGGCTATGTCAGTGGTGCCCGTGAGGCAATTGACCAAAGAAACAAAAAAATCATGAGTTTGTTTGAACATGGGGAGACAATCGAAGCCCTGTCAGACCGGTTCCATCTTGGTGAAGATACGATCCGGAAGATCGTATATAGGAAAAAATCGATTTAATTATTCTATTCCTATGCATTTAATATTAACTATGAGATAATACTAGTGACCGGTCAATTTCATATGAAAGGGGATGGTTATGTTGATCAAAAGTATAGAGGTGTTTGAACTTTAATACCCTAGAAAAGAGGCGGTGAGCTTGCTCGCTGCCTCTTTTGAATCATTATGGTAAACGCCTACAATGCGTGAATATCTGAGATATACCGATATCTTAAACAAACCTTAAGTATTTTGCGATTGCTGAGGGGAGTATAGGAGTGTTAATATAGGAATATAGTAGAAATATAAGTTGAAGAAAATTATTTAATGAAGTCGTTATAAAGGAATGGTGATAATGGAAGAAAGCTGATATAATGAAGCTGTTTATTTCGAATACGGCACAGACTAATGTAACGGGAAGGCATGAAGTAAAACACTTTAGCACTAACGAATACAGAAGGATGGTATACTTAGCCGGTGTGAAAATAAAAGAATTATGAAAGACAATATTAATAGGGAAAGGCGTAGGTAACAGAGTATGTTAATCGAATTATTGAAAGTCATCATACTGGGTATCATCGAGGGGATTACCGAATGGCTGCCAATCAGCAGCACCGGTCATATGCTTTTAGCAGAGGAGTTTATTCATTTAAAGGTTACGGATGAATTCATGGAGATGTTCCGGGTGGTCATTCAGTTAGGAGCCATCTTAGCAGTTGTAATTTTGTATTTTAACAAATTGAATCCCTTTGCTCCGAGTAAATCCAAGGAAGAGAAGGCAGCAACCTGGGATATCTGGTTTAAGGTTGTGGTAGGATGTATTCCGGCAGGTATCATAGGTGTATTATTTGATGACTGGTTTGACGCACATTTTTATAATTATCAGACAGTAGCGGTTACGTTGATTGTATATGGTATTCTGTTCATTATTGTGGAGAACCGTAATAAAGGCAGATCTGCAAAAATCACTAAATTCAGTGAGCTGACCTACACGACAGCGTTGCTCATCGGTATCATTCAGATTCTATCCATCATCCCGGGAACCTCCCGATCAGGATCAACCATTCTGGGAGCGATTCTGCTGGGGACCTCCCGTTATATTGCAGCGGAGTATTCCTTCTTCTTATCCATACCGATTATGTTTGGAGCAAGCCTTATTAAAGTAGTTAAGTTTGGATTCGATTTTACAGGGACGGAGATCGCATTTCTTGCAATGGGTATGGTAGTAGCATTCCTTGTATCGGTATTGGCAATCCGTTTCCTTATTGGCTTTATTAAGAAAAATGATTTTAAAGCCTTCGGTTGGTACCGGATCGTTCTCGGTGTGGTAGTGCTTGCTTACTTTATTTTTCTGGGCTAGTAAATATTACATAAAGTAAAACGACAGAGGGTACGCTCTTCGAACCTTCATTTGTCATGAAGGAAATGTCACTCCGTGCGAAAGCACCAAGGAGTGACATTTTTGTACGATAAGAGATACGGTATCGAAGTTTTAATTTTAAGTGATTACTTTTCTGATCTGCTTTTCTCGTGCTTACCTTCATGAACTCCGATGACTTGGCCGTTGACGATACCAACATCAGCATTCTCCTTCGGTCTCATTTTACGCAGCTCTGCATTACTCTTCTCTCGGTCCTTTATTCTGTTTTTGTTATTATCCATGTGTTTTCTCCTTTCCATATCAAGCTTGTTGCTTTTTTCGCTGGATTATTATCTGCTTTCACGTTACGATATTATAATACCCTTTTTCATTGGGATATTTTCTGATCATAGAATGAAATTATCGCTTATGATAAAATTTACAATCGTAAAGGATATATACATTTATAAGAAACTGGTTTATAATTGCACATAACTGCATATCAGACAGAAGATTTATATGTGTATGGTATGGAAAGAGATTGATTGATCTAATGATGTAAATGTACTTAAGTAATGAGGGTAGAAGAGAGGATAACAATGGCGCGTACTAGAGAGAGTAGCAATGGAATCACAGAAGGAGTGATATGGAAGCAAATATTGATTTTTTTCTTTCCGTTGCTTTTCGGAACATTTTTTCAACAGCTTTATAATACGGCAGATGCAATCGTAGTGGGCCGTTTCGCTGGAAAAGAGGCATTATCGGCGGTAGGAGGTAGCACCGGAACATTAATTAATGTCTTTGTTGGCTTTTTTGTGGGTGTTTCCACCGGTGCAACGGTCACGATATCCCAGTTTTATGGTGGTAGGAATAAGGAGGAGGTTAGCAAGGCTGTCCACACGGCAATTGCGATGGCGATCGTCGGAGGTGCTATTATCATGCTGCTTGGATTGGTTGGAGCGCCGACTGCCCTTCGCATGATGGGAACCCCGGAGGAGATTATGCCATACTCCTTAACCTATATCAGAATATACTTTGCAGGTATGATTGCTAATCTAGTATACAATGTTGGCGCCGGTATCCTGCGAGCAATCGGTGATTCGAAAAGGCCATTGTATTTCTTAATCATTAGCTGTCTTATTAATATTGTCTTAGACCTTGTATTTGTAGTAGTATTTCACTGGGATGTAATGGGTGTTGCAGTAGCAACCGTAATCTCTCAGATCTGCAGTGCTGTCCTGGTATGCATAACCCTGATGCGCACGAAGGACTGTTATCAGCTTCGCTGGAAGGAGCTGCGTTTTCATAAGGAAATGCTGAGAAGAATCTTTCAGATAGGGCTACCGGCTGGTTTTCAATCCCTAATGTACTCCTCCTCCAATGTAATTATTCAGGCAAATATGAACAGCTTCGGTACGAATACCATTGCAGCTTGGACTGCATTCGGCAAAATAGACGGAATATTTTGGATGATTATGAGTTCCTTTGGAATATCCATCACTACCTTTGTAGGTCAGAATTATGGTGCGGGGAAATACGATCGTGTACGTAGGGGGACTAAGGTATGTCTTCGTATGGCATTAGTGGTAGCCATCGGCTTAAGTGCGATTTTATACGCCACAGGTTCCTATATATACTGGCTGTTTACAACGGATCCTATGGTAGTGGAGAAGGGAATGGAGATGCTACGCATTATGGTTCCTACCTTCTGGACCTATGTGTTTATTGAGATTTACTCGGGTTCCTTACGTGGAATGGGAGATTCCTTCATTCCTATGATACTGACCAGTTTGGGGGTCTGTGTACTGCGAGTCCTATGGTTGTTCACCATAGTACCTCTTCGACCGGAGATTAGTACGATAGTATATAGTTATCCTATCACCTGGTCGGTGACCTCAGTTCTTTTTATCATTTATTATATATACTTTACGAAGAAGCAATTACCGGAAAGAATGGCATAGGCTTTTTCCTAATAATAGAAAGGTGTATCCAATGAGAAATATAAAATTAACAATGGAATATGATGGTAGCCGTTATCATGGCTGGCAAAGGCTTGGCAAAGGGGAATCGGAGAATACGATTGAGAATAAACTACTGGAGCTGATTAAGAAGATGACCGATGAAGACGTGGAGCTTAACTGTGGCTGCAGAACGGAAGTAGGAGTACATGCCTATGCACAGATCGCTAATTTTAAGACCAAGTCCGGAATGAAGCTTTATGAGATTAAGAATTATTTTAATCGGTATCTTCCGATGGATATTGCGGTAATCGAGGTGGAGGAGGCTCCGGAACGGTTCCATGCAGCGCTCAATGCAAAATCAAAAACCTATCTGTACCGGATTGCGATCGGCGATGTTCCCAGTGTCTTCGACCGCAAATATACTTATTATTGCTTTAAGATGCCTGACATTGTTTCTATGCGGGAAGGGGCCAGGAAGTTGCTTGGTAAACATGACTTTAAGGACTTCTCTACGGTAAAGAAGAGTAAATCCACCGTAAAGGAGATTCATTCCATCGATATCTATCAGGATTCGAAGGAGATACAGATTACGATTCGCGCCAATGATTTTTTACACAATATGGCCCGTATGCTGGTAGCAACACTGCTGGATATCGGCTTGGGTGCCAGAAAGGTAGGGGAGATAGAAGAGATTCTTGACCCCAATTCTACCCTGACAGCCAGTGCACCCGCTAGTGCGCAGGGGTTATTTCTTCAAGAGATTGAGTATTAAAGTTATTAAGTAGAGAAAACCTTATATCCATTGTACCTTGGAGGATACCAAGCCGGAGAATGAGGTTGCTGCTAGAGAATATATCGAGACAATTTAGAACAGGGTTTTAAATAAAAAACGCCATTGCATGGTGACTGCAATGGCGTTTTTTGGTTTGCCCGCCATGGGCGGGCTCTTAAGGGTGAAAGTCCCTAACACACCTAGGTAGTGGGAAGTGTATAGCTGAACAGCAAGGGTGTTAGCCGTGAGGCTAAATCTGAAGGAAGCTGT
>JAEZKA010000035.1 GCA_023436225.1 Bacillota bacterium
ACAGCTTCCTTCAGATTTAGCCTCACGGCTAACACCCTTGCTGTTCAGCTATACACTTCCCACTACCTAGGTGTGTTAGGGACTTTCACCCTTAAGAGCCCGCCCATGGCGGGCAAACCAAAAAACGAGCATTTATCAATGCCCGTTCTTCATATAAAATAGTGTCGTCTTATATTGAATTGATCTTAATTACTTTGTGAGCTTATCTACAATACTTCTGATTTCCTGGAGCTTAACCTCTGCATTACCGCTCTCGATTGCTTCCTTCACGCACATATCGATGTGACCATGTAACACCTCACGGTTAACCTTATTCAGGATAGCCTCCGTGGCTATAATTTGATTCGAGATATCGATACAGTATCGATCCTCCTCTATCATATTCAGAATTCCGTCGATTTGACCTCTTGCGGTCTTAAGAAGACGTATGACCTTTTCTCTATCCGCTCTCACACTAAACCCCCATTCTCTGCAAACATGCGAATTCTTATTAGAAAATTTTTCAATATGGGCGGTATCACAAATTCATGCAATGATATGCCGATTGAAAACTATGAGAAAAGTCCCTTTTTATCGGTTATCCCTACCACTTCATAACCTGCTTCTGTTACTGTATTGCGCAAGGTCTGCTCCGAGACTTCCTTCTTCAGATTGACAATGGCTCTGTTCTTCTTTAACTCTACCTTAGCCTCCACACCATCAATCGCATTCAATACCTTCTCAACTCTCGCCTGGCAATGTTCACAGGTCATACCCTTAATATCCATAATCTTCTTCATATTAATCTCCTTTTCATAGACTTATTAGTGTAATTCTATCAGGGAATTCATTCTCCCATATAACTTTAATTAATTCATTTCATAAAGAGCTTAATCTCTTGCTGTTAATCTCTTACTTTAATCTCTTACCGTTAATCTCTTGCTCGAAAGAACCGTAATCTTAGTGCATTTGACACAACGAACACCGAGCTCAAACTCATTGCCGCAGCTCCAAACATGGGATTTAGCTTCCAACCGAGGGACAGATAGAATAGCCCAGCCGCCAGAGGGATTCCCATTGTGTTATAAAAAAATGCCCAGAAGAGGTTCTCTTTTATATTCCGAAGAGTTGCCTTGCTCAATTGGATCGCCGTCACGACATCCTGTAGATTACTCTTCATCAAAACCACATCTGCTGACTCAATTGCTACATCGGTGCCAGCTCCTATGGCAATGCCGACATCTGCTCTAGCTAAAGCAGGAGCATCATTAATTCCATCGCCAACCATGGCAACCTTATGTCCACCTTCCTGGAGCCTCCGTATCTCACTTTCCTTGTCCTGCGGAAGAACCTCCGCTACCACATAGTCGATAGCCAATTCCTTCTGAATTGCCGTAGCGGTCTGCTTGTTATCTCCTGTCAGCATAACTACATCAATTCCCATTCTTCGAAAAGCTTTGATTGCTTCTGGACTGGAGGTCTTAATCACATCAGCTACTGCGATCATTCCCAACAGCCTTTGATCCCTGGCAAAATAAAGAGGAGTCTTCCCCTCCAGTGCGAAGGTTTGTGCCTTTTGCTCAAAGCCGGTAATATCGACCTGTTTCTCTCTCATAAGCTTATCATTACCAGCAATATATTGTTGGCTGTTCCATACCGCAATTATTCCTCTTCCGGATAATGCTTGAAAATCCTTAACCAAGTCAATGGACAGCATAAGCTCCTTTGCCCTTTCTACAATCGCTTCTGAGAGTGGATGCTCCGAAGGCTTCTCAATAGTGGCAGCGATTTGTATCAGCTCTTCATAGGATAACCCCTCTACCGTTACCACATCGGTGACCTTTGGCTTTCCTTCGGTTATCGTTCCTGTCTTATCTAAGACAATCGTTCTAATCTGATGCAGTACCTCTAATGCTTCGGCAGATTTGAAAAGTATTCCGTGCTGCGCCCCTTTTCCTGTTCCTACCATGATTGCGACGGGGGTTGCCAACCCTAAAGCACAGGGGCAGGAAATAACCAGTACTGCAATCCCGATGGATAGTGCAAATTCAAAAGAATAGCCAAGTAATAACCATACAATTGCCGAGGCGATTGCAATGAATATAACGGTTGGTACGAATATTCCACTGATTCGATCTGCCAGCTTTGATATAGGTGCTTTGGAGGAGCTTGCTTCCTCCACCAGTTTAATAATCTGCGCAAGCGTTGTATCATTGCCGACCTTCTGGGCTTGCATTGTAAAGTAACCGGATTTATTGATGGTAGCTGCTATAACCTTATCTCCGGATTGTTTTTCAACAGGAATGCTCTCACCGGTTAGGGCAGCCTGATCAACGGATGAGCTTCCTTCGATAATAACCCCGTCTACCGGTATGCTCTGTCCCGGACGAACTACAAGAATATCTCCGGCCACAACCTCATCAATCGGTATCTCCAATTCTATCTCATTCCGCAATACAGTCGCTGTCTTCGGTGCCAGGTCTAGGAGCTTTTCGATTGCCTCCGAGGTCTTTCCCTTTGATCTCGCCTCCAGATACTTTCCTAAGGTGATTAGAGCTAGAATCGTACCTGCTGATTCAAAATATAAATCGTGCATGTAATGCTTTGCCATTTCGATATCGCCATGACCTAATCCATAACCGATACGGTAGATGGCAAACAAACCGTAGAGTACAGCGGCCCCGGAACCAATAGCGATCAGAGAGTCCATATTAGGCGACCTATGCCATAGTGTCTTAAAGCCAATTTGATAATATTTGCGGTTTACATACATGATCGGTAATGTTAATAGGAGCTGGGTGAAGGCGAAGGTTATACCATTCTCTACTCCCATGATGAACATAGGGAGCGGAAATCCGAACATATGTCCCATGGAAAGATATAGAAGGGGTAATAAAAACACAAAGGACACGATGATTCTTGTCTTCATTTCCTTCTGCTCCTTCTCCACAGGACTTACCTTCTCGGTTATCTTCCTAGCGGCACTGTCTTTCACATACTCAGAAGCACCGTATCCGGCAGCGATAACTGCCTCTATAATCTTATCTTTATGAAGAACAGTCTCATCAAAATCGACACTCATACTGTTCGACAGTAAATTCACATTTACGGATTGAATCCCTTCCAGCTTTCCCACACTTCGCTCGACAGCTGCAGAACAGGCGGAACAGGACATGCCCGTAACATTAAATTTCTGATTCATACTATCACTCCTCGTTGTTAGTGGATATCAGTTACTCCACCCCACCCCAGGGGGGTGTGTAACATCATAATAATACAGGGATTGAAAAATGTCAATCCCCGATATTAGGCACAATGTAATATTTTATACATCATAATTATTTGCAGAATTTATTTATTCATTCATTTACAATTGTAATCTTGTCGCTGTCCCTCAGATTAATTAGACTACCCTCTGCTTCTTCCGACTCTCCCGTTATTCTGGTTTCTTTCCCTGTGGTAAGATCTGTCACAAGGATACCAACCTCCGTTTCTTTACTGCCTGCTGAATATTCCTGATAAATCCTATAGCGAAAGCCCTTATTCTCAAAGGTCAGATAATTGAGGTCCAGGCCCTCGTTATCTTCACCACCGCCGCGAAAATAATAGGAATATACGTACTTACTCCAGGAATCCGCCTTCTTATCCGGATATACCAGTTCTAACTTATCCTTTGTACCAAAGCGGTACACTATATATTCCCGACTTTCTTTCTCTACACAAACAGCTAGACGCTTCCTGGAAGCTTTAAGCGGAAAGCCGAATAATATCTCTTCATTAGTGGCACATAAATTATCGTTTAAATCATCTGAATTAATTCTATCCTTGCTCACTTCGTCAGTGCTTTTTTCAGAAGGTGCAGACTCCTTCTTCACGGATGGTTTTCCTGCAAGAGCCTCTTTAAAATCTTCCCAAACACCTGAATCGTTCTTTATATATTCCTTGATGTTTGCCAAGTTCACTTCAAATAAGGCATAATCACCAATCGCATGAGGAACCGCCAGATTAAATCCTATGGTATTCCCGGTAAAATAAGTAAACATACTATAATAATTCGTTGAATTATCAGCTTGTGAAAAAGCAGAGGAGTCTTGTACCGACAGATCAGCATCCAAAAAATCCTCAAGCTCTGCGCTATTCTCCAGGGGGCCCGCATAGCTACTGAATTCCCTCATTATTTTGGCAAAATCTTCATCGACTGTAATTACGTCCGATAATCTTACCCGTTTCCCATTCTCGAGGTCAATGTTGAGTGTGGTGTAATTATTATTTGGGTGTGCCGCTCCTTCTGCATAGTAATACATATAATACCGGAGACTTAGCATTCTGCCACCCTTCCAGGGAACATCATAAGATAGTTCAATCGTAACATCGTCTTTCTTAAAATATTTGATAAAATCCATGGTCGCTTCTTCTATCAATCGGTTGATTGTATTCTGCTTATCAGCATCCGATAAACCGCTGATCTGAGGATAGAATCCGGTAATCCTATCTCCCATATCAAGCTTAACCTTGGTAATCTCATAATCTGTTGAGAACGTCTCGTTTGCTGTTACCGTGGGGGAAGCTCCGGGTTCTATCCCAGGGACTTGCGTAGGAGCTGTGGTCACTGTATCATTCTTTCCCATCGTATTATCTTTCTCCGGCTTCCGGCAGGCTGTCATTCCAGTCAGGACAATCATCACAAAGATCCATATTATAAACCGTTTCATAGCTATCTCCCATTCCTTAATTCGCTTTAAGTTATTTATTTCTATCTTTACGCTTGCGTAATACCGTAATATTCCTAATTCTTTATCGCTATATCATTCTAGCATACACTTTTTTCTATGTCTATCGATCTGACCGGAAAAGCGATCCACTTAAGAAATCCATAAAAATAAGGCCACATAAGATACCGGTATCCTACATAGCCCTCATTCATTTATTAAAATTTCAACCTGGTATCCGTTTCAGGATCCATATAGTCAAACATGTCAGCTTTGTATCCGTTTTTCGAAGCATACAATCACAAATATAGCTTTGGATCCGTTTCATGAAGCATACAATCAAGATGTGATCTTAGCATACTTAATAAGCCAGAAATTATGCTCTGAAATGTTACGAACCTGTATTACAGCTTCTTAATTCTCTCAATCGCTTCCAGTGTACTTTCATAAGTACCAAAGGCAGTTAATCTGAAGTAACCTTCACCACTGGGACCAAATCCGGAACCGGGGGTTCCAACGACATTTGCTTTGGTTAAGAGATAATCGAAGAATTCCCAGGAGGTCATCCCCTTCGGAACCTCAAGCCAGATATAAGGAGCGTTCACACCGCCGGATACAGCGTAGCCTGCAGAATGTAAGCCTTCTCGAATCACCTTGGCATTGTTCATGTAATATGCTATCTGCTCTTTGGTCTGCTTCTTGCCTTCCTCTGTATAGATTGCAGCTCCGGCAAATTGTGTAATATAAGGAGCCCCGTTAAACTTGGTTCCATGTCTTCTTGCCCATAGGCTGTTCAGGGACACATCACCGCACTTTAATTCCTTCGGAACCACCGTAAAACCAAGTCTTGTTCCGGTGAAGCCTGCATTCTTCGAAAAGCTGCGAAGCTCAATCGCACAGGTCTTTGCCCCATCACACTCATAGATTGAATGAGGAACATTCTCTTCCGAGATATATGCTTCATAGGCTGCATCATAAATAATAACCGCACCCACCTTGTTCGCATAATCAACCCATTTCTGAAGAGCATCCTTCTCAATGGTAGAGCCTGTTGGATTATTCGGAAAACAAAGGTATATCATGTCCGGTGTTTCAGTTGGAAGCTCCGGTGCGAAATGATTCTCTTTCGTACAAGGCATATAGATCACATTGGACCATTTTCCGCTGTCAGCAAGATATTCTCCTGTCCTGCCTGCCATTACATTCGAATCTACATAAACCGGATAGACTGGGTCACATACCGCAATTTTATTACTTGAGTCAAAAATCTCTTGGATATTGCCGGAGTCACTCTTCGCTCCGTCACTAATAAATATCTCATCAATGGAGATATCCACACCACGGGTCTTGAAATCATGGTCCGCGATCGCCTTACGCAAAAATTCATAACCGAGGTCTGGAGCATATCCCTTAAAGGTATCCTTTACACCCATATGATCGACTGCAGTATGAAGTGCGCCGATTACTGCCGGTGCTAACGGAAGAGTAACATCACCGATACCAAGACGGATGATCTTCTTATCCGGATTTGCCTCGCTATATTCCTTTACCTTCCTTCCTATAGTAGAAAATAGATAACTGCCCGGTAACTTCAGATAATTCTCATTAATCTTGAACATATATCAAACCAACCTTTCCGATAGAACATCATCCCTATTACTAAGCTCTGACATCCTCTTAAGTTTTATTATATTTATAACCTAAAATGCAACATTATACAAGATGATTTTAAACAGATATTATACTTTCCTATAACCTTTCCTATAAAAGCCGTATTATACGACCAAAACATTATAAATTTGGATAAAAGTACAATTATATCGATGAAAGAAACGATGGATTACTGTTATTTATTATAGGTCTATCTCACCGTCAAATACCTTCACTGCCGGACCTGTCATGAATACCGTATTTTGCTTCTCATCGTATCTTATCTTCAGATCTCCACCTAACAAGCTTACTGTAACCTCATGATCGGTATAGCCATTCAGAATACAAGCCACAACACTGGCACAGGCGCCGGTTCCACAGGCTAGAGTCTCTCCAGAGCCACGCTCCCATACACGCATCTTAATGTGTTTGCGGTCGATTACCTGAATGAATTCGGTATTCACTCTCTCCGGAAAAATCTCATGATGCTCGAATTTCGGCCCAATCACCTCAAGAAGCAAAGAATCGGTATCTTCAACGAATACGACGGCATGAGGATTCCCCATCGATACACAGGTAATCTCATAGCTCTGATTCCCTACGGCAATCGGCTCTTTGATCAGCATTTCCTTTTCGGAAATCACAGGGATTAATGCTGCCTGAGTGATCGGCGTACCCATATCCACTGTGACCCAGGTTACCTTGCCATCCTCAACCGTTAAATCCAATACCTTAATCCCGCTTAGAGTTTCGATTTTAAGCTGCTTTTTATCTGTTAAACCATAATCATAGACATACTTTGCCACGCAACGGATACCGTTACCACACATTTTTCCGCTGGAGCCGTCATTGTTATACATATCCATATAAAAATCCGCTATCTGCGAAGGTCTGATTAGGATCAGACCGTCTGAACCAATTCCAAAGTGTCTGTCACTTACCTTAATCGCTGTCTCCGGGATATTGTCGATCAGCTCCTTTGTACAATCGACATAGACATAATCATTGCCGCACCCCTGCATCTTTGTAAATTTCATAACAATACCAACCTTTCTTTTTACAGTTTAGTTACTGTATGAAAATAAATTTTCATAATATTTCATCGGAAATTTTAATGATTGATATTATAACAAAAACAAGACTGCTGGTAAAGATATCTTTTTCTATACAGCACAAAACACATGATAATAAGCACTTTCTTCGATTAAATAATCAGATGCGGGTTACAAAGCAACCACTTCCTATCTGCGAGGTGCACATCCTTAGCGGAGCGTTTTATCGTATGGAAGCAATTTTCTATACGATAAAAAAGCTTATACATTCCTTTACAGAATATATAAGCCTCAAAGCAGTAATATCATATTGATTAGTGATAAAACATCTTAAGAACCATCTCAGACATCTCTACCAGATTCGTGCCACTGTCCATACTTGTCTTTTGAAGATAACGATGTGCTTCTTCTTCACTCATATTATTTCGATCCATCAATATCAGCTTAGCCTTTTTAATCATTGCCTTTTCCTCTTCCGATCGTTCCTTTGGTCTATCCTTTTCCTTCTTCTTCCGACGCTGATACTGATATGACATCATCTGAAGAGTATTAAGTAAATCATGGGTTTTAATCGGCATTGGTAAACAGACGATATTATTCTGACAAAATTCTAGCTTCTCAGGAGAAGCAATCATTAGCATTTCAAAACCTTTCGGTAGGTAATTATAAAGCTCACTAAAATGCATATCTGAAAATCGATAACCACAAACAACGATTCCTTCATCCAAATCATTGGCATGACTGACTATCTGAGAACCTAAGGTACAGGAGTCGCTGACATTATATCCATTTCTTATTAATAGATTCTTAATACTGTTTGCATCTTCCAGCTTTGGGAATCCCACTATTATACTAAACACATCTGTTCACCTCCGTTCTCTCATCTTAATATATAACGTGAAGTAACAGATTATATGCGATATAAATATTGATCCAACTCCCACTTAGTAACCTGAGTCCTGTAATCCTCCCATTCAACCTTCTTTGCCTCAACATATTTCTTGCTGATATGCTCTCCTAATACATCCTTCACAAAATCACTCTTTTCAAGATCAGCGATTGCTTCACAAAGATTTAATGGAAGACGGCGAACTTCCAGACGCTCCCTCTCCTGTTCTGACATCTCAAACACATTGCGATCAATACTCTGAGGAGGCGTAAGCTTATTTTTAATCCCATCCAGACCTGCAGCCAGGCATAATGCCAAGGTAAGATACGGATTCGCAGAAGGGTCCGGATTACGCAGCTCTAGTCTGGTGGACGCTCCCCTGCTAGCTGGAATGCGTATTAACGGACTACGATTGGAAACCGACCAGGCAACATAAACGGGTGCTTCATAATTAGGAACCAATCTTTTATAGGAATTAACCAATGGATTGGTGATTGCAACCATGCTTTCAATATGCTTCATGATACCTGCAATAAAATAATAGGCTTCCTTACTCAGCCCAAGCTTATCGCTAGAGTCTTCAAATATATTCTTACCGTCCTTTTTCAGGGACATGTTAATGTGCATGCCGGAGCCGTCTACACCGTACTTCGGCTTCGGCATAAAGGTCGCGTGAAGTCCATGGCGCTTTGCAATCGTACGTGCAACCAATTTAAAAGTCATGATGTTGTCGGCCGTTGTTAATGCATCATCGTATTTGATATCAATTTCATGCTGAGCAGGAGCTACCTCATGATGGGAGGCTTCCACATTTAAACCCATCTCTTCCAGAGTAAGCACCATATCACGCCTTGCATTTTCACCAAAATCAAGGGGGCCTAAATCAAAATATCCCGCTCTTTCGTTGGTTTTGGTCGTAGGCTGTCCATCCTCTTCCATATGGAATAAAAAGAATTCAAGCTCCGGGCCTACATCAAAGGTGTACCCCATCGCTTCTGCTTCTTCAATCGTCTTTCGAAGAATGTATCTTGGATCCCCAGCAAAGGGCTTACCATCCATAGTATAAACATCACAAATCAATCGTGCCACCTTACCCTGCTGTGGTCTCCAGGGAAATGTTACATAGGTATCCAAATCCGGATGCAAAAACATATCCGATTCCTCAAGGCGAACGAAGCCTTCAATGGAAGATCCGTCAAACATGCATTGATTATTTAATGCCTTTTCCAACTGGTTCGTCGTGATTGCAACATTTTTTAGATTACCAAACATATCCGTAAACTGCAAACGAATAAACTCTACGTCATCCTCTTCCACCATTCTCATAATATCGTCTCGCGTATACTTTTTCATCTACCTCACTCCTTACAATTTATAATATGATTCACAATTAAAATTTACGTATAGATTCGTAAAGTCCCGGTCATTATCTAACAGCACCGAGTATCTGAGTATTTCCTCGGACACAAATCCCCATCTCACCCCAGTCTTCTATCGTATCAAATATGCTTTTGATACTCTAATCCCAATAATAAAAAAAGACGAGGGAAATCCATCGGAACCCCTTCGTCCATATTAAGTAAGATAATAACAGCAGGTATACCGCCTTGTCAATATTATATTTTCAATATTGCTTATCAAAACTTCTATTTATAAAGAGATTGTTAGACTCCTATTATAGATACTTTCAATATCTTCCTTTGTCGGTATCACTTTGGAATTCGTCACATTTTTTGCCTGGAACGCAATCGCTGTATAGCGTTCAAGTTCCTTCGCCGTGATCTGCTCTCTATCTCCAAGAAGACGAAGAAATATTGCTTCAAACTCATCCAGTGAGGATACTCCTGCCGCAGAAAGAATTCTCTTAACCACTTCAGCATCATGCTTAGCAACAAAACGAAGATAGCTCGGCAGAATTAAGCCGTTCGCTCTACCATGATCCACATTCTTAAAATATGTCAAGCAATAACCCATAGGATGCACTACCGTTGTTCCGGTATGAGCGATCACGACTCCAGCAAGCATAGATGCATAGAGAAGCTTTTCTCTGATATCAATCGAAAGCTTATTGTTATCATTCACAGTCGGGCTTGGTGAAAGGCTGTTCAGACATTGTCTAATCCGGTCAATACTTTCAATAGCTAAAGCATCACTTACACTGGAAGAACGAACGGATAGCATCCCCTCAATTGAATGTGATAAGGCATCCAATGCCGTATTGATCGTTGTCAGCATCGGTAAGCTCTTAGTGTATCTGGCATCCAAAAATGCAATCCTTGGAAAAAGTATCGGTGAGGATTTAACCATATTTATCAAGCTGGTCATAAATCTAATTATACCTTCATTCTATTTTCTGTCAACATATAAGAAACTCTATATTTATTAGCGAATTATAGTAATTATTGGCGTATATTTGAAATACTTTATGTTGTATTAGCAATATAATTGTTATATACTGAATTTATAAAATTACTTTGGGGGTGTAGTTTTGCACATTGATTCAATTTCAAAAGGTGGATTGATGGAAGTAGAAGTGAGATGTAACGGTAAGACAGTTACTTTTAAAAGTGAAGTTGCTCATATTGTAAACAACTCTATTTTAATTGCACCCATTAAGGTAAATGAGCAAACTGTCGGCTTCTCAGATAGCTGTAAGATTAACTTCCTATATATAAGCGAGGGAAAGCTTTTTCTATGGGAGAGCACTAATGTGAAGCTCGTGAAATACGACGGCATAATTTATCATAAGATTGATATTTTTGGTGACGGAAAGCCTTTCAACCGCCGTGATTCTTATCGAATGTATATCGGTGAGGATATACCGATCTATGTCAACACCTCCTCCGGACCTACAGCACTATCCGTCCTAATAAAGGATCTTAGTGAAACCGGTGTTGGTTTTATAACCAAAGAGGACATAGATGTTGAGCGTACCATCCGCCTTAAGCTGAAGGATCATAATTCAATTCTTAATCTATCCGGTATCATCGTAAGAAAAGAATTTCTAGATATTTTGGGCTCCTACCTATATGGTTGCCGCTTTAATGAGAAGAATGACAAATTATCTAAGTATATTGCTAAGAAGCAGGGTGAAGCCCTTCGCAAAAAGAATAACGTCGGCAATACCTTGCATAACAGAGATAATACAAGGCAGCTAGTCTAGTAATGTACACCAGGCCAGCTGCCTTTTTTATTCATGACAACTATTCCGATACTACCTTCTTATCCGTGTCTACAGAATTATCGTCTAAGGATACACCCAGTTTTTCGATGGTAATGAATTTTAATAAGGTATCCATGACAGAACCGCTGTTATTATTACTACTACCATCACCGGAGCCCATATTAACTACTGTCTTAGGTACGATATCAACCGTTGCATTCTTAATAGCATCGGACAACTTATCCGTAATCTCCTGTATAACCCTATACTCAGCGCCACCATAAGCCTTAACCTGAGCGTCGATTGCACGTGCCTTTGCAAGACCTACATTACGTTCCTTCGAGGCTTCTGCTTCACCCTCTAAAGTAATTCTTGAGGAATTTGCTTTTGCCAAAGCGATGATCTGATTTGCTTCCTGTTCTGCCTTGCTTGCTAACGCCGCACCGCTATTGCGTTCAATATCAATTTGAATCTTAGACTTGGTAAGGAAGCTCTGCTGTTCTGCAACAGCCTGTGCTTCACGCAAGGATTTCTCGCTTTCTGCTGCGGATTGCTGCTTCTGATAAGTAACCTTCTTCTCTTCCGCAATCTGTCTCTCACGGAGCTGAGTCAGTATGTTCTCAATCTGAATATCCTCTATCGCAGATTTTGGTGTCCCGATTAATACCTCCTCCAGCTGTAGGTTGTATTTCTGGAACTTATCCTTCATCTCTCCCAGTGCTCTTTCACGAATCTCACTACGCTCCTGAATTAATTCAATCAAGGTTTTTGTCTGTGCAACATCCTTGAAATAGGCGCTAACCAATGGATCCAGGGACTGATTAACCAGCATGCTGATGTCACCGAAACGTTGAATTACCCAAGGAGCCTGCTTATAATCGATATGCATTACAACGGATAGCGGTAAGGAAGGTTCAAATGCATCCTTTGTAATGATATCAACCTCGGTTAGATTCTCATCGTATTTATGAGAACCGATTTCTGATTTATTCCATTTTAATATAATATTTGTAGTAGGAACTAGAACAACGCGACCAGCATCGGTGTTGAATGCATATTTACCTGGCATAAGTGGCTTCTCCAAGACACCTTTGCACCCCTGCCCAACCAGTTCACCATGCTTATAATCGCTACCAGTCGTATCCACACCTTCTTTACCGAAGAAGGATACGACTACACCTACGAAACCAATCGGAACTACGGTCTTCGGTCTGAATTCAACCGTTGCAAATAATCGATTAATGTAATAGGTACCATCGGTAAGAACCTGAATCTGTTTACCACGTCTACCGCCCAGTAAGAGGAACTTCTCCGGATCCTGGAAGCTTGCATGCTCTTCTCCTACATAAGAAGCAATGATTTCACCTTCTTGCAGGGATGGTCCATCATGGACAGTTACAATTCCCATTAAATCACTGGCTTCTGCACCATGACCCATAATAATTACCGGACTGAACGCATTTCTTTCTAGCAATGTCTTCTGCATGGAAATCAATTCCATCCGCTCATTCTTAGAACTGTTGAATGCAGCCTTGATATCAGTAGGTGTAATAACAATAAACTGCGCCAGATTAATTGCATATGTACCTTCTCTTAAAATACTTCGCTGGGGTCCCCTCTGTCCACCATTTCTTAAAAAGCCTGTTACATCCTGAAAGTTATTCGCCTCCGGAACAACCTTACCTAAGGTCTGTATCGGAGCCAAAGGTGCTCCGTCTCGGGCAAAGATATACGCGATCTGACCTTGCGGGATCGTGATAAGAGGATAACGGTGTATTTTGTACATAAGTGCTGTCTTAAAATGTATACCACCACGAAGTACATGAGGAGCATAACCGGCCTCACCGTTTAAAGCGATGATAGAATCCTTTAAGGATCCCTTAAAGCTCCACCATTTCTCCACTACCGCTACTTGATCCGAGGATATCACTCTCAGTCCAAGGATCACGAAGATCAGTAAGTACAAGCCTACCAAAGCTCCGGCAACCATTCCTAAAATCATAAACAGCTCCATAACTATCTCCCACTTCTTTCTTTTTATTTTGTACAGGGGGAAGGTTGATCCTTCTTACTCTGACAATACTTCTTTATAATCTCAATATACTCCTTCTTTATGAAAATACAACATCTGGAAATTAATAAAGGATTAAAATCAGATTAAAGACATTATCCCATGGCATGTAAGGATAAAAAGACAAGCGGATGATATGCAACAGCATAGAATATGCTGTTGGCATCCGGGTTATGAACTATACATAGAGGGGCTATTGCATTGCAACAGCCCCTGGTAAATACATATTATTTTTGAATTTATTCTTCCGGTATCCATACCCTCATCTGGCCTAAGCCGCGATTACCCCAAACATAATATGGGACTGCTGTTATTGTGGTGGGTTGAGGCTGAGGACGAATCCGTGAATAGAGACCGGGAGCAGACTTCATCCGATATCCCTTTGTTTTCAGTAAATTAACACCGCCAAAAAGGTTATGATTAAACTCTATCTTCCATTCTGAAGACTTTGCTAAGCGCAGGCTGTGAACCTCCCCATCATTATCTATCCCTTCCAGACAATATACTAAAGGACCACATTGAAGAGCAGCAAAGCCCTCATTATTATGAACTAAGGTGTTGGAATAGATCCGGTCAGGCTCCATGTCGAGCACGAGCTGCAGCTCATCACCGTCTTCAAAGCACTGATTAACGTAGGCATATCCATCCTTAATGATATCGGATAAGCATAATTCTTTCTTATTATAATAAAGCTTTGTCCCGGTAACATCACTCCAGCCAGGAATTCGGATTGCTAATTCAAACTTTTTTCTTGCTCCATCCATAGCAATCCTATAATTAATCTTATCTCCATATGGATAGTCTGTCTCTGTAATCAGTTTGCAGCCCTTTGATTCACTAAAATCAGCTTCTCCTCCTATGAACAGGTTCGAGAAAATAGTTTTCGTATTTTCCGACCAAGCATATAGCTCCAGAGAGGAAATTAATCTGGCCACATTCGGTGGACAGCAGGCACATCCGAACCACTTCGGTCGCTCGGGCAGCACATGACGATGGGTCTGTGCTTTGCCGGAAATTCCCGGTGTTACTTCCAGCGGATTAACATAGAAGAAACGTTTACCATCCTGACTCATTCCAGCCAGCACCGTATTATAAAGTGCACGTTCCATGACATCGGCATATTCTCCCTTCGGTGATAGCTCTAGCATCTTCTGTGCAAAGAAAATCAGTCCGATTGAGGCACATGTCTCAGCATACACAGTATCATTCGGTAAATCGTAATCCTCAGTAAAGGCTTCTCCGATCACGGTAGAGCCAATTCCTCCGGTAATATAAATGCGGCGATTGGTAATACTTTCCCACAGCATCTCACAAGCCCTCTTCAGCTCTTCCTCTGAAGTCTCACCTGCCAGATCAGCCATACCGGTATAGAGGTATACCGCGCGTACACTATGTCCGACCGCATCCTTTTGTTCACGGACCGGAGCATAATTCTGAGTATAATTCACATCAAGCCCGTCGGAATTCCAGATGGACCAGCTGCGGTTCTCCTGCTCCTCCTTAAAATAGTTTGGAAGGGTACCACGCTCGTTAACGAAATATTCACAAAGCTTAAGGTATCGCTCTTCACCAGTTGTGCGGTAAAGCTTCATCAGTGCCAGCTCAATCTCTGGATGTCCCGGAATACCGCGTACCTTACCCTTACCAAAACGACGATCGATATGATCTGCCATACGCATCATTACCTTAAGCAGGCGATCCTTACCTGTCGCATTATAATAGGCGACAGCTGCTTCGATCATGTGTCCTGCGCAGTAAAGCTCATGCCCCTCCTGAAGGTTCGTCCATCTTTGATTCGGCTCCTTTAGAGTAAAGAAGGTATTCAAGTAGCCATCCTCCTGTTGCGCTTTCTCGATAACTTCAATCACCTCATCAACCACAGCCTCCAGCTTCTGGTCAGGGCAGTTAGTAAGTGAATAAGCACAAGCCTCAATCCATTTGGCCACATCGCTGTCTTGAAAAACCATCCCGTAATACTCACCCTGCTTTATACCGGCAGCTATTCTGAAATTTTCGATTGCATGGGACTTCGCTGCATCGGGGATCTGATCCTCCAGCATCGCATATTGATAAGGAAGTACTTCTTCCCTGACCAGTTTTCGGTAGGAAGACCAGAAGTTATCCTTTATCTTAAAGCTTTTCATATTAATTGCATGTAACTGTTTCATAATGTCCTCCTAACTAATATCTGAAAACGAAGTACATTCCAGGTGCATTCCATGTTGATTTTTCCCTTATTAAAGACACCAATGGCTTCTACATAGGTACTTATTGCCTTTTAATAATTCAGGCTAATATATGATTTTTCGTGCTTTTAAGATATCATATTGACACTGTAATCAACAATGATATATGATGTTTTCATACTGATGAATCATCTTATTCTCAAAAGGAAGGAATATCATGTGCCATGAAAATTAATGCAATTGGAATTAACTATAATCATAGCCGTCATTTTTCCATCAACCGTCCGGAAGGCTCCGGGGATTATCTCTTCCTTTTTTTTCGTACATCAGCATTATTATGGCAGAAGGGTAACCGAATAGTGGTGGAAAAGAACTCTATTCTGATATTCAATAAAGGAACCCCACAGATTTATTGTGCAAACGGGGAAAGTTATGCAAATGACTATATTCATTTTGACGCAGAAAAAGAACTGGACCTAAGAAATCTGCCTCTGGATACGGTAATGACTTTTCCGGCAACCAAGCAGGTAGGTAAGATCATGAAAGAGATTTATCTGGAATATATCTCGAATAATTCCAATCGAAATGAATCTATGGACCTATTAATGAGGTTATTATTTGTTAAAATCAGCGAACTGGTAGCAAATCAACTACAGGATACCAAGCTTTATGGCTATCATGATGCTTTATTAAATCTTCGGTCTATGATTTATCGCCATCCCGAGGAGAAGTGGACCATTGAACGCTTAGCTAATCATGTCAATCTGAGTCCATCCCATTTTCAGAGGCTATATAAGCTGACCTTCGGAACCTCCTGTATTGCCGATGTTATCACATGCAAGCTGCAATATGCAAAAACCTCCTTAACAGCAACCAGCGATACTATCCGTGATATTGCCATTCAATGCGGTTATGAGAATGAGGAGCATTTTATGCGGCAATTCAAGCAGATGGTAGGAATGACCCCCACCGAATACCGACTGAAGATGAGATAATATTATATTTTCTTTTTCTCTAATTCTATATCAATGGCGTTGCAGTTATATTTTTGACCTTTTCCTTTGCGTCGAAAGAAGGTATCAATAATAAAGATACCCAGTGCTATAGAACCGGCAATCTGTAAGGTTTCAAAGAAATAAAAGGAGGTTAGCTCTACATTTCCCTCCACAATACCTGTAACGATCTGATACATTCCCGCTCCTGGCACAAAAGGAATTACACCAGGGATTAAAAACATTGTTACCGGTGTCTTATAAACTCTGGCAAGAATATGGGAAGCCAGTGCCACTAATAGCGTGGCTGCCAGTGTGGAAAGTACTTTATCTTCCAGTACCTCAAGGCCAATCAGATAGATGAGCCATCCAAAGCTTCCGGTCATTCCGGAATGAATGATATATTTTTTCGGCAGATAAAATAGAATGGAAAAGGCTGCCGTAGCGATAAATGCACTGATTATTTGTAACAACATCATTATAATATCCTTTCTATGAAATTGTAAAACCCGATACCTAGACCGACACCTACCGCAATACCGAGGGAAATCACGAAAGCCTCTACTGCTCTGGCTGTGCCGGAGTTATAATCTCCTTGAAGTGTATCACGGATCGCATTCGTAATCGGTATTCCGGGTACCATTGGCATGATGGAGCCGATTATAATCAGGTTGCGATCAATTCCATGCAAATATTTTGCACAAACCATTGTTATTAGCGCTAATACAAAGCTTTTTGCCATATCGATAATAAATGCACTGCCTATTCGGTTATCTGCAAGTTTCCCGATGATAACAATAAAAATACCGTTAATCCCCGCCAAAAAACAATCCAAGAAGGAACCTCCGAAAATTCCAGCAAAGCCTCCCATAGAGATAACCGTTGCTATTGCTATGATCAAGCTGTTGTAGATTCTGCTGTTCCTTATCTCCTCCAGCTTTTCATAAGCCTCCTCTACACTGATGATACCATCACAGATATTCCTTGATATCTGATTGACATCATTAATTCTACTTAGATTATTAGAACGATTTGCGATTCTCTTCACACCGCTGATTGATTCCATCGAAGGGTCGGACAGAGTTGCTACAATACCTGTAGTGGTTGCATATACCTCCACCGAAGAGAGACCTGCAACTTTCATAATGCGTATCATGGTATCTTCCACACGAAAAGTCTCAGCTCCGCTCTGCGCCATAATTTCACCAGCGAGCATAGCTGTTTTAAATAACGCCTGATAATTCATCTTTCTATTCTCCTGTACACTAACCTCTTATCACTTAACTACCTGATAGCTTGCATTTTATTCTACCATAAAATTTTGTATCCATCACGATTTATTTTCTTTTCATTTCCTCTAAAATCGTGTATTATCATCAATATAACTTCAATGACGAGGAGTCCCACTAATGAGAACGTTTTCAATCAACCGCACCGGATATAAGCTTTTGATGATTAATGCCTTTATCTATATTTCCTTGGCAATGTTTACTCCATATTTAAGCTCCTTTTATACGAAAGCAGGAATTAGTGCCGTTGAAATCGGAATTCTGCTTACGGTCGGACCCTTATCCTCCTTTCTGATACAACCTATTTGGGCAATTATCAGTGATCGGACCGGGCGAAGAAAGGATGTTCTCTCTCTTGTTGTTCTTGGCAGTGCTCTATCCGTTCTAAGCTATTATATCGGAAATACCTTCGCATCCTTTTTATTCGCGTCTATTTTATTAGCTATTTTTATGACCTCGATTGTTCCGTTAAGTGATGCTCTCATACTGCGCAGTGCCCATAAAAACCAGTTGGATTTCTCAAAAATCAGAATGGGTGGGACGATTGGCTATGCAATCTTCGTTATATTATCGGGAAGTATCGTCAAGATCAATTCTGATCTCGCTTATATTATGGGCTCTGTGGGCTTCCTATGCCTTCTTTTCTTAGTGCGACGCCTTCCGAAGGATGAACCAAAGGATATCGTTGATACGGCGGAGCTTCAACCTAAAACCAAAGAAAAGAAAACCATAAAGTCCTTCCTTCATATCTTTGAATCAAAGCAGGTTTATTTTCTCTTGGCCTTAGCTTTCATAAGCCAGGTAGGAATAAGCTTTCATCTTAGCTTCCTGGGTGTATACATGCTGGAGATGGGAATGAGTGAAGGAACCATAGGCATAACCAATAGTATCGCTGCATTCAGTGAATTACCAATATTATTCTTAATGAATTGGATTATGAAGAAGATCAGTATACGTAAGATTTTATTTACTTCGTGTATGTTGTTAGGGCTTCGCCTACTTTTGATAACCGGTGAAAGTCTTCTCTTTATCGTTCTTTCACAAATACTTCATGGAATCACCTATATGTCCATTTATTATTGCTGTGCAGTCTTCATCAGTAAGAATGTAAAGCCTGAAAATCAATCCAGAGGACAAAGTATCCTTGCCTTGATTCAGACCGGTCTTGCTAGTATTATAGGAAATATTCTCGGTGGATTTCTGGTGGACACCTACAGTTTGAAAACCGCCTATACTACCATTACTGTTCTAGTTGTAACTGCAACAGTACTTATCGCATTGGTACAGATAATTGATCTTAGAAAGCAAAAACCTGAATCAAACAATATTTTGTGAAATAATCCGTTTCAACGTCAAGGTAGATTTCATGAATCACAAAAGGCTTGCATCTTAGCTTACAGTCACGAGAAGTCAATACTATATCTCTATATCCGGTATCCGATCAATTATTAACTGTCTCTGCTATTTAATATATGTGGTAACCTTTCTTGTATGTGAAGTGCAAATGTGGTAAGATTTTAATAGATATTTCCCATATCATAAAACCAATTAGGAGGAGATTATGCAGAAAAGAGCCTTTGGAAATACCGGACTACAAACTTCTATTTTAGGCTTCGGCGGCTTTCATTTATTAGAAATCCCTGTTGCAGAAGCGAATTATCTCTTGAACCGTTATCTTGATGCCGGCGGTAACTATATAGAAACGGCAGCAAGCTACGGCAACGGGGAATCTGAGAGAAAGATCGGTCAATGCGTAGCTGACAGGAGAAATGAATATATCCTGGCAACGAAGACTGGAGAGCGTTCAAAAGAAGGGACTCTATCCTCTTTGGACCGAAGCCTTCATAATCTAAAGACAGATTATATTGATCTTCTTATCATGCATGCGGTCGGAACCATGGAAGAGTTGGAGCAGATACTGGCACCCGGAGGTGCATTGGAAGGCGCAGAAGAAGCTCGTAAAGAGGGAAAAGTACGCCATATCGGGATATCGATGCACGGACAGCCGGATGTACTGCTCCGCGCCTTGAAGGAATATCCCTTTGAGGCTGTGATGACTACGATTAACTACTATGATCATTTTAATTTCCCTGAGATTCAGGAGGAATTGATCCCTCTTGCCAAGGAAAAGGGTGCTGCTGTTATCCTAATGAAGCCGGTGGCAGACGGATTATTATGGCGCTCCTCTGAAATTGCCTTCCAATATGCCTTCAGTCAAGAGGTATCTATCGTGGTAGCAGGAATTAATAACCGCGAGCTACTAGAGGCAGACTTGGATTATGCAAAGAACTATAAACCGATCACAGCCTCCAGAACGGAGCAATTATATACAGAGGCTCCAGAACTCGGTAATTATGTATGTAGACAATGTGGAAAATGTCTCCCGTGTCCAAAGGGAATTGAAATACCGCAGATCTTTCTTTATGAAGGCTATTATGATCGTCAGATGGCGGACGGTATTGTTACGAACGCTTCTGACTATGCTCTCAAGGAGCGCCTGCGTTTCTGGTTCGGGAATAATGATATGGCAAGGAAAAGGTACGATGAGCTTGACGTGAAGGCTGACCAATGTAATTCCTGTGGAGAATGTATGCCAAAGTGCCCCTATGGAATTGATATCATTCGTAAGCTTTCCATCTGTGATTATAAGTTAGCAGGGAAAGATATTTACTAGACAGATATTACATAATTTTGCAATATTTCATGAATCGCAAAATCATACAGGCTTCACACTATTTCTATTGTAGGGAATAGGTTGTCAGGAAGGGCTGATGCAATCGCATCAGCCCCTTTATTTTAAACCAAACATAATCCGTATCACGTACAAACAGTGCTTATAGTAATTTCTATAATTCTCTAAGAATCAGATCGGTACTTCCTTGATTAAGACCAATTTCTATCCGAAGCACCTTGGGATGGCGGGAATATTCTCCTCGAACCAGATCTCTTAATTGGGTTCCACCCTGATAACCATGGATTACCCGTATTCGATAGATATCCTTCTTTGCCGTCTTCAATTGATTATCAAGATAAATCTTAGCCTGATATTTTGTCATACCATGTATATCAATCTCAACAATGCCAGTATTCAATCTGATTACCTTCCAAATTCCGATAATTCTAACCCTTTATTACGGTCAAGGGCTGTCTGAATGCTCCAGTTATGCACGAACAGAAGCAGAGGATTTCCTTTGAGATCCTTAACCTTCTTCGTGTCTGAGGAGACACTTAGTTTGCTTACGTCAATATTCTTATTCTCTACCCAGCGAATATATTCGTACGCTAAGGGTTCCAGACGGATCTCTACCCCATATTCGGTTTCCAGACGGAACTTCAATACATCGAATTGCAGCGTACCAACCACCCCGACTATGATTTCTTCCATCCCTGTATTATACTCCTGGAAAATCTGGATTGCACCCTCCTGGGCGATCTGTGAAATTCCCTTGAGAAATTGCTTTCTCTTCATGGTGTCCACCTGTCTCACCTTTGCAAAATGCTCCGGAGAGAAGGTAGGAATACCTTCATAAGTGAATTTCTTATCTGCCATGCATAGCGTATCACCAATTGAGAAGATACCCGGATCAAAAACACCGATAATATCTCCTGCATATGCCTCCTCGATGATAGTTCTTTCACTTGCCATTAACTGCTGTGGCTGGGATAATCGAAGCTTCTTATTGCCTTGAACATGGGTTACTTCCATACCAGCAGTAAATTTACCGGAACAGATTCTCATAAAGGCAATACGGTCTCGGTGCGCCTTATTCATATTCGCTTGTATCTTAAATACGAAAGCAGAAAACTCATTCTCCATGGGATCGATTAACCCCTCCGAGGATAATCTCGGCAGAGGAGAGGTGGTCATCGCCAGATACTTCTTAAGGAAGAATTCTACACCAAAGTTCGTAAGCGCCGACCCGAAAAACACCGGAGTCAGCTTACCGGACAAAACCTGATCGATATCAAACTCACTGCTGGCACCATCAATCAGCTCGATTTCCTCGGTTAAGATATCATGATTCTCTTTCCCGATTAATGCATCGAGGCTAGGGTCACCCAGCTCTACCTCAACAGTCTCGACTTCCTTCATACCGTTATGAGCTGCATAAAAGCGGGCAATATGCTTGTTCTCTCTGTCATAAACACCTTTAAAATTCTTGCCAGAGCCTATCGGCCAGTTGATTGGACAGGTACGGATACCGAGTACTGTCTCGATTTCATCCAGCAATTCGAAGGTGTTCTTCGCTTCACGATCCAGCTTATTAATGAATGTAAAGATCGGTATTCCTCTCATTACACATACCTTGAACAACTTCTTGGTCTGTGCTTCTACACCTTTGGAAGCATCAATTACCATGACAGCGGAATCCGCTGCCATCAGGGTACGATAGGTATCCTCGGAGAAATCCTGATGTCCCGGTGTATCCAATATATTAATACAATAATCATCATAGTTAAACTGCATTACAGAAGAAGTAACAGAGATACCACGCTGCTTCTCAATCTCCATCCAGTCGGATACCGCATGCTTATCCGTCTTCTTTCCCTTAACTGAACCTGCCAGATTAATCGCTCCACCATATAACAGCAGCTTCTCAGTCAGAGTAGTCTTACCGGCATCTGGGTGGGAGATAATTGCAAAGGTACGTCTCTTTTTTATTTCCTTGGTATAATTTCTCAATGTAAATCCTCCAAATCAACTTTCAAATTACAAATGTTCAAAAATAATAAACCATTTCATCTTAATATAAAAGAAAGAGAATTGTCAAGGCATTTATCTACAATATCATGTCCTTGTAAGTAACTAGCTTATTATTTAAAAAGCGTAGCAGACTTTTTGCTGCTACGCATAATTTGTATTAAGCCCATTATATTATTGTAAATCTTACTCTTTATGATATGACTATTGTTTAATACCGGAGACAGCAATACTCTGAACGATATATTTTTGCAAAAACAAGAACATAATTGTTAACGGAATGGCACTTAAAACTGCTACTGCCATTCTTGGCCCAAAATAAATCGAAGTTTCTTGCGCATTAAACAAGGCAACACCGACTGAAATCATTTGCTTGGCCGATGATCGAATGACAACCAAAGGCCATAGATAAGAATTCCAATTGGCAATTATTTGAAGTATACTCAGAGTGGCAATGACCGGTTTCGATAAAGGGATTATAATCCGAAAGAATATTTTCCACTCTCCCGCTCCGTCAAGATATGCCGACTCTCTTAAGGAATCGGGTATCGTAGCTATACTTTGTCTTGCAAAAAATATTCCATATACGTATGCAAAATTACCCAGAATTAAAGGAACATAGGTATCAAGCATCCCCCAATTTTTATACTGCAAAAACAGAGGTATCATTCTTGATTCAAAAGGGATCATCATTACAGCCAGCATAAAGTAAAACCAAAATCTTTTGAATACAAATTTACCTTTTGCAAACGCATATCCGCAGGCCAGAGCAAAGAAGACAGATATGACCGTATTAATTATAGTAACAGTTGCTGTGTTACTATAATATTGTTTCAGATCTATTAGCTTCGCAGCTGCCTTATAATTAAATAAGGATGGTTCCTTTGGTATTAATGAAAACTTCGGCAATGACGTTAATGCTGCGCGATCGAAGGATAAAACAATTGTCCAAAACAGTGGTGTCAGAATAATCAATAAAAATGCTAGCAATAATAGAGCAACGATACCTTTTCTTATTCTCTTTGCTTTCATATGTATCACTCCTCCCTAAACATGCCGGTTAATTTAACATTTATCAACGTAAAGATGAAGACAATTGCAAACAATACCATTGCACCCGCTGATGAGATACCATATTGGGGCGCCTCAAAGCTATACTGATAGATATACATCAAAATGGTTTGCAAGGTACCACCAGGGGCACCGGCAGAATTATTTCCTCCAATCATAAACAAATCGGTAAATCTGGAAAAACCTGAGATTGCACTTGTTACAAAAAGAAATGCAAAGCTTTGCTTCATAAGAGGAAGCGATATGTAAAACAATTTCTTTAGTGCGTTTGCTCCGTCCACCTCTGCAGCTTCATAAACTTCTGTCGGAATCGACTGCAGGTTTGCGAGATTAACCAGCATGGAATACCCCAAATTCATCCATACCCAGAGAATCGTGGCACCGATTTTTGCATAATTTGAATCAGAGAGCCATCCAATTTGAATTTCCTGCTGTGTGATTACAGATAAAAAGTTATTAAAAAGCCCGTCATTTCTTTTTAATACGACCTCAAAGGTTAAAATAACACTGACACCGGTTATGATATTGGGCAGGTAATAACCCACTCTGAAGAAGCTCTGTAATTTACTTTTTCCAAGATTATTGATCAAGGTAGCCAGAATAAATCCAAGAGGTATGGTTAGCAACCCTAATAGCATTAAAACCAATGTGTTTAAAAATGCCCTTATAAATGTCTTATTCGATAGCAGCAACCGATAATTTTTAAAGCCAACATATTCTTCTCCATAACCGAGAAAGGATACATCATACATACTATATTTGATCGTTGTCAGCATAGGAGTGTACACCAAAACAATTAAGGTAACTAAACTTACAATAATAAAGGAGTACCATACTAGTTGCTTTTTTATTTTGCTACGAGCCCATTTTTTCTTATTCATAGTACCTCCAATTATAGACATACATTATATCAAGAAGTAATACAGAAAGGAATGATAGGTAAGAATAGGTTTACCACTCCTTTCTGTATTTAAAATAAAGAGAAATATGAATATTCCGGTTTCTATTGAATGGATTATTTTCTATTTGCTAGTTTTCAGATATGTGTCAATATTATTTTGAATGTATGCCCCAGCCTCTTCTGCTTTCATATTACCGAAAAGTAATTCTCCGATGACATTTCCCATGTCTGAGGTAACGGCTCCAAAGCTGACATTATTCGTATAATCGTTGGTTGAATTATTAAAGCCAACCGGGTTCTTAGCTAATGCATTACTGACCACATCACCATATTTATCACCCATGGCATCACACACAACCTTCATGCCCTCTCTGTTGTTCGGAAGATTCCTAACATCAACCAGCCATTGTTGAACCTCTTCGTCCGTTACTAAGAATTTGAGGAATTCCCAGGCCATTTCTTTATTATTACTTGACTTACTTATTGCCATATTATTATCACCCATGAATGAGGAGGGTGATCCTTTGTATTCACCTTCTTCAATTACAGGCATAGTCAGGAATACAAATCGGTCCTCACCATCAAACATTTTTATCTCGTTGTAATGTCCGAAGGCATTTTGATCCCAACGAATCGCTGTGTCATTTTCTGCTGAGATGGTTTTTGATACATTCGTACCTTCTTTTACGTCCGGACTACAAAATTGTGCCAGATCTGCAATCATCTGAAATGCTCTTGTTGTTCCTGCCCCGGTAAAATCCACTTTGCAGTCTGCAATTGTTTTGCCATATGTAATTGTTTTTGCATCGAAAGCAGAAGCTATCATTTGATAATTAAAAAAGCGGTTTCCTACAGAATCTGTGTCAACGATTTGAACTCCCCAGGTCTGCTTTCCTGTGACAGGATCGATTCCGGTCATTCTCTCAGCTAAGGCAAGAACATCCCCCCAAGTCCAATTTTCATCCGGCAATGCTACACCGTAGTTGTCAAAAATTTGCTTATCCAGAATAGCAATCATTGGATTCATTGCATAACTCATACCCGTAGTAGTCATTACACTAAGATCTCCGTTAACATCTGTCCTTCTTTGGGCTAAACTGAATATCTTGTCCATCAGTTCCGGTTCTTTTTCAATATAGGGATCCAAGGGCTCTACCAAGTCAGTAAGGCTCGCACCGTGCATGATAATATCAACATCTCCGCTTAATACAGCTGTCTGAATTGCTGCCTGCCAATTATCCCATGGAATTGTCTCTATTTCTAAGGTTACATTCGGATATAATTCATTCCAGCGCTTTACTACTACCTCATATCCCGGTAATTCAATTCCACTCACCAAGTCAATAGAACCTGTTTCTGTAAGCCCTGTAAATAATCCCGGTCCAAATAGCTTCAAGGTAATTGGTGTATCCGATTTTGCAGTTGTGTCCTTTGATGCTTCCGTTGTTGTCGTGGATTGGGTATCTTCCTTTTTAACCGTCTCTTCACTTTTCTTTGTTGAAGAACATCCGTACAATAATGTAACTGCCATGCTAAGTACTAAAACTAACGATAATAATTTTCTTGAAATTTTCACAATTATCCTCCCTGTTTTGTTTTAATAGAATATCAAGTACTTTTTCTTACTTACAACGTAATTATACTAATTGCATAGATAAAATTCTTCAAATATATTATTAATCATGCAACATATATTAATATCAAAAACTATAACTCAATTCTCTATTGATATTTTCAAAATATGAGACTTTATTACATAGTATTTTGTTAATATGTCACAATATCATTCATTTGTTTAGACTCGTAATACGAATTCTCTATTTCCTTCCTTGCTTAAATGTATCTTATGGCTCGTTTTCTGGCCATCGATCAGAACCTCTACCTCATATTCTCCAAAAAAGCCATCAAAAAGAATTTCATTCTGATCAAATTCTAATTCCGTATGCCACTCTTCATGTATCAGACGATTTAAAACATGATATACTGGTTTCTTACTCATATCATAATTTAGTAATCCGCCGCCGTAATAATTTTCACCTTCTGAGCTTCCCAAGGGTGCGTATGCTGCAGTACCATCTACCAGGTTCCACCAAACAATCGATTCCATACTCGGATGGCTAAACCAAATTTTATACAACCATTCGGTCAACTGAGCTTGAATTTCTTTATTCTCATCTGTAAGACCGTAAGCCGGAACAGTAACCTCTGAAATATGCAGTGGTCGTTGGAATTTACCATATGTATCCATGACATCGAATAAACAGGTCGGATTAAGTAAAATCTTGGCCTCTTTTTCTAACACCTCCGGTGTTCTAAAGAGATGGTACTGTAGTCCAATCGCATCGATCTTCGAACCCTTCATCAGCATATTTTCAATCTGCAGGTAATAAGCGCTCAGCTCCCATAGGAAATGAGATTGCCAGGAATACTCTGTCGTTTCATTGATAAACAGACGGTTTCCGGGAAAATATCGGTCTGCCAAATCAAATACACGGCTCACATAATCATGGGGAAGTCGATTATCTTTCTTGTGGGATGGCCGTGATAATGATTCATTTACAACATCCCAATCACGAATTCGATCTTTAAACACCTGTGATATCTCGCGTAATCGACGTTCTACTCGAAAGAGAGCCTCATCCTTATCATTTACAAGCCATTCCGGTAAAAAATGGTGCCAGAATAGCGGATGGCCTTTCACAGCGATATTATTCTCTTCACAGTATTTTAATACCTTTTCAGGAGCCGGTCGGCGGTAAACATCAACCGGATTCTCCCCGAATCTTGGTTCTCCATCTACCACTTCAAAATCAGACCAATAAAAGGGTACGATAGCATAATTAAAGAGTTTTTTAAATTCCTCCCGGTAT
The DNA here is from genome assembly GCA_023436225.1 of Bacillota bacterium. GTDB lineage: Bacteria > Bacillota > Clostridia > Lachnospirales > Lachnospiraceae > Mobilitalea. The sequence goes on from JAEZKA010000035.1 coordinate 27,525, forward strand.
GCTTTATCATGTTCTTCATCCGGAAATTGATCAAGCATAAATATATTACATCCAAACTTAAAATCATGAGTTTTCTGATTCACATGAACCTTAACATTTTCTATTAACTCTCCATTGCCGTTAACTACCTTGATTTTAGCGAATGCCTTCCGATATCTTTGAATATCGCTCTCAATTCTTTTCTCACTCTGCACTCGCTGTTCTTCAAAAAATCTTAATAATGGATGACTCATATTACTCGCTCCTTTCGAATTATAAACATTTTCCACCGTCCACGTAGATACTCTGACCTGTTATGTATCTTCCTTCCTCTGAACAAAGCAAAGATACAATTCCGGCGCAGTCAGCGGGTTCACCATAAAAGCCAACCGGAATAGAAGCCATTACTTTCTTAGCATATTCCTCATCTGCTAAGGCATCCCTGTTTCGGTCAGTATAAATCACACCTGGTGCAACATTGTTAACCGTGATTCCATCCTTCGCCAACTGAACTGCCAGAGATTTCGCCATATTGGTTTGAGCAGCCTTCGAGGCTGAATAAACCAACATATCCGGGTGCGGTTTTTCTTCCTGTACACTTCCGATTGTTACTATCCTTCCCCACCTATTCCTACGCATAAATGGTACTGCCTGCTGAATAAGCAGCATACTTGCTAGTAGATTGCAATTGATCTGACTGTAAAATTCCTCAATCGATATATTTTCCCATTGTCTTTTATATTGAACCGATGCATTCAACACGAGAATATCCACACCGCCAATTTCTTCGATCAGTCCTTCAATCTCCTCGGATTTACACAAATCGGCTTGGAGGAGCGAGCAAGACCTGCCCAGTGCCTCAATCTGTTCCTTTACTTCCTCTGCATTACTTGTATTTCCTACATAATGTACGATGATATCTGCTCCATTTCTCGCCAGATCGATAGCGATTGCTCTTCCAATACCGCGGCTGGAGCCTGTAATGAGCGCTTTTTTTCCACTTAGTTGATGCTGCATGCTTCATGTCCTCCTAGCAATTCAGAAATAGTATATTCCTTATTGAACTCCATGATAAAGCCATTATCAATCTGAGATGTATATCTGAGGGGATCTTCTGTATTACTCGCAAACATACCGTAGTGGGTTGGTATTCCTACTTGCGGATGAATGATCTTTGTTAGCTTGACCGCCTCGTCTACATTCATGTTTCCAAGTTGTCCATTAATACATATGAACATAATCGTGATGCCCAGCTCTTTCAACTCTTCCAGCTTCTCATGGTACAAGGTATCGCCGGAAAAATAAAGCTTTTTTGAATCAAACTCCACTATAATTCCAATGGCATCCACCGTATGATCTGCAAAGACCGCTGTTATTTGAAAATTACCGGCAGATATCTGTTCTCCCACATCTATTGTTGTAAGCTTCTTACATCCAAGCTTTCTCAACCATTTCTCGCAGGATGAAGGAGCAAGATAATGAATAGCGTCATGATTCATTTTCTCAATTGACTCCGGATCAATGTGGTCAAGATGGTCGTGCGTACAGATAACATAATCAGCATCGATATCTTCCGGCTGTATCGGAGCCTCCACCAGCCTCGGACGGCCTGCAACTTTATTGACAACATCCGATAAATAGGGATCAATTATAATTTGTGTCGTATCATCCTTTAAAATATATCCACTTTGTCCAATCCAACGTAGCTTCATTCCATCCTCCTACAACGCTGTCTGCGTATCATTCGGATCACCATTTTTGGCCAAGTCATATTCCTTGGACCAATCAAGATCACGATAATCCTTACCACGTTCATCCTTCTGTATAAATTCCATTAGCATATCCAGCATTTCTACTGTCCATGTATTTCGGTCTATTTGAGCCGTAGTAAATTTATTCTGCCCAATCATCTCAAAGCCAAAATCATCCTTGATATGCGTCTTAGCCGCACCTTCCACAACCTCAGCAACCAAGTGACTCGGGATGAATAATACTCCTCCTCCCGCTCCAAAGACAATATCTCCGGGAAGACAGATTGCATTGCCTATTCTGGTTGGCGTGTTAAAGCCAGTCATAACAAAGTCTCGAATTGGTGTGGGATCAATGCCTCGATAATATACTTGAACCCCTTCCACTTGCTTCATCTGTTCAACATCCCGAACGCCTCCCCATATAACACCGCCTCCTGTCTTTGTCTTATTCTTAATTGCAGTGGTAAGATTTCCTCCAAGAAAAGTACCCTTATAGATTTTATCATACATATCTACAACGACAACATCGCCCTCAACCAAACTATCAATCACCCACTGATTGTAATTACCTTTTCTTCCTTCGCCCGCACCTATTTGGAACATCGTTTCATGCAAATCAGGCCGTGTAGGACAAAATGTGCAGGTCACTGCCCTGCCGATGAGCTTTCTACCATCATCATGTAAGGTACTTAATCTCCCCTCAAACTGGCTTTCATAACCCTTGACAAAGATAGGCTTCCATACTTCTTCCAATGTCATTTTTCTTAGCTCTGTAAAGTACTTCGGATCAACATAAGGTCTACCATCCGGTAAACGTTCTCCCTTCCACTGAGGTGTCATTGCAATGATATCTTCTTTGCTATTGAAATGCATTCTATACCCTTCTCTCTATAAGTTAATTTTGTAGATCATGAATTTTTGTTTTAACTCCAGATTCTATCATTTGAGAATTCTTTATCCCACTGTGTCGTTGCTTCCCACATTCCAGGTATTTGTGGATTAATATGCTCTCTTATGACTTCTTCATCTAAAGCATCTATTCCCAGTCCTGGTTTATCCGGTACGGTGATATATCCGTTTTGGATAATCGGCTTCTGCAAACCCTTCACCATATCGCTCCACCATGGAACATCAATCGAGTGAAATTCCATTGCAAGGACATTATGCATTGCTGCGCAAACATGAGCTGCAGCCATGCAGGCAATCGGGCTTTCTGCCATATGTACTGCTACTGCAACCCCATTTTCATCCGCAATATCTGCAATCTTTTTTAATTCAAGGGCTCCACCGCAAGTCAATATATCAGGATGAATGACGGATACTGCTCCGGCTTTTATTATTTTAGCAAAGCCTTCCTTCAGATAAATGTCTTCCCCTGTACATACCGGGATGGTAGTAGAATTTTTCAGTCTTATATACTGATCCGTATACATCCACGGAATCATATCCTCAACCCATGCAATATTATATGGTTCCATTCTACGGGCAAATTTGATACAATCTTCAACGCAGACATGTCCAAAATGATCCACCGCAAGGGGTACCTCATAACCGATGACCGATCTGACATCTCTTATGTACTGCTCCAGATAATCAAGTCCCTTTTCGGTAAGATGAATTCCGGTAAAAGGATGTGCTGTATTTACGATGTCATAACTCTTTTTATGCTTCACCATCTCCGGTGTTACTGAACCACCCTGAACATTCAGAATATGGCTGGAGTACTTTTTCATATCCTCAATAAACCCAAGCGGGGCATTCAGAGTTCCCGGTTCCTCCAGTAGCAAACCAATTCCCAGGTCCATCTTTAAGAATGTATATCCCATATCCAAACGCTTTTTCAGCGCATATCCCATATCCTTACCCGTATGCTTTCCGTCAACATCGGTATCACAATACACTCGGATCTTGTCACGGAACTTACCACCCAGCATCTGATAAAGTGGAACACCATAAGCTTTACCGGCTAAATCCCACAGTGCAATTTCAATTCCTGAGACACCTCCACCCTGTCTGGAGTGACCACCGAATTGTTTGATTTTGTGAAATATTTTATCCACGTTACAGGGATTTTCACCCAGGATACGACTTTTCAGCATCAAAGCATAGGTTTTACTTGATGCATCTCTTATCTCTCCATATCCTACAATACCTTGATTGGTCATAATCTTAATCAAGGTGCTTCTTTTTGGTGCCCCGTCAATATCGACAAATCTCATATCCGTAATTTTTAAGTCAGATGGATTTGAAGAGGTGTTGATATTTTCAGAAACAAATTCCATTAAATTATTAGTACTCATCTTATATCCTTTCTTAATCCGTTTTGTTAAAGTGCATTATGTAATTATTCTGCTGATCTTATTTTAAGAAATTAACCACTTTTCCATCAACAATAATGTTATTACCCTTATCAAGTATCTTACAATTTGAAAGTTGCCGCACCTTATAGATGAAGCTTAACCCCATTCCTGCTCAGAATGGCTTGCAGCTGCATAACGTCAAGCTGCGTAAAATCACCTGTCATAGCAGCGGCAGTCCCGGCAGCCTCTCCCGTAACAGCACACGCCGGGATTACTCTGCTTATATCCCACATGGCATCTGTTACCGATATACACCTGCCAGCTGTTATCAGATTGTTCACTTTATTTCCAATAAGGCAGGAAAATGGGATCTCGTATACTGGTCCACTTTTTCTCCAATCACTGATCATACCGATGCTATCGGCAAAATATTTATGTTCTTCGGTATCATCCAGGGTATATTGACCCTCAATGCGACGCGTCATACGTATTTGAGGAATGGAAGCCATCGAGGTAAGAGTATGTGTGTCAGAGATTCCTCCTGACTTAAGGAAATCATCAAGTAAGATTCGATGTGAATCAATTGTCATCTTAGAAAGCTCTTCCGCGTCTAGGCCTGTGTAACGGTTTTGAGAGTTACTTTCCTCTTTCTTTTTAAACTTATCCGGAATATCGGCAAAACCCAGGATTTTCAAATTGACACTATCCTTCTCCTGATAGTAATACCAAGCCGCCAGCACATTCTTTTGTTGAAACTCTATTGTTTTAATATTGGAATACTTGCATACATCAGCATCCCCACTTGCATCAACAACATTTTTTAGCAATACCGCTGATCTTCCGGATTTGTTTTCAATAAATAAACAACGAATTCGACCATCACTTATATCCACTCCGCAAACAGCTGTTCCATAAAGTATTGTAACACCTTCCCTGATTAACAATTGTTCCATTAAAATAGCAAAGACGGATGCATTATATTGAACTTCAAAACGTTGATTTTCCCTTTCCTTTATGCCTTTATCCTCAAGCCATGCATCCGGATATTTATCCTCCGCACCATATCGGATGGATAGTCGCAGGAGCTCTTCGCTAATCCCGTAACTCACTTGATTACCCTTTCCATCACATAGAGGTAAGTAAATTGTAATCAGTCCTAAGGTTGCCAAACCGCCAAGTGCATACTGTTTTTCTATTAGCAATACCTTATTCGCTCCTGCTCGTTTTGCAGCCAAAGCTGCAGAGACTCCTGCAATTCCTCCACCAACCACAACGGTATCGTAATAATTATAAACTGTCGTAGTTCTAGCATCTTCTTCTATAAACCCCAATTACATCACCCTTTCTTATAAGATTTTATTACCATATCATAGCAAAAACAATTGTTGTTTGTCGATTATAGTGATATAATCCACATATCGGTAATAAAATCTTAAGCATTTATAACATGTGTTTCAACAATTATATTATTAAATTCGACAAACATAATACAAAAACACAATGGAGACTACCTATGGAACTATTCGATGCATACATTCCGGAAAAGGCAATAAATGGTTATCTATTTCATTTATTCACAATACGTCCTGTCCCAGGCAAACGACCGTTTCGTGATCACAGGCATAGTCATTTCGAAATAGGCTTATTTTTAAAAGGAACAGGTATTTACTCGATAGATGGACAGCAATACAGTATTAATGCAGGAGATATCTTTGTCTTTTCCAGTAATGAGATACATTGTATTACACAGGTTGATACTGACACAGAAATGGAGTTAATGAATATACATTTTGAGCCCCGATATCTCTGGGCATCAGAGGATGATTCCTTTTTAAAAGACAACTCCGGTTTTTTCTTTTCGCATAGTAAAGAATTCAAAAACCAATTGCAAAGAGGTACTCGTGAAACAGAAGCCATACGGCAATTAATATTGGAAATCGAATGCGAGATAACAGAGAAGAAAGAAGCATATTTGAGTATGGTTCGCTCAAAGCTCATAAATATCCTCGTATATTTAATTCGTAATTATGGCTATTATCAAAAAGATAGCACCTCAGATAATTATAATTACATTGTTTCCGCCATCGATTTCATAAGGGAGAACTATACGAATGGTATCACTCTTCAATCAATAGCCGAAGCAGTGAATATTAGTCCTAATTATCTTTCTTCCATATTCCATCAGACTACCGGTGTTCCAATATGGGATTATGTCACTGAAAGCCGAATTAATTCAGCAATCCATATGCTTGATGAACATTCAAATAAAACCATGCTAGAGATTGCTCTGTTATGCGGTTTCAATAATACAGCAAATTTTAACCGAGCATTTAAAAAGCAAACAGGATTATCCCCTAGTGAATATAAGAATTATGGAAAATCTACTCTTTATTAGCCAAAAGAAAAGAACCAAACACGAAAGTTTGATTCTCATATTGAAAGGTATGTGTGATTATAGTTTTATTATAACATGCCACAGTTTTATGCCTTATGGTCCATACAAGATTGTACTTTGCGAAAGGTCTATTAAGCGAAAAGTGTCTCCGGTTTTGGAAACATAGGATCAAACACATTCGTTACACTATAAGCTGGTGTAAGAACCGTTGCCCTTATAAGGAATACAGAAGAGTTTTCCCGATTAATTGACTATGCCTGAGGTCTTTGTAACCTCTTCAACCTTAGTTATCTTTGCTTCAATTCCAAGCATCTTTAAATACTGAACTAAATATTGCTGCATAATCTGTGTGATTTTCCCCTGCAATGTTGCCTCTAGGCCGATATTATAGGTAATCTCTTCCACTGCTTCAACAGGCTGCGCCTTGGGGTCCTCTTCTGTGATAAAGTCAAAGCTTTTATACTTCTTAAGTATATTCCCCGCCGCATCCCGTACTGCACCGGAAGGAATTGCTACCGTATAATTCGTATTATAATCCAGCTTGGTCTTTGGCGTGATAATCAGTAAATTATCCTCGATCTCATATGTATATTCCACTACTTTTCCTAAAACAGATTTTATATTAATTTGATCTATGTTCTTTCCCTTTTTGATCATTTCACTGAATCGAACTACAATTTCACATTCCTTCATGATATCAGTTGCTTTATCCGCAGGACTGGTTTTTGTAATTGTAGGTGCTTTTGTATCCTTTGCAGCGGCATACGCTGCTGGGGTCATATTGATCAGTAATGCGAGCATACAAATAACAGTAATAAACTTTTTCATAAAATCCCTCCTAAGATTTTACACCAGCTTTCATGCAAAGCTGATTGACTTAATCACAATGGTTTCTATCTATATTATACCAATATATGAAATAAGCTGTCAAACATTCCAATACATGCTTACCTTCTAGCATTTCGAACATTCTCGTTTAATAAGCCTATCCCTTGATTAATTCCCATAAATACCTATGTTACCAGGAAACCTATATTGGAATTATGCATTATGTCGAGTTACAATAGTCCGTATAACTAAGTAACCGTTATTATCACCAAAAAGGAGGATTCCAATGAGACGATACCGCAAGCTAGTTCTAATCTTAGTGTGTATACTTTTTTCCGCATTTCCGGCAACAGCGTTTGCAGCCGATTATACGGTAGTAAGGAACGACTCACTCTATAAGATAAGTCAGTTATTCAATACACCGATTAATACCATCAAGCAGGACAACCACCTGACAACTGATACCCTTTACCCCGGACAGGTATTATATGTACCAGCGAAAATACACACCGTAATCACCGGGGACAGTCTGTTCACCATCTCAAGGCAGTACGGGGTTTCCCTGGATTCTCTACGCAAAGCCAATAATAAATGGAATGACCTTATTGTACCGGGTCAGCAGTTAATGATACCCGGTGTGAAACCGACAGGTGGTGCGAATACAGTCATTCCATATACAAATAGTGAGTTGGATTTGCTTGCCCGATTGATTGAAGCAGAGGCGTCAGGTGAGATGTATGAAGCGAAGGTTGCAGTAGGTGCTGTTGTGGTTAACCGAGTACTAAGTCCAGTATGGCCATCAACTATTACAGAAGTTATCAACCATGTAGCTGGAGGATATTATCAATTTACTCCGGTGAAAAATGGATACATCAATAACCCCGCTTCCTCTGATTCCATTCGAGCAGCCTGGGCGGCGCTGTACGGAAGTGATCCAAGCAAGGACGCTCTCTTCTACTTTGATAACAGCTCTACTAACCAATGGCTCTGGTCAAAGACCATAACCGCCTATATTGATCATATGGTATTTGTTAAATAGTCCTCAAATACAGGACAATGTCTAGGATACTTAAGTTGGAAGAAGTATATAGAAAGCATCCTTTGCAAACATTCTATTGACATGAATTGACGGACAGATTATCGATTTATAAGTCTTATTCAAACGGCTTTATCCGCCATGACTTAAGAAATCTTCAACCTGTCCGTCAATACTTTCAATGACATCTCTCATCAATGTCATTCATTGTTCGGTTTCTCTAAATTATACTATTTTCTTACCCGCTATGTATTTATCAACAAGATTACGATCATCCGACAGATAAATCACTCTCTCTAGACGTTGCTTCAGTGTTAATGGCTGTGGATGAACCAGGCTGGTATCATCAATGACTAGAGCATCAAACTCATAACCCGGCTCAAAGCTTCCTACCTTGCCAAAGAATTCTCCGCCGCCCTTGGTACCAAGAAAGAATGCTTCTTCCATGGATAAAGGCGTGAGACTCTGGTCCTGCAATCTCCATAAAAGCTTTGATACCTTAACCGTCTCTGTCATCATTTTAAAGATAGAAAGAGAATCACCAGCAGCAACATCACTGCCCAGCCCCATCTTCAGTCCACGATCAAGATAGGTTCTGACCGGAGCAATGCCGGAGGATAAGTTCATGTTAGAATCGGGACAATGAGCAATGAATACTTTATTCTCATGTACCAGCTCTATCTCTTCCTTCGTCAGATAGATGCAATGAGCCATAATCGTAGGTACCGTACCGCCAAACAACCCATATTCATTATAAGCATCTGCATACCCGGCCGTACTGGGAAATAGCTCTTTCACAAATTCTATCTCTAATAGGTTCTCAGACAGATGAGACTGCACTGGCAGGTCCTCTTCCCTACAGATTACGGATAGCTCGGTTAACAGCTCCTCTGTACAGGAGGGTAAGAATCTTGGAGTAATGATCGGTGTAATATTTTTATATTTATTACGTGATGAATTAAGCCACTTCTTTGTGTCATATATAGATTGCTCACTATCCTCACATAAAACCGGCGGACAATTCCGATTCATATTTACCTTACCAACCTTGCACTTAAGTCCTGTTTCCTCCAACAGATCCATAAGTAATCCAGTTCCTTCTGTATGAATGGTTCCAAAGATACAAGCTCTGGTTGTTGCGCTCTTCTTCAGGTCTTCTGCAAAGATAGAATATGCCTTCTTAGCATAATCAAGATCAGCGTACTTTGCTTCCTCCGGGAAAGTATTATATTCCAACCATTTTAAGAGCTCCATATCCATTCCTAAGCTACGGATTGCATACTGCGGAGCATGCGTATGCAAATCAATCAGACCCGGTATAATTAGACGATCCTGATAATCCGTACAGCTAATTCCAATGAATTTCTCAGGAAGCATCTCATATACTCCCTCCACCTTACCGTCTTCACAAACCAGATAACCATTCGGTATGCACACTAGCTCCTTTGAACTCCTTGAATATAAGATGTTTCCTTTTAAAGCAAATAACTTCATATCCATTGAATCACACCTTTCCTATCTATAATTATAGTACAATGTTAATTAGTCAATTATATAAGCTCTGATACGTGTTTTCTCTATACATAAAGAACCGTTCGAAATGTAAATTGATCCTCTCCTGCATCAAAAAAGGCCGTTCCTTTATGTCTCCTCGCGATATATTGTATACTTCTTGTTCCGTTACCTCCTCCTTCGCTCTGTGATACTGGAAGATTATCGTGAAAGACAATATCATTTCTACATGAATTCCTAATCATTACTGTCAATCTATTTTCCATGTAATCAGCTTCCACATAAATATACTTGGCATGACCCTCAGGTAAACATTCACAACCATAGTAAGCATTCTCAAGGGCGTTTGCAAATAAGGCTGACAACTCCATAGGATCAATATTAAGCTCCTGAGGAATTTGTGTCTTTATTTCCAATGATATTCCAGCTTTCTGTATACGTCCGGCCCAAAGAAGTAGAATACTGTTCACCGATGCGTGCTGACAATATTCGATATTCTCGGGAATATCAAGTATCTGCTGTTCTTTAAGATAGGTTAGTGCCAAATCGACATCTCCCTCCTCCAAGAGTTCAATCAAATTGTTTGTATGAAATCGGAAGTCATGCCATTTGCGATTTGCCTTATCCGTTGCCTCCTTCTGATATTCAAACATCTCCCACTGAGCTTTACTTTGCAGGGCAAGAATACGTTGCTGCTCCCTAAGTAAATTTCTCTCATGTATCTGATAAAATACATAGAAGAAAATAAAGAATATAATCATCATAATTAGTATTATTGAGCTGCTGTATAGTAAAGACATAAAGTTCTTATTTTCAAAGCCATGACGATAATACTGATAATACAAAACTGCGATACATATCATCGGTAGAATGCAGAACATTCCCCACCCTTTATCCATCTCCCGCTGAATTAGCTGATATTTCTCTCTGATAAAATAATGTACAATAAACATAGTCAAAACAAATAAAATAATACGAATGAAATTATATAAATTATAACCGCCATCTAAAAAATCGACAATCCATATTGCTGTAAAGGTTATAGAAAGGCTTGCATATATAGTACAAAGTATCGTATATATCGTACTAAAATCCCGTCGCTTCGATATGTATAAAAACACCAATATAGCCGGTAGATCCATCGTTACGAAAATAAATTTTGCGTAAACCTGCAACCCAAAAATCAGTATAATAGACACATTCAACATGACCTGTAGAATCAGTTCGACGATAAGGATTAACCAAAGTTTTTTTCCATGAAAGCGAAGACACCCCAGATCGACGGCTATTACCTGGGCTATCAATAGAGTTATTATAGGCACAAAAAAAGCGCCTACCTGCTTCATATCAAATCCTCCCTTAATTAATATATGAAATCACTCCCAAATCTATTTTACATTATGTAACAAAAAAAGCCAATCAGAAACTTTTCTAATTGACTTTTTTATTCTATAAATAATCTATATTAATCTAAGTACTATGCCTTCTGCAGCTTTCTTTGTATCGCTTTCACAATCTCTACAACCGGAATAACACAGACTGCTAATAGCATAGCGATTCCATATTCTTCTAAGCTGATATGTTCAAATTCGAAAATGTCACTGAGGAAGGGAATATATATTACCGCCGTGGTCAGAATCAAGCTCATGACAGCGGCTCCGATCAGTACCACATTCTGAGTATTCATACGAAATATTGATCCACGTTGACTTCTCATGTTAAAGCTATGGAAAATCTCAGCCATACTCATCGTTAGAAAGGCCATCGTCATACCATCTGGACTGTTTACAAACTCCCATCTGCCGGACTCAATATAATGACCAATGAAATAAGCCAGTAAGGTAACTACTGTTACCATAACACCCTGATACGCAACATCAATGCCGACACCACCGGAGAAAATTCCATCCTTAGAGGAGCGAGGCTTACGCTGCATCAAATCCTTCTCACCCTTCTCCATACCAAGTGCTAATGCAGGGAAGCAGTCTGTGATCAGGTTAATCCATAAGATGTGTACGGGTTTCATGATAGTAAAGCCCAACAAGGTAGCTGTAAAGATGGATAATACCTCACTTAGGTTGGAGGATAAGAGGAACTGTATTGCTTTACGGATATTGTCGTAAATTCGTCTTCCTTCTTCTACAGCGGATACAATGGTAGCAAAATTATCGTCAGCGAGTACCATATCTGCAACATTCTTCGTTACGTCAGTGCCTGTGATACCCATACCAACACCGATATCCGCACTCTTGATGGAAGGTGCATCGTTTACACCATCTCCGGTCATTGCGGTAATCATGCCCTTTTTCTTCCATGCTGTTACGATACGTACTTTATGCTCCGGTTGAACACGGGCATAGACGCCATAATTCTCTATGGTAGCCTGCAGCTCTTCGTCCGAGATCTCGTTCAACTGGGCTCCGGTAATGGCCTGCTTGGGATCTTGAATAATTCCAATCTGTGTTGCAATTGCAATGGCCGTATCTCTATGATCTCCCGTAATCATAACAGGACGAATACCGGCACTACGACATTCCTTTATCGCCTCGATAACCTCTGGACGTACCGGATCGATCATACCGGTTAAACCGATGAATATCAGTTCCTTCTCCAAGAACTCAGGTGCATACTCCGCCGGTGCTGACTCATGAGTACGGTAGGCTGCCGCGAGAACGCGAAGCGCTTTGTCAGCCATACGTTTATTTTCCTTTAATATCTCCTTACGCTTCTCCTCTGTCATAGGAAGAATTGTGCCATTCTCTATGTAGGAAGTACATACACGGAGAACTTCATCGGGAGCGCCCTTGGTGAATTGTATGATACCTGAATTGGTATGTACGGTAGACATCATCTTTCGACCAGAGTCAAAGGGAGCCTCTCCAATACGAGGATATGCTTTCTTCAATTCCGGCTTTAACAGCGAAAGGGTTGCTGCATAATTAACCAAAGCACATTCGGTGGGTTCACCGACAGCAGCTCCATTTTCCAGCTCGGCATCACAACAGAGTGCCATAGCTCTACCAAGCAATTCCTGATCAGAGGTAAAATGATCCACTACCGTCATCTTATTCTGAGTCAGAGTTCCGGTCTTATCACTGCAGATAATCTGGGTACAGCCTAAGGTCTCTACTGCTGTTAACCGTCTGATTACAGCATTACGCTTACTCATATTCGTTACACCGATGGACAGAACGATCGTTACAACAGCTGCCAGACCCTCCGGAATAGCGGCTACCGCTAGACTTACTGCAACCATGAAGGTATCAAGGACAACTGATCCGTTCATATCACCGGAACGTAATAGACTGAATGCAAAGATGAATACACAGATTCCAATTACAAGGACGGTAAGAATCTTGCTTAGTTGGTTTAATTTGATTTGAAGAGGAGTCTCGCCTTCTTCCGTCTTAGTGATCGCATCTGCAATCTTACCCATCTCAGTATCCATACCGGTTGCAATAACCACAGCACGTCCACGTCCATATACTACAGTGCTTCCCATGTATGCCATGTTCTTCCGATCACCCAGGGGTATTTCCTTCTCATCCTTTTTCAAGGATAAGATATCAATGATCTTATTGACAGGAACAGATTCACCGGTTAACGCAGCTTCTTCGATCTTCAAGCTGGCGCTTTCTAAAATTCTACAATCAGCTGGGACCGAATCTCCTGCTTCCAGAAGAACCATATCACCAACCACCAGTTCCTCACTTTTTACATTTACAATTGTCCCGTCGCGAAGCACCTTACTCGTAGCTGCTGCCATCTCCTGTAGGGCTTCGATTGCCTTCTCGGCTTTATTTTCCTGATATACGCCAAGCACGGCATTAATGATTACTACGAACAAAATGATGAAAACATCCGCAATAGACTCTTCGGCATAGATACTGGTTGCACCCGATATTGCTGCTGCTACGAGCAGTATAATTATCATCGGATCGGTAAGCTGGGATAGAAATCGTTTGAGTAGACTATCCTTCTTACCCTCCACCAGTTTATTCTTACCATTCTTCTCCAATCTTTCTTTGGCCTCAGAGGTGGTAAGCCCCTCTGCTTTACTTCCTACTACCTTTAACACATTTTCTTCTTGCTCAAGATAATACTTCATTTGCGACAAATCCCTTTCCTTTCATTGATGGTAGAAGCACTGTATTCGGACCAAAGTGAACTTTGTTTATTTACCCGGAGTCTTTTAATTTAGTAGGGCACAATTTCCTTCAAAATAAAAAGACTCACGTAAATCCTATTCAAGCTGAATAAGAAATACATGAGTCTTGTTCTTTCCGGATAAGCCAGACAGTTACGTCTTGTTGTTGACTTAGCCACGCAATATGGTGCGCGAACTACTCCCCCACGGTTCATAAACATTGCTATAATATTATCGATGATCACTTCTTTGTCTTTCTCAGTTCTTTGATAATATCACAAATAAGGAGAATAATCAATGGTAATTTGCTGGGTATATTTTTACTCATCTTTACTGCATTGATAACATACCTCATTGTCCAGTGATTTATTGTCAAAAAAGCTTCGACAATTCTGTAATGTAGTTTCTGCTATATTATTCAATGCTTCTTTTGTCAGGAATGCTTGATGCGAGGTTACTATTACATTCGGCATGGAGATAATTCGGGCTAATATATCATCTTTAACAATCGTATAGGACATGTCCTCATAAAAGAAATCGGTTTCCTCCTCATACACATCCAGACAAGCTCCTCCAACCTGCTCGTCCATAAGGGCCTCCAGCAACTCTTCCGTATTAATCAACGCACCTCTGGAGGTATTGACGATATAGACACCCTTCTTCATCATTTGAAGCTTTTCCTTATTAATGAGATGAAAGGAATCCTTGGTCAGAGGGCAATGCAAGGAGATTATGTCCGCTTCCCTGCACAACTCCTCCAAGCTGACATATCGGATATCCGAAGCCTCGATCGGATATGGATCATAGGCGATTACCTTTAACCCGAAGCCCTTGCAGATGTCCACAAAGATGCGTCCAATCTTGCCGGTACCGATTACGCCCATGGTCTTTCCATGAAGGTCAAATCCAGTCAAGCCGTTTAAGCTGAAATTAAAATCCCTTGTTCTGATATAAGCCCGATGAATCTTACGATTGAGGGTAAGCAGCAAAGCGATTGCATGCTCCGCCACTGCATACGGAGAATAGGCCGGAACACGAACCACATGAAGCTTCCCATATGCTGCCTTGATATCCACGTTATTATAGCCGGCACAGCGCATGGCGATCAGCTTCACTCCATTCTCATATAGAATACGAATGGTTTCTTCATCAATCGTATCGTTGACAAATACAACCACTGCTTCATATCCCTTCGCCATAAAGGCAGTTCTGGGACCAAGCTTAGGTTCAAAATATTCTATTTCGATCTTATATTGTTCCTTCCATTGGTCAAAGTAAACCTTATCATAGGGCTTCGTATCAAAAAAGCATATCTTATTCATGGCAGGCTCCTCTCTTAATCATCGCTATTCATGTGGATTTAGGAGGTATGTTAAAATAATTAAATCATCCCTTCCTTTCTTATTGTATTACAAGTCGCATATACTGTATATACAGTATCATGAAACATCTTATCTGAATAGAATGAACTTATGATTAATATCAGCTTTTCATTGAATTATATACCTTATAATATTAAGATGTTACCTTGAATTGATTTCATACTTTATGTTAATATCGAATAGGAAGTGCACTATATTCTCAACACTTATACAGTATCAAAGGATCTGAGCGATATTAAAGCTTCTATCTCTGATACATCAGGCATAACTCTTAAAGCTCCTTTTCTCGTGGTAATAATTGATGCAGCTGCATTTGCAACCTTCAGCATTTCATTCAGCTTCTGCTCATCCAAATGATCCAAACCATGTTGTAATACATAATGTAAGCAGCATCCGCAGAAAGTATCCCCTGCACCGGTCGTTTCCACTGTGTTTTCCTGCAAAAACACTTTCCCTTCAATGCTCAAATCTTTATAGAAAGCACGACTTCCTTCTCTTCCCATAGATAGAAGAATTAAAGGGATATTATACTTCTCACGAAGTATAGCAACCCCAGTATCAAGATTGTCTTCACCGGTAAACCACTGTATCTCATTATCTGAAATTTTAAGAATATCACAATGGGATAACCCGTATGCTACCTGCTCCCTTGCATCCTGTAAGGATTTCCAGAGTGGGGGACGCAGATTCGGATCGAAGGAGAGGATTGATCCACTTTCCTTCGCAATCCTTATTGCTTTTTTAGTTGTATTACGTACCCCTTCATCTGTCATTGACAGGGTTCCAAAATGAAAGATTTTTGTATTCTTTATCTCATCTTCCTTCAAATCATCCTCCCTCAGCATCATATCCGCTCCGGGATTACGATAAAAACTAAAATCTCTGTCCCCATTTTCCAATGTATGTACAAACGCCAACGTAGTACGTGCATCCTGATCGACAGTCAGATTAGTAGTATCTATCCCTGCTTCCTCCAGAATAGCTTTTAGTTTTATTCCAAAGAGATCCTGTCCAACTTTACCAATAAATCCGGTCTTATGTCCAAATTTGTTTAGCATTGCAAGAACGTTACAAGGTGCGCCTCCCGGGTTTGCTTCAAAAAGAGTATTGCCCTGTTGGCTTAACCCATGGTCAGTAAAATCGATTAATACCTCTCCGAGTGCCAATACATCAAATTTTTTCATACTTATCTCCTATCTTTCACTTTTTAAAAGAAATAATATCATTTTCATATGTCTATGAATTTATAAAAGGAAACCTCAGTGTTCTGAGATTTCCTTCTTTTATGTTTCAGTAATTGCGATTTATAGCATAAACATTGATACTTTCATTTCACCTTCTAATGACATTAAATCAAAAGGGCTTTCCGGATATACTGACATTGTAATAGGAACTAATCCTTCCTCTGCAAATACCTCAAGCACAGAAACATCAAAATATAGTTCCAGCTTATAATCGCCTTTCTGGTACCTCTTTACTCTGATATCGCTGAACTCTGATAATCCGTAAAGCTCACTAATATTTTGTTTATCCACCTTCGTCCTGTCAACAATAATTTCATCCTCTGTAGCTTCAATAACCAGCTTCTCACCGGACGAATTAGATAATGTAATTTTTCCTTGTCCGGTACCTGTGATATCCAAGCCAAATGACTGTGACAATAGGGTTACCTCGCTCGCAACCGGGGCACTTACTTTCTTCAATTCCTCTAACCCTACCGGTTGATATGCTGCCCGATATCCGAGTGGTGTCTTTTTCAATGTCACTTCACAGGGTAATGCCATTTGGCCACAATATCCCTCGGTCGGAACCTTATCTGCATATGCCCAATTACTAGCCCATCCGATCATAATAGGCTTGTCAAGATTCTGAAAGGTCACCCCTGCATAATGATCCGGTCCGTAATTCAACCAAAGCGGCCCTTCTGCTTTTTCTGTTTCAACAAACGTATATCCGTCAAAATCTCCGACAAAATATTGCGTCCTATGATGATTCTTCGTACTCTCTGACTCTATGATCATACTGATGATCAGAATCCACTTTATGCCTTCTTCCGTTTCAACAGGGAAGCAGTCAGGACATTCACATATACCGTTAAGTCCATTGTTTCCAATGAGGAATTCACCTGTTCTGTCCCATTTTTTCAAATCCTTTGAGCAATAAAAATTCACTCGGTCATTGGCAGCCAGTACCAGACTCCAACAATTCAGTACTTTATTCCAAAATGCTTTCGGGTCTCTAAAGTCTTTTAATCCCGGATTATGTACAACCGGATTTCCATAGTACTTTTCAAAATGTACAAAATCAGTACTATATGCAATACTTTGATGCTCCATATGTGTTATACGGTCATGGCTTGTGTAGATAGCAACTAGTGGTGCTTTACCCTCCGAACCAAGCCCAGAAGTGTTGTTAACATCATATACACAGCTACCTGAAAAGACCAGTCCCAGTTCATCTGGATACAAGGCAATCGGTAAGTGTTCCCACTTCAACAGATCCTTTGAGATCGCATGCCCCCAATGCATCGGCCCCCAAACTGGTGCCTCCGGGTAATGTTGATAAAACAGGTGATAAGTGCCATCCACATACACCATACCATTCGGGTCATTCGTCCACATAGTTAATGGTGTAAAGTGCACCTTGGGTCTATAATTATACTTCCCTTGTATATTCATTTTGCTTTTACTCCTATAAAATGCGGATTCTAATCCTCTTAGAATCCGCATTTGAAATTCTAAATTATATTATTTCTTCGTCCTATCCACTGCAGTCTGGTACATTGTAACCAGATCAGATACCCCTGCAGCATCTAACTCAGCAAGATAAGCATTCCAGTTGTCATCTGTTACTCCACTCGTAATCCATTGATTAATATAACGGTCTACAATATCAGAAATGGTAGGTTGAATCTGAGCAAGTCTAGACACTTCTTCTGTACTCATCATAACACGGGGCATAGAATCATATTCTGCCATAATCTCATCTTTACCGTTGATCTTCTGATTCTCAAGAAGCTGTACTGCATCAAATGCATAACCTGCTACTTTTTCATAATATTCATTTAATACTACCATAGAACCACGACAGGTTGTGGAATTTACACGAGCCGTACCAAAGGTGTCAAATTCTGTCTGAGCCACATATCTTCCCTGATCATCTAAGGGAGTTCTCAGAACACCATTTTCATCCTTCACATAATTATAGCCTTCTGCTCCCCAGTTGGACTGAATTGAAATAGCCGGATCTCCTACCATGTAATCAACAAATTTTGCAATGACATGAGGGAACTTACAGTCTGTGGTAATTGCAGTATTAGAGGCATCCTGAAGCTCCGAAAAATTATTCTCAAAGCCAGTCATACCGTTCACACCTTTAAGTCTGGGAACTGCAACATACTCATCATGTACATCAAGGTTAGTGATTTCCTGATCGGTCCATGTACCAAAGCTACCAATTCTAGCAACATCTTCTTTAATTAAAGAGGATTTGTAGGAAGCGCTTTCATCTGCCTCAAAGGAACCATTCCAGATGAGACCCTCATTATAAAGCATATTAAAGAATTCTGCAGTCTTGCGGAAAGCTTCATCCTTCGCAGTAAATGTTACCTTACCATCAATCATTCGTAAATGATCCGCATAAGCATTACCACCACAATAAGAATCTGCGCTTCCAAATGCTCCGGTGAAACGATAAAACAAATTATAGGATCCAAAGGTATCCGTAGCACCAAACCAAGAAGCCATCGGAATCTCATCCGCAATACCGTTTCCGTTTAAATCTCCACCATCACGGAATGCTTTCAGACAGTTCACCCATTCGTCCACTGTTGTTGGAACTGCAAGACCCAATTTATCAAGCCAGGTTTTGTTGATTAAGAAGGGTCCAGGTGTCAATACTAAGCCATACATCTCCTCGATATAAGGGAAACCATAGGTATGACCATCGGGTGCGGTGATCTCTGTCCAATAGTTATCACTTTCATCTAATATTTTTTTCAGATTAGGCATATCATTTTTAATTAAATTCTCCGTAGGTAAGAAAATATCTTGATCTGAGTATTGAACTATGATATTGCCTGATTTTCCGTCACCAAAATTCCAAAACACATCAGGTAATTCTTCTCCTGAGGCAAGCATTAGATTGATTTTCTCCTGCGCGCCTTCCTGGGGGATTGCCTGCCAGTCAAATTCAACTCCGGTATCCTCAAACCATTTCTTACACATTGCCAGATCACCAACCGGGACCGTACGATCTGCCGTATTAACGATTAAGGCAGATATTTTTCCATATTTCTCTTCAAATGCCTTAGGATCTTTTATAATCGGTAAGGTCCCATCCAGATTAATGAGCCCTGCCTCCAGTGCTTCTTGTTCTTCTGCTGTTAGCTCTGAGTTGCTTTCAGCTGCGCTGTCCGTAGTACTTTTTTCTTGTTTATTACTATCCATACCGGCATCTTTGTTTGCATCCTTGCTGCCATTACTACTGCCGCATCCGCTTAACATAGCCATGACCAGAGTCAGACTAAGTAATAAAGATATGATTTTTTTCTTCATGAATCTTATCCTCCCTTTGTATATGTATTTCTTAATCCGTTCCATTGTTGGCCAATCAATAGGAGCAGAATTAATTCGAAATGGAATGATCAATTAACCTTTAACAGCACCGATTGTTACGCCCTTCGCAAAATATTTTTGAAGGAATGGATAGGCTACCAGTAGAGGTGCCGCAGACACAACAACAATACAATATTTCAATTGTTCCGCCAATTTCTGTTTTGTTACCAACGCATCGCCGGAGGAACCCATTTGATTTGCTTGATTCATCAATACTAGATTTCGAAGCACTACCTGGAGAGGCATCTTAGCATCATCCTGTAAATACATCAATGCATTGAAGAATTGATTCCACATCGCCGTTGCATAAAACAGGCACATTACCGCGATTATCGTTTTTGATAACGGGATCGCTATTTTGAAGAAAAAGCCAAAATCATCGCAGCCATCGATTTTTGATGCTTCCAGTAATTCATCCGGAATACCGGCGGAGAAAAATGACCGGCACACAATCAGATTATAAGCGGATACAGCAACCGGAAGAACCATCGCCCAGATCGTATTATAAATTCCCAGATTACGAATAGTTAAATATAGCGGAATAATACCTCCATTAAAGAACATGGTAAATGTAAAAACAAAGATCAGGCCCCTTCTGCCAACCAAATCCTTCCGTGATAATGCATATCCGGCGGGAATCGTTGCGATTAAGGATGTTAATGTTCCTACAGCTGTATAGAGAATGGTATTTTTATACGCTGTCCATAAGGGCTTATAGTTTAAGGTTGTAAGATATCCCTTCAGGTATATCTTTTCCGGATAAAGTAGAGGTTTTCCTGAATTTACGATTACCGGATCAGTGACAGAAGCCAATATAACGTAGTACAGCGGATATATGATAACGATGCATAGAATGATCATAAATATTGCATTACATAGATTAAAAATATGATCACCTGTTGATAATTTTACATTTCCCTGTTTCCTTCTGAATATGTTCATCTTTTTACCGCCTCCTAGAAAATACTGATATTGCTTACCCTTTTGGCTATCTTATTAGCAATAACCAAAATGATGAAGTTAACAACCGAATTAAACAGACCAACCGCTGTAGCAAAACTATATTGGGCCGTTTGTAATCCGACCTTATATACATAGGTTGAAATCAACTCACTCACGATTGTATTGGAACCGTTCTGCATTAGGTATGCCTTCTCATATCCTATATTCATGATGTTTCCAATCTGCAGGATCAGCATCAAAATTATAGTTGGCATAATCAGAGGAATATCGATATATAAGATTCTCTGAAGTCTGGAAGCCCCATCAATTGTGGCAGCCTCATAATAATCAGGACTGATCGCAGTCAAGGCCGCAATAAAAATAACGGCGTTAAAGCCCATGGTCTGCCATATATTTGAACCGATAAACAAGATGCGGAACCATTCTGGAAGCGAAGTGAATAAGGTCGCTTTTCCTCCGCCACTCATACTGATATTATTAATTACACCATTTGCCGAAAACATTACTGTAATAATACTTACCACAACTACATTTGACATAAAGTACGGCGCATAGCTAATTGTTTGGATCGCTTTTTGTATCCCTTTTCGTTGAATCTGATTTAAAAGAAGAGCGAAAATAATTGGTATCGGGAATGCAATCACCAAACTTTCCAAGCTGATGATTACCGTATTCTGTATCGCCTGTAATGCTATGCTTGTACTAAAAAACTGATCAAAATACTTCAGCAACGGGTCCGCCCAGGGACTTTCAAGTATTCCGAGTCGGATTTTATAATTCTTAAACGCGATGACCAGCCCATACATCGGATAATATGCAAATACTATCGCCCAGACAAGCGCCGGTACTAATAATATATATAACTGCCAACATTTTAGTGTTTCTCTTAAAGTTGGAAGTTTTACTTTCTTCCTTTTAATCTCTTCCATACAATTCCTCCTGCATTTAACATGTTATCCATTTTAAACATAATGGAACCCGTTCCATGTGTACATTATATATACCTAAACCCATAATGTCAATATACAATATTACTATTTTACAAAGTTTATTCCTTATGTATTTAGATGTTTTTGCTGAATAATCTCTGAATTAACACAAAAAACGAGAGCCTTTACCATTAGGTAAACCCTCTCATTTTCTTGTTGTTCTATAAATTTTGTGGAACATCATCACGTTGTTCCACCTTGTTTCCATGATACCGGGACTATGATTTTCATTGTTTCAGGTTCATTTCCATCAATCATATTCAAAACTACATCTACACAATTCTTTGCGAGTGCTGCACAATCCTGAACCACTACTGACAATTCCGGATAGGTTAGATTTGTAATTTCAGTTCCATCATAGCCGATTATTTTTAACTGCTCAGGAACCTTGATGCCTAACTTCTGCGCGACTGCAAGGCAGCTCATCGCTCCGATATCATTTGTCATCATGCCATCTACTTCCTTAATGATATCTACATACTGCAATATAACACCTTTGTTATAAGCATAGCTTAGAGCATCCCACTTCGTTCCGATTGTAATCACTTCACAATTATTTTCCCGTAATACCTGATTCAGAACATCATGACGGACATTAGCTGTATCATGCTTTTCCCTTCCAGCACAAAATTGCACAACCTTTTTACAACCTGCCTTCAAAAATGCTTCTGCTACCATTCTTCCTCCTTGGATATGATCAGAAAGTACAACAGGAACATCAGGCCCCCAGTTTCGGTCCATACTGACAATCGCTTTTCCCCTTCTTGAAACAAACTCTGGTAAAGGATCCACGCATGCAATAATCCCATCAACCATATTGCGTTCCAGCATATCCATAAATCCTTGCTGCCTGTTCACAATATCTATCGTATCACAGGCGAGGCATTTATAATCATACTTCGATAGCTCTACTTCTATATGCCTCATCATTTTAGCAAAAAAGGGGTGTTCCAGATTCGGGACCATAACACCTACGATACCATTTCTATTTCTAAATAACTGCTTAGCTAGCTCGTTCGGAGTATAACCTAATTCCTCTACTGCTTCTAATATTTTCTGTCTCGTTTCTTCCGCAACATAGCCTGTATTATTCAATGCCCGAGATACTGTCCCCGTACCTACTCCAGCTTTTCTAGCAACGTCTCTGATGTTCGCCATACTTATCCTCCCTAAATATATACTAGACTTATGTTATATTCACAATCCTGATGGTAAAACTAATATTCCGATTATCAAATATTAATCGCCACAGGCAATTACTAACTGTAAGATTGATATTATATTAATTGAAAAACATATTTCTTTCAATATGTATATAAAATATAAATCTATTTTTCATAGTACTTTATTCTAACATGTTCTACTTATTATTGATATTAAATTATCTCGAACCTGCTTCGAGCTGGGATTCAGCCCGCACAAGGTTAACTGTACAGCAATCCACCAAGCAATTATGACAATCAGATTCCAGTCAATTTCACAACAAAAAATGAGAAAGCCGATAAAACAAAGCTTTCCCATCCTTTTCACATATTTTAGTCTAAGGAGATAACTTGTTCTTCGCTCAAGAAAACTCCTATCCAGAAACCTAGACAAACTCTTTAATCTAGTCTTGAACAAACATACTATAAATTGCCTTTGTTGCTTCTTCAAAATCCTCCTCAGCGACGCCTATAATTATATTCAACTCAGAGGAGCCCTGATCAATCATCTTCACATTGACCTTAGCCTGAGCCAGAGATGTAAATATTTTAGCAGCAGTACCTCTTGCTTTCCTCATACCTCGTCCTACTACAGCAATCAGTGCCAGATTATTCTCAATATCGATATTATCCGGATGTGTTCTTGCCGTTATCTCATCCAGAACCGATTTTTCTTTGCCACGAAATGCTTCAGTACTAACTATAACACTTAAGGTATCGATACCGGAGGGAATATGCTCGAAGCATAACGAATTCTTCTCCAGGGCACGAAGTACATTTCTGCCAAAGCCGAGCTCGGAATTCATCATATCCTTCTCAATATTAATAACAGAGAAGCCCTTCTTTCCAGCAATACCAGTTATCGTATATGGACTACTATCCACTGTCTGTGCAACAATCATCGTACCGGGATCCTCTGGGTGATTGGTATTCTTAATATTAATCGGAATTCCTACCGTACGCACCGGAAAAATTGCATCTTCATGAAGTACCGTTGCTCCCATATAGGAAAGCTCACGTAGCTCACGATAAGTAATGGTTGTAATTGGCTTCGGATTCTTAACAATCCTTGGATCACAGATCAAAAAGCCACTAACATCCGTCCAATTCTCATATATCTCAGCATTCACAGCTCTCGCTACAATAGAACCTGTTACATCAGAGCCTCCACGTGAAAAGGTCTTGATCGTATCATTTGGCATAGAACCATAGAAGCCTGGTATTACTGCATTCTCCATCTGAGCAAGCTTCGGCTCAAGCTTTGAAATGGTTCTTTCCAGGTCAAATTCACCGCTCTCGTTAAAGTATAGCAACCCCACGGTATCCAGGAACGGAAAATCAAGATACTTTGCAAGAAGTATGCTGTTCAGATACTCACCGCGGCTGGCTGCATAGTCACGTCCTGCGCTATGTGCGAAAGCAGCCTTGATAAATTTAAATTCCTCTTCTAATGAAATATCCAAGGATAAGTCCTGAATAATACTATTATAACGCTCTTCAATTGCAGAAAATTCCTTCTCGAAATTTTCTCCCTTCGATGCTTTATCATAGCAGCTATATAGCATATCCGTAATCTTTATATCCTTATCATATCGTTTACCTGGAGCAGATGCTATAACAAAACGTCTGGTTTTGTCCGCACGGATAATATCCGCAACCTTTTTGAATTGGCTGGCATCAGCAAGTGAACTACCTCCGAATTTTACAACCTTTATCCCTTTCATAAAATATCCTCTTTCTTTTTTAGATTAATGTATTAAAGTATTTATATTATATATGGAGTATTTAATTTAATCAATAGAATATTTATAATCCTATTTCCACCCACTTAGCATCAATAAATTCAAGCCCTATGTAAAGTTGAAATATGAGTTCAATCAGAGGTTGCGAAGCCGGAAATACCTTTACAGAATAAGAGTCTGGGCGGAAAATACCACCCAGACTCTTATTATATAGAAATTATATATCAATATTACTCAAAGTTACTTCTAACCTTATTCAACGTATTTTGCTGCACGCTCGTCAATTACTGTCTGAGCACCTGCATTCAACCATTCCTGAATATTTGCATCCCATATAGCATCAAAATCAGTTGTCTTACAAGTTATTGCTTCAGCCAAAAGAGTCTTGCCCATATCAGATAATGTTTGGTTAACGGGACCAGCTGCGCTTAGAACTACAGGAACAACAGTTGCAGGACGACCATTTCTCATCGAATTCTCATATGCATCTGTAATCAGCTGAGGATCTACTGTATAAGACTGTGCAAGTGCCTGTGCATACTTGCTGTCATCGCCAACATCAAGACCATTGATTGAAATTGTATAATCAATATTCTGAGCAGAGTTCATAATCTTCTCATTGGTTGCAGCGATCATCTTCGGAACACCGTTAACCATCTCATGAGTTACACCCTCTTCACCAGTCTGCAGGAAGTAACGATTCTCAAACTTAGATATCCAGTTAATGTAACGAAGAGCTCCTTCAATATTCTTGCTGGAAGCAGGAACAAATATATTAAGACCTGCTGCATCGTAAGTAAATTTTTCAGTTACGCCAGCGCTGTTCTGGAAGCAGTCAACGGTAACGATCTCAGCATCCGGTACATTAACCTTAAGGTCACGTAATAATCCGGGAGTATCACGGTAAGCCTGATCCCAGTTATGAATGAAAGCACCAACAACACCGCTCTTGATCAGGTTATCGCTATCAGTATCATCATTGTAAAGAGCGAACTGAGTATCAACTAAGCCTTCATTATACATCTTATTTAAGAAACGTACGCCTTCTTTATATCCGGGAAGTAAGAAATTACGCTCAATAACGGTATTTACCCAACGATCTTTTTTGCTGATAGTAGGGTCGATAAAGGAATCAAGTAAATTACTTGCTCTCCAGCGAACATCACTGGTCATTGTGAAGGGAACCACCTTATCCTTGCCAACACCGCCGGGATCCTGTGTCTTAAATGCTACAAGAGCATCATAGAATTCCTGAGTGGTTGTCGGTAACGGTAAACCAAGCTTATCCAACCAGTCCTTACGAATAAAGGTATTCGCACCTGCTGTATTCATACGACGAGCAGGAACGGAGAATAATTGGCCGGTTTCGGTATTCACATTACGCATGATCATATCTCTGCCCTCTAATGCTAAATCGGGGCCGAGGAATGCCTTAAGGTCAGGTAATAAGGTATCTACATAAGGAGCTAAATCAGCAAGACCGCCCAAATCACGGTAGTTTGCAATAAGGTCACCGCTGTAAGTAAGACATACGTCCGGAGCGGTACCTGCAGCCATAAGGTTATTCAGCTGTTCGGTCTCTTCCCAACGAGATACTGCTACGAAATTAACTCCGATGTTCTCGTCCTCTAATACCTTAGCCTTAATCCAATCGGTATAGAAGTTGTTGGTAGGATCGGTCTTTCCGCCATCCGTACCACGGTCAAACACTTCAACCGTAATTTCACTGTATTCAGGCTTTGCTGCTTCTACCGGAGCAGCAGTTGCTTCAGGTGCCTTTGTAGGCTCAGTAGCTGTGGTTCCTTGATCTGTCGGTGCAGGATCGTCGGTTTTAGCTTTACATCCCCCCAAAACGCTGACAATCATTATACACACAAGTATAAGTGACAACCATCTTCTTTTCATTAAATCATCCTCCTATTATTTTTTTATAAATAACAACGTCCCCTACTTGAAACGTTGAAATTTAACTAACTTTTTAATATACCCTTAATTACATCGATATTACATTATTCCTTAATTGCTCCCAATGTAACACCCTGAATGAAGTGCTTTTGAAGGAATGGATAGATAATAACAATCGGAATTGTCGCAAACATTACCGATGCTGCTTTCAATCCTTCACTTGCCATGGGGGCTGAGAATCCCTCCTGTTGGGCCGTCTCTATGGCTGATAGATTATTGATAACCTGATACAGCTTCAACTGGATCGGAGCATACTTTGCATCCGGTACATACATAAGAGCATCAGAGAAACCGTTCCAACGACCAACCGCATAAAACAATGCCAGTGTGGCTAATACAGGCTTTGATAAGGGCAGATAAATTTTGGTCAGAATAGAGATCGGTCCTGCACCATCCAACTCAGCAGATTCACGAAGGCTATCTGGAATACCATACAAAAAGCTACGTAAAATAATCATATTGAAGATGGACAAGCAATTTGGTATAATAAGTACTAGTGGATTATTAATCAAATTCAGATCCTTCATCAATAGATAATTAGGAATCGTACCTGCACTAAAATACATCGTTAGCAGCATCAAACCGTTCAAGAATCTTTTTCCCTTTAACTTATCAAAAATTAAAGGATAAGAACATAATATCGTCATGAACAATGATACCAAGGTACAGATAAGAGTCAAAAATGCAGTCCACCACAAGGAACGAACAAAGGCTGCATCCTTCAATACAAAATCATAGGACTCAAAGGTGAAATCCACCGGTAATAAGAACACTCGGTTATTGATGAGTGACTGGGTAGAACTCAGTGAACGAGCTAGTATATTCATCAGCGGTAATAAACAGATGAGAATAATAATAAAACAGATGAATGCAATTATGAGATCTTCAATTTTTCGTTTCGTTGATTTTACCATCGCTGCGGCCCCCTTACCATACTCCGCGTTCGCCAAACTTCTTAGCTATGGCGTTAGCGGATAATAGGAATATTACACATACTACAGATTGGAAGAGACCCACTGCAGCTGTCAGCGAGAATTGGAAGCCTCGGATACCTACTCGATACACGTAGGTGCTTAGTACATCAGCAACACCCATTACAAGGCTGTTGGAGAAAGAATAAGGCCGATCAAATTCACTTCCCAAGATACGTCCCATGTTCATAATAAGAAGAACTACGATAGTGGAGCGAATTCCTGGCAGTGTAATATGCCATATCTTCTTCCAACGGGTTGCACCATCAACCTCTGCTGCTTCATAAAGCTCAGGATTAATTCCTGTAATTGCAGCAAGATAAATGATGGTATTCCACCCCATCTCCTTCCATAAACCAAAGGCTATGTAAGATATCACATAAAGCGTAGGATTAGTGAGGAAGTCAATTGTTTTTGCACCCATACCGCTCAGCAATACATTAACCATACCGGATCTAGGAGCAAGTAGCTGTTTCGCAATACCGCTGATAATAATCCAAGATAAGAAGTGTGGTAAATAGACAATCGTCTGGGTAACCTTCTTATAGCGCTTAAATGCAAGCTCATTTAGTAAGATTGCAAGAAAAATAGGCATCGGAAAGCCAAAGATTAAGTCCAAAAAATTCAACATCAAGGTATTGCGCAGAGCATCCCAGAAATCCTTGGTTGTAAATGCTTTAGCAAACCATTTGAATAAAGGTTCGGACCACGGTGAAGCCCACACACCCTTAAACATGTTGTATTCCTTAAATGCCATTGTGATATTCGTCATAGGCAAATAACGGAATACGACGGCAAACGCCACCGGTAAAGCCATCATTAGATACAGTGTCCATGTCTTTTTTAAGTATAAAATGGTTTTGCGAGTGACACTTTTTTGTTTCATACATGATCCCCCTTAATGCTTTATTCAGGATGATATAGCAGATAATCCTGAATGTTCCTAGTAAATAACGATTGGTTTCAAAAGGAATAGATATCTCTTAGGAATAGATACATTATCATATTTGGTATTGCATTAGTCCAAAAGAGAATGTATAATTTTCCTATATAATTCACTAATTAAACCAATTATAGGTTCATTATATCAGCAAAACATACAATAAAACATAGGAAAACTATTGAAATCATGTACAAATTATGGATTAGTTTTTTACATAGATAATAAGTGATAAACCACCAAATCATTCACGGTCAATCTGGTTAAAAGAGTATTATCATGTAATATTACTACTCTGATCCGGTTCTTAGATACAGCTAAATACACCACAACTAATTATAGTTTCGAAAGATAAGGAGCGGAATATCTATGGGATATGAAACATTGGATACAATCGTTGCTACAATTGAGTATTATAACCATCGCGAAAAAACTCCTGATTGGTGTATCGATGAATCAATTATTAACTTCGTCGATATCACCTATATTGTTAATGGTCAAGCAGAATATACAATCGATGGACAGAAATATATTGTATCTGCTGGGGATCTGTTATGCATTCCTTCAGGAAGCCGTCGCTCTGCCTTCACCTATCCTGATTTGTTAGTCGAATCCTATTGCATCAACGGTATGATACGTAATATAGATGGTGAGGATATCCCTCCCCCTTTCCCTATTGTCAGTAAAATAGGAATTTATAAGGATATTATTTCTCTTTATAGTGACCTGACCTGTATATGGCATCTACGAGATCCGGGCTATCACTTGAAGGCTAGAGCGATCTACCTGATGATCCTCCAGCGTTATCTTCAGATTATCGTATACCAAAAGGATACCAACATTACGGATAAGAGAATTAAAAAGGCTCTTCACTATATGACCACTCATTATCAAGAGTCACTTACTGTACAGAAGATGGCAGAGCTGGTGAATTTAAGCAATATGTATTTTGGAAATCTGTTCAAGCAGGAAACCGGTATGTCCTTTCATAAATTCCTGACCTCGATTCGCTTAAATCGTGCAGAGGATATGTTATATAGCGGCGAATACAAGATTAATGAGATTGCGGATGCCTGCGGTTTTTCCGATGTATTCTATTTCAGCCGCTTATTCAAGGAGAGTAGAGGCTTTGCACCGTCCAATGTAATCCGAACAAGGAAAGAACATAGCATAAATGAATAAAACCAAGGGGCTGTTGCCTAATGAATTGTACTTGGGAGCATCTTTGATGCGGCACAGAATCAGGAAGAAGCTTCGAAGTTCGTTCCAATGGACGAGCTTCGAAGCTTCTTCCAATGTGAAGATGTTCTTTCTTCAGACTAATATAGATGTCCCATCTTTTCTTTCTTAGTCTCAAAATATCTCTTATTATACTTATTGGTATCCATTATGATAGGTACCCTCTCTACGATCTCAATTCCATGGCCTCTTAGTCCTACCAGCTTCTTCGGATTGTTGGTCATTAATCGAATTTTTCTGACATTCAATTCACTTAATATCTGAGCACCTATACCGTAATCTCTCATATCTGCAGGGAAGCCTAAAGCAATATTCGCTTCCTCCGTGTCCAGCCCTTCCTCCTGAAGCTTATAGGCTTTGATCTTATTAATCAAACCAATACCACGTCCTTCCTGTCTTAGATACAACAGAACGCCCTTTCCCTCCTTCTCGATATTCTGTAAGGCAGCTGCCAATTGCTCACCACAATCGCATTTTAAGGAATGAAATGCATCGCCGGTCAGACATTCGGAGTGAACCCGAACCAGAACCTCGTCATTAGGATCAATCGCACCTTTTACCAGAGCAACATGATGCTCACCATTCAACTTGTTAACAAAGCCTACCATACGGAAATCACCATATTCGGTAGGTAGATTGGCTTCTGCTTCCCTTACTACATAACAATCGGTCTCTCTCCGGTAGGCAATCAGTTCCTCTATCGTTATAATTTTAAAATCCTCTCTCCTTGCATATTCCAGTAACTGTTCCCCCCGTAATACATCACCTAAGTCACCAAGTACTTCTGTGAAGGTCCCTGAGGGGTAACAGCCTACTATTTTTGCAAGATCTGAAGCGGCTTCCGCATATCCGGCTTTCTTTAGAACGCCACCCTCTGATGCTTTCATGATAAATACATGGCCAGGTGCCTTAAAATGGTTTGCATCGATAGGGTTCTTTAGTAAGCTTCGGATTGTTTGCTCCCGGCCTTCTGCGGTCATCCCGTTCATACCATCTATTTCATCTACGGATAGCAGATACGCATTAGGATTGCTATGATTTCCATAGGGATTAAGCTGCGGTAAAGCAATCTCATCTATCTTCTCAGTAGGAAGTGAGATGCAGGTAAACCCGGTACCATGCTTCATCATATAATTAATATTTTCCTTCACAGCCAGCTCGCTTGCAACGAAAAATACACCTCCGCTTATTGCCAGGTCATCATCGGCAATGATAACAATTTTACTCTTTTTAACATCTTCCATAACATCTTGTAATTTAACTGACATTTGTTTATCCTCCTTGTTTGATTATAAATACTTATGTGAAAATCAACTTATTTTATATACCCTTTCACGATAACATCCGGACCTACTATCTCATGTGAAACCCGCTTTAACACAATTGCATCTCTCATGTATTCGATGCCTTCACCTCCGACTGGAGTAAAAGCGTTTCTGCCACCAATTATCTTAGGAGCGATTGCTGCATATACCTTATGCACGCATCCGCTCTCAAAGGCAGAGGCAAGAATAGCACTCCCACCTTCAATATATAATGAATCAATCCCCATACTTCCCAATAATTTCATGATTTCTCGAAAGTCAATCCGGTTATTTACTTCCTTTTGCTTTGCGATCTGTATTCCTCTCTCCTGCAGCTCTTTCTCCTTTTGCGGTGGAAGGTTCTCTGAGGCGATAATCAGGGTTTTCACATCTTCATTTACCTGTAGCACCTTAGCTTCCATCGGGATATCACAATACCTAGATACAATAACCCGCAGAGGGTTGGATAGCTTTACACCACTCAGTCTTGTGGTCAGGAGCGGGTCGTCCATTTTAACCGTATTCTCACCAACCATTATTGCTGCTACCCGTTGTCGTAAGTGATGGACGAAGCGCAGGCTGTCCTCAGAGCTGATCCATTTAGAATCGCCCGTCTTCGTAGCCAGCTTTCCATCCAGTGTCATCGCCCATTTGACAAAAACAAAGGGCTCTTTATTCCTTATATAATAGGAATAGATCTCATTCTGCTCTTCACACTCTTCTGATAGAACTCCAATCTCAAAATTAACTCCTAATTTGATAAGATCTGACCAGAAATCCATTTTCTTCTCAGGGTTAGGATCAGGCATACCGACATATAGCTTAGCAATTCCTCTTTCTTTAATCAGGTTAAGACATTCCTGAACTCTTGCCTCGGAATGAAACGGTTCAATATTCAGATAAAGCTCGGCACCTGTCAGATCAAACGTTGTCTGCTTTAATAATTTTATCTCGGCAGGTTCAGAACCAAAGGCTGTGTAACAGGCCTCACCCAGTATCCTTCCTTCCTTAACCAACAATGCGCCGGACAGAGGATCCGGATTAACAAAGCCGATGCCTTGATTAGCCAACTCAATTGTTCTCTTCATATAGTCTGTATTCATAGGATGTCCCCCTGTAGCATAAAACTGATAATAATGCTATATTACACAGATAATTAATCCGTTTATATTTCATAAGACGATGAACCTTATACTGTATTATATTAATTTCTGTTAAGTGTGTCAATTTTATTGTTATTATCAAAATACGATGCTCCATTCAGCGAATAAACCAAACAATAGAAGTACAGGTATAAGAAGGAACGATTGACAGCACACTTCGAAATCTTTCTATTGTCCTATACAAGATGAATCGATAAATTAATTCACTTGTAATAAAAAACAGAGTAAACAAGGATGCATCCTAATCTACTCTGTCTCTGTAATATTTATTATAAACTGCAAAAGATATTCCTTATGAACCTCCAGAACTTCATCCATCCGTATAACGAAAGGACATCGTTATATCCGGGTCATGATCTTCTCAACAAAGAATTCTTTGACCTGATTTGGCTCGATCCGAAATTCCTCATGATCCACCTTAATGGATACCCCTTTGGCCTGGCACTGCTTCATACAAAATATAGCTTCAAAATTGAGTTTATCATGCAGGGAATGCTGCTCAATCAATTGCTGAATATCCTGAACTACATTGTAAGAACCGTTCAGATGGCAGGATGTACCGACGCACACTCTAACTTCGACCATTTTACATATGCTCCTTTCCATGGGTGTAATCCACATGTAATAGCTCATGGACCCTGCCCTGCAATACTCCCTTATAGAGGGTCATCATCAGAGGATTCTCCTCCGCAAATTTCACATTGCATAGCTTATCTGCCGCATACAAGCCCTTTCCTCTGCCTTCACGAACCTTTGACTCTGCAAAGGGTTGACCGGCACCGCTGACACAGCCACCGGGGCAAGCCATAACCTCTACGAAATCATAATGCTCACCGGATTTTATCCGTTCAATCAGATCACTGGCATTCTTCAGACCACTGACAACTGCTATCTTAACTTCCTTGTCACCATACATAACAGTGGTTTCCTTCACGCCCTTCATTCCTCTGAC
This sequence comes from Bacillota bacterium, assembly GCA_023436225.1. Lineage (GTDB taxonomy): Bacteria > Bacillota > Clostridia > Lachnospirales > Lachnospiraceae > Mobilitalea. Next base: position 60,901 of record JAEZKA010000035.1, read on the forward strand.
ACCCTGATAAGCAATTGACATGAGTGCTCCCTTGGATTTATCAGCGGAGAGTCTACGAAGCACAGCCTCGGTTACCCCTCCTGTAACGCCGAAGATTACTCCCGCTCCTGTCATAGTTCCGTATGGCATATCAACCGCCTCCGGTTCCAAATCATTGAAAATAATTCCGGCTTCGCGGATCATCTGAATCAGTTCCTGTGTCGTGATGACATAATCCACATTGGGACTGCCCTCTACCATAAACTCTTCTCTTGTTGCTTCCTGTTTCTTAGCCGTACAGGGCATAACAGCAATATGTACATGACGGCGGCTGGAGCTGCTGGATTGATCCTTTATAATGGATGCCAGCATCTGCATCGGAGAACGACAGGTAGATACATTTGGTAAAAGCTCAGGATAATTCTTCTCGCAATACTGAACCCATGCAGGACAGCAGGATGTAAATAGAGGTAATTGTCCGCCGTTTTGCAGACGACCGAGGAATTCCGAGGTTTCCTCCAGTACGGTAAGATCCGCTCCGGTACTGGTATCATAGATTTCATCAAAGCCCATACGGCGCAGGGCTGCAACAATCTTGCCCATTGCATTTTCTTCCAGCTTCACACCCATCTTCTTACCAAGTCCAACGCGGACTGCCGGTGCGATCTGCACCGTCACCTTCGTATTCTCATCATCTAGAGCTTCCCATACCTTCTGGGTATGATTTTTAACAACGATGGCACCGGTGGGACATACAGCAGCACACTGTCCGCAGCCGACACAGGGCGATTCGGCAATCGGAATATCGAAGGCTGTACTGATAGTCATATTGGAACCACGGTGGGCAAAGTCGATGGCTCCAACATTCTGTATCTCATTGCACATTCTAACACAATCTCCGCAGAGAATGCATTTATTCGTATCTCTGGTAATGCTTACCGAGGAATCATCCAGTCTGGGATGTTCTGCAGTATTCGGAAAGCGTACCCCGGTAATGTTGAATCTCATCGCCAGATCCTGAAGCTTACACTTCCCGTTATTGCCACAGGTGGTGCAGTCGCGGCAATGGTTTGCCAGTAGCAGCTCAAGTATATTCTTACGATATCTGCGTAACCGTTCCGTATTTGTCTTAATAATCATACCCGCCTTCGGTATCGTGGAGCAGGCTGCATCGATTCCACCCCATTCATTCTCTACCATACACATACGGCAAGCACCATAGATAGAGAGTTCGGAATGATAACAGAAGGTTGGCATCTTAATACCAACTTTGCGGATCAGCTCCAATAGGTTTTTCTCCTGGCCAATTTCTACAGGTATCCCATCAATTGTCATAATATTATTCTTATCCATTTCAATTCACCATGCTGCAGCTTCTTAGCAGCTTAATCCTTTCTCCACTTCTTATGCGATTGCATGGAATGGACATGCAGTGATACAAGCTCCACACTTGATACATTTTGCTCCGTCAATAAGGAAGGGTTCCTTCACTTTACCGCTGATTGCATTCACCGGACAGGATCTGGCACATTTGGAGCAGCCCTTACAAAGGTCTGGATCAATCGTAATTGATTTTAGTTTCTGGCAATTACCGGTGGGGCAGTGTTTTGCCTGGATATGTGCTTCATATTCTTCACGAAAATGCTTGATGGTACTGACAACCGGAAAAGGAGCAGATTTTCCGAGGCCACAGAGAGCAGTGGAGGATATGGTATCAGCAAGCTCCAAAAGCAGCTCAACATCCCCTTTCTCTCCTTCTCCTGCTATAATCCTCTCAAGAATAGCAAGCATTCTCTTCGTTCCCTCACGACAGGGGACACATTTTCCACAGGATTCATTCTGGGTGAAATTCATAAAGAACCTTGCCACTTCCACCATACAGGTGCTATCATCCATAACCACCAGACCGCCGGATCCGATCATTGCACCGGCCTTCTTTAGAGAATCGAAATCCAGAGGAAGATCCAGATCTTCCTTCGTCAGGCAACCACCGGAGGGTCCTCCGATCTGCACTGCTTTAAACTCTCCACCATCCTTCATACCACCACCAACCTCAAAGATGACTTCTCTTAATGTCGTACCCATAGGCACTTCAATCAGACCTGTATTCTCAATGTTGCCGGTTAATGCGAAGGCTTTCGTTCCCGGGCTCTTCTCCGGTCCAATCTGCTTATACCAGTCTGCGCCATTAGTGATAATCAACGGTACATTGGCATAGGTTTCTACATTATTCAACACCGTAGGCTTATCAAATAAGCCCTGCTCTACAGTTCTTGGAGGTTTGACTCTTGGCATACCGCGTTTGCCTTCGATGGAGGCAGTAAGTGCACTTCCTTCTCCGCATACAAAGGCTCCGGCGCCGCGGTTAATATGTATCTGAAAGGAAAAGCCGGTTCCAAGAATATTCTCACCTAACAGCCCATATTCCGTTGCCTGTTCAATCGCCAGCTTCAATCGGCTTACTGCCATCGGGTATTCGGCACGTACGTAGATATAGCCCTCGTCCGCTCCACAGGCTAATCCGGCAATCATCATGCCTTCCAGCATTCTGTGAGGGTCGCCTTCCATGATGCTTCGATCCATGAATGCACCCGGATCTCCCTCATCACCGTTGCACACCACGTATTTTTTTGACTCCTTCTGTCGTTTAACCTGAGCCCATTTACGTCCGGCAGGAAAGCCGCCGCCCCCTCTACCCCTAAGATTAGACTCTGAAATTTCGTTAATAATATCATCACCAGTCATCTCAAAGAGAGCTTTTTCAAAGGCAGTATATCCTCCAATTCCGAAGTACTCCAGAATTGAGGTTGCATCAATCTGACCGCAATGCTCTAAAACCAGACGGGTCTGACGCTTGTAAAAGGGGATATCCTCTTGCTTTTGATAAACGATACCATCCTTCTGATAAGAGAGGCGTTCGATGTGTTCTCCCTGGATTATCGTCTTATCTATAATATCTTCACAATCCGTGAGCTTAACCTTAGTATATAACCACCCTTGAGGCTCAATGCGTACTAAAGGTCCCATCTCGCAGAAGCCGTGACATCCGCTCTTCTTCATGCCTACCGTATCTTCGTGGGGCTCTTCGGCTAATTCTAGGCTGCAGGGTACCTTTCTATCCTGTAACAATTCGGTTAGACGGTCAAAAATTTCAAGTGCACCACTGGAAACACAACCGGTTCCGGCACATACCAATATCTTTTTTGTCTGCTGCTCCAGTGAACGTACAAAGACAGAACGTAACCCGGCTAAATCTTCTCTTGATTTTAACATGCTAATTCCTCCTTTAATTCCTTTAACAGTTCAGAGGTTTTCTCCGGTGTCATGGCAGGATATACCTTATCGTTTACCGTAATTACCGGTGCCAGACCACAAGCACCGAGGCAGGATACGGTCTCTACGGTGAAGCCAAGGTCATCTGTTGTCGTCTTCTTATCGGAAAGCCCAAGTTCCTCTCTAAGCTTCTGCAATATAGGAATAGACTTTCGAACATGACAGGCAGTACCATCACATACTTTAATCACAAACTGCCCTTTGGGTTCCAGAGAGAAATTCTCATAAAAGGTAGCAGTGCTGTAGATTCTGGCCTCGCTGACACCAATTTTCTTCGATAAGTGAGGGAATACTTCTCTCGGCAGATAGCGGTAATGCTCCTGAACCTCTTGTAAAATTGCAATGATTGCACTTTGTTTGCAACCATGCTCTTCTATAATCTTGTCAACCACTGCATAATCAAATGTATCATTCATAAATTTCCTCCATTCTCTTGTTTGAAAAGAAATATAATGTTATATCAATGGACTTGTTTGTCCATTCTTTCTTTATTTAGCTTCTGGGCTAGATGATTGGACAGGATTGCCAAGGAGCTGGCCAGGTTTTCATCCTTTACCAGTATCTGCTCTGACACCTGCAAATGGACCGGGGTAAAATTCCAGATTGCCTTGATACCACATTTTACTAGCGTGTTACAAGCCTTTTGTGCCATCTGGGAGTCTACGGCGATGATCCCGATTTTTATCTTCATTCTAGAACAGACATCAGGTAATTTGCTAAGTGGCAGTATCTTGTTCCTATGATTATCGGTATTCCGTAGGTTCTCCTCCTCATCAAAGGCTGCTATGATATCCATTCCATAATCCAAGAAGCCCTCATATGCAAGTAGAGCCTGGCCAAAGTAGCCTGCTCCGATCAGTACGGCAGATTGCACATTGTCATAGCCAAGGCAATGCTCCAGATCACGGATTAATTCCTGTAGGACATATCCGACCTTCGGGCGTCCGCCATCACTGACCTGAGCCAAATCCTTTCGCACCTGTACATCATTCAACCTTAATTCGTGGGCTATGGTTGTCGCGGAAATATTGGCTGCCCTCTCCTTAGGCAGGCTCTTAAGAAAGCACAGATACAAGGGCAAGCGCTTTATCATCTGTGTCGTCAAGGTCTTTGCCTCCATGCTTCACTCTCCCTGACCGAATATATATTCATCAATTGCACTCGCAGCCATCTTACCTGCTCCCATCGCTAAGATTACTGTAGCTGCTCCAGTTACAGCATCTCCACCGGCATATACGCCAGTTCTGGAGGTAAGACCCGTTGCTTCTTCAACTACGATGCCTCCCCACTTATTCGTCTCAAGTCCGCTTGTAGTCGCTTTGATTAATGGATTAGGTGAGGTCCCGATTGCCATGATGACACAATCTGTATCCAGCTCAAAATCACTATCCGGCACCGGGATCGGCTTCTGTCTTCCCGTGGCATCCGGTTCTCCCAATTCCATTTGCTGACACAGGATGCCTTTCACCCAATCCTTTTCTTTTCCTGTAATCGCAAGCGGGTTAGTCAGGAATAGAAATTGTATTCCTTCCTCTTTGGCATGCTCGACCTCTTCCAAACGGGCAGGTAATTCCTTCTCGGTACGACGGTATATAATCGTCACCTCCGCTCCGAGGCGCTTTGCACAGCGGGCAGCATCCATAGCAACATTTCCTCCGCCGACGACTGCCACTCGACTCCCCTTCTGAATGGGCGTCATTGCTCCATTCTCATAAGCTTTCATTAGGTTGATTCTTGTTAGGAATTCATTAGCAGAATATACCCCTTTCAAATTCTCTCCTGCTATATTCATAAAGTTCGGAAGCCCAGCCCCTGAACCGATAAAAACTGCTTCATAACCGTAATCCTGTAACAGTTCATCTATGGATACAGTTTTTCCGATTACCATATTGGTTTTTATCTCTACTCCCAATTCTTTCAGGGTGGTGATCTCCTTATTAACGATTTCTTTTGGGAGTCTGAATTCAGGGATACCGTAGACAAGCACGCCACCAGCCAAGTGCAAGGCTTCAAATACTGTGACTTTATAACCTTTCTTCGCCAGGTCTCCGGCGCAGGCCAATCCTGATGGTCCTGATCCGATTACAGCCACCTTATGTCCGTTGCCTTGGGGCTGTACTGCCTTATCTCTACAATTATCGTTATGATAGTCTGCTACAAAACGCTCCAATCGTCCAATTGCCACCGCTTCCCCTTTAATACCTCTGACACATTTAGACTCACATTGTGATTCCTGAGGACATACTCTTCCGCAGACAGCCGGAAGGGAGCTTGCCTTGGATATCTCTTGAAAGGCTTCCTCAAAGCTCCCCTTTGCTACCTCCTGCACAAATGCTGGTATATCAATCTGAACAGGACATCCGGTTACGCATTGCTTATTCTTACAATTCAAACAGCGACTGGCTTCATCCATCGCCTGCTCCTTGCTGTAGCCCAGTGCCACCTCAAGGAAATTGCTGTTTCTGATCCCTGCCTCGCGAACAGACATTTCATTTTTTGTTAGAGACATATTTGCCGCCATATTATAACACCTCTGCTTTCAGGAGATTACAGGTTGTCTCATGAAGCTTACGCTCAAATTCCTGGTACATTGAAGATCTGGCGATTGCTTCATCAAAATCAATTTCATGAGCATCAAATTCAGGTCCGTCCACACAGGCGAATTTGGTTCTACCACCAATGGTCAGCCGACAACCGCCACACATTCCGGTACCGTCGATCATAACCGGATTCATACTCGCAACCGTCTTTATGTTATATTCCTTGGTTAGTCTGCTGACGAACTTCATCATGATAAGTGGTCCTATGGTTATTACCTCATCGTATTGCTCACCACTATCAATCAACTTCTTCAGAGCATCGGTCACAAGTCCCTGTTCCCCATAGCTCCCATCATCGGTCATCACGATAAAACGACTGCTGTTCTTTCTGAATTCGTCCTCTAAAATTACTAGCTCCTTGGAACGGAAGCCCACGACAGCGTGAACCTCAGTTCCCTGCTCGTGGAACTTTTTCACCACCGGATAAGCGATCGCGCATCCGACACCGCCACCGACAACCGCTACCTTCCGCTTTCCCTCTGTCTCTGTGGGGCGCCCGAGAGGACCAACAAAATCCTGAAGATAATCACCTTCCTTCATAGAATTAAGCTGCTCTGTTGTAGCTCCTACAATCTGAAAAATAATTGTTACGGTTCCCCTATTCCGGTCAAAATCCGCAATAGTCAACGGTATTCTTTCCCCATTTTCATCGGTTCTCAGAATGATAAACTGTCCTGGCTCAGCCTTCCCTGCTACCATGGGTGCATCAATCTCCATCAAGGTGACCGTGGGATTTAATATTAGTTTTCTAACAATTTGGTACATATCAGCCTCCTGGTTCTTTACACTTATTATTTATATAAATCAAAACCTCCTGCATCGAATCAGCTACAGGGATCGATATCCGATTAATCTCAAAACAAAAGGCTGCGGCCTTTGAAGACAGCAGCCTTATTCATAACAATAGATCGTTTGCAAAGCGTACTTTCTATTGTATTATGAATGAAAACCTGAGGCAAACAAGTCCTCATTCCTATATTCTAAATCGATAACTTAGCTTGCGTGGCGACACAATTTTCAGTTAAGGATTAGAAAGCAACGTTGTATGTTGTTTCTTTGTCATTCTTCTGTTTCAAGAATTGTTTATATTTTAACAATCATTTTCTATTATGTGAAATGCAAAATGCGTATATCGATATTCCAATATCGATATACGCATTTTAAATTTAACTTCCTATGATAAGTAAAATATTATTTAGTAGATTATTTTAAATGCATGTGCTACAGTTTTTAGCCTTTTCTAACTATATCCGCCTTCTCCGTCTATATGATATCCTGTACCTGAAACACAAACTAAAACAACATGTTTGACTTATTCTTATCCCTCTTGATATATCGATATTCCATTATCGATATATCGTTATTCCTTTAGGCCTAGCTCCTATCCTTCTATTGATATTCCCGAAAGGAGACCTCATTCTTCGCTTCCGATAATCGGTCAATGAATCGCCTGTCCAGCTCGGTTAGCTTATAATTCTTAGGATAAACGAATACATCCTTGTATCTATGCCCATTCACCTTACATTTGCGTTGCACAAGATGATAACGCCGCAACCACTTATCCGGAATTGGTGACACCCACATATAAGTTGTTGGTATCTCAGACAGTAAATCGTATTGGCTGCATCGATCATATACATAGATGCGCTTGGAGGTTAGCGAGGAGCCTTCTGCCATCAGACTATTCTGAAGTATATACGGGATTGATGTATCACCGTGGGTAACCTGGGTGTATTTACATAGCTCCTGTTCAGTCACAGCTTCGCAATAAGCCATTGGATGCTTCTCAGACATAAGCGCCAGATACTCAAATTCCCAGACTGTCTCATATCGAAGTTGCTTTTCCTTAAGATAATCTACAAAATAATTCTCATAATCTGTCTGATACCTTATGATACCTAGATTAAAGGGTCCGTCAATAATGTTATTGATTACCTGAATTGAATTGGTCTCCTGTACATTCGCATGAATTCCTTTATTCGTATCAAGCTCTGACAGGAAGTTGGTAATCGCATCTGCAATATAGCTACCTCTGGGAATCGATATATTGAAATTCTGAATATCCGCATCCGCTTTATCTGATAATGCCTCCATCTTATCTAGCTGACTCAGGACATTTCTGGCATAGGATAAGAACTTGATTCCCTTCTGCGTAGGTGTTACTCCCTTGGAGGTACGCTCAAAGATAGTGAACTCAAGAGAATCCTCCAATTCCTTAATTGCCTTGCTTAGATTCGGCTGTCCCATATATAGATTCTCTGCCGCCTGAGAGATGGAGCTGGTCCTTTCAACTTCAATTGCATATTTTAAATGCTGTGTATTCATCCTGACACCTAACTTTCTATAAGATAACACGTACTATTGTCATATTTATGATCGAAGCAGGCTGCTTTTGCCTCAAAATACATCATCAAAACCAGATACACTAGTCTACCGGCTTCAGGGCTTGCTTCAGATGATTGGATAATACAGCAAGAGAAGCAGCCAAATTTTCATTCTGTACAAGAATGTGGTCAGGTACCGACAAATGAATCGGTGCAAAATTCCAGATTGCCAGCACCCCACCGGCAACTAGCTGATCGCATATGGTCTGTGCTTGGGAAACCGGTACGGTAATAATTCCGATATGAATCTTCATACGCCGGCATAAATTACTGATTTTATCCGTTGGTAATACTTTGATCCCGTTAATCTCAGTATTAATTAGCTCCATCTTAACATCAAAGGCCGCAATAATTTTCAGACCATAATCCTGGAAACCAACATGAGCCATTATGGCACGTGCAAGTGATCCGGCGCCAACGATTACCGCATCTTCGGTATTGTTATAGCCTAGCAAATCCTCCATTGCAGCCAATAAATCCTCTATTATAAAGCCTGTCTTCGGTTTACCCTTGGTTACATAAACAGAAGCAAAATCCTTACGGACCTGTACTTCATTGAGATTTAATAATTCTGCAACCTTAGGAGCTGATATTGTCTCAATCCCTTGCCCCTTTAACATTCGAAGCTGCTGGATATAATATGGCATCCTATATAACGCCTGCGTTGTTACCGCTCCCTTGCCTTTCTCCGCCATTTCCTTCCTCCGTTTAATCAGTATTGTATTATCGATATTATAATGCTGATTTTCTAATACGTCAATCACAGAAAAATTAATATAATTGTCATTTTACTCTTGCATTTTCCTTGTTATTGTGCAATAATATACTTACAATACATTTTACACAATATAATTGTTAAAAATCTAATTCAAGCGTAAAGGAGTGCATATATATGTTTAAACAGATGGAATTAAATTATAATTTTAACGCATTGGAGCCTTATATTGATGAACTAACCATGGTAACACACTATACTAAGCACCATGCTGCTTATACCAGTAATCTGAATGCAGCGCTGGAGAAAGCAACGGAGTTTGCCTATTCTTCGATCGAAGACCTATTCAAAAATCTCGATCAGATTTCTGACGAAGCATTGCGAGCAGCAATAAGAAATAATGGTGGTGGTTACTATAATCACAACCTATATTTTGCCACACTACAGCCTGGCGGTAGTAAGGAACCTAAGGGTGACTTGGCAAATCAGATCTCTAAGGATTTTGGTGATTACACCATCCTCAAGGATAAACTGGCAAATGCCGGAGCGACCCGATTTGGTTCCGGTTGGGCTTGGTTATCAGCAAATAAAAAGGGTGAGCTCAAGGTATCCTCAAGTCCAAATCAGGATAATCCATTAATGGATAGTCAGAATGATTGGGTTCCTATCCTAGGTATCGACGTATGGGAACACGCTTATTATCTGAAGTACAGGAACCTCCGCGCTGACTATATCAAAGCCTTCTTTGAATTAGTCAACTGGGATGTCGTTGCCGATAATTATTCCAGAGTAAAGGAAGCGTAGGTAGTTTCATATAAAGACTGTATCATCGAAAAAAAAGAAGCCTTAAAAATAAGATGGATAAGCTCCCTGTAATGCGCTGTGCTAGGGGAACTTATCCATCTTCTTTTCCATGTAAATCAAAGATTGTATCATCATACGACTAATTCTTTATGCAACGACCCGTCATGTTTGCAATTTCAGCCGGTTAGCAGGAATACCTGCTCTGAAAATGCTTCTGATTTCACAGAATTCTTCTTCACCGACCATCTGTTTTTTCGGAAATACATAGACATGCTCTGTAGTTACTAATATGTAAAATGCATGTTTCGTCTCTCTGACTCCGCTTATCTGATCAAAGACCACCTCAACAGACCCATTCTCTGTTTTTGCACGAATTCCTTTTTCATTCATCTCAATCTGCTGTGTAAATGGTTTGATGCTTCCTCTCTTATAAAAGAGATAAAGTCTGTATTTGACAAACAATAGATTTACAATAACAAAAAACAGGATGCCTGCAATACCATAGCCAATACCGAATAGTATTGAATAGATGAATCGATTTGCCTGTGTCAGTTGTGTAAAGGCAACCATAAAGCTTATCATCAGAAAAATCATGACACTCATCCGAACGGTTTTTCTCCTCATACTGAACAGATTATAACGCTCATTATCTTTCATTCCAACCTCAAAGGTTTTATGATAATTCATCATGATCTCCATTCATTATTATACTATCTTTCCGTTATTTTACTTCATCCATGTTAAATTCATAATCCTTGCCCGGAAGGATAGCATTCACTATAATTCCGATAATAGCTGCAGATGCAAGACCTCCGAAGGTAAGTGTAGCAGAGCCAAGAGGAATCTGAATCGGGTAGGAATTGAATCCGAGACCACAGACAAGAATAAGTGCCATGATAATAATATTTCTCATGTTCGTAAAGTCAATATTATTTACAACGATGGTACGAACACCGGTTGCAGATATCATACCATACAGGACAATCGAAATACCGCCTATGATGGACCAAGGTATCGTATTGATAAATGCATCAAATATAGAAATAAAGGAAACCAGAATAGCGATGCAGGCTGCAATAAACATTACCTTAGGATCATATACCTTTGTCAGTGCAACAACACCGGTATTCTCTGAATAGGTAGTATTAGCAGGGCCACCGATGACACCTGCCATGGAGGTTCCGAGACCATCTCCCAATAAGGTTCTGGTAAGACCGGGATCCGCGATAAAATTCTTGCCACAGGTAGCCCCGATTGCGGCGATATCTCCGATATGCTCTACAATCGCAGCAACAGAGACTACTACAAAGGTCACAATTGCCGATATCTCAAATTTCGGAAGCATGAACGGAGGAACATCAAGTATTGATACCCCCTTCAGATTAGAAAAATCAATCCAGCTAAGTCCCAGGAAATTAGGATTGATCAAGGTAATAATACAACCAATTACATAAGCACCTAGAATACCGCAAAGAATTGGTATTAGCTTCAACATACCCTTTCCGAAAAGATTTACACATATAACAATTGCAATCGCAATAATTGCAAGGATCCAATTCCCTGCAGCACTGCTAACCGCGGTCGGTGCTAAGATAAGTCCAATTAAGATAATGATCGGGCCGGTTACTACAGGCGGAAATAGCTTCATAACCTTCTTTGGACCGAAGATAGCGAATAAGGCAGCCAGAACAACATAAACGAGACCGGCACATACTACACCGCCTGTTGCATAGGGCAGTTTTTCCGGATCACCGTTTGCAACTGAGGCAAACGCACCTAAGAATGCAAAAGATGAGCCGAGGAAAATCGGAACTTTTCTTTTTGTAATGATGAAGAACCAAATCGTTGCAATACCCGCTGAAAATAACGTAACCGAAACACTTAGTCCGGTAAGCAGGGGGACAAGTACGGTTGCACCAAACATGGCAAACACATGCTGGAGTCCAAGTATCATCATTTTACCAGTTCCAAGCTCCTTAAAACCATCATAGATACCATCAACCTTTTTCTCCATAGAATAACCTGTATGAAGTCATTCTTAATTCAGAATGCTCCAATACGCTCCTTTCCTCAACACATAATATTTTTTTCTTCCTTTTCCTTTAGTGCCTTTAATATATCCTCTGCTGTAATCGGCATCTTATGAAAACGTACACCGATCGCATTGTATATCGCATTTGCTATACACGGAGCACCCGGGACCATTAGTGGTTCACCTACGCCACGCGCGCCATAAGGACCTGTAGGCTCTGCATGCTCCACATATCGTACGACCAACTCAGGAATGTCATCCGCAGTAGGAATCTTATAATCAACGAAGCTCTTATTCATAACCTTTCCATCCTTCAGCTTGAGCTCCTCAAAAAGTGCCGTACCTAATGCCTGAACCATGGCACCTTCACTCTGAGTCGCAAAAAGTGTGGGATTTATTACCTTGCCTGCATCAAAGCAGGAAACCATTTTAAGTACCTTACATGCACCCGTATCGGTGTCAATTTCGATTTCACATCCATTCACACCCATGGTCCAGAAGGCCGCCGGATGGTGTACCGCAACCCCAGTTTTCTTATCTGTCTTTATATTGTTCTCAAGTGTAAAGGAACCAACACCAATAGCCGGACCACCATAGCCACTACCATCGTCAAAGGATACTCCCAAAGCAAAATCAGAAATCGGAAGCCTTTTATCGCGATAAATCTTGTGTACTACATAACCGTCCAAAAATTCTAGGTCTCTCTTAGCCGCACCCATCTTAAGCTGTGCAAGATTAAGTACCTTATCAATCAAATCTTCTGCCGCCAGCTTAACCGCATTACCGGCACAATAAGTCGTTCGGCTTGCAACTGTCTGCCATTCATAGGGTGTAACATCGGTATCCCCTGAGCAAAATGTAATTTGATCCGGTGATACGGAGAGAACTTCTGACGCAATCTGAACCAATACGGTAGAGGAGCCCTGACCTATCTCCTGCGCACTACTGAGCAAGAAGAAGGTACCGTCTTCATTCATACGAATAATTGCTGAAGAACCGGCATTGGTTGGCATGGACGGAGACTTCCATCCGGCTGCAATCCCTTTAGCACGGATTTTGTGCGGCCCCGCAGGCTCAGATGGTGTATCATAATCGATTTCTTTCACAACCTGGTCAATACAATCCAGAAGGCCAGCTACCTCCATCTTCTCTCCCATACCTGTAAAACCACCCGGTCTTATACCGTTAAGTCGCCTTATCTCAACCGGTGACAAACCGACCTTTTCAGCTATCATATCCATATTTTGTTCTATGGCAAAGTGGATTTCACACATACCGAAGCCTCTGTAAGGGCCTCCGACAGGATGATTCGTATATACGCAATAACTGTCCGTCCATACATTATCAATATCATAGGGACCGGCTGATGCCCACCCGCCTGCCTTAGTAATATTGACACCGTATTCTGTATAAGCTCCTCCATCCCATATAAATTGATTATGAAGTGCAATAATCTTACCATCCTTACGAACCCCGGCTTTTATTATTGCATGCATGCCCTGACGGACATATGCATTCACAAACTCATCTTCACGGGAATAAACAAGCTTAACTGGGCGTCCCTGACAATGCTTTGCTAATGGAATAACGATACCCTCTAATGTTGTTCCTGCCTTCGATCCGAAACCACCTCCAACGGTAGGTGCAATCACGCGAATTTTATTAAGCGGCATGGCAAAGGCTACAGATAAGGCCTGTCGTACAGCATAAGGCGATTGGCAGCTTGACCAGACAGTCAGCTTTCCATTGGCTTCGTACTTTGCAACCGTTGCATGAGGCTCCAATGGAACATGCTGTACATGCGGAACATAGAATGTATTCTCAAAAATATAATCTGCTTCCAAAAAAGCCTTCTCTGCATCTCCCTTTCGCAAAACATAGTGATGGGAAATATTAGTTCCCTTTTCCGGGAAAAAGATTGGTGCCACCTTATAAGTATGTAAATCGGGGTGAATTAAAGGTGCGCCCGGTTTCATTCCTTCCACCGCATTGGTAACAGCGGGAAGCTCTTCGTATTCCACCTTAATCAGATCACAGGCCTGTCTGGCTATCTCCGGTGTCTCTGCTGCTACTGCTGCTACAGCCTCTCCCATATATTTTGCCGTGTCCCCTACTTTAGCCATAAAATATCGATCTTCCAGATATAGACCCGCACGATTCGGATACTCGTCACCGGTAATTACGGATCTGACCCCGGGCAGCTTTATAGCTTCAGAGATATCAATAGAGAGAATTCTTGCGTGAGCATATGGACTTCTTACACACCCTGCATAAAGCATTCTGGATAGTCGTATATCATCTACATACTCCGCAGCGCCTGTCACCTTCATGATGGCGTCTTTCCTGTCATAGGATTTACCAACATGCTTTAATTCCATTGTTGTCCACCTCCTCCGAGTACCTCAGCTGTCTCCTCGATTGCTTCAATAATACGGGCATATCCGGTACATCTACAGAGATTCCCGACAATTGCGGTCTTAATGTCATCTCTGGTGGGATGCGGATTCTCCTGCAACAATGCGGTTCCAGACATAATGAAACCCGGAGTACAAAAGCCACATTGCAGGGCAGAGTGCTTTATGAATTGTCTTTGTAATTCGGTCAGTTCACCGTCCTTAGCAAGTCCTTCAATGGTTGTGATATGCATTCCATCAAGCTCGGGAGCAAGCACCAGACATGCATTCAACGGCTTCCCATCGACAATTACAGTACATGCACCACATTCTCCAGCCCCACAGCCTTCCTTGGTTCCGGTGAGGCACAAATCTTCTCGCAGTACATTCAGCATGGTCCTGTTCGCATCCACATAAAGCTCAACCGGGTCGTCGTTAATAAAGAAGTTCACTTTATATCTCATGATACGGCACCTCCTTGCATCAGCTGCTCCAGGCTGCGTCTTACAGTAACCTCTACAACGTCATAACGGTATTCCTTCGATGCCCTGACATCACTGATCGGCGACACTTCCGTTCGGGCTAGCTTCGCTGCTTCCTCAATCAGCTCAGAAGTTATTGGCTTACCTTTTAACAATACTTCTGTCTTCATCAATCTGATCGGAGTAGGTGCAACCGCACCAAAGGCGATTCGAATACTATCACCCAGCTTAAGAACCGTTGCACAGATTGTGGCTAGATCGACTTCCTTACGTCTTGATATTTTTGTAAAGATACCTTCTGCACCTTCGGTATAAGGGACTTTGATACCAACAATAATCTCATCCGGCTGTAATGAGGTTCTTCTTACAAAGGTGATGAATTCAGAAATAGGTACCTCACGTTCACCATTACTTCCGACAATACATACTTTTGCTTCACATACATAAAGCGGTGTTCCCGTATCACATAATGGAGAGGCATTCGCAATATTTCCAACCAACGTTGCACGATTACGTACCTGTTTACTTCCTACGGAATATGCTGCCTCCTTAAGATACGGATAATACTTTGTAACTTCTTCATTGTCTCCAAGTTCATTCATTGTAACGCAGGCACCGATATAAAGTCCCTCTTCCTTGTTAAATGTAAGCTTTTTCAACTCAGGAATATGCTTAATATCGATCACAAACTCGGGTGCGATAAGGTGATCTCGAAGCTGGATTATAATATCTGTTCCGCCGTTTAACAAAACAGATTTTCCTTCGTATGTCTGTCGAAGGAGTACCGCTTCTTCTACTGTCTCTGGCCTCAAATACTCAAATTCTCTCATTTGACCCTCCTAACATATATTAATTAGCCACTGGACATTAAGAAAACGCATGCTGCATATCAAACTCAAGATTTATTTAAAACAATCTATTTAACTCTTATCTATTATTTATTTTTGAATACTCCAATCCTATGTAATTATTGAATAAGCAAACTCCCTCTTGCATCATTACTCATAATCGACGAAAGGGTCGTATTACGAATAAAGTCTTGTTTATGAAGGAAGAAATGAAAATTTTCCACATCCTCCAAGGTATGTATAACAGAATAATCCTTCAAGGCACTAAAGGAAATATTGGCGATATCGTAGATGCGATTTAACGCCGAATTATACTTCTTCTCAATCATATTAATCGAAGTAAGATATTGCTGCGCCCCATCCCTTTTAATATGCATTGTTTGAAAGCGTTCAAGAACAAATACATCAATGCCTTTTTGAAATAGTCTTTGAAGAGCTTCGGGTTGTTCCTCAAGGGGTGCCAGCTTGACAGGAACCCCCTTTGAGCTCTTTATTTCCCTACCTCTGCTATCAACCATTGTCATGATGGAATACTTCAGCTTTTCATCCTGTAGTTGGATATCGAGGATATGATCCGATGCCTCTATAAATGCTTTACCGAATTCATCTGTAAATACCTGGACACGTTTTTCCCGCACACCGGACATCCAAAATATCACGACTACGATACCTGCAACCAGCAGCATAGGCAATAGCTTCTCCATAATACCCCCAATCCCTCAAGCGACACTGCAGACCATATAATTTGGAATAATTAAGTTATTTATTCTAATATTATACATCCTCAAAGCCATCAAAAGCTACTATTCTTGCAATACAACTTTCGCCATCAACCAACTTCCATGGGAAGCAGCCTATTACGACACGCTTATTGCTAAGCTTATCAATCTCACCACCAAGACATTCAGCATGAATGGCCTCGTATGGCTTACAGAATAACTCGATATGCATTGCCTGATAATGCTCCGGCCAAGGATATACCTCATCGAGACTCTTTCCATAGCGTTCCCTGAATAATTTATCGCATTTGGCAGCCTCCATCGGTTCCCAATCACGTATCTTGGTATTCATCGGGTGATCTGCACTTCCGCAGTCAACACCTAACCAGCGCAGCTTCTTGTCTTGAACCCAATTAATAAAATCAAGACTTGGCCCCGGATGGCGAAGCATATAGCGTCTCTCATCTGCGGTAGGCTGATCCCATCCATACTTATGATAGCCGGTATTGATGATTAGAATATCTCCTTCCTTCACTTCAACTCTTTTCTCAATATCCTCCGGTGTATAGATACCAAAATCCTCTGCCTGATCTGACAAATCTACCACTACACCGGGATGGCAAAGCTTTGTTAATTCCAGAGAAGCCATATCACGCCCTGAAGTATCAAAATGCAGAGGCCCATCCAGATGGGTTCCCACATGATTACTATGGGTGATCAATTGTCCATTGGCTCCATTCGGGGAGAGACGTTTAAAGAACTTCATCTGAAGGGGCTCATAGGTAGGCCACGGCGGTGTATTGATTCCAATCGGGATTGATAGCTCATACATGGTAATATCTGACCATTTACTCATAATTCATACCTCCATCTTTTTATTATAAATAATATATTGCAAATTTTACCGTTTCATTATGTCGTATAAAAGTACGGTCATCTTTCCTGGAAAATATTCTGGGACCACAGGGCAGCACAGGCCTGAAGGGCTTTCTTAAAGCATTCCTGCGGTGGATGGACAATTCCCGCTCCAACCTGACCTACACCGGCATCCTTATGTGCTATTCCGGTATTAATGATCGGCCGGATTCCTGTCTCAAGTACCTTGATCAGATCAATCGCGGTAGGACCGCCTCTGAAGTCAAGTACCGGAATTTTATAAGCAGAGCCTTCTCCAACCGTTATCTCATACATCTGCTTTGTATAATTGATGGCATCGGATACCTGACCACCGACAAATTGTACAATTGCAGGAGCAGCAGCCATACAAAAGCCTCCAATTCCTGCGGTCTCCGTAATACAGGAATCTCCCATATCCCTTGCTGCATCATCTTCAGTGAAGCCCGGAAACAATAGTCCCTCCACCTTCTCTGCCGGACCGGTGAGCCATACATCCTTTCCAAGACCTGCAATTCGGATACCAAAATCGGTACCGTTACGGCTCATGGTAGCCAGAACGGTGCTATATTCAATGTCAAGAACAGGATCCATCGTACACTTGCAGGCCGGCATCGATATATTCAGGAAGGTGTGGTCATTACCATTAATAAACTTAAGTGCGTCAATCTTCCATTGATCCGGAAGCTTTGCTGCCAAAATAGCCGGAGTCAGCTCACGGAACAACAGTGAGGTTCCTGCTTTATTCCGATTATGACCTTCATCTCCCATCTGAAGGATCTGGGCAAGTATTATCTTAATATCAATCTCGCCTTTGATTTCCATTCCGGCCTTCAATACCGGATACAAAACCTCCTTCATCCACCGAAGCCTGGATAATACCTCCTCATCAAAGGCACCAAAGCGAAGAACCTTACCCAGCCCTTCATTCAAGGTGCAATAAGCGCGATTACCGAAGGTCTTATTCTCCAGTATCCATACCGGCATAGAGTAGGTGATTACACCTGCCATAGGTCCTACTGCATCATGCATATGACAGGGGTCAAATTTAATTCTTCCGGATGCTGCCAGGATTTCTGCCTCCGAAAGGTCTGCTGCTAGTCCTTCGTATACCAGACCGCCTCGAACCGCACCCTTTTGAGGTCCGCACATACGGTCCCAGGTGATTGGCGGACCTGCATGGAGAATGGTTTCCTTCGTCATGCCCGGAATGACTTCACCGGCGATTCCGAGTCCCACCAAAGTTGGTTGAGCCGTAAGTATTCTGTGCAACGCTTCTTTGTTCGCCTTATCAATTTTAGTGGAAAGCTCCGGTTTATGTAACAGCTTGAGGTAGGCGGCTGCTTCCTTATCACCGCCGGCAACCGGCTTCCAATCGACATGAACCACCGGCTTCCCTTGCTTCTTTAAATCCTGATAAAATGATTCTATTCCTAAATTAACTACATGCAGGTCCTTCCCGAATAATTCATTTAATTTATCCATGCTGATAACCATGCCTTTCTCATAGCCTGAAGGCATACCCAACAGGCTTAAAATTACCGTTTGAACGGCTTACTGCATATTGTCAAGTACAAGCTCAGCAAACCGGGTTGCCTGAGCATTGGAAGAGAAAACAAGGGCACCTGCCTCCTCCAATTGCTTCCTGGTCTTACTTAGACACTGCGGATCCCCTTCGGTTCCACATACCTCAGCTATGACAAGTAAATGTCTCCCATCTGCTTTGGCTGACTCCTTTGCCCGGATAATCGCTTCTGACAGATCCTTTGCCGGATCCTCATGGGAGCCGTAACCAATCACGCAATCCACCATAATGATGGCACATTCCGGATCATCTCCCTCGGATCTGACCCGCTCTGCTCGCAGGGAAGGATCAATCATGGGGTGAGGTCTTCCTACTGTGAATTCGTCATCACCGAAGTCCAAGAAGGTATGCTGACAGCTCCTGCCGTTTCTTGCATCCTTCAGCTTATCCTCTGGCTGCAAGGGGATATTACTGTAGATATGCTTCAGCTTCGGCAGCATTAATTTCATAGCTTCATCACACAAGGTCCCACCCGTATAAAAGCCTCGAACATACTTCTGGCTCTGGGACATCTTATCCGCCTCTTCATTGGCAAGCTTTTGTGCCGTCTCACTTCCCATAGCAAAGTCCCTGTAATCACTAAGAGGCTCTCCTTTTGATAAAGCAACCGCTTTCCTTGCCGCATCCTCTAAAGAGATTGCTGCCGTCAGTCCAAAGGCTTCAATTTCCTCAGGATCACCGCCTATAAAGCAGACAACCACAGGTTTTTTGGCCTCGGAGGCCTGTGTCAATATCAAGGATGCAATCTCCCTTGCCGGAGGCTTGCTGATCAGTGTAATAACTTTTGTCTGGGGATCCTTCGTCAGGGCTGACAGCCCAAGCTTCATCATTAACCCACCGACGTCCTTCTTTAGATCACGTCCGCCGGTTCCAATCACCTGGGATACACCGCCACCCAGCTGATCAATGATTGAGGATACCTCCTGTGTTCCGGTTCCCGAGGCGGCTACAATTCCAATATTACCAGGCCTTACTACATTAGCAAAGGCAAGCGGTACATGGTTAATGATCGCCGTTCCACAATCCGGGCCCATCACCAATAGCCCCTTTTGATAAGCATATTCCTTCAAAGTCCGTTCTTCTTCTATCGTAACATTATCCGAGAAAAGCATGACATTAATATCTCTGTCCAGACAGCTTTCTGCCACATCCGCTGCGTATTTACCAGGAACGGATATGACTGCCATATTGATATCCGGATCAAGTCGAATCGCTCCCTCCAACGTAGGGGTGTAATAATCCGTGCCTTTCGCTTCGGCCTTCTTATTGAGTAGCGCCTCCACCTTCAGGCGAACAGACTCAAAAATTGACTCATGCTTGCATTCCACTGCGACAAACAGATCATTTGCCGTAACAAATGCAAATTCAGGTGTCGTAAGCCCGATGTTTTGTGCGATTTCACAATTTAAGTCCGTTCCCATACCAACCAGTGCTTCCTCAACACCCTCTAACTTTTTAACCTCGTTGCTGATCAGCATCAAGGTTACCGAATCATAATAAGCATTTTTTCTAATCTCAAGCTTTACCACAATATTGTCCTCCATTGATTGCGGATGGCTGTATGTCTTCATTTAGATTCAACAAGGCTAAGATAACACCGGTCAGCATATCTATTCCGGATGTAGAACCAAACTTAAGAATACGCTCTCCACATAATCGGACTGCCTCTTCTTTCGAAGCCGAATATAACGCCACGATAAGCTTTATCATATTCTCCGAAAGCAAGCCCCTTCCGCATTGTTTTAAAAAAGCCCCGCTTATTAAATTAGTGTGCTTCGCAGCTTCTCTTCCCATCTCTTGTGTCAGCCTCATCGCCGCATCCAGACAACTGTAATCGATGGCCAGGGTATGAGCAAGATATACGGATAAATAACCGACCAGCAAATCATCGCTGGAGGGGGTAAGTCCAATTCCTCCCCCGGCAAGTGCTCCTGCCAGCTTAACTGCCTGTATGTCTCCGTCTCTTACCGCTTTGTTAAATTCCGGCAAACGTTTCTTTACAGCATCCGCACATGGGTTGCGATATTTTTCTGTAACCAGAGTGCTTAGGTCTTCCTCACATCCCTTCGTACAAACCAGTTCTAAGAGTATTGCAAGCTTCGCTTGAAGTTTCTCCGGGGCTGATAAGCTAGGAAGATTACGAATGGATAAATCAACTTCCATACCTCTATGTAAATCGATCGAAAACCCTGCCTGTGGCAGATAGATTCCTTCACCGGATGAGATAACACTCATACCGGCTTTTACTCCAGCCTCAATCAGGGAAGCATCTCCCTCTATCCTGCAGGACATCGGATAAATACAATGCCGCTGTGTAACTACAGAGAAGAACAGCTCATCACCGATGATATTAACCGCGGAATCAAATACCGAGTGTACCTGTAATACCTTAATCCGGGGTGATAAAGTGCTTTGAAGCTGCCGACATATTTCAAGTGCATTTCGCTCTGTCATAATATACCTCCATATTCCAAAAGGCCTAAGCCTTTTGGAATATGAAACCATACTGAGGAGCAGTTACCGTCTCTTTATATAAGATTGATTTTTCTCTAACAACTCCGACGCATGCCTCGAGTTCCATCCCCGATTCAATACCGTCATCAAAACCAATCTGACCCGTCACACGTACCCCGTTATCAAATTCGACAATGCCAAAATTCAACCAAGGACACATATAGCCTTCCGGCAAATTGTAAACTCTGGTCCAGGTTAATAATTTGCATTTCCCTTCTAATGGCAGCTTCTCAAACTCTCGTCCATCACATTCCGGGTTTTGACAGACGATATAGCGAGGATGATGGAGCTTACCGCATTTTGTGCATTTATATGCATACATTTGTTCCATAGTAATCACCCTGCCCTTCCCTTATTCCGTTGTCAAAACGGTTGATACGACATTATTACCGAAACCGCCGAAGTTGACTGCCAAGCCTGTCTTTGCACCGGCAACCTGTCTCTCTCCAGCCTCACCGCGCAGCTGACGAACCAGCTCAACCACCTGTGATACTCCGGTTGCTCCCAGCGGATGACCCTTTGCCTTCAAGCCTCCGGAGGTATTAATCGGTTTTTTCCCGGTCAGTGCAGTCTCTCCGTTCCTAGCTGCAATATGACCTTCTCCGCGTCCAAAGAAACCTACCTCTTCGGATTCGGCTATTTCAAGAATCTGAAAGGCATCATGCAGTTCAGCAACATCAATATCCTGGGGACCAACGCCTGCCATCTTATAAGCCATATCTGCACTTAGTCGTACTGCCAACAGATCCGTCGGCACTTCTCGATTTGCAACAACATGAGTGTCCGTAGCTGAACCAATTCCGGCGATCTTTACAAACTTCTTTCCTGTAAAGCCAAGTGCCTCCTGCTTATCCTCAGCAACCAATAAAACAGCTGCCGCTCCATCGGATACCGGACACATATCGTATTGACGAAGAGGGTCGGCCACGATTGGATTCGTTGCATTAATATATGCCTTGTTTGTAATGCGCTCCAGAACAACGGGTGCCTGAATATGAGCGCAGGGATTCTTCATTGCATTCGCATGGTTCTTCACTGACACAATTGCCAGGTCTTTGGTTTCCAATCCGTATTGATCCATGCGTAGCCTTGTAAACAGTCCCGCGAAGGCAGGCAGTGTCAGGCCGTATTTATACTCTCCCTCCGGATGAAGCATGGTTGCGACAAAATCGGTTCCTTCCCATCCGCTTACGGCACGCATTCCCTCAGCGCCTATGACAAGTACACAGTCGCACATACCGGAGGCAATCGCCATATACCCCAGTTTGATCGCAGATGCTCCGGAGGCCGGGCCGTTCTCGATTGTCTCGGCCATAGCCGGCCGGATATTCAACGTATCCACAACAGCAGAAGCGATTCCGCTGATACGACTGACCATTCCGGCACCCATGGTACCGACGAATACCTGATCAATGACATTCTTGTTCCCTGTCCCCGCTCCTGCATCATCCATCGCTTCCAGTGCTGCAGCACAGACCATATCGATAAAGGGAATATCCGATTTACCGAATTTAGTATGCCCTACACCAACGATACCTACATTCCTCATAATAACCTCCATTCCGCCGCTGACTATGAATTAGTGCGGCAGCATAAATTTATGATGATCTCCTCTCAGACACTGATCTTGGCAGGCTTATGTAAAACTTTGTTGGCTTCAACAACCTCCTCAAAGGCAGGACGAATACCAACATTCTTATTCTCCTTATGTTTCTCCCACAATGCACGAGTCAGTACGTAGGTAGGAACTCCGCCTAATTCATGAGGACACTCAGGGCGTGATTCCAACTCATATTCAATCATCCATCTCTTGAAGCCATTCGGGCTTTCTGCAACAATCCACACCTCATCCTGATTCATAAAATCAAAATGATATTCCATCTTTGCTGCGAATAGCTGAGCACCGACACGGGCACCACGCTTTAATGTCATGGTATGGTAGGACATACCTACCTTCTCATTCACAAGACGTCCATTGACAATTCCGGCGATCTCGCCATTCACCGCACCAACGAAGCAATACTCATCCTGTACACGGAACCGGTACATTCCTAGAAGCTCCGCATAAATACGGGATGCAACGATATCATAGAAATCCTTCGGTTGCTTCATTAAGGGTTCAATCGTCTCCATTAATAAAGGAATCTCATCATAGGTTACTTCACGTACCAGCATATCCTCACCGGTGGTAAGCGGAATAACCTTTGCCTCATAAGGCTTTAATCCGATAGACGGGGGTCTTAATTTACCTTCCATCTCATCAATAATAATACCCATACTAAATCCTCCTTCATTATATTGTTTATAATCACCCTGTAATCAGGGCCTTTGTACAACAATAAAACCTCCGGCCCTTCCTCTAAAACCGGCCAGATACAATGTTTATAATTATGCCGAACGCAGTTAGCTACACTAACCTTACCTTTCACGCCAGTTCGCATGAGATTGCGCCCATGCTAGGCGCATTAAAAAATGAGCTCATACCTATATTATAGATATGAGCTATTTTTCTTTCAACTTGTTTGTAAATATCAGTAGAAATGCTAAATTAGACCTTTACTCTTAAATATTCTGACAAATTCAGCCCTCGCATGTTTAAAGACACTATCTTCATATTCAATATAGGCCTGAAGAAAATCCGTTCCCTGCTGTGTCAAATGCGTCCTTCCGAACCGACTTCCCCCCTGCCGCCTCTGAATAATCTGATAGCCGAGCTCCGCCTCCAGCTTATTAAGTACCTTCCATGCCTTTGCATATGACATTGACATTAGCTCACAGGCCTTGCTGACCGACATCGTTTCCGAGATCAGATAAAGCAAAAGCTTCGTCCGGTTATCAAAAAATACGGTCTCCTTCTCGATACAGAGCCCAACCATGGCTTGCATCAGAGAACGATTATACTTGTCTAAAAGCCTCTGCAATTCTTCATAGCTATGGATATCCTGAATCACACCTTCATCCTCAACCTCCACTCCGGCATGACGGTCCCCCACTGAATAAATCGCCTGCCTGAATTCCTCCTCATCCCTATAATTGATAATTTCAGGAAGCGCTGCGGTGCTTACGAGAATTGGGTATCCCACTTGATTTTGATAAATAGGAAAAGCCACCTCTTTCTTTGCATCATACAACTTCATCAGCGTCTCCGGTGTGAATACCGGCGAATTCACCGGTGCGATTGCAATATGGGCACATTTGTCCTGAAGATAATTAAGACCAATCTTTAGCGATTCATATAGTGTCGCATCCACGCAGTTCTCATTTTTAATAAATACAACTCCGAATTCCGACAATTCATGTCTTACCTCATCTTCCTGTGTTCCGGTTATAACAACAATAGGAAAAACTTCTGCCTGTTGAAATGTAAGAACAATCCGTTTGACAACAGGAATAGATCCAAGCTTGAGCATAGGTTTCGCTCTGCTCGTACTAGCTGCGATAATAATACCCCCAATATTACTTTTCCTCATAGCTATCTCCGATCTGTCATGTATTTATATGCTACCATCAGATCTCATAAATAACAGTTTTTCCATCCACTCTATGTGCGTAAATATATTTTCTGACCTCCTCGTGAAAAGGATGTTTGTCGTAGACAGCGACTGCTTCCATATCCAAAAAGGTACAGGTTAGTGCAAGATCATAGCTTCTCTCTCCATTATGCCAAAGATCGGCACCGGTCTCCATGGATAGAATCTCAGGTATCACACCTTCCATGCTATGAAGCTTTTCGATCACCGTAGGAATACATTCCTCAGGATCTTTAAATTTAAACAGAACAATATATTTAAGCATACAAACCCCTCCATTCTTTGTATAAATTATACATAATTTTTCAATAAATTTCAAATACAATCAATCTTCAATTATGCCGTTTCCTGTACCGTTTTAAGCTTACTTCACATACAACAGCAGGTACGCTCTGCGAACCTTCTATCGTAATGAATAAAAGAAGCAATGTAATACCGGTTTCCAGCTTTACATTGCCTCTACTCTCAACTATGCCAATTGAAATCTTAGATATTAATCTTTCACCTCTTGTCAAACGATGTCATTCAATGAGTATTTCAAAGGGTACCTCACCCAGCTGCTCGTTGATAATCTTTTGTTGCTCCTGATTACAATACACCTTCTTCAAAGTCTTCACACCAAGAAGCGGGGTATAATCGGAGCATTTGGAATCCCGCAGATGAATCTGCTCTATGCAGGGTAGCTTCTCGATTCCGGTAAGGTCGAGTACTTGCCAGTACACAATATAAAGCTCGGTAAGCTTCGGATTCGATAGGTCTCCCAGATCACTGTTATTCCACATACCGCACAAATCAAGTAAATATAAGGATTCTAGCGTTGATAACTTCGATAGATCGATCCGATCGCTACCGAAAATCTTTAATATTTTAAGATTGGTCAACTTGCTCACTCGGTCAATTGCCCGATCAGTAATGGCATTATTTACTCCGGTCAGAATCAGATTATCTAAGGTTGTAATCTCGTCTAAACCGATGCAGTCACCCACCTTACACTCAAATAAGGATAAAAAGTATAGCTTCAATTCTTTTATCTCATATAAGCTGGTCACCTTGGTAGCACCCAGATCAAGCCCCCATAAATACGGTAGCTCCTTCAGATACTTAAGCTCGTCATTCATGATCGGATTACCTGACAGATCTAGATAGTTCAAGCCTTTAATAGAAGTAAGATGGGTCAATTCACTGATATTGTTACTTCCAAGCCCAAGATAAGATAAATAATGCAAATTCTTCAACGGAGCAAGATCACTTATCTTTTGGTTATATAAAGCCAGCTTCTCCAGATTCACCATATGGGAGATATCCTCAAGACTTGTAACTTCACCGTTGACAGTAAATAATTGAGTATCTGTATATTGTGAGCCAATCATATATTGATTGACACCATAGACAAAATGCTCCTCCCAACGGTTATAACGCTGCTTACCACAGATAAACAAGGAGGTAATCTGCTCCAGATCACCATAGGTCACCTTATCCTTATCTGACTTTCCCAGTATCTCCCGTACTGCTGCTTCAATTAAGGGGGACTGAAAATCATACTCTATCTCATTATTCTTGGCAAGCGCGGGAGTCACAGCTTTCTCAATGATCTGATCAGATTTCTTCTGTTCCATCGGTATATCCTGAACTTCCTTGCCTGTTTGTTGCGTTGCAATTTTCTGATCCTTGTTCTGAACTTCCTTTTTTTCTTTTACAGAGGGCACTTTATTTGAAGCATCTTCTTCGAATGGTATCGACTTTTGCTTCTCGTCTATCTCTAAAGTCTGGCCCGTAATATCTACTACTGCCAAATCCATGGTATCGACCGCAGTGGGTACCATCCTATCCTTCTTTTCTTCCCCGTCTGTAGCGGACCCGACTGTCTCCGGCAAAGAGAGTTCCGGTGTAAAATCGCTCGGTTTCTCTGATAAAACCGTACTGTTTAGGCTGGGATCAATACTTGGTGTTATCACTGACAAAGCCTCATTCGGCATGGACTGTTTTGAAGCAGGGTTGGATAAGCCGAGGATCAGAACTATGGCGGCGATTGAGATGATCCCTGCATAAAGAAATAAACGCCTTTTATATAGATATGGATAACGGTTCAATTTACTTTTTAAAAGCTTAACGGACGAGTAGCGATCTTTCGGCGAAAAACTGGTACACTTCTTTATAATTCTTCGAATATCTCCCGATACGGGATATTGCTTTAAATCTCTGATATCCAGATTACCGGTAGCCATATAGAACATCAGAACGCCGATGGAGTAGATATCACTGCGTTCATTCGTCTGAGCAAATCCATACTGTTCCGGCGGTGCCGAAAATTGTGTACCCATTACAAAAGTATCCGAATCTAGCTTCCCCTGATATCTTCTTGAGATGCCAAAATCAATGAGTTTACAATCCTTTTGTTTTGTTACAATAATATTATCCGGTTTGATGTCCCTGTGTATGATGGGTGGCTTCTGCGAGTGAAGATATTGAAGGATATCACACAGCTGAAGTGTAATCTGTAGCAGTTCCTCATATTGAAGATGACCATCTTCTGTCATCTCTACCAGCTCTGTAACGGTATAGCCCTCCACATACTCACGTATCAGATAATTATAATCGCTTCCTTCGATATACTCGACTGCAGCAACGATACCGGGATGAGACAATTCCCTCGACAGCCGGAATTCCTCTTTCAGGCTCTCGTGACAATGACTCGAGAGTACCTTTAATATGTACTTCTTCCAGTTTGTTTTTGAGGTCACTAAATAGACCTGTTTCTCTTCGGTCATCTTTAAACAGGCTTTTATCTCATAGCGATTTGTGATGTCTTCCAAAATATCGTGGCCCATCCAGTCACTACTGTTGTATTCCATAAAGAAATCCAATACTGTGCCCATAGAACTCATCCTCTGTTTAGTTTCAGTGTCTTAAGTTACTTTTTACATTAAAATCCTTAGTAAAATATGGTTAATATCTTAATCTTATTATAAATTGACAAAAAAAGTATAGCAACAAAATACTTTAAGTAATTTGTGCTATACCTTTTTATTATCTTGATTTAGGTCTAATGTACTACCTGTTTGTAAGTATCATCCTTTCTAATCTATTCCAGGGGTCACTGCTACGAAGCAGTAACTCCTGGTCCCCAAGTAAGAAAGACTACTAATTGTTAATATTTCAAATAACTATTTGGCTTTATAGATATTGTAAAGAATTTCAGCAATCTCTGCTCTGGTTAAACTAGCTTTCGCATTAAGCTTCTTCCCACTGATGTTTAGAATTCCAGATTTGATAAGCTTCGCTATACTAGTAACCGAACTGTTTGAAACCTTGGCTGCATCATTGAATTTAGACAGATCCTTTCTGGTAGCTGATTTTAGTGACTTTTTTGATAGCTCCATGGCACTCACTACATAAATAGCCATTTCTTCCTTCGTTATCAACTCATCAGCATAGAATTTACTCTTACTTGAACCAGACAGGATTCCAAGTTTCTTTGCTGTACCTATTGCATTATAATTCGGATTTGTAGCCTTTACATCAGCAAAATTGGTATTTACCTCTGCTGTCAGACTCAGGGTATTCATTAGATATGCGATAAAGTCTCCTCTGGTAACCTTACCCTCCGGATCGAACTTTGTATCAGTCTTTCCATTCATGATACCCTTCGACGCAACAAACTCAATCTCAGTCTTTGTATCCAGTCCTGCAATATCTTTAAAGCTCTTCATTACATAAGCAACTGCAAACGTACTGAAGTGGGTAGTAGTAAATGTAACCATTCCGGTTTTTGCATCATATCTTCCGTTTGGTACTGTTTGAACCTTACCCTTTCCATCAATGTACCAGACGACGATATGGTCAGGATTCTTTAATTCCTTCGCAGTTGGCTTATAAGGTATCGCAATAGTTACCGGTGCATTTACATTATTCCAGGTTACTGCTTTTCCATCGGCTGAAGCTGATAATTGGATTATCGGTCTACTGCCTATTGCCTTCAAAGTCTTCTCATCCAGTTTACTCTTATCTGCTGCAGTAATAGAGATACCAAGATTGCTCTTATTCTTCACATCCTTGGAAGTAAACATGTTTCCAGGCACGGTTATTGTTCCGATTGGTGTTACTATCTGAATATTCAGCTCTTCACCACCAGTCTGCATGACGCTTACCGGCAGAATCTCCGTATAGGCTTTTACACCTTTCACCTTCTGGATCTCAATTTTGACTGTTTTGACTCCGTTTATGTCTTCCTTCGCTTCAGTAATTGCAGTATTTAATTCTGCTTCTGAAGTAGTTGCTGATGCAATACTACCTTTCTTCACCGGTTTTTCTGTTATAAATTGGGGCTTACTCTCCGGTTTATTTGTTTCTGAAGTATCCGTTTGTGTCGGTGCTTCCGGTTTTGTCTTGTCATCCTTGTCGTCCTCGGAAGGTACTATACCACCGGGAGCTCCTCCGGGATTACCACCTCCAGGGTTACCGCCTCCAGGGTTACCGCCTCCAGGATTACCGCCTCCAGGGTTACCGCTATTATTTGTTCTTGTAACACTGATTGTAAGCAAGGTTTCATTCCCTACCTCATCCACTGCCTTGATAAGGAAGGTGTTGGCGCCTAGTTTCAAGCTTTGTCCCGTGATGCTGAACTTCCCTACCGGATTTTCTGATATTATCAGTGTTTTATCCAGATAGATATCTGCTGTTTCATCGAGGGTTCCTGTAAGGTTGATCGTAGCATTCTCGGTCTGTGTACTGGTGGTCGAAGTAATGACAGGATTTTTTCTATCCACGGTTAAATTGATTGTTGTGCTTGCCCATCTGAGTTGCCCGCCTACTGTCTTCTTAGCTGTTATCGATATCGTATAGTTATGCTGCTCACCTGCCACACCAAGGCTTACGCTTGCACTTGCGCTGGTTCCGGTTACTGTTGCATTGACATTCACCGGTGACTGGTTATCGGTTACTTTTGTAATAATTAGTTCGTCAATATTGTCTGCTGTGATGTTCAGCGCTTTATCCGTCGCATACTTACCACCGCCATTTGCACCTGTCACATTAATTACAGGTACACTCTTGTCAATTGTAAATATTACTGTCCTTGATGATGTATTGCCATAGGAGTCTGATGAAGATACCACAAGGGTATGCTGTCCTTCCGATGAGAATACGCCCGGTTTATAGTCCTTTCCGTCCATCGTAATACTTGTATTCGGTGTATGAGGATCCGTTACACTAACCCCAATCGTCACACTATTTCCGTATACATCACCATTGCTTACACCAGTGATAGTAATGGCAGGTGCTGTAGAATCTCTTGTAACACTGATTGACTTGGCAGCTGTTGTATTACCGAAGGTATCTGTTGCGGTAACATTAATTGTATTGACAGCATTATCGGTCAGGGTAAAGACAATAATTCCACCACCGTTCAATTGTCCCTTTGATACACCATTAATAAAGATTTCCGCATTCTCTCCGGTATTGATTGAGATGTCAACAAAGTTCCGGTTCGTATTCGTGGCTGCTGCCACAGCGGTCAGGGTTGGCGATGTAATATCAACAATATAGTTTCTTATCACTGTTGTTGAATTTCCTGCTGTATCCGAAGCTTTGATTGTAACCTCATGTTCACCGTCCCTAAGATCGAGCGGTATACTAAAGCTTACATCCAGGTTGGCTGCAGGGATACCACTGATATCCATAGAAACGCCATCGATCAATACCTGTGTTATTGTTACATTAGGATCCGCGTCTGTAATCGATCCTTCGATCTTCATACCACCTGCATCTTTAACTGCTTTATTGATGACGAAATTAGAAGTCGTCACAGCAAGAACAGGGGCGATATTATCTTGTGCAACCTGATAGGAGGAGAACTTAGTGGTCTTGAAGATCAGATAACCTGTATCAATTAGATAATAAGGGTCATCTACTCCCATTCCATCAATTTCTGGATCTGTAGACATAACTACTTTCGCGGTCAACGTCCTATCCACTACCCCTCTTTCATTCACATGCATCAGTACAACACCATATAGACCTACTCCGATATAATTCTTGATTAATAGTGGTGCCGTCGGATCAATTGGTGTTCCCTGATCATTGATAAAATTAAATGAAATTGCTGCTCCAATAGGTTTATAGTTTGTTATTCCATTTACATCTACTGTCTTCACAAGAATCTGCGTACTGGTATCAAATGCATTGTCTGGAATATTCATGGTTGCATTATCATTAAGAGGCAGATCATTATGTGCGGTATTCGGCGGTATATAAGTACTGGTATACGATCCTGTACCCATATTCCCTACCTCATCCAATGCTGTTGCATTTAATATATTGGTTCCTTCTATAGGCTGAGGTGTTATGACATGGTAAATCTTTTTCTGACCTGCAGGTACTGCTGTAACAAGATCAGCTGAGATGACATCTCCGTTAAATTTAACAATCGGTTGGGTTATATTTTCACTTGATGTGATTGTATAATGTGTATCATCTGTTTTCTCAACCTGTAGAACCGGTACCGTACTATCCAGCGTTCTGGTCAGCGTAACTGCATTTTGGCTCTGATTTCCTGCAAGATCAATCGCTGTAATGCTAAAGGCATTCCGTCCTTCTGTCAGCCTGATACCGTCAAAATCAAAGCTGCCACCTGCTTTTACACTGGCCTTAGCGATTACTTCTCCTGACTTTTTCAACAGTACCTTCGCACCGGTTGTGGGACCTTCACCGGTTACGGTACCATTGATCTTAACATATTCCATTGAGGTGGTTCCGGTAGTCGGTGACGTTAAGGTTACATCTGCCGGTTGAATACTGTCAAATTCAAATACATAGACTTTTTTATCAGATACATTACCTGCCAAATCCATTGCATAGTAGAACAGAACATTAGTCCCCTGAGAAGGCGTAAGTTCCTTACTGCCTGCCGCAAAATCATCTTTTCCGTTCAAATTCCAGTGAAGGGTATCCTTTGCTCCCGCCGCCAAGGTAACTTTCATAGTCGGAGATTTGAATATTCCGTTATTTCCATCTGCTACTGCAGGGCTTGTATTGAGACTAACCAAAGGCTTGGTATTATCAATGGTTAAAGTCTTGGTATAGCTTTGAGAGGCCGAATTACCGGCTTTGTCCTTTGCACTTACCGAGATGACAAGGTCGTCAAAGCTACCGCCTTCTACATTAAACTTACCTTCATAATAGTCTTCCGCTTCGATATATTGCATCGATACCGCTGTTGTTCCGATACTAAGAATAACATCTCCGACACCACCCTGATCCGTTACCTTTGCTCTTACTGTTATGACATCACCTGCTTTGGCAATGATATTATCTGAGTCGGGTTCGGCATTTTTTGACACACCAATTATCGAGACTGTCGGTGCAGTTTTATCAATTGTAAAATGTAATGTCTTAGTATAAGTTATCTCTTTGCTTATAAATTTCGCAATCAGAGTATGTGCCCCTGCGATAGAATAATTCCCTCCTCTAAAGGCTATACCATCGATTGTTACTGTGGTTCCTTGCTTTTCCTGTGTTCCTTCAAAGGTAGTGAAGGATATATCCAGACCGGAGTTGACCACCATACCTTCGGTTACGCCATTTATCATTATATTGACTGCAAGTCGGTCAATCGAAAAGCTTAACTGCTGTTCCGTAGTATTTCCTGCCGCATCCACTGCCTTTGCGGTTACCTTATAGTTGACTACCTGATTTGCTGTTCCGCTAAAGGTATATTGACCACTGCTATTAAGAGTAATTGGTTCACCGGAAGCATTAAGTACAGTCAGATTTCCCTCATTTGTTTTAATTGTAAGTGTCACACTCTGATCTTTATAAGTAGCTCCATTGAATGCTCCCGTGATCGATATTACCGGCTTGGTCTTATCGATCGTAAAGCTCTTTGTCACTACATTAGAAACATGGTTCATAGCATCTTTTGTCTTTGCGGTCAGAACATAATCACCATCTAAGGATATCGTGTCTCCCATGTGATAAGTAACGAGTGCTCCACTCCTTCTTAGAGTTACCTCAGCATTGTTAAGAAGAAGCTGCTGCGAGGTAACATCATCCGTAAAGCTTATGATGGGTGTAACACCATAATGATAAACCGCATTATCCTCCACTCCACCAACCGCTACTGTAGGAGCTGAATTGTCAATGATAAATTCAACTATCTTGCTGCTGGTTTTGTCAGTATAACTGGGATTCGTAGCAACGATCTCAAGGCGGTATGCACCCGGTCCTGTTAGAGCAGGTACTCCATTCTCTTTTGTCACTACGTTTCCATTTGGCAGCTTCAGGCTTGACTTATAGCTATAATTAGCCTGGTTACTGTATTCCGGGAGAGTATTAGTGTCCGAAGCCAGAGAAACCGAAATGGTTGCAGTTTCATATACTCCACCATTTTTAACCCCATTTATCGTAATTACCGGGCTGCTGTTGTCCCAGACAATATCAAACGTATGGGTAACTGTCCTGATATTTCCGGCTGCATCCTTTGCTGTAGCAGTCAAAACATAATGACCTGCTTCGCGGATCGGATCACCGGTATAGGTAAGTTTTCCATTGCTTGTCGTTGCCGACAGAGTGCCTCCGTTGAGATATATCATTCTGGTTGCTTCAACGGAATCTGCACTAAAGGTAATGATCGGAGTAATTCCATCCTGATTGTTCTTCAGTATTGTTCCATTTTGTGGATTACTGATTTCTACCACTGGTGCAGTTGTGTCTATCGTGAAGTTGTAGGTTGTCTTTTGCTTTCTGCCGGCAATCGTAACTACTACTTCATGAGAGCCCTCCGTGCTTATTTCGGCGGAAGCCATTCCCGATCCTGTCGCTATGCTTACTCCATTGTCCGTGATAGTTAGAACTTCCCCGTCTGCAATTACATTAATTACTGCCTTCTTATTCAGTAGTGCTCCGACAAAGTTTCTTAATATACTAAATTCCTTGGTACTATTATTAAATACATCATTTTCGAAGCCTTCAAGCTTTAATCCATCCTTAGATTTGATACCAGCTGTAGCATCATAGGTAATCTTGAAATCCTTATAATCCTTGAATATCTTGTAATCCTTCAAATGTAATGTGAGCAGGGTGCCCATCTCATCCAAGACAGCTTTGTCAACTTCATAGGACGTCGATCCAACCTTAAGAGCAAAGCTGGCTGGATTGGTTGGTATCGTAGCTACGTCCAGAGGTTTACTGAAATATAATTGTACTGATGTGCCATCTGCCGTAACTTCTGCCTTATCACAGATTGGATGCTTAAGAAGGCTTACGGTAAGATCTATGCCTGATACATGATTGCTTACGTTTATAGCCGTGGCCGAATTAAAATTAAACACTGTTCCCTTAGTACTGTAATAGCCTTTATCTTCATACAGGTAAGCAGGGTCAGAAGCATAATTAACCTTGTAGCCATCCATGGCAGGTACGTAAATCGTATAGGTGGCACTGGTCTGACCTTCGGAAATCGATACCATCCTTTCGGCAATAATATCATCTCTTCTATTTAAGATATCGTTATTCCTGATTGCCTGAATAATCAAGCTTATTCCGCCCTGAGGTGCTGCAGAAGGCAATGTGATTGTACCGGTAATTGCCTTACCCTTTACAAGGTTGATATCGATACCCTCATTCACATCATACTTTAACGAAAGCAATGTAGCAGCTTCCTGATAGAAGACGCTGCCGCCAACATTATAGAAGGTAGTGCAGTCCACCAGTTCCGGTCCATCATACCATAGAACGATGGATAAGTTATCCCATTCGGCAGGAACTGCTATTGTATATTCTTTTGAAATTCCGTTCGTAATCTCAAAACCGGTACCACGCCATTGATCATCCGCTTCATCCTCGGTATTCATCCCAATAAAAGCGGCAATAAATCCAGTTACTCCTCCTTCCGGAATCGAATAATCTTGTGGAAGGGATATGGTTCCAGTAATGAATTTTGCAGGAATCAGCGTCATATCAATTCCTGAACGATTTCCGGTTCCATTTACTTCTACAGCCTGTTCACGATCATAAGCAGTCTTCGTGCTTGTCTGATAAAAACCGTTGTTGATGAATGGATATCTTGGATCAATCTTGTACTCCATCGTATACTTATCAGAAGGTGCTACTACAATCGTATACTCAACGCTTGATTTGTTCTCAGGAATGATAACACGGATGCTTCCATTCATATCATCCTTGTAATTATCATTATCTTTATCATCATTTACGTGTATTTCCACTTCAATTCCACCCTCCGGAGCAGTCCCGGAAGGAAGACGTATAGTACCGGAGATGGCGTTGCCTTGTCTTAATTGGAGATCGATATTTTCCTGATCACCCAATTCCACATTTACCATATCCGCTTCGGCAAGTGTATCAACACTCTTGTCGGTACTGTAAAAATTCGAAGTATTCAGAAGGCCTAAGCCTCCACACCAGGTCTCTATATAATACGTTCCGAGCTCCTCGGGTACGATAATGGAATAATCTGCTGAGTTTGCTCCTCCCTGGAACACTATTTCAGTACCGAAGTATGGATCATCCTCCGGATTATCAGGAGTATTATTATCATTCCATGCAGCTATCCAACCGCTGAAGCCTTCTGCAGGAGCATTGACCCCATTAGGAAGAGTGATGGTACCGGAGATTCTTCTGCCCGGCTTCAAACTGAAATCATGTGCTACTGTATCACTGTTTCCGTCTCTGTTTATCGTGATGTCAATACCATCTGAATCGATAAAGGGTAATCCCTTTGGCGAAGTAGCAAACGCCCTATATTCTCCCGGCATCAAACCGAATATTCCATATTTGCCGTTGCTATCTGCATTAAAGCCTTGATAACTATCATCTTGTATATTCTTTACATATACATATGCGTATGGTACAGGTCGTCCTGCAGCGTCCTTTACCGTTCCGGTAAGCTGTTCCTTATCAATCAGATTGAAATGAGCATACCCTACATAAATCTCATTTCCACCTTCCTCTACCTTATAGACCATGATGGAGCAATGACCGACCCAATTGATATTCTCAGCAAAAGAGAAGGTTACGGATTGATCCGTTACATCACTTGCTGCTGGAGTAACAACATAATCTGCTCTGCCATAATTCCAATCCGGATGAATATAGATTTTTAAAGCATCTCCGGCCTTCCAAGGAACATCACTGCCATCGGCTAAGGTCAGGGTGACAGATTTATTCGCCAAAGCATTTGCTGTGTAATAGGTAGGTGTAGCCGTCAATACATCAACGGATCTAAATCTACCATCGTTTGGCAGACTGATCTCCTGATTATTCTTATAATAAAGCTTTAATATGTATTCTCCGGGTGCGAATCTCATATCATCTAAGTTGAACACAATATTATTATCCAAATAGTATGGATTATTACAGGTCAACAATAGCTTTGTTCCGGTAGAATCATAGATTTCCGCCTTTGTGGTTCCGTCCATATAGACGTTCAGCTTCTGCCCATATATCTGGATATCCGGTGACTCCTCCGTAATGCCTCCAATACCGTCTGCACTGGGATAGCCAACATATAAATTGCCCTTGGCGAAAAGCTGGTTTTCGACATAAACCATAATGCTACAATAATAATCATAGCCAATACCAAGGTCAGGTAAGGTCACAGTCATGGTGTTATCTTCTGTAATCGTTTCCTCCAGTGCATCGTACGAGCCATCCGGTTTATACAGTCTGACTGCTACCTTGTCGGAGGAAGGCCATTGATATCTGTTATCGTCACTGTAAACCTCAAGCTTCAGAACCTTTCCTTTGGCATCCTCCGGTGTTACGCCTAGTGGAACCACATTCAGCCCGTTCAGGATATAAAAACCATCCGTAGAAGGAGTTTCATTTACAAGCTCCTTATTGTCATAGAAAAGTTTAAGACTGTATTTCCCTGCGGAAAGCCGAATATTTCCATTGATTGCAACACAAAGATTACCTTCATCCTTATCCTCATCGTATCCGCCATCAAAGAAGAAGTTCTCTCCTCCAGTTATCAACTTTCCTACCTCATTATTGTTCTGATCATAGATCCGGGCACTCAGCTTGTTAAAATCTTTGATACCGGATTGATTTATGACATGAACCGAAATTCTGTCATCACCAATAAAAGGTGTATCGATGGAACGAATTCTTGGCAGGATATTATTTACGATTGATAATTCTATCGTATTCATTGTTCCGAGATTGATTTGAGTCATCACGGATTGCGAATAGGTTGCTCTGTAATCGGATTCTCTCCAGATTGCTGCACGTATATAGTATGTTCCATCTGGAATACCACCGATTTTAAATCTACCCTGTTCATCCAGTTCCAGTGTTGTAACATAATTGAGACGCTGCCAGGTGCCGTTAAAGACATCAACATATCCCTGACTAAATGCCTTGCCATCAATACTTACCGTTCCGGTGAGTTTCGGCTGGGTAAGTCGGATCGCTATATTACTATTCTCTACCGTTCCATCTGCTTTCACCGTGATAATGGTCTCCAGAGAATGGGTATAGGTTGTATTAAGGTTTGACTGCAGACTGATGGCATATCTTCCGGGCTTCAACGCTCCGATTCTGAATGCTTCGTCCTCCGAACGCCATTCACCATAACAGTCTTTATTTACTTGATCCAAAGGCCTAATATTGACATAGTACTGATCTCCCTCTAAGAGTCCACCCATAGGGTCTAAGGCAGTTCCTCTGATCTGAATAGGATTTAGGTCCAGGGTAATATTACTTACCGTAGTACCCTTCACTTGAACTTCAAAAAAATCAGAAGGCACATAATCTTTATTCTGACCATCCTCGTGAGCTCTAAAGAAGTAAGTCCCCTCCGTAAGACCGCCGACTTTAAATACTCCGTCTTGATTGAGATTGAAGTCAAACAGGTAGCTCCAATGATCTCCATCCTGTTTTTGAACCTCAATCACTCCGCTATAGGCATTGAGACTGCCGGCTCTTACAACTCCGGTGATCTGCGGCTGAGCCAATGTAAGCGTTAAATCATTGTTTTGATCAGCATCAATAGTAAAGATAGTTTGTGAGGTTGCGTATTTCGAACCGTACGGTGCCATAACAAGGAAGGAATAGTCACCGTTAAAGCTTGAATCATCCTTTCTCGGCAGATCTTGCTTCGAGATATAGAATCTGCCTTCTGAATCAGTCAAGACCTCAGTGCTGTTGTTATCATCTTGATTGAGATTTGTAATTCTAACCCGTGCCTTGGGTACCACATTGCCATCCGGATCCTTTACAGTTGCGGAAACCGCATCCTGTCCGATGGTGAGATAGCTGTAGCCGATTCTTCGATCGTTTTTATAAACCTCCAGCCAGCAGGAACCTATCTGAGACAGCAGTGCTTCTCCATCTGGGCCACTGATATCGACCTTAAGCTTATCTCCATCAAAGGACAGACCATTATTCGATTCGATCTCATACCAATGTGCCGGTCCTCCGATTCGAACCTTCAAATCACTTAAATCACTCTGACTCCATTGGAAAATATCCATTAAGGAGGTTTTCTTTACTAATAGCTGAGCACTCATTCCAGATGCAATTGCATGCGGTGTACAAACCACCCATGGCGCAATATAGAATGATCGCGTTATAATTAACTTATTATCGGAGATTAAGTTAAACTTATATTCTCCTGCCGGCAGATTAAGACCATCAAACCAAAATTCCATTCGATCATCCAATAATTCAAAGCCTTTACTCTCCCACAGTTCGTTGTCTGAAGCGTCAAGGATTTTGGCGATTGTCTTCGTATTATCATAAAGTGCCAGATAGCTTCCGCGCAGACTGATTCGATCGCTCCATTCACTGGTATCATCCACGCCTTCAATTACCGGTTCTCCAACCTGTAAATATCCGATCGCAAGCCATTCTTCTTCTTTATATAACTTAATAGTAGCCCATCCGTCGGAAAGCTTACCGTTCTCCAGCTTATCCGGCAGAGTCACAGTTAAGGTAGAATCTACATTTTTTGTGCATGATAGACCACTATATTCCTTTCCGTCACTTGCAATCAGCTTCACTGACAATATGTCATCACTATCCCACAGATCATCTTTATAACCACCCTGTAAGTCATCGACATAGAGCCTTAAGGAGATCCCCTGTGTTGCTTCCGGCAGCACGCCCTTCGGTAAAACACCTAAATTATAAGTTACATCAAATACATTAGCACCATTCTGATCATTGATAACCGGCGCCCCGTCATAGGTAAGCTTCACCATGTATTTGCCTAAATCAACCTGCAAATTATTATCAAGATATAATTCAAGATCAGCTTCATCCGAATTATAATTAGTCCATGCAATATTCATGTGATTACCTGAAATCAGAAGCTCCGGATTAAGCTTACTGCCGTCAGCCTTCAGAACTTCAGCTGCGAACTTGCTTATATCCAAATTCCTATAATTCAAAATGCGCGCAGTAATCCTGTCATTACCTATTTGAGCATTATTGACCCACATGATTCTAGGCATTGCTCGATCCGTTAAGTATAAATTCTGTGTTTTAGCTGTACTAGCTAAGGTGACTATTTCGAATTTTGACATAGAATTGCTGTTATACAGTTCTGTATAATCAGATGCTCCTGCTCTAATCTTATAATTACCTTCCTGGAGTCCACCGACTTTATAGGTGCCATCAAACAGAGGTATGCTATAAATATACCCCGAACCATCCAATCGATCCTCCCAAACCTCTACATAGCCATCCGTCGTGACAAGTTGTCCATCCTTATCATATACACTTCCTGTCAGCATCGGCTGGGTGAGCTCTAGTGCAATATTATTTGGGATAGCCACACCGTTATTGTCAACATTGATTATTGTCTCATTTGATCTTGCATACTGAGACAAACCTCTAGGAGCAATTGCAATAGCATATCTTCCAGGCTGCAGATTACCAAGAAGGAATCTGCCATCCCTAGTCTTTACCTCCAATCTGCTATCATAATTACCCATTGATCTGATAATAACCTCATATTGGTCGCCAAATAGATCATTACCATTACCATCTTTTGCTGTACCAGTAATCTGGGACTGGTTCAGAATTATATCCTTACCGGTCAACGGACTTCCATTATAAATTATCTCCATCAAATTGGAGGAGAAATAATCCATATCCCAAGACCCGTTCGCAATGAGGTAATACTTTCTTCCACTCTCCAGACCACCAAGCTTGTAAGAGCCATTTGCACTTATTGGCGTACTTTGTACCCTTCTGAAGTTCTGTGAAGGGTCTATTACATCCACATAGCCACCCTGAACTGGTACTGTACCGGCTTCGGTCATTGCTTGTACGGTTCCGGTGATCTGGACAGCATTCAGATTTATAGTTACTCCGGTGCTGAAATCATCATTTTCTACATTGAAGAATACTCTACCCGATGCATCAGCTGAGGTCTCGGAGGGTATTGCTGTCATGTAGTAGCTTCCGCTACCTCTCAAACGATATTTAAATGCATAGAATCTGCCGTCATGTCCGACAGTTAATCGTTCTCCCCAATCGTCGCCTTCTTTACCTACTTCAATAAATCCGCCGTCTGCATATTCACCATCCGATCCTTTTACCGTACCACACAGCACATCTGCTTCATCATATGCTACGATTAATTCAGCAAATCCAACCGGTAAATGATCCTTATTGACTGATAAATAGTATTCACCTTCACTAAGAGGGTAATTTCTACCTTCTCCTTCTGTTAATGTAAACATCAGATTTTGGTCCGATACCAGAAGATTATCTCCTTTCATTTCATAATTCCAAGCATCGGGTCCATATAGGTTAATACTGAGATTATCCGTAGAGGACCATCCAAAGCCGGGAAGACTGCTTTCCTCTACCGTAAAGCTTTTATTAGTATTGCTTGTAAAATCCCCACGACTCCAATCCAGACGAGGAACAGCTTCGAACGCTCCGTTGCCTGGCAGTTCCTTCTCTTCATCGTTTATAAATACCTTTAAGGTATAATGTAGAGACGTCTTAAAGTTATAATCAAATTGAAAGCGTACGTCTCCGCCGACATAGGTATGTAAGCTGTCTGCTAGCTTGTCACCATCCAGCCATAGCTCCGCTCTCGTTTGACCTGGTAAATAGCTTCCCAGATATTCACCCCAGATAGCTGCTTCATCTGAGCCTTCATTAGCAGTAACAAATCCAATGGTGCTCACTCCTACATCAAAGCCGCCGAGAGCAATTAACTGAGTACCTCGATAGACCTCAATATCCCTTCTACCTGCTTCGACACTGGTATGTGCAGAAAGAGATATCTGCAATATCTTCTCTTCAGGTACAGTCAACGTTATCGTATCTTCTATGTTTCTCTGATCATCTGCCTTGATTACCTTGACGGTCAGTTCTTCGCCAACACTCCAGGGATACAGTCTGACATGATCCACTTCATCTACATCAAGGCGAAAGTTGGTATTCCCATTTTGATACTGAGAAAGCTCAGCAGCACCAGGAATTAACTGCAATTGTTGAATGATATCCAGTTGATTATTTACATAAGGAAGAGTCACTCCATTATTCTTAACTTCAACCGTATATTTACCAAAGGTCAGATTACTTCTGATACTTTCATCAACAGTAAAATAGAACGCCCCTTCTTCTCCATCTTCTCCCCAGGTTTCTCCTTTTCTTACCGCTCCAAGATTAATTGCAGCAGTTGTTCCATCCGGAGTGATAGTAGCAGTTAATCCACTTCCATCATCAGTAAGTAGGGATGTATTCTCAATTACTATTCTGATCTCATTATAATGACGAACAAAAGCATCCACCCACTTTAACTTAAGCTCTTTTTTCTCTAAAAACAGCTCTACATATGCCGGAGTGATCTGATTGAATTCATCAACTTCGATCTCAATCATATTCTCTGGCGTATAATCCTCGTATCCCTGGTTGCCTGCTTGAAGCTTATAGCCTTTCATCAGACCACCGATACTGAAGCTTCCCATTTCATCCGTCTGCTTGCTGAAAACATATCTCCAGTCGGCATCAAACACAACCACACTGGAATTAGCCACAGGCTGATGGTCTAAACCAGAATAATATACAACACCGCTTACTTGCGGCTCGGTAAGCTGAAGATCAAAAGAAGTCAGCGGATTACCGGTGCTCAGATCCGTAACTCTTCCATCCGCAATTCCAAAAAATAATTCACTGGAATCGGTATTTCCTTCTTTTTGCGAAACAGCTCTGATAGCATACTCACCATCGGCAAGGGCTGCAACCCGGTAAACGCCATCTTTTGATTCCCAATCTAAGAATACATTATGCCCGATTTCAGGATTCAAAGACCTTATCTCCAGATTAAACTCGTTGTAAAGGAGTGTACTCATGTCTTTATCCCTGACTGTACCACTAAACTGCACTTTCTGAAACTGAAAGTTATATGTTGATAACGGTAGACCATCCTTGTCATTACAGGTACCGTCCGTATTCACATAGATCTCAAGCCACAGAGATCCCAACTGGTCTGTATTCTCCGATTGATGTGCCCTGACTTGATATCTTCCTTCAGGCAATCTTGGAATCTGGTAGGTACCCCCATCCGGATGGATGGGATATGCCCCTATGAATTGGTGCTGCTGCCCGTCAGCAACCTTAACAACTTCTATGTTTCCACCGGTTGCAGGAGCATTGTCCGGATCACTTACAGAACCCATCAACATAGCATCTGCTACAGTAATTGGATCAGAGATTTTATTTGTACCATTATCATTATATTCTGCTCTTATCTTACCTGAAATCTCTCCCTGAATTTCTTTTACCGCTATAGCAGAACCTGACACAGAAGAAACTCTTACATTACCATAAAACTTACCTGAATTTGCTTCTGTTTCCACTAAATCTACCGCAACTGTTGAAAGCAACTGCTCCTGCTCTTCCATCATTGATGTAGAACTTACATTAACAGTTACTGAATCTTGAGTTTCCGAATTAATATTAAAATCCGGATCAATGACCTCGATTCCAATTGTTTCTCCAATATAGCAGAATCCGCCTGGTGCATTGATGCTTATTACCCCATCCGTACTATCTGCCATACCATCTGCCGTACCATCAACCGTACCATCTGCATACGCATATTGCGGCACAGAAAACGATGTTAAAACAAAAACAAAACATAAAAAAATTATCCATACCCTCTTTACAAGTATTCTCACAGTGCCATTCCCCTTTCGTGATTAATAAGATATCAAATAATAAATTTCCCTGA
Organism: Bacillota bacterium; assembly: GCA_023436225.1. Lineage (GTDB taxonomy): Bacteria > Bacillota > Clostridia > Lachnospirales > Lachnospiraceae > Mobilitalea. Next base: position 103,927 of record JAEZKA010000035.1, read on the forward strand.
TCTTCTCAGCTGCCAAGAATAGCACCTGTCAGTGAAACAATTTACTATTCGGATGTATAAGAAAACTCCCACCCTGATACGGCATCCGATTAGTACCTATCCGGATTTAGTATATCAGTTTGGGAGCTTGAAATGGTCTGCATTCTGTGTACTTTTATTTAATTTTAATCTTCCTTCAGAAGAATTGCTTCACCTAAATTCTCCAACAATTCATTGGTATCGATCAAGGAATAACCGTGTTGAATACAGAAGATAATTGCTGCGTCTCTCTGGACTCTAGGGTACAGCTCTCCTTTTTTTGCTATTCGAAGCAATCTTTGGGTATCCTCCAGATTCAGCTTTAAAACGAGTGCTATCCGAATCAAAAGATTACGGTTTGGCATTCTCTGCCCATTAAAGATCTGATAAGTCAGAGATTTCGCAATACTAGCCTTATCCATCAACTGGGCAATGGTCAGTCCGGCCCGTTCCGTTAATTCATAAAGATAGGTATGTAGTTCCACGTTACTTAACTCAGACTCATGATCTTGTAGAAATTCATCGATATGCTTAGATTCAGTCAGTGCATTGAATAATTCCTTTGTCTGTAGGTTTTTCTTATCCCTGTTCATCTTATGTTAACCCCTTATGTGTAATTAATCTAAAACGAAACTCCGATTACATACCTTAGACTCGAGTTCTCTCCTCACGTTATGTTCACTACACTTATTATACCATATTGATAGGTTTCGGCAAGACAGACTCGGAAAATTTTGGTGTAGCATCTTATCGGTTTATAAGATTTAAATGTTCTTCTCCATATCACGTATATAAAAGGCAACCCGGTATAGGAATAAATCATCAATACTTTGAAATTCACAGCCAACGACTTGTTTTATTTTCTGTATACGATAATTTACCGTATTTCGATGAGTGTAGGTTTCTTCCGATACTCGCAGAATACTCCGGTCATTTTTAATATAGCTTCTAAGAGTATCGATATAGGAGGTGTGATGAAGCCTATCATAATCCTCCAGAACACCCAGAATATCGTGAGAATAGCTTGACAGAATCTCGCTATCTTCAATGGAATACAGTATTTTATAAAAGCCCATCTCATCAAATCTTACAATAACCTGCTGCTTTCCCATTGCCATCTTAAGCGCGGTTCTGGCTCTTTTATAGCCGTTTGAGAGATCCTCTAAGCCTGATATCGTGGGGCCGATTCCCAGTGAAAAGCAGCCCTTCTGGACAAAATAACGGAAGCTTTGCAGAATCAGCTCCGGCAGCTCCTTAAAGTAACGATCCTCCATGTTATTCAGAACAAGTACAATCGAATCCTCCATACGGATGAGACCGTAGGATATGTTGATTTTTTTATTTCCCTTCCATAAACCAAACAGATTCTCTAGTTTAAATAATGCCTGATTCAGATTTGTCTCTTCTTCAATTGTCTTTTTAACATTAAGGCAGAACAGCTGAAAGGTGCCGTTAATATCATATCGCTGTCCCAGCACCTGACGGTACTGTGCTTCGTTCCCGTGTCCTTCGATTACCTCTCGGAAGGTAAGACTGATCTTCTTTTCATATTGCTGCTGATCGATGATTCTCATGCAATAATCCTGAATCAGACTGGTAATCGATATCTCCCAGGGCATCTCCAGCAACGGAAATCGATGTTCGTCACACCAGGCAATCACATCCTCCGGTATCTTCTCCAGATACATACCGGTATTGATAATGATCCCGGCACATTCCTCCTTTGCCATCTCCTGTACCAGCATAAGTAGCCAGTTTGGTTGTCCGGTTTTCATTCCGGTAGTAATCGCCAGCTCCTCACCATTAAAACGGGATACAATTGTCTCATCCTCAAGCATATGAACCCAGCTGACAACGGTATCCATTCCTGCTTTTCCGGCTACGATCTTCAAGCGAAATTGATCCTTCGTTTCCTCATAGATCTCCCAAAATCGGATTGCCATATTACCACCCTCTTGTCTTTCTTTTCGAACATGTGTTTTGTATTAACAACACAGATTTTTCTGTTATTTTCAGATTAACAGATTATATACAACAAGTCAATTTGTGATTATAATAAATGTATAAACAGGCATTATTTAACACTTTTAAGAAACATTACATTTTTAGAGGAGGGCGTCTATATGTATATCAGTAGCACAAACATATTTATTAATCCATCGGAGTATACATCAAATATTCCAAACAGTTTGATTACCTCCGAACGTTATTATAATTGTGAGAATTTCTTTTCGAATATCAATAATAAAAGAAGAAGCCTGTTTCATAAATTGATGAAAAAATAAATCAGAATAACAAAGCGGAGAGGACCACATGCTTCAGACATGTTGCCCTCTCCTTTTATATACCATTCACTTATTTTGCCGTTCTCAATAAATCAATCGGGCTCTGATGCTCGAAGCTTTTCTCCCTGGACTCTGGGGATTGGATAACAATCTTCAAATGCCCTAAACCATCAGTCTTCAAACTGTTCAATGGTTACGATATTATCAATAAACTTATAACGGAATCGAACTACCGTATTATCCTTTTTTACCTTAAAATATCCTTTATTCGATGAGCCACTTCTTGGATAAGTATCATAGCAATAGGTTGCTGACAGGGTTCCATAGGTAGAGATTGCATAATCGTATTCTCCTGCATACGGAATTACAACCGAAAGAGTATAGGTATTATCCCCGATATAATACATTCTGGTTACCTCGCTGTTCGAATCGTTATTGGTTGCACCTACATAAGCTTGAAAGCTTCCATATACAACGATCTTCTCCGGCAGCTTCATTCCCGTCTCTTCATCAAAGGAGTTCTTTGCACCATAATTAATTATTCCCTCGGGATTGCCAGCTTTCTTACGCAGGCTGTCACCCATTGCCCAGAGCTTCTTAACCGTCTCTTCCTGACCAAAACCCATTGGGCAATCAGGACTTTTTGTATTAATCTGATAATAATCCTGCAGGTCCATCTCCCCAGTATCCGTCCGCACCATCTTAACCGCTGCTGCTTCAAGGCTTCTACGAAAAGGAATTTGAAAATATGCATTTACATTATTAATTGCTGTCCATTTATAGGTATATTCCAGAAAGTGTCTCTGTCCTTCTTCGTTCTGATTCGCAAACCAGCCGATCTGATCGTAGCCCCACCAGTCCTTCCAAGCGCGTTCTTCATAGGAATAGAGATCAAAATCTTCTAAGGCTTTACCGCCCCAGTTATCATATTCCATTAGATATGGCATCTCATCAGCATACCAACCGTTGGGATTTAAGCCACCTTCACTGTAGCCTTCTCTTACTAAGACCAGTTTTTCTCCAGCCCTATTTAGAACAGGGTACCTCGTAAACGGCATTGCATGATAGTCTAGTAGTAGCTTTCCGTGTATGTTAATCCCATGGCTGTGAGCATCCATTAATATCTTATGGCGCCTTGCATGATCTTTGGCATAGGTACGTATCATTTCCATCAGCTCAGCCATCTTTACCATTCCTCTGTCATTGGCCGTGTAAAGATGGATTTGTCCCAGGTGGAACGCTTCATATCCGGCATCAATATATCTGGTTGCCCGGTAGTAGAACCATAATCTTGTCTCCAGGCGATTGATGTCTGGAAGCGCCCCATCCTCACCCCAGATAAAGCCATTGGGCTTTTGTGGAAAACGCATCTCTTCAAAACGAAACCCTCTGTCTTCCGGCTCTAGACCAAAAGCCTTGAATACATAAGACGGTACCTTAAAATTCTCAATATGGCGATATACCGCTTCAAAGATACATGCCTGTAGTATAATTTCCGGATCGACCTTGTGTACTTCCTCTGCCAGGTACCTGGACCTTTGAAAATGCTCCTCATCATCTAGATCAGGCTCCCAGATTCCCGAAGCTCTTCCGATGAATTTAACTCCCAGGTTCTTAATGGCTCGAAGATCGTCAGAAAGCGTCTTGGTATGAATAAAAAACGCTGCGCTTACTGCTCTGGATAAGTAATTTTCTAATACTTCTTTCTCAACATAAGTGTCAAAGGTATAATTTTTCATTGGACCTCCTAGTATTTATTATTCTAAAAAAGCTGCTATGGATGCCGTAAGTACTCCTGTTGCTCCAATGCTCTGTAGCTTATTTTCCCCTCTGTTAACCGCGCTGCCAACAATATCCATATGAATCCATGGGAGTCCAGGTGTAATAAACTCCTCCAGAAAGCATGCCGCTACACTGGCACCGCCGTCACTACCGGGTGCATAATTGATCAGATCCGCCGTCTGTGTGTTATAAAGTAACTCATGATAAGAAGAATCAAGGGGCAATCTCCATACCTTTTCGCACTGCTCTTTTGTCTTTCGAACAAAGGCTTCATAGTATTCCTCCTGGTTGGAGAATACACCTGATAGCTCATTCCCTAAAGACCTTTGACAGGAATAGGTCAAGGTAGCCAGATCAAGAATATAATCCGCACCTATTTTAGTTGCATAGGTAATCGCATCACACAGGATTAACCGCCCCTCCGCATCAATATTATAGACCTCTACTGTTTTTCCAGACATTGTGGTGAGGACATCTCCCATCTTGCAGGCATTCGGGCCTATTACATTCTCAACGGCCGGAATGACCAGTAGAATGTTCTTTTGACTCTTTTGTCTGACTGCAATTTCAAAGGCTGCAGCCATATTAGCAGCACCGCACATATCGTACTTCATGCCCTGCATTCCGGATATGGATTTGAGATGATAGCCTCCGCTGTCAAACATGACTCCTTTTCCTATTAATGCTGTGACCGGTGCCCCTTTTAACCCTTCATAATAAATACTAATCAGCTTTGGCTCCTCCTCAGAGCCGGCATTAATACCAAGGATTCCGCCACTATGTAAGGCTTCTAATTCCTCTCTCCCTAATATCTCATAAGCTAATTGATATTCCTTGGCAAGGTCCATGAGGTAGTCTGCAAATTGCTTTACATGCAGATAATTATTGGGGAGGTCACCTAGCATTCTAGCATAATTTATACACTTCCCATAGGTTTCAGCTCTGTTAATGCTTTCCTCCGGTATGCTACTATTAATTAATGTGAAGTGACACCCGTTCTTTTCCTCCTTTAATTGATCTCTCATTGCAAACAAGGAGCCTTCTCTCACCTGGGTCAGGTTCTCTTTACTAAAGGTATAGGCGCCTTGATACATTGCCTTAATGATTGTCTCAGCAATCTCTGCCTCTGTATACCGATCAAATTCCAGTCCTTCCAGAAGAATTTGGCAATCCTCTTCAGCACTATTTCCAAAGGCAGCGAAGAGCTTCTTCAAATGCATCAGTTCAAAGTCAACATGCCTTCCCAGATACATCAGGGTTATTGTGATTGACCTATCCTCCGTGGAAATCCATAGGGTCTGTCCAGTCGACCTCTTCTCCGGCTTTATCCTTTCTATCCAGGCATTATCTGCAAGCGGAATAAGCTGTAGCTGACTGCTTAAATTTGTTTCTTCAAAATACGGAACTAATACATGCTCCTTCGGTTTACTTATCACTAATTTCTGTTTAGAACTGAATTTCATAGATAACACCCCCCCTGTCATATGTGCACAAAGGGACTATCGGGGTAAATACCGGCAATAGTCCCTAGTTTAAGAAGCATTACTTAAATATTACCAGTAAGGTCTTTATTTCATATGGTTTAATCGCAAGCTCAATGGGTTCTTGTATAAAACCTGTAATTGGTTCTTCCATCAGATCACATTCACACCACTTTTCGATTGGTCTGCTAGAGGTTACCATAACATTTCCTCGTGCTCCTGCATATTCATGAAAGCGAATAACTGTCATATCAGAAAGCTCCGCTTGCTTGATACAATCCACTACGATATTCTCGTTCTGGAAGGTGAATAAACTGCCTTGTTCAAATTTTACTGCACCGACAACCGCAGTGATCGGATTATTTAAATCAAAAGCCTCCTGTTCCAGCTTGCTCTGATACCACTCCTCAACGTGAGGATAGATGGAGTAGGTAAATTCATGATATCCCAGATCTGCAGTATAGTCGGGATCAATTGCAGATTTAATCAGTGTAAGTCGAAGAGTATCCTCAAGCACATCATGACCATATTTACAGTTATTTAATAAAGCGAAGCCATAACCTGTCTCACTGATGTCAACCCATTTGTGGGCAACCACTTCGAATTTAGCAGCTTCCCAACTGGTATTTCTGGTAATTGGACGGCGAATATTGCCATATTGAATATCAAATCTGGCATCAACCGCACGGATATTTACCGGAAATGCTACCTTCATTAGCTTCTGGCGTTCCTCCCACTGGACCTGGGTCTTAAAATCAATTCGCTTTTTCCTATGATACAAGCACATGGTTTGCTTAATCTCGGATTTGTGGTATCCCCAGGTGAAGTTGATAAAGATACCAAGTGCATTTTCTTCTACGAGAATCTCTCTGCAATCCGTTACAAGCTCCATCTTATTATGGATTGTAGGCTCCATCTCCCAAGCGTCAAAGCATCTCGGTTTATCCTCAGAGATCTGCAATACGTTAGCGAACTTACCCATCGGAATAATTTCTCTACCGGCTTCTTTATCATAAATACTAGTCAAATGTCCTTGATCATTCCAGGTAACCTGATAATATACGGTATCTGCCTGATTACAGGTAGCCTCACTGGATTTAATTGGTGCTTCTGCTTTATCCGTCTTAGTGATGGTAGTAAAGGAGAACGGATCCATGTCCTTCACATATACGAGGGCCTCACCATCCTTAATGACACTGGTCAATATTTCACCCTTTTGATTCATAAAGGAGCATTGCTCGGTAATATCAGGTATTGTAATATAAGAACTACGTTTCCAATTAGAATTATTCCATACCGTATAACAGCCGTCCTTTTTTTCATATAACCCACTATTCACACGCTTCATTACATCATCCAGGATTGCAATCGCCTTCTCATATTCCTCGTGGCTATCTTCATATACCTCTTTGATAGAAGATCCGGGTAAAATATCATGGAATTGTTGACAAAGAACGATCTTCCAAGCTTCTAAGATTGCTTCCTTCTGATATGTTACCTTAAAGAACCGTTCAGCAATAAAGGAGAGCATCTCAACATTACGAAGCATGTATTCCAGCTGGCGATTCATTTTCTTATTATAAGCCTGGGAGGTATAGGTTCCTCTATGAAATTCCAGATATAGCTCCCCATCCCATACCGGAAGATAGCCTTCCATCTCATTCTTCTGAATTGTCTCCTGCAAGCGTCTAAAATACTCTGTAGCAGACTCTACTTGTACATGAGGTATTCCCGGGATTTTATTGATATGCTTAATGGTCTCAATCATATCACGGTTGGGGCCGCCTCCTCCATCTCCATAGCCATAGGAAATCAGTAAATCTTTATTTAAATCCTTATTTTTATAATTATCCCAGACACCTTTTACTGCATAAGGCCTGGTATCACCGTTATATGTATAGGAAGATGAGCCTTGGTCAGTGGTAGTGATAAAATGAGATACAATCTCCGTTCCATCGATTCCTCTCCAAAGGAAGGTGTCATAGGGTAACTTGTTCGTATCATTCCAGCTAATCTTGGTCGTCATAAAGGTATTGATCCCGGCTTTTTTTAAGATTTGCGGAAGCGCCCAGGAATATCCGAATACATCGGGAAGCCACAAGAATTCGTTCTTATTGCCGAATTCCTTCTGAAAGAAATTCTTGCCAACTAAGATTTGCCTTACGATAGATTCACCACTTACCAGATTACAATCGCATTCTACCCACATGGAGCCGGAGGGTTCCCATTTCCCTTCCTCAACCCGCTTCTTGATATGTTCATATATATCCGGATAATCCATTTTGATAAAATCATATAGCTGTGCCTGTGACTGCAAGAAAGAATAGTGATCATATCGGTCCATCATCCGGTTGACCGTAGAGAAAGAACGTGCTGCTTTTTCTCTGGTATGGCGAAGTCTCCAAAGCCATGCTACATCAATGTGGGTATGACCCAGCATGCTTACATTGACGTCCGGCTTCCCCCTTCCGTCCATCTTATCATTCAGATAACGATAAGCAAGGTCAATACTCTCATAGCAAAGCTCTGACCCCGGTTCTGTATAATCAATGAGCTGGAAGGCTTTCACTAAAGTATTTAACATCCATTCCTTATGTTCATTGTTTTTATCAAGTAAATCATAGGTTTCAATGGCACTTCTTGCGAGAAAATATAAATCATCTGTTGGATGATCCAGTACACCAAACTGTGCACGCTCGATTTCCATTGCCATATCCTTAGGAAATCCACCCCCATTTAAGCCGGACCATACTCGGAATTTCAGATCTAGCTGGAGACCATTCTCCTTCACATCGAAAAATACTTCCTTATGATTACCGTCTACGCCCTGATATGGTTTCCCATTCAAATACAATAAGCTTTCAAAATGACTGTTATTGCCTGTACCTTCTGGTACACCAAAATCAAAAAGGCCAATTACTTCTTTATCCCGTAATTCCTCCGGGATGACAATGGTAGTACATAACCAATTATATTGATCCCAACCCTTCCAACGGTATCCAACGCCAACCTCCTTGGAAGGTCCTTGGGGTGTACGATTACCGATTGTTCCGTCATCCGTATACCAGTGAAAGATTTCAATATTATGTAAACTTCTATATCGTAACTCCTTCAGTTCATCAATAAGATTATTAATACGATCTCTGTTATGAAAATTAAAGGGCATAGGAACCTCCTATCATACCGCCATAGGCCTTATCGTACCTATCCACTAATCTCTTTGCCAAGGAATAGGAATCAATCAGTGGATGTAAAGTCAGAGCCTGAATGGCTGTTTCTCTTGATTTCGTTTCAATTGCTTTTACTGTAAGCTTTTCATACATCTTTATCATCCTGATCAGAAGGTAGCAAGCTTCCGGTACCTCTCCAATGGGAACAGGATGAATACCTTCCTTTGACACCTTGCAGGTTACTTCAATTATATCATTATCTTCTAGTCCTGTAATGCATCCCTTGTTTTCAACAGAAAGCACCAGATGAAGCCCTTCCTCACTTTGAAGACCCTCGATACAGTCAAGCATTACCCCCGCATAGCCCATACCATCCGGAATCTCAAGTTCACCCTTTTTAATCTCTTCCTGGTGACTGCCACCGGTCTCGATGCTCATATAGGAGCCTTCCCTGACCGCCATGTAATATAAGAAGATTTGCAATGCTTCTTCTGGATTCGCATCTATGTCAATTTCCTTAAGTTCCTTCATCATCTGAATATTGACGCTCTCTATGGTCTTTCCTCTGGTTACACCTGATGATAAAATATTAGCCAAGGCTGTCTCTCTGTGATAATAATAATATAGATATTCATTGGGCAAGAAACCTATGGAACGAATTAACTCCGGATCAAACATCGAGAATTCCGAAATGTTTTTTAAGAAATTACTATCCTGGAGTAAGTCATTTAATATCTCATTTCCGTGCATTTTCACACTGCGTATCCAGGATAAATGATTTAGTCCAAAGAACTCAACATAAAGGTCTTTTTCGTCTACCTCTAAAGACTTTGCCATACGAACCTTCGTGCTACTCGGTGCATCACAGATACCAATGATGTTATCATAGCCAGCACTGCGAAGCGCCTGAGTCACTAGCCCTGAGGGATTTGTGAAGTTAAAAATAAGAGCCTTGGGTGCATATTTTTTGATCAGCTCACAATATTCTAAAAGAATTGGAATGGTACGAACAGCCATTGAGAAGCCGCCAACTCCAGTGGTTTCCTGTCCGATCACCCCCTCCTCAAGAGCAATTGTTTCATCAATAACCCTGGAATGATCTCCACCCACACGTAAGGTGGTTACAATGTAATCGGCACCGGTGATTGCTTCTATTGCGTCCTCTGCCACCTCCAATAAAAGGTCTTCCTTCCTACGACGAATTACATGCTTACATAGCTTACCGATCATCTGCTGCTTCTCTCGATTAATATCATACAATACTACTTTATCTATATTCAGCCTCTTATAGCGTGTAAGCAATCCATTGATAAATATAACGGTCCTTACACCTGCTCCACCGATCACTGCGATTTTCATGCTCTTCTCCTACCTTTCTTCCTGCTCCCTTATGAATTTGATTAAGCTTTCTTCCGTCGGAAAGGCTGTATTACCGCCATATGCAGTAACCGATAATGCTCCACAGCAATTACCGTATTGAAGACATTCCCGAATGGATTTCTCCTTTAAAAATCCATAGATAAATCCGGCATTAAAGGAGTCTCCCGCACCGGTGGTATCTACTGCCGTAACACGAAAAGACTTAACAGCAGTGACTTTACCCTTTGAAACAGCCATCGAGCCATTCTTTCCAAGCTTTGCAACTACTATTTTGCAATACTTTGAAAAATCAGAAACCGCTGCTGCTGCACTTTCCTTTCTTCCATAATGAATTGCTTCTGTTTCATTCATGAATAACACATCAATATACGGAAACAATTTATAAATCCCTTGATACCATTCTCCGGTTCCATCCCAGCCTACATCCATACTAACGGTTACATCGTTCTCTTCTTTGACTCTTTTTAATAGGCTAAGGTATTGCTGATGATTTTTACTTCCTGCATATCCTGTCACATGAATATGCCTTGCCGCTTTCACATGCTCTATTTGTATTGCACTAATATCAATTTCATCATTTGTTCCTCTATACGTCAAAAATGACCGATCCTCTTCATTCGTAAAACTAAGTGAAATGCCAGTTTTATTTTTATCGCTGATTTTAATTAATGAAGTATCCACCTGCTTTTGCTGCAATTCGTCTAAAATAAATTTACCATAGCAGTCATCTCCGATGGTCCCTTGAAAGACCGGTTTCAATCCTAGTTTTCCAAGTCCCAGGGTAAAAAGAGCGGCTCCCCCACCAACATAAGTATTCATAGTTTCCACTTCATCTTCTTGTCCGGGCAATGGCAAATGCTCCACTCCCGGTATTACGATATCAACATTTAAATCACCATAAATGAATGCATCCCACTTCTTAGCTGTCACTTTCTACCTCCCAAATTATAAAAAATTCTTTACCTCCGTTTCCCTAAAAAATAACCTTTAAGTATTCTTAATTAACGTCGGTAAAGAATCTATATTCTTTTTAATTGATTTGAGTGTCAAAAGCCTTACATATAACTTGGTTTCGTCAATTTGCACATCTCTATCTAGACTTTTAGTGTGATGAAGAATATAATTTGATAAGCAACTGTATGAGTCCGTTGGTACTTAGGTCCTGTATTTTAGGACCTTACGTACCATTACGTGACTCATACAAGCGAGAGCGTGTTGCGAACGAATTATATTCTTTATCATGTTATCAAAATATGAAATTGTGCAAATTGACGAAACATTATCTATAATAGGCTTTTGACATTCAAATCATACTTATTTTCTTATGAATGAATTAACCTTTTACTGCACCGATCATAGCACCCTTTGCAAAGTATTTCTGAACAAAGGGATAGATGCAAAGGATCGGAACTGTGGTTACTACAACAGCCGCCATCTTCAAGGAGTCTGTGGTAACATTATTCGCATTCTGTGCAATTGCCTGTGCCGCAGAAGATATCTCCTGTTGATTCGCCATTGACTTTGAAAGCATCTGCTGTAAGACTGTCTGTACTGGCCACAATTTACTTGAATTCATATAAAAAGCTCCCGAAAACCAATCATTCCAATGATTAACTGCGGTATACAAGCCGACAACCGCGAGTACCGGTTTACTCAAAGGCATGATAATATTTCCATATATTTTAAAGTATCCACAACCATCCAGCTTCGCTGATTCCTCCAAGCTGTCCGGTATCGTTTCAAAGAATGATCGCATCATCAATAAATAGGTAACGCTTACCAAACCAGGAATGATATACACCGAAAAATTATTTAATAAATTTAATTTATTATACTGTATATAAGTAGGTATCATACCCCCACTAAATAACATGGTAAAGGTAATAAGGAATGTGATGATTTTTCTTAAGGGCAGACTCTTATCTTTTAAGGAATAAGCTGCCAGAGAAGTAACAAACAGGCTCAACAAGGTACCGATAAAGGTACGTGCGATGGTTATTTTATATGCTCTAGTAATACTTCCATCACTAAAGACCTCTTTATAATTGTCTAAAGTGAACACTCTCGTCCAAAAGTAAATACCTCCCCTTGCAGCATCTTTTCCGTCATTAAAGGATAAGGCTACAATATTAATACAAGGAAGAATTATAACAAGGCAAAGTGCAATCAGTATAAGATAAATCATTGCTTGTAGTATATTCTCAGAAAGACTCGCCCTGATTTTTCCCTTGGAATAATTCCTATTATTACTTTTCTGTTTCATGCAGATACACCTTAACCTTTCTTAATGCCTCTGCTGCGGGAAGACAGCAGAGGCAAGGAATTCATCTTAAAACTATTTTGTATAAAAAATAATTGATGTACTATCTTCTGTATAAAGCTGTTTTAGATACTCTGTAAACTGATCGTTTCCTGCTGACTTTAACTGAGCGCGGAAGGACTCAACAATTGATGTAACCTCAGCATCACTAGTTGCATACATAGCCTGAACTAACATTTCCTTATAATTTAATAAGGACATCTGAGCCTTCACTTCTGTCATAGAATCCGCCGATAAGAAAGCAGTGGCCTTAAGACCTGGAACTAACTTATAGGTACGTGGATAGTTTGTTGCTATTTCTACTGATTTCGCATAAGTAGTACTAGAAGCTGCACCCGGACGGCTCTCACCAAAATCCGCGATAGGATCATTATTGGTCTGCACAAAGGTAAAGAAGTGTAATCCTGAACCACCAAAGGCTGCACCAATTTTATTAATCATGTAATCCTTATCATCCTCATTAATCTTTTGTAATGCTTCCTCTGTCATAACCGGTTTACCATCCACCATGGTATAGGTAACACCTTCAATCCCATATTCGCAAAGAAGCTTTCCTTCTGTTGTTGAAAGGTAATCAAAGAATTTAAAGATTTCTTCCGGATTTTCAGCCTTTGAAGAGATAGCAAATGAGCCATATCCGGTTTTACCACTTACAACATTGGCAGTATCTCCAGCAATATCATTGATCGGTCCCAGCGGCACCCAATCATCTGTTTGATAAATAATATCTACATAATTATGAACATCAGCAATAATTGCGGAATTATGAGTCTTTGATACTTCCTCAGCACGAGTGGAATCCATAGTAAAGAATTCTGGATTTACTAATTTCTCTTCAAGAAGCTTTCTAAAAAAGTTAATCTTCTTGTATACATAATCTGTATCAGCTTCATGCAGAATAGTTCCATCCTCGGTAATGTTATAAGCATCACTGACACCCCAGTTGAATTCTCTTAGGACATAATCCAAAGCATCCGGTGAGCCGCCCCAATACTTAGGTCCTAACGGATAAACGTCATTACCATTATCATCCTTAAAACCAGCTTCTTTGATCTTTTTTAATAAATCATAAAATTGATCCTGCGTATTGATCTTTGTTGGGTCAATTCCGAGTGCATCTACGATAGATTTCTGAATGTACATACCACCAATGTATGCATCCTGAGGATTGTATTCAAGACTTCTATCTACAGCAGGAATGGATAAGTGCATGATATAAGCTGCACCGTTAAATTCGTCACGGAAAGTAATGTTCTTGTAGGTATCAGTCGGTAAATAACCTTCTTCTAAATAACGGCTGTATACCTTAGAGTCCTTCATGTAGGGAGCAACATCTGCAAACATACCCTCTTGAGCTGCCTTTAACAACAAAGGAAATTCTTTTCTTGTTGAGTTATTTAAGTAATTAACAATAACATCCGGGATTGTTCCTGCTGCTAACTGAGAGGCTAATATAGCAGAATCACTATCTCCTGGTGTGAACTGAATATCCAGCTTGATACCGGTACGTTTCGTAAGTTCTTGCATCACGAGGGTATTGTTTGGATCCTCTGGCAAAGTGTTATAAATATCGCTTACATAGGCCTGAACTGTGATTGTTCGATCCGCAATCCAGGTATCCGGTTTGTCAGATGCTGTGTCTCCTGAGGTTGCATCTTTTGCTGCATCCGTTGTTTCATTAGTTGTAGTACCCTTGTTGGCTTTGTCTGTGCTGTCCGTTTTACTACACCCAGCCATACTTGATGCAACCAATGAGATTGCCAACATTGTGGTAATAAGGCGTTTCAAAGTACTTTTTTTCATAATAATCCTCCTTTTTATATGTATCTCTGCGCTCTTGAAGCAGTAGAGAGCATTCCCTTTACCATAGACTTACTTCCGTAAACTTCCTGGATAATTTATTACATCCAACAACTAAAACTAGTCCTACAATACCTTGTATTAGTCCGATGGCTGTTGCATATCCAAATTGTCCGCCCATTAAACCAATACGTACTACGAAGGTATCTAGTGTATCTGCATAAACCATATTTCCCGGTGTACGCAATAACCATACTTGTTCAAATCCCGAGGACAACAGGGAACCCACTCCCATGATGAAGAGAAGTCCAATCGTTCCACGAATACTCGGAAGCGTGATGTGCCACATTTTCTTAAGCTTCGAGCAGCCATCAATGCTCGCCGCTTCATAGAGGGACATATCCACACCGCTGATTGCTGCTAAGTAGATAATGGAATCCCATCCGATGTTCCTCCATATATCCATCGTAAACAGTAATTTGAAGAAGTACTCTGCTTTCATCATAAAAAAGGTACTTGAATCGCCACCGAATAATCCCATAATCTGGTTTATAACACCTGTGTTGGGTGCTAATACCCTTTGGATCATAGTAATAATAATTACGGAGGACAAGAAGTGCGGTAAGTAAGTAATTGTCTGACTCACTCTTTTAAACTTCATACTGCGAACTTCATTAAGCATTAAAGCTAAAATAATTGCAAAAGGAAATTCCAAAATACATTTAATAAAACCAACCGATAAGGTGTTCCGTATCAAGCGGATACAATCGTAGCTTGTAAAGAATGTTCTGAAATATCGAAATCCTACCCACGGACTTCCCCATATTCCCTTTTTAAAAGAGTAATCTTTGAAAGCCAACACTACTCCGCTCATAGGAACATAGCATAATAATATGTAATAAACGATACACGGCAATAACATAAGATAAAGCGGCCAATACTTCAAGAGCCTTTTCCCTGGTGAAGTATTATTCGTAAGCTTTCGCTGTCTTTGTCTTACACTTCCAGTCAACATGATGTTCCTCCTCCCTTAAATCTGAACCTATTATAAAAAAAATTAACGAGCTCTCGCAATGGACAAAACTTTTTTATTTAGTGTATATTTCTACACATATCCAGTATTATTAAAGGTTACCAGCTTCTTCCCTGTCTCCCCTCCTGTTCGGCTCATGCTTCTTTGGCTCCATAATCACCATTCCGTCCTCTAGACGAATGTAAGTCTCAAAGGCCTCTGTATTATCTTCATCAAGTATAATAATTCTGGCTCCTCTTTTATAACCGTCCTTACCATAGGTGTTATACCCGGTAGCCCTTCCATACCCTAGCGTAATTCCATGTAGACTTCCAAAATAATCATTAACATGATCATGCCCTACAAAAACCCCCTTGGTATGCCCTGCTTCCAACATATTTGCAAAGAATCCAGAGTTGATACAGGGGCAACAGACCTCCTCGTTTTTTTTACCAAAACAAATCTGTGTATCCCAGACCTCCTTGTGTTCCGGCAAGGGAATATGCATATATACAAGGGCAGAAAACGGTTTCCCTTCCTGCTCAAAATCTCGAATCACATTACAAAACCAATCTATTTGATCCTTCTTGACATAATCATAGCCTTCTATATCGGGAAGGTGGTTGTAATTGCCGCTATCAATCCCAAATAAAATCCATTTTGTCTCACCCTGTAGGTTCTTCACTTCGCAATAATGATTCCCTGTACCACTGATGGAGGTATCTGCATTGTATGTCATACAATTAGGTAAGCTGCTAATGATATTAAATAAAGGAGCATAATCCACCCCCTCCTCCGTGTCATGGTTGCCGAAGGTAAGACTCCACGGTATCCTAGAATCCAGAACCGGCTGTAGCGCTTTTGTAATATATTTATCATTATTCGGCCCATACACCGTGTCTCCGGTTATGAAGATAAAATCGGGTGCTTCCTCACGTATTAACTTTTCCATAAGGTCTATCGTGCAATGATCCAGTTCACTATCTTCACTAAAGTGAAGGTCCGTAAATTGAAGTATTTTGAATTTTCCTTGATTAAAAAACAGTTCCTTTTTCAAGCAGTCGCATCTCCTTATCCTATTTTCTATCATAATCTTATAAAAGATGTACTACCCTAACAATGGACAATTCTCCATAATATAGTGGACATTTTTATAACTTTCTTTACTCATCTTGAATCTATAAATTTAGAGTAGTATATTGAACTTCATGGTAACTATTTAAACCCTGGGAATCATATAGTGGTTTTGAATAATAGTGAACTATAAGCCATGTCTAGGAAAAGATCAAAAAAAATATGGTTTCGTCACAGAGTGACAGATTGGAGTTTATTATGAAGACCATCTATAATGTTGGAGGTATTCTAAACAAAGGATTTGTAGGACAGATTTCTTATACTGTCTGCCTTGATCAAGAATATAGCGAGATGGATATTGCCTTTACTTTTGACAAGCAGCATTATACAACGATCACCGAGGATTTAAAAACGGAGCTTATCGCTGCCTGCAATGGTGCGTATAGCTCAGAGACGTCTTCGGATGAAAAAATAACAGACGCTCTTAAAGGTATGAAGACAGAAATTCATACACTGGCAACTATGAACGATGTCTTTATCGGAGGTGTCCACAAGCAGCTTACCACCCGCCATATGCTCTATTCGCCAGAGTATACCAGTGAAGGCTGTATCCCACAAAAAAGCATCAACGGTGTTATCAAAATCACCTTAGTTATCTTTAACGTGATACAGGATGATACCCATTACCAGGTTACTCTTGCGGTAAATTGATAACAAAAGATATAAAAGGAGGCCTTTATGTATAAACGCTTAGAATTACATAATCATACAACTGAGTCTGATAGCAGTCTCACCCCGCTTGAATTATTGGAATATATGGCTGAGGACCAGGTAGATGCTTTTGCTATCACGGATCACAATACCATATCAGGACACGCTAAAATAAAAGCTTTTATCGAACAAGGAAATCTTTCGATTGCATGTATCTATGGCATGGAATACACGACCTATTATGGACATATACTCTGTCTTAATCTCAAGGAATATGTCCCCTGGGAGAACATCAATCTTCATAAACCGGAATTACTTTTTGCTGATGCCAAAGCGAAAGGTGCAATTGTGGGCGTAGCTCATCCCTTTTCCTATGGTCATCCCTTTGCTCGTGGCTGCCGTTTTGATATGAACATCACTGATTATCATTCCTTTGATTTCATAGAAATCTTCAATAATCCGGAGCCTCTCCATGAGGTAAATGAACGTGGACTTCAGTGGTGGGAGGATTTAGTATTGCAGGGTTATCCACTTGCATTTACCTGTGGTATGGACCTGCATGGAAAATGGGATATGAAAAATCAATACGCCACATTCATTGAAGGAACACAAGGTGGTGTAATTGAAGAAGAATTAGAGACAGCAATACGTAATCAAAGAACCTGGATTACAAAAGGCCCTATCCTTGAGGCTCAGCTTGACAAAGAACAAACCACTATAACCTTTATGATAAAAGATACGAATAAACCTGGATTTATTCATATGGATTCTGACCCGTATTATATCACTGTGCGTACAAAAAAAGGAATTCTAACAAAACGAATTTCTGTTAAAACTCCTCTTATTATTGATTATAAAGAATTCGATAACGAAACGATCCTATTACCAAAGCTATATCAAAAGGATACTCAAATTGAGAATTTAGTCACCGTAGCACCTACCATAGTTCTAACGTAGCTACTTTTGGTGCATTCTCCGGTATTCCAGCGGTGTTCGTCCGGTTGCTTTCTTGAATACTCGAAAAAAATACTGGCTATCTTCATAGCCTATCTCTTTTGAGATATCGACAATGCTTTTATTCGTATTTACTAAGTATTCACAAGCTTTCTTCAGACGAAGATCCTTGATATAGTTCACGGTTGTTTGTCCTGTTTCCCTTTTAAAAATAGTGGAGAAATAGTTCGGACTAATCGCAAATTTTTCAGCTAATTCGTTAATAGCGATATCCCTGTTATAATTATCCTGTATATATTTGATCCCTATTTTTATCTTGTTCCTAGCATTATTATCGATATCTGCACTCACTTGAATACAGTCCAATATGAGCAGATACAAATAACTTCGCAGCTCGTCCATGGATTTGAAAGAATCAAATACCTCAAAGTTCAATACAAGCTTTTCCATATTCTTTGCATTATCCGTATAAGTTGGGCTCGCAACATTTAATAATATATTAATGATGCGGGCCCAAGCAATACGAATATAGGTCACATTATACTTCTTAATATTCTCATCCGAAAAAATATCATTAATCAAAAATTCAACATTACCCGCATCATGCCTCTCGATATATTGTCGCAGCATATGAAGTTCCGAAACAGGAATTTGACCAGTTGATAACATCTTAATATCATCATAAAAATACAGATTTGACTTCCCATGAATCATTCTTTGCAGGAGGGCTTCCTGCGCCTCCTTATTACAGGTCTCTGATATGCAATTCGTAGCAGAGCTGATACCGTAGGTTAAAGAAATCCTCATGTTTTTCATAAGGATGCTCTGTAAATTCATAAAAAGTTTTTCAACCTCTATACGTAACTGGTTTTTATTCGTATGTGATATGAGAGCATATAATTGATTCCTATTCGTCATGTTATTAACAATTTTTTTTGTGTATTGTGAAGGCAGTTCTGTGAATATATTCTTTATGATAAATTTGATTAAATCAATATCCTTATATTCAAAAAATTTCTGCTCATAGCTTTCCACATCTATATTGATGATTGATACGATTAGCCAACGGTTTTCCATCGGAAATTCTTGATATACACTTTTCGTAATATTCCTTATGTCATTTATTGTATCTGCTTTTCTTAATAGTTCATTTACATTTTTATCAAAAAGATACTCCTTCTTTTCCCCTATGGTACGAGCTCCTTCTCTCAACGTTTGTTGCAAGCTCTCATTTTCATCAATCTTAGCAAGTACATCCTCAATCGCTTTTTTTAACGAATCCGTGGATATTGGTTTCAGCAAATAAGCCTTTACACCCAGCTGTATTGCTTGCTCCGCATATTCAAACTCAGCATAACCGCTAAGGATAATAAATTGGATATCCGGATAAATAGGTTGTACCTGCTTAATAAAGGTTAACCCATCGATATCACCCATTCGAATATCAGTAATAACAATATCCACATCGTGATGCTCCAAGAGAGCGATTGCCTGAAGTCCACTTTCCGCCTCATAAAGACGATCAGGCTTCAGGTTAAGATATTCCAGTCTGGCTATAATTCCTTGCCTTATCAGTTCTTCATCGTCAGCGATTAAAATACTTCTATTCATCTGTAGTCCCCCTTATTGCATCATTGGTAGATTAATAGTAAAACAACTGCCTCGGTTTTCAGAGCTTTCTATGATAATACCATACTCATTTCCGCAGGCTAATTGTATTCTTTGGTTTACATTCCTGATACCGATACTCTGTCTTTTTTGATCGGTATCACTCCTATCATTAATATAGCGATTGAGTTCCTCCACTTTATCCATAGACATACCAACACCATCATCCTCAATCTTGATTACGAGCATTTCATTTGCCTTATTTATCGATATCTCTAAAGTACCCTTTCCTGAAATGTTACTTAGTCCATGAACAATTGCGTTTTCAACAATCGGTTGTAGAATAAAACGCAACAGCAATTTGTTCTCAACCTCCGGGTCAACATTATAAAAAACCTCGAACTTATTACCAAATCGGGTTTTTTGAATATATACATAATTCTGAGTATGTTGAAGCTCCTGCATTACTGTTACAAATTCACCATAATTCTTTCCCAAGCTATAACGGAAATTCTCACCCAGCTTTTCGCAAAGATCACAGATTATGAATGCCTGCTTCACAGCAGCAATGGAACTTATGGTTTCTAAGGTATTATAAAGAAAATGCGGGTTAATCTGCAGCTGCAGATTTCGAAACTCACTTTCCTTTCTCTCTAATTGCTGAACATAATTTTTCTTGATTAAGTTATCTAGCTTAAGAAGCATATGATTGAACTGTTTATCTAGCACAGCAATCTCATCATCGCCTTCCAATTCTTCGGTAATTGTTAAATCACCGGTCTCTGCCACTTTAATTTTATGAATTAATTTAGCAACTCTCTTTGAAAATCCTTGTGTAAAAATGCAAGCAGTAGACAATATAACAATAAATACAATAACAAAGATCGGCAAAATCGTCTTTTGCATTTCAGCCTTCTTAAAGCTCAACTGACTATTGTTAAACAGGAAAATTAATCTAAGGTCGTAATTATGTTCATAGTCAACGCACACCATCGTATCTTTGAAATAATTAATTCTATTATTTTGTAGTTGTTCGTAGGATAATTCCGATAGGATATCGTTGTAGCTTGGATTGGAGGAATAAACGATATTATCCGATCCATCTAATACAATTACATCATAAGAATAGTTCTGTTCACTATCATCGGAGGTTGGTTGAAATAATCGATTCATGTAAATATCCAATTTAATAAAGCCAATATATTCTTTCTTATAATTCGACAAATCAATATGTACTATATTCTGAATCAACGAAAGAATCATATTCTTCCCATCCACGGCCGAGTATATGAAATAATCTTCTTTCAAGGCTTTTTTATAAATATACCATATTTCTTTACTTGCCCCATCCATCATGGCTATTCTACTACCATAAATTTTATTCTCTTCTATATCAGAATAAATCATACAATTTCGAAGCTCTTTGCTCTCAAGTCTCAACGATTTATTTACTTCGATACTTACATTATTACCCCTAATATATGGATTTTTCTCATCCGTCTTATCTCTCATTGTATTTAAAATAATCGTATTATTTGAAATTGCAGATAAGCTGTCCCGATATTGATACAAGTTACTTTCTAAATTCGAGGTATATTGAGCGACAAGCTGATAATGAGAATTCACCAATTCTTCTGTTACCATATTACTTATTCTTTGAAAAAGCGAAAAACCAATTAGCATAATTGGAACTACACTTACAACAACTGTAAAAATTACCAATTGCGTAAATATTGTACTTGAATGAAACAATTTTATATACATTCGTTTTAACTTAGCTTTCATTGGTATTCCTTTCTGCTACAGCTCTAATAAAAGCTGAATACAGCAATCATACCATTTTGAGTACATAAATTCAATGATTTCAGTTTTATAGATGCTCTTTCCTTCCATTTGCGTATGTTCATCAGGATATCCTTCTCAATTATCAATATCATTATTGAATTCAATTTATAACGATACTTTTTTCTGTATCTGTGGTATTATGTTCTAGAATAACGAGTATTTATCCAAAACTCAGGTATTGCAATTTAGTTATATAGGTGTTTTTTAATAAGATTGTCTCTCATGTACGACAATATCAGAAAGGCCATAGTTTTATGAAGATAATTTTCGTATCCGAACTCGCAGACAGAGCATTTATCGATTATTTGAAAACCAGAGGAACTGTGATCCTCGTTCCTAAGGATGATCGCTTCGAGAGTAGAACCAGCAGTCATCCTGATCTGGTAATATCAATTATTGACGACACATTAATTATTGACGAGAATGCTGATACCAATATATATAAACAACTGGATGACTTGGGTGTCCCTTATGTCGTAGGTACCTCCAAGCTTTCTGCGGTTTATCCCCAGGACATCGCTTATAATGCAGTGATCACTAAGGATTTCTTTATTCATAATCTTGACTATACTGATTCTCTGCTTGCCATGCATAGCTCGCATACTCATAAGAAATTAATCCAGGTAAAGCAAGGCTATACCAAATGCTCTACTGTGATTGTAAATGATAATACCGTGATAACTGCAGATCAAGGTATCTATAAAGCAGTAAAGGATCAAATGAACGCACTTTTGATTCAGCCGGGACATGTATTGCTTGGGGGAAAAGACAACGGCTTCCTAGGAGGAGCCAGCGCTAGCTTTGAAGACACAATTGTGTTTCACGGAGATTTAAGTCAGCATCCTGACTTCTTAAGAATCACTGAATTCCTTGAGGCATCTCATAAGAGTTTACTTTACTTTAAGGAATTTCCCTTAACGGATATTGGTTCCGTCCTTATTTTTGACCATCCGAAAAGGAAAAGCATAGAAAAAACGAGTAAACAAAAGCATGTCAATATCCCTATCTTTATCTCACACGAGGGCTGTCCCAATGATTGTGTTTTTTGTAATCAAAGAAAGATCACCGCAAAGGCTGATGCGATGACTCTCCCTGAAGTCTCCGAGCAGATTAAGACCTACTCTTCTACGCTGGATGATGATGCTTATGTTGAAATCGCCTTCTTCGGAGGGAGCTTTACAGGAATTGATGCCACTCTTCAGGAGAAATATCTGAAGCTGGCACATGAGTATAAAAAGGCAGGTAAAATACAAGCCATTCGCTTGTCGACCAGACCAGATTATATTAACATTGAAATTCTTGACCGCCTTAGACTTTATGAGGTAGATACCATAGAGCTTGGGGTGCAATCCTTGGATGAGGAGGTTCTTAAGGCCTCGAACCGAGGGCATCTGGTTACGGATGTCTATGAAGCTGTTCATCTTATTCATGCTTATGGATTTCGTCTTGGAATACAATTAATGGTTGGTTTGCCGCAGGATACAAAAGAACGGTCCATTCTGTCCGCTAAGCTTACGGCTTTACTAAAGCCGGAGTTTGTTCGCATCTATCCGACACTTGTCATTAAGGAGACAAAGTTACTAGAGCTTACTCAAGGAGGGATATATCAACCTTTATCGCTGGAAACAGCCGTTGACTGGACAAAGGAAATGTATCAGGTGTTCTTGTCAAGTCAAATACCCATCATACGAATGGGATTACAACCAACCGACCTGATCGCCGAAGGGAAGGAGGTCATATACGGACCCTTTCACCCTGCCTTTCGACAGCTTGTAGAAAGTTCTTACTTTCTGGACTGTATAAAGAAAATATTAAATACACAAAACGTTACCGTTAATGATTCATCGGTGATAAAAATCCTATGCAATCCCAAGGATCTATCACAGGTAATTGGGCATAAACGCAAGAACCTGATTGAGTTGAAGAGGGATTACCCTAGTATTATGGTTGTAGCTGACGACAGTGTCGAACAAATGACGATAAAATGCTGTAGATAGGGCCAGTCATAAACTCTGATGATAATTTATCAGAACTTGTTCCTAAGATCCATATATCTCCTGAATTCCGGAAAGAAAATTCTCTCATAACCCATTTCTGTCGGATGAACTTTATCCGGATTCAGGTAGGTAGAGTAGGTTACACTATTCACGAGTGAAGTCGCTTCGTCGTTACTCCAAAGATCAATCACATCAAAGTTTTGAAACCTATCCCTTAATGACAACAAACCTTCCCGAAGAGTTGCATATCTTGTACCGTAACTACCGGGCATGTCACACCTGGGACATACAAAAAATGTAATCTTACAATCCTTACCCCAAGTATCCTTACATAGTTTTATAAGATATCGAATGCTGCCATAACTCGTAGTAACATCTAATTCTTCTTCATTGATATCACCAAAAACCGTATCCGTCTGGCCGGCATCATTGGTTGAAAGCTGAATGAATACTTGGTTTATGGTTTGACCATCATAGTCTTTCACTAGTGTACCCATACCGTCAGGACTGCTTGTAATTAACTTATGTTGATTGATCATCATTAATAATAAATGAACATAGGAAGTTGTCTTTGGTGATGTGGCAGTGGTTGCATATGATAACTTATAACCGTTGCAGGCCGCTTTATAGACATGATCGCTATGATTAAAATGTACTGAGAAATTAATATAATCTCCAAACGGCTCAACGGATGCAGTATTACCTTCCAGCGTATAACTGATTGGCTTTGTATTGAAAAATGCAGTACCATTACCCTGCATCACGAGACATAAATCGTCACATCGATACGAACCTTGCCATTCATTAAGATTATCATCATTTAAAGTTGTTAATCTTCTTAAATACTTAACTCCTCTTACCTCTTGCCCCTCAACAGATTGGAGGAATTCGATCTGTGCATAATCTTCTGCAAACATATCAGCTACAGAAATACCGAAACTTCCACTTCCATAAGTAATTGAGGAACCTAAAAATAAATAATTTTGCTTTTCCATAAATTCTCCACCTTCTGAATTTCAACACTTTCTTCTTATGTACCGTCAAAATATGTGGTAGCTTTAAATGATTCAATACTTTCTTAGTTCATCTGTCATGAAAAACTCAGTCAAAATAGTAGAAAACAATACTTTCTATTGGCCTGTTGCTTCGTTCACAAATGATAGCAAGTATTTTTGAGCCTCCTCATTATACATCAGCACCTCATATTCATTTCCCTTTCCACTAATACGCTTGGAGGCTGAGATTCCGATTTTAGTCCCTTTTTCCGTTACTGTCATTACATTTCTTCCAAGGGACGAGTTATATCGTTCTTCAAGATAACCAGCTTCCTTCAGTCTGACTGTCAAATGCGATCCTGCTAATCTTTTCATTCTCTGCTCATCTCGAAGTTCATTCAACTTCTCCACATATTGACTGATTGTACTCGTTCCTGCGGGAGTAAACGATTGCTTCATTTCATCGGTCAGATAGAAATCCGTTTTGATTTTTTTCGTCTTAATGCTTTGCGAAGATTTAACTTCTACCTGTTCTTGTTCATAACATATTCCTTTTTTATTACCCTGTATAAATTCTGCTATGGCATCGATAAATTGCTGGCCATATTTATCAAATTTATTCTCTCCAACCCCCAGGACCATCAGCATTTCCTTTTTGTCACTGGGCAATCTTCTGCACATATCGGTCAGTGTTTTGTCCGAAAAAATAATGTAAGGTGGCATGTTCTCCTCTTTTGCAAGACGTAACCGCACCTGCCGCAAATGTTCGAACAAATTCAGACCTTTGGAGGTTAATAGCTCTGATTTATGTCGTATTTTGCTGGTTTTGTAATTTACTTGTATTGGTTCTTCTTTCGCAAGCTTCATAATAACTCTGGTTTTATCCATTTCAATGCTCTGCGCAGACTTCTCCACCTTTATAATCGAGTATTTATCATTCGTAAGATACAGAAATCCATCAATAACCAATTTATTCATAATATGTTTAAGATAATTCTCACTCACTGATGCCTGCCTTCCATAGTAAGCGCTATGAATCATATTGTTCGAGGTAAGCTTTGCCACCTTTCTTCCCATGAGAGTTGCTATGATTACATTCACTCCGAACTTCTGACCGCAATCTTTTATACATCCAATAATGTCTTTGCTGACTTCCGTCACATCCATCTCCTCAAATTGTGTAAGACAATTGGAACAGTTATCACAGCAGCTTTCTCCAAGCTGACCAAAATAACGCAGAATATACTCCCGCAAGCAATCCTTAGTAAAGCAGTAATAGGTCATTATTTTCAGACGTTCTTCATCGCGTTCCCGGATTTGCTCCTTCTGTATATCGGATAACTCATCATTTGCATTTCCATTCTCGATTAGGAATTGGTTAATTCGCACATCCTTTGCTCCATAAAGCAAGATACACTCTGCTTCCTCCCCGTCACGCCCCGCTCTTCCGGCTTCCTGATAATACCCTTCCATATTCTTTGGCATATTATAATGAATTACATACCTTACATTCGATTTATCGATTCCCATACCAAATGCATTAGTTGCAACCATAACTAATTTTCGATCATAGATAAAATCCTCTTGGTTCTCATTTCGTTCTGAATCACTCATCCCTGCATGATACTTCGCCGCACTGATTCCCCTTCTAATGAGAAGTTCCTGTAATTCATCCACGCTTTTACGTGTAGCACAATATATAATTCCACAATGTGTCTGGTGTTTATATACATAATCCAGTACTTCCGAATCCTTATTCTTTGGAGTACGAACCTCGAAATAAAGATTTTTTCTATCAAAACCCGTAACCACCACTTCCGGCTTCCTAAGTCCCAATACACAAATAATATCCTCGATAACCTCTTTGGTAGCTGTTGCAGTAAAAGCACTGATTACCGGACGTACCGGTAGATGCTCGATGAAACGGACAATCTTCAAATAACTTGGTCTAAAATCCTGACCCCATTGTGAGATACAATGTGCTTCATCGACAGTAATCATCGATATTTCAACATTAAGAGCAAAATCAAGAAATTCCTCTGTCTCTAGGCGTTCCGGTGCGATATAAATAAGCTGATATCTTCCTTCCTTCGCATACTGCAAGGCCAAACTAACCTGTCTTGGAGATAGAGAGCTATTGATATAGGCCGCATGAATCCCTACTTGATTCAGGGCCGATACCTGATCCTTCATCAACGAAATCAATGGTGATACAACGATTGTGACACCCTTCATGATAAGTGCAGGAACTTGAAAACAGATAGATTTCCCAGCTCCCGTCGGCATGACGCCGAGGGTATCTATTCCGAATAAGATGCTATGAACCAGTTTTTCCTGTCCTTCACGAAAACAATCGTAGCCAAAGTATCTTTTTAAAGCTTCAAGCGGTATCTCTGTATTCGTATGTCCTATGGCTAGTTTTCTCTTTGCATACTGCTTATTATCTTGAAGCATAGCTCAAATTCTCCTTTTATATAATTCTATCTCATAAGTAAATGTACTAAAACTGACATATACAATGTTTTTCTACATAAGAATAACATTTGTAGCATACTAATTCAATCATTGTATCATCTTACTAATTATAAAAAGTGAATGGAGTATTTGCTTGCATCTCGCTTCGTGAACCTTCTATTGTCACGAATACAAGAAATACCACCTGAATACTTTTGATAGTCTTCAGGTGGTATTCTTATTATTACTGCTTAGATTACTCCGTAAAACCTACTGTTGTTGTAATTACTCCATCTACTGTTTCAAACATGATAGCATCAGAATAAGCGGAATAGCCTTGCATATCTCTCATCTCAAACATTTGCATGAATACACCATCACCAAGCTCAATCTCTTCAAAGGTCTTATTATTATCCCAAATGATCTCATCAATCTCCACCGGAATAAACTCCTGATCCTCTCCTGAGATTGACATAGCATAATGGATGGTTTTAATAACATCTCCCTCAACCAGATAATACAGGTTTTTATCAGCCATACCACTTTCATCAATTGGCTTTCTTGCTCCTTGTATCGTATAGGTTGCCGTTTCAAAATCATATACTACAATAAGGTTATAATTCACACCGTTTATTAATACCGGAACTGCATATAGATTATAGCCTTCGCCCTCATAGGAAAGCTCCATATTCACCAGATTGCCATCAAGAGCACCCCAGACTCCACGGAAATTATCCTTGAATACGCCGGTCTCCCAATCAGCAAATAAATCATTGTCGCTACCTAAGAGGAGCATCAAATCCTGCTCTATGTCTAAATAATATAGCTGAATATACATACCGCTCAAGATACTAGCTGCCTTCTCGCCTAACGTAAGCGTTGCAGCTCCCTCACTGTCAACATCAAGTAAATGATTCTCCCAGCCCTGGGTTTCCAGTGTCTCAATCGGTTGAATGGTTTCGTAATTCATCTCCGATAGGAACTTCATACCCTCCTCGGACAATTCACCGGTTAAGCCATAGGCATAGTAATACTTAAAGGCTTCTCCTACACCCAGATTAGCATATCCGATATAATCATCCACATCACCATTCAAAGAATAGTAACAGGAAAGTCCAGTTGCCTCCTGGCGATAGGGTCCGCTCACCTTATATTCCACGCAGTCCTCCAGCGCAGTGAGGACATTATTTGAGGTCGTTGGAAGAAGTTCGGCTGATTGCCTTGCCAAGTGCCCAAGGTCCACCATATTCGTAAAGCCTTGCTCCTTCGTATTTCCACCATAGTTCTCTGTTCCCGTTGCAACTCGGCCAAAATAGGAGAAGAAGGAAGGGTCGATACAGGCATTGGCCAACGCTTCCTTGCCAAAATCCTCATAAGCTGCCAGGACGGAAGCAATTTTAGAAAGATTCGTTAAGGATAATGTTATTGTATCTTGTGTACCTACCAACTCACAGCCGGACTGGTATGTATCACAAAGGATGGTACCAAACTCCTTTGCATCCATTGCAGGGTTTGCGGCCAATGCTGTTGCCCAACCGGTATAATTCCATCCATTTCCCGGTTCTATCTCTTGCGAAGCTACTAGGTAATTTCCTATATCAGAAAAAGTAGCTGCCACATCCACCGTTGCCATCAGACAGGTATCAAAGCCGATGATATCAAAAGGAGGATTTTCTGTAGACAACTCATAATTGGCCTGGAAGGCATTATACATCTCCTGCAGGTCAAGTGCATCTCCACCAAATAACTCATCTGAAGCAGCACCATTCACAGTTCCACCACCGTGATTCCAAAACAAGAACATAGTCTTGTTCGCCGGATAATTGGTCTTTGCAAAGTCTAGAAAGCTAGATAAAGTCCCTTCATCTCCCATGCTGGTTAATGGCTGCTGTTCTATTTTCTGCAATCCGTTGCTGTCATATACATATCGTTCTATATAATTAGGATCTACAATATCATTCTGCCAAACGCTTGACCCACCTGTTTGTATGATAACCTTCACATTATCGGGCAGTGGAGCATCCATTAGTTCATAGATATCTATTGTCGCTGCCCCGCCACCTGATTCCAAGTCACTGCCACATAGGTACCAGTATATCGCCCATTCTGTGTCATAGACGGATTCCGCTACCTCCTTCATCGACTTTGTCCCGTCGTTAGCCATCGCCGGAGTAGGTGTTGTATTTGTAGAATCGGTCGTATCACCGCCACAGGCAACGAAGGAACCTATCATAGTAATAATAAGAAATAGCGAAATTAATCTACTAAGCTGATTCTTTCTCATTTATTTTCTCCTCCAAAACTCATATCACATATCACTTTATATCATTATTCAACATTTGAATTACTTTTTCCGCCACGTTAAGTCATAATTTCTTCCTACACTTTCATTCAAAAGGAGCTGACCGTATCGACAAACCGTATCCTGCGCTACTACGCAGCGCGATCGTCTTTAGGTCAGCTCCTCTATGAATGATTTGTTGTTTACTGAGGAAGATACATCAAAGAGTCAATCAAATATTCAGCATCTACATAAATATCATAGCCTTCAACATCAAGTGTAATCACTTCAATGTTATAATCGTCGATGGAGAGATTATAGGATATCATTCTACTACCGGTAACTGTTTCCGTTGTTAATAAGAAGCTATAAGCAAAGGATGTGGTTCCGTTCTGTGATTCGTATGCAAAGGTGTTGAAATCGGATACTTCACTTGTACCGGCACCATAAGTAGCATCCATCTTTTTTTGTAATTCTTTAGCATTTAATGATTTAAGGGAGGCTGCAACATCATCATAGGAAGAAGCTTTTTTACCTGTAACATTAGCAATTACTGTAATGTTTGATAATGAATTGGGAACGCTTAATGTTGCTTTGTAGGATCCTTTTGATACTTCCCCCCCTGATACCTCATATGCACTGGGAGCGACAAAGCTTAGTCCTGCCATTTGAATTTCCTGATAATCAGCAGTTACTTGGTAAGGATTCGGTCCCAAAACAACTGTAACAGTACAGGTATAATTCTTCTTATTTACGGTTGCTGTAATTTTGGCAGTACCTACCGATTGAGCAGTTACGACACCTTTATTTGTAACCGATGCAACTTTTTTGTTACTGCTCTTCCAGGTTACTTTACTCTTAGTACCTGTTACTTTCAGGGTTGTGGTCGCAGCAATCTCCATGGTTAACTTCGATTCGCTGATTTTAACGGTTGCCGCTTGAGCTACTGCTACATTGCCTATAAAAGGTACTGTTACCGGTCCTGTTAATGCTACCGACAATACAAGTGCAATGGCCAATACTTTCATCTTAATACTCTTCTTCATACACTTTTCCTCCAACCTTTATTTGTAATAATATTTAAATATAAACATATTATAGTTTAGCTCATATCCATAAAACTGTAGCTTGCATGAAATGACGTTCTTTTTGCATGAAATGACTTATTATTGAGGGGTACTCGGCTTAAAAGGCTTAAAAGATGTCTTAAATTGTGTCTAGAAATTACTTTATTTTACCATATACATGTGATACAATCATTTCAAATACAACTAGTAGGAGCCAAATATGCTGAGAATAGCAATTTGTGATGATAATATTTCAGATCTTTCTAATATGGTCTCAATTGTTAATGACTATATTTTTATGCAGAGGAATAAACTCGAAATCGAATATGCTGCTTTCCAAAGCGCAGTGGACCTAATTGCAGCAATGGAAAGTGGTCAGCGATTCGATTTGTTACTATTAGATATACTAATGCCTCTTATGAATGGAATGGAGGCCGCCAAAGAAATACGTCAATATAATCAGGATATTAAAATTATCTTTTCTACCTCATCTCCCGAATTTGCCGTAGAGTCCTATACTGTAGGTGCTTTTTATTATGCAATCAAGCCAATCTGGAAAGATAAGCTGGTTCTTCTGCTGGATAAGGTAATTGCCGATATCAAGGTTGCTGAGGGCGTTAGCTTTCTGATTAAAAGCAAAACCGGGCTTACCAGAATTTATACCAATCGTTTAGAATATGCTGAGGTTATCGGTAGAACGATTTTCTATCACATAATCGATGGATCGGTGATTGAAGCAGTTGGATCCATGGTCGAGCTTGAAGACGAGCTTCTTAATCACCAAAACTTTATAAAGCCACACCGATCTTACATCCTTAATTTGGATTATATCGATACCCTAGGACAGAGGGAGATTGTAATGAGGTCTCGTAGCTCTATCCCAGTAGCAAAGGCAAATTATAAAGCCATTAAGTCCGCCTACATATCCTACGCCTTTAAGGAGCATCAAGCCTATGAAAATAACTGATATGATTTACGCCTTGTGTGTCATATTGTATGATTTTTCAGTTATGTATATGCTACTTGACATCAGGCCCAAAAAGGTAAAACGCTTCAAGCTTATTATGTCCATCGTCGTTTTCACCCTATCCCTGATCCCAAGCATATTGATAGCGGGGGTATATGGACGCTCCACCTTCACGTCTTATTACTTCCCGCTTGTTCAGCTTCCGATTATAGTTGTGTATTTCCTGCTTTCAAGATATCGACGAGCAAAGCTGTTCTTTGTTTATCTCTCTACTTTTATTTTTTCAACCCCCGTTCTATTGTTTCCATTTATTGTGGGTGCTTTTGTTGATTATTCCACGAATATCATGGTTGCAGCCTTCATCGTAGCTTATATCCTGATGCTTGTAATCATAAAGCGATCAATCGCACCTCTTTTTCACTATGCACTCGAGAATCTACATAGCAATTGGCTATTACTATGTGCCTTGCCCATTACCTACTCCATATTATCGCTATTATCTGATGGATCTAACTACAGTCTTGCCGCGTGGCAGGAAAGCTCCTATTTTCGAGTTTTGCTTCTCGCCATCATTTATTCTGCCTACCTGATCATTTTTATATTTTTCAAGCAAATCAGCGAGCAGCTCAAAATGAAAAATGAGCAAGCCCTATTAACTCTACAAATGAATTCTATGCAAGCTCATTTATCCGAGCTAAAAAATTCCCAGTCCTTGGCAGCTATCTACCGGCATGATCTGAGACATCATCTGCAGTATGTTAACAGCTGTCTCTCACTTTCTGATTACGAGGAATTAGGTAATTACATTAAGAGCATCTGCGATGAGATCGAACAATCAAGTGTACAGTTATTTTGTGAAAACGATTGTGCAAATATGATAATCTCCTCTTATGTATCTAGGGCGAAAGGGATGGATACAGATCTCGTGGTTGATGCCATAATCCCTGCAGAAATTCACATTAATTCAACCGATTTATGTGTCGTCCTGGCAAACGGCATAGAAAATGCCCTCCACGCCTGCGAACAAATTAGGGAAAGAGAAAACAAGAAAATCCATTTATCCTGTCACCATAAAAATGGCAAACTATATATCCAGATTACGAATCCCTATGATGGGGTGGTGGAATTTCAAGATGATATCCCCGTCTCTGAGGCCGAGGGTCATGGAATTGGTACAAAGAGTATTATGAATATTGCTAAGAAATATAACGGGTTGTATTCCTTCTCTGCAAAAGATAATATATTCACATTAAGTGTCATTATCAAGCAAAAAGCCATTACCGAATTAATGTCTTAGATATCTATTCTTTGATAGACTCAAAATAACCCTAAGGGCTGTTGTATAAGCAATACGCTTCTTTTGCAACAGCCCTTAGGGTGCCAGAATATCATTCTATTTCCATTTATCTAATTAATAAATTGCAACCGGTCCATAAGGCCCGTTAATTACATCTATTTTAGTCTCAAATATATTTGTTAAAATCTCTGGCTTCATTATAGCATCAGCTGTTCCATAGGCGGCAATTTTCCCATCTTTCATAGCACAGATTCTATCTGAATATTTTGCAGCAAAGTTGATATCATGAAGTACCGTTAAAATTGTACGTCCAAATTCATCGGCTGCATGTCTTAAATGCTCCATCATCTGAACAGATCTAGCAATATCTAAATTATTAAGTGGCTCATCTAATAGTACATATTCTGTTTCTTGACATAAAACCATTGCTACATATGCTCTTTGTCTTTGACCACCAGATAATTCATCAAGATACCTGTTCTCCAACTCCTTCAGACCAAGGAAATCTATGTATTTAGAGATAATCTTCTCATCCTCTTTTGTAAGTCTACCTTTAGAATATGGAAAACGTCCAAATCCTGCTAACTGTCTAACGGTAAGTCTAGTAATAAAATGATTTTCCTGTCTTAATATGGTTAAAACCTTAGCTAAATCTCCTGATTTTGAATCAGCTATATCCATGTTTGCTACAGAGATTCTCCCCTCATCCATTGAAAGAAGTCTACCAATCATAAGTAGAGTTGTTGATTTACCTGCACCATTAGGGCCTATTAAGGAAGTAATACCTGCCTTCGGAATCTCGATATCTAATGTTCCTATTGTAACCTCATCACTGTATGCCTTCTTTACATTCTCAATTCTTATCATAAAATACCCTTTCTTAATATTATAATTAAAAATGTAATACCACCAAACATTTCGATTATAATTGATACAACACCTTGCGCATTAAAAATGTGATTCATGAAAAAATATGAGGTTGTTAATATCAAGAAGCCCATTGCCAGTGTCATTGGAAAGATATACCTATGATCATATGTTGGTGCAAACTGGTAACTTAAAGTGGCTACTAAAAATCCAAAGAAAGTAAGGGAACCAACCAAAGCCGTGGAAATTGACATTAAAACAGATACTAATATTAATATATAAATTGTACTAAATTTGTGATTAACACCAAGTGATGTACAGACATCCTTACCTAGAGATAATACATTTAACTTCTTAGAATGGGCTATAATCAGTGCAGCCGCTACTAATACAGCGGGAATAGCCACTACAAAGTAGCTAGAATCAGCATTATTCACGGAGCCGAATAATCTAGCTTGTAATACATCAAATTCTGATGGAGCTAGAAGTCTTCTCATGAAGCTTGATAAGGATCTAAGTCCAGTCCCCATAATAACACCTACTAGAAGCATAAGCTGTAAGTTACCGTATTTACCTGATAATAGCCATCCATAGAGGATTAAACACATAGATACCATAGCAATTACTTGAAATACAAATGACTGCAGATTTGTTAGCCTTATAAATGCTCTAGCACCAAAGAAAAACATAGTACCTGTCTGTATCGTTGAATAGAGTGCTTCAAATCCCAATAAAGAAGGCGTTATAATTCTGTTATTGGTAATAGATTGAAAGGCAACCGTTGATAAGCTCTGACATACCGCAGCAATCATCATTGCAACAATTGCTACCATTCTCCTTTTCACAACTGGAATAAAAGAAGATGAAGTCACCGGTACTGGATTATTAAAAGTAAGAAGACCATAAGCTGCTGCAATGCCTAACAGAATGAAGACTGTTAGTAATATCCAATACCAGCCTTCTTCTTTTTTTGTCCGAAATGCTCTAGCTGTTCTATCCTTATTATTTGAATATGAGAGTTGGCTCATCGTTTTCTCCTTCTTTTCAGTAGAATAGTAATAAACACAACAGATCCTACCGTTCCTAATATTAAGGATACTGGTACTTCAAACGGTGCAATAATCGTTCTCGAAATAATATCACAAATCGTTATTGTCCCCATACCTAATACAAATACCCAAGGAAGATTGCTTCTAAGGTCATCTCCTCTGTACATTGAAACAATATTGGGTACGATTAAGCCGAGAAATGGCAAGTTACCGATTACCGCCGCAACAATACCAACAGCAAGAGAAATCAGACCTGTTCCTAAAATAACGATGCGATTATAATTAACCCCTAAACTAGTTGCAACATCTTCACCGAGTCCTGCTAATGTTAATCGATCTGCATATCTGAATATTAGGATTGTAATTACTATAATCATCCATAAATATTCATATCTACCAACTTGAACCGCTGAAAAGGAGCCTACAAACCAACTCTCAATATTTTGGCTCATATTAAATAATAATCCAATAAAAGTAGATATCGCTGATATAACTGCCCCTAACATCATCCCTATAATAGGAACAATTAGGGAAGAACGTAATTTTATTCTTTTTAAAAATAAGAAGAAAATCATCGTTCCGGCAAAGGAAAAAAGAATCGCTCCTCCCATTCTCAATAATAAGGATGGTGCTGGGAATATTAAATACACAAAAGCTAAGCCAAGTCCTGCCCATTCAATGGTTCCTGTTGTCGTAGCCTCAACTAATCGATTTTGTGTAATCAATTGCATTACCAATCCTGACATTGACATAGCTGCCCCTGTAAGGAGTAATGATACCGTTCTAGGAATTCGGGTAATAAAAATCATTCTAAGCCCATCGTCTTGCTTAAATATCTCATAAACACCAGTAAACAATGATATCATGGCTAATATAGCTACAATTACCACTGCTAATATAAATTCTTTCGTCCAATATCGATGATTATAATGCAAGGGCTGAGTATTCTCAGCCCCTTTCATTATATGAGGTCTCTCTTTTAACACGCTCATATACTCCTTTATTACTTCCTTAAGTTATTAGCAATAATCTCAAATATTTCTTGATAAGTTTGGATGGACTCATTCGTGTATGTATCGTTTGGAGCATATACAATGTTGCCTTCTGTAACCGCTTTTGTATTTTGAAGAGCCGGTGAATGATCAATAACATCCCTAGCAGGAACAGCATCTGTCGTAGTTGATAGGGATGCATCACGATCCAATACAAAGATCCAATCCGGATTACTTTGTGCAATTGCTTCCACAGAGATATCATCCCCTTGATGATTAGAAGAAGAATTATCAACATCGAAGGCAGAAACCCATCCAAGCACATCAGCAATCGGTCCCCATACACGTCCTGATTTCGGTGCTGAATAACCGATATTTCCACCTGATACGATAACGCCAATCATTTTATCCGTTCCATTATAAGCTGCTTTTGCATCAGCAATTGATTTCTCAAAGTCAGCGATTAATTGTGCCGCTTCATCATTTTTATCAAATATTTTACCTAAAGTAACCGTAGAATTAATAAAACCATCCACTAAATTTTGTCCAGGATTTTCTGCTGTCTCTGATACATCAAAATCAAGATCAATTACAACAGCATTTGGCACAAGAGCTTTAACATCTTCATAAAAACCAGCAAATCTTTGTCCAATGATAACAAGTTCAGGATCAATGGCAGCAATAATTTCGAGATTCGGTTCACGGTGATTACCGATATCTTGAACCGCTTCATTGGTTACATAAGGTGAAGCTTCCAACATTACACCCTTTGGCGCTGCTGCTAATTCGATTCCCCAGGCTGCCAATGTTTCAAATGCTCTACTATCCAAGGCTACTACTTTTTCAGGATTTACAGGCACTACAACAGTTCCGTGTGCATCTGTAATCTCCACTTCGGAAGCCACCTCAGAGCCTGATACTTCATTAACCTCTTCCGTAACTGCTTCTGTTGCATTCTCTGTTTCCTCTTTCACTTCACTAACCTTATTTGATTCCGCTGTATTTGTGTTAGTGCCTGTGTTTGCATTCGAACAAGCTGTTAATGATAATACTACCACTGACATGAATATGCTCAGCTTTAAAAACTTTGCTTTTCTCATAATGTCGCTCCTTTTTTATGTATGGTTTTATTGATAATTTCGAACGACATACCAATTTCATGATTTATTCGTTATGTTAAGAATAATTAAGAACAAATTATCGATATTGATTGTCATTATCATTTATCAAATCAAATGTCATTATATTAAATCATGTCTTATATGTCAACATACTTTGACCAAATTAAGGTGTTCTTAGCCAAATAAATTGCTCAGACCAGTTGGTTTAATCAAACAAATCAGTAATAAAACAGTCAAAATAGGCTTGCATATTTATGAACGCAAGCCAAAGTATCAAAAAATAATCTTACAATAATACTTATAATGATATTGGATCAACCTCTAAATCCTTGGTTCAAAAGATAATATATAAGTTGATCCAGTTTTTTGTAGCCTAAAACAAACTTCCGAGATTCATTTCAATTCTACATCTTTTTTCTCTTTTCATAATGTGTATGAAGCAGTTCATGTGCTTTCTCTCCATAGGGCTCACCGAGATATTCCTCATAAAGCTTTTTGACATATGGATTTTCGTTGGATTTCCTAAGCTTCTTCTCCTTATCTATCTTATAGATACCTTCCATACGCTTTTTGACCACATCAAAATCACCGTGATGATAGGGTTGTCCTCCACCATCAATACAGCCTCCGGGGCATGCCATGATTTCTATCGCGTGGTAATCAGCCTTTCCCTCTCGTATATTTTCAAGAAGTGTTCTGGCATTACCAAGACCATGGGCCACAGCGATCTTGACATCCATGTCATTTATTTTTACAACAGCTTCCTTTATTCCATCAAAGCCTCTAAGGTCATGAAACTCAACTTTCTTCAAAGTCTTATCCGTTAACCATTCATATATCGTTCGAAGAGCTGCCTCGATAACACCTCCGGTGGTTCCAAATATTACGGAAGCACCCGTGGATTCTCCTAATGGATTGTCAAAATCCTCTTCCTCCAGCTGCATCAGATCAATATTGGCTTCCTTCAACATCCGGGCTAACTCCCTGGTTGTTATTACTTCGTCTACATTCTGCATACCATTGTTAGACAACTCCGGTCTCGCTGCCTCATACTTTTTCGCCAGACAAGGCATGACTGAGACCACACAGATATCTTCCGGCTTAATTCCGATCTTTTCGGCATAATAGCTCTTTGCAACTGCACCAAACATCTCATGAGGTGACTTGCTGGTTGATGGGATATCGAGCATGTCGTTGAACTGATGCTCAAAGAATTTAACCCAACTAGGACAACAGCTTGTAAGAATTGGTAATTTCCCTCCATTCTTAAGACGGTGAATGAATTCGGTGGCCTCCTCGATAATTGTTAAATCAGCTGCATAATCTGTATCAAACACCCTATCAAAACCAAGACGGCGCAAAGCAGCAACCATTTTCCCTGTTACTACAGTACCTGGTTTGGCTCCAAATTCCTCGCCCAGTGCAACTCGAACCGCAGGTGCTGTCTGTACTACTACAAATTTATTTTTATCATTTAATACATTCCATACATTGTCGATATGACTAACCTCAGTTAACGCTGCCGTTGGACAAACCATTACACACTGCCCGCAGAAGACACAGGTGGATTCATTCATAGTCATGTTCATCGATGCAGCGATATAGGTGTCAAAACCCCGGTTAATTGCCGATAGAACATTCACAGTCTGAACCACATTACACATTGTTTCACACCTTCTGCACATGATGCACTTATCCATGTTACGGATGATGGCTCTGCTTGATACATCAAGCGGGTGCTCTGCCCGCTCACCTTTATATCTTATTGCACGAATATGATATTCTGCTGCCAGTGCCTGAAGCTCACATCCTAGGTTCTTCTCACAAACCAGACAATCCTTCGGATGATTTGATAGAAACAGCTCTATGATTGTCCTTCTCGCTTGAATACACCGTAAGGAATTCGTTGTCACCACCATTCCCTCCACGGCGGGAGTCGAACAGGAGGGTGCAAGGTTCCTCCTACCCTCTACCTCAACAACACATACGCGACAGGATGCACCTCGATTCACCATTCTTATGTCATGCAGGTCAAGGTTACAAAGAGTCGGAATTCTTATTTTTAGCTTTCTGGCAGCCTCAAGGATTGTACTTCCATCCTCCACAGCAACCTTTTGGTTATTTATTGTCATATTTATCATAGCTATAAACCTCCTTAATCAATTCCTTGCTTCTTCCCCTGAGATACAGGGTGTCGGACGAATCCTATAGCAAGCGATATAGCCCACTCATTTGCCAGAATGATTATGATCTGATTGAAGCTCCTGACAGACCCCTGCCGGGCATCTCTTCTCAATTACATGGGCCTTGTATTCATCATAAAAGTATTTCATCGTACTCAGAACCGGATTCGGAGCGGTTTGTCCCAAACCGCATAAAGAAGTATCTTTAATAATCTCTCCTAATTCCTGCAGATCGGTCAAATCCTGTTCCGTACTATTCCCCTTTACTATATTCACCATGATCTCAAACATTCGTTTATTTCCAATCCGGCACGGAGTACATTTTCCACAGGATTCATCTACTGTAAATTCCAAATAGAATTTCGCAATATCCACCATACAGTTGTCTTCATCCATAACAATCATACCACCCGATCCCATCATCGAACCGATACTGCTAAGTGATTCATAATCTATCGGAATATCCAGATTCTCTTCCGTAATACAGCCTCCGGATGGTCCTCCAGTCTGAACCGCTTTAAACTTCTTATTGTTCTTAATTCCTCCGCCGACATTATAAATAATCTCCCGTAAAGTTATCCCCATTGGAACCTCGACCAATCCGACGTTATTCACCTTACCGGCTAGTGCAAATACCTTCGTTCCAGGTGACTTCTCGGTACCAATGCTTCGAAACCAATCTGCCCCTCTTATGAAGATTGGCGCTATATTCGCCAATGTCTCTACGTTATTGACACAGGTTGGCTTGTTCCAGACACCGCTCTCTGCGGGAAAGGGAGGTTTGGTGAACGGCTCACCACGGTCTCCCTCGATTGAATGAATGAGTGCCGTCTCTTCTCCGCAAACAAATGCCCCGGCTCCATATCGGATATCAATATCGAAATTAAAACCGGTACCAAGTATATCCTCTCCCAGTAAACCTAGTTCCCTGGCTTGGTCAATCGCTACGACCAAACGGTGAATAGCAAGCGGATATTCTGCTCTGATATAGATATATCCATGCTTTGCTCCAATTGCGTACCCAGCGATTGCCATCGCCTCCAGAACAGAATGAGGATCTCCTTCGAGAATGGACCGATCCATAAAAGCACCCGGATCTCCCTCATCCGCATTACAGATAATATACTTTTCATCCGATTTGTTTTTTCTTGTAAACTTCCATTTCAAACCCGTGGGGAAGCCACCGCCGCCCCGACCTCTTAGTCCTGATTGAACCACGGTGTCGATTACCTCATCAGGGGTTAATTCGGTGAGACATTTCGCAAGAGCCTGGTAACCATCTGCTGCCAAGCTTTCATAAATATTCTCGGGATCGATAAAACCGCAATTACGAAGCGCTATTCTGTATTGTTTCTTATAGAACGGTATTTCCTTTTGTCCCTCCAGTTTTCCTTTTCCATGGGGATCTGTAAACAGTAATCTCTCTACCTGACGACCTTTTATTACATGTTCTGTTACAATCTCATCTGCATCTTCTGATTTGACCGATACATAAAAGACATTATCAGGGTATACCTTCATAATCGGTCCCTTTTCACAAAAACCAAAGCATCCAGTAACAACCACCTCGACCTCATCAGAAAGGCCGTGCTCTTTAATACTTTCAACTAGATTATCCACCAGCTCTAGGCTACCGGAAGAGGTACATCCGGTACCTCCGCAAACCAGCAGATGCATTCTTATATTACTCATATTTCATTCTCCTTTCCCTATTTATCAAATGAGTTGGAAATGATTGCATTCTGTAGAAGACGTCCATGTTTAATATGTTCCGTAACGATCTCCCGTCCTCTTTTGGCATCAACATGACCATAGATTACAGAAGGAATATCTTTACTAATTACCTCTACGACAGGCTCCTTGGCACAACTTCCCATACATCCTGTCTGGGTAACTGATACATTGGTTATATTCTGTTTCGCAAGCTCATCTATAATAGCCTGCATTGTTTCTCTTGCTCCGCTGGCAATTCCACAGGTTGCCATTCCAACCCGTATCATAATCTTGTCCTCTGCTTCCGCAGTTGTTCTTAAATCTAATTTTTCTTTGGCTGCCTGTCTTATTTGTTCCAGTTCTTCTAATGATTTTAATTTACTCATGTATTTTCTTCCCCTTTAGATTCAGCAATTATTTTCTTCACCTGATCTGCATCCACTCTTCCGTAGACCTTATCATTCACCATTACAACCGGAGCAAGGCCGCAGGCACCGATACATCGAAGTCCTGATAAGGTATACTTCTTGTCTTGTGTTGTTTCACCCGTGTGAATTTGCAATTCCCGTTCAAATTCCTTCATAACCGCATCTGCTCCTCTTACAAAGCAGGCTGTTCCAAGGCAAACATTAATGACATTTTCCCCTCTGGGCTTGGTAGTAAAATAAGAATAGAAACTGATTACGCCATAAACTTTAGAACTGGGTAAATCCAGCCTTTCAGAAATAAACAAAATCACCTCATCGGATAGATATCCAAATATATGCTGTGCCTTATGCAGTACTGCAATTAAGGCTCCTCTTTTGTCATTAATACTGTCAATGTAGTCCTGTAATTCCAGAAAACCTCCATGTAACTTTTTCCCTGCCATTCTAAGCCTCCTAATGTTATCTATCTTTCATGAAACCCATAGGTTAATGCATTGTACGAAGCATTATTTACTATTATTGGTTATATTTTTATCAATTATGTATTGTTACTGATGTCCACTAAGAAAACAGGAAGAATTGATAAAACCAAATTACTTATCATGAGCGGGTTGCGAAGCAACTACTTCCTATCCGCGAAGTGCGCATCCTTAGCGGACCGTTTTATCGTATAGGAGCAATTTCCTATACGATAAAAAAGGCGCCGCACAATTTCTTGTGCGACAGCCCGATTATTTGATACTCTATTTTCCTGTTATATCGATTGTAGTAACGCTCTTAGCTGGCAAAATAATGTCATTGAATTCACCGAGACTACCTATATTCTTAAAGCATTGCTCATCAGACTGACATTCATCACCAAAGACGGATTGATATATTTTACTCGACAAAATCGAATAACCATTACCACTGATACAATACTTCTTTCCCTCGTTACTACTATTGATCAGCACCAGTGCCACTTTAGAAGCATCTGGACTAATATAAGCTGAAGTCGCTACCGTCCTATCCTTAGTGGTTGCCTTGATGCGCGTATATCCCGGTCTTACAAATTCGGAAAAATGCCTGATGGCATAATAATCTCCGGTAAGTCTCCATCCCGTTCTTTTTGACTCGTTCATAATTCCGGGCCTCAAGCCCATCAGATAACCCGCCTCGAAGTAATTTGATTCATCGTTCCAGGTACCACTCCAGAATAGGTATGCATTCGTCTCTTCATAGGTCATACTGTTGTTAATGATTAATGCTGTTTCCAATGCATGTCCGATATAGAATTCAGTCTGCCACTTCTTATATCCGTTCGAATGGGATTTCAGATCCATCATATTAATAACAAAACTGCCGGGATCCGCTCGATTGGCTTTATCGTCACTTTCACCACCAATATATAAATGATGCGCCAGACCATATACACTTTCCGGTTCCGTATCAATAATATCCTTCATATAGTAATTAACTGTTGCAAATTTCATAGACATCGTATCCGGGCCCAGCATTTTGGGAGACGCATCACCGAAACGGTCTTTCATTGCATAATAAACTGCCAGATATGCTTTGGAATAAGATGCATACTCATTGGTTTCCTGTGGCTCGAAACGGCAGCCATCATAGCCTGCTGCATAATCCGGTTCATTCTGGATACTTATAAAATCGATCTTTATCCCCTGCGCTTCATAATATTCGATAGACTCTACCCACCATGCTGCATATTCCTCGTAACAGAAATTATCATTCTCATCCTTTTTTAACGATGCATTACCTGTAATATCATTATCTGCTTTCAATTTTCCCGGTGGCGACCAGCAGCTCATCAATACAATCGGTTCCTCTCCATAAGCGAAAGCACGCTGCTTAGTTGCCTGATAATATCGCAGCATTGTTTTTGCATTACCTGCATGATCTTCCTTATTATACTCATATTCATTTTTAAATCTAAGTACTGTTAGCTTCGCATCAGAAAATAGTGCATCGTATGCTCCTTCCGGATCATCAAC
This sequence comes from Bacillota bacterium, assembly GCA_023436225.1. Classification (GTDB taxonomy): domain Bacteria; phylum Bacillota; class Clostridia; order Lachnospirales; family Lachnospiraceae; genus Mobilitalea. The sequence goes on from JAEZKA010000035.1 coordinate 146,772, forward strand.
TAGACCTATTATATCCGAATACCAGGTATATGCAGCGCCGTAACCATCAATCTGCTGATATTTTATAGTTATATCAAAGCTGTATTCTGAATAGGAAGGATCTAACGTGTCAGTTATCGTATCGGATGCCACTCCTTCATTCGCTTCCTCTGTAAAGTCTTTCGATCCTTCATCATTCATTTCTTCCTCATACGATCCTACTATGATAGAATTATCCTTCTCTAAACCACGTTTTTCAGCTTTGCAGCTGGTTAACAAAGAATTAATAACAAGTATAATCATGATAAGCATTATCATGATACTTATTTTACGATTCATAGAGCTAAACATTCCTTTCTTACCCTGCAAGCTTCGGGCTGTAATACATTAATAAAAGGGGAGTAGTAAAATGCCTCCCCTTTCATGCTTATATTAATTTAGGATTAGAGTGTCAAAAGCCTTACAAGTAAATTGAATTCGTCAATTTATGACAAGTGAAACAGTTTACTGTTTCATCTTGTATGTACAATCACTTCGTAATTTAGCATGATGCAGAATATAATTCGATAAGCAACCGTATGAGTGCCATCACTACGTGACTCATCCAAGCGAGAGCGTGTTGCGAATGAATTATGTTCTGTATCATGCAATAATTGTGCAAATTGATGGAACCATATTTCAATATAGGCTTTTAACACTCTTATCCTATTTTATTAATTATTTATTTGCGTCGTCAATCAAGGACTGCCATTTACCGGTAAGCTCATCAAGCTTTTCGGCCGGAGTCTTTGATAAAGCATATACATCCCATTCGAAATCAGCACCACGATCCGTACCATAGACTAATTGTATCAAATCGCTATTAACAACAGTACTAGGGTCATACATGATAGCTAAGGTCTCATCCACTGCTCTAGCATCACGGAATCTTGGATAATAAACATCTTTCCAAGCATCTGTCTGTTCCTCATATCCAGGCGCAGGATTTGTCCATAAGTTATAGGCAAAAGCAATCTTCTCTGCAGTTTCTGCATCATAGCAGGAAGGGATTACGACTACGTTATCAAAATAGTATACGGAATTCGGGCTATCGGCAGTCGGCTTCGGAGGAAGAACATAGCCCCAGTCATCGGTCATATCTGCCCAAGTACCAACCTTATACTGCTCAGCGACAGTCATAGCAACCTTAGCATCATGGAATGCACTAATAAACCAATCCCAGTTTGCTCCTTCCGGCTGAGGCATCTCATAACCCAGAGTTTTTAAACCGATTATCCATTGAACAGCTTCAAGGAATTGCGGTTCTAAAGCTCCATTGTAGAACTTACCATTTGCATCTTTTCCAATATAACGTGCATCATTACCTGCTAAAATACTTGAGAAGATTTCAGCAGAGAAGTTTGCCATGGCATATGTATCAACAGTACCATCGTTATTCGTATCTCGGGTTAATTTCTTACAAATTTCTTCGAACTTTTCCCATGTCCACTCTCCATTTTTCTGAAGATCATAGGGAAGATCCGGATCTAAGTTAGCTTCCTGGAATAATCTCTTATTCCAGAATACACCGCCTCTTGGCTCAGGTTTACCTACTGCCATACCATAAATGGATTTACCAACTGTCATTTCATCTATTACTGCTTGATTCCATTTGCTTTCCGAAAAATCTAAGCATTCCAGTGTAGATAGATCATAGAACAAACCATTTACTAAGGGCTGTGCAAGCCAACGCTGATCCATAAGGAAAATTTGTGCTGCCGGTTCCCCCGACATAACCGATGTTGTATATAACTCCTGGAAGTCGCCCCAAGCACCGATATTAGCCTGTTTCATCTTAAAGTTATACTTTTCCTGAATCATAGTATGATATGCCAATGTGTCTTCTTCCTGCTGATTCGTAGGTTCCGCCGGTGTTTCCGGTGACCACCAGTCACCGAGTGTAATCTCCAGACCACCCAGATCAACTACCGGTTCCTCCGTAACAGTAGGAGCTGCAGTAGGTGCAGTAGTAGGTGCTGACGTATCAGCAGGGCTCTCTGTTACATTATTGTTGCTTACATCATCCGTTTTATTTGATCCGCAGGCGGTCAGCATAGAGGCACTGAAAGTCAGAATCAATAATACAGATAATAACTTCTTAATACTTTTTTTCATAAAAATCTTATCCTCCTTTTTTTTGATATTATAGTTAAGTGGCAAGCACTTACTATCTGCGTTACATTTTTAATCCGGTCTGACTTAAGCTTTCGACAAAACCTCTCTGAGCTATAACATAGATAATCAATAATGGAATGATCGCCAAAATCATACCTGTGGAAATCATCATCTGTCCATATGCTACGGATGGTTTTCCCGAACCATAAATGGATACGATATAATCCGTTAAAAGTCCTACAATTGCCGGTAACCGATTGGATAATAAAGTGATTTTCCCCAAAAACATTCTGGAATAAAAAGAATCTGTCCATTGCCATACAAAGGAAAACAAGAAACAGGAAGTTAGTATCGGTGTTGCATCCGGAAGCATAATGCGTACAAAGGTAGATAGATTACCGCAACCGTCAACATACGCTGCTTCTTCTAATTCGATCGGAATTCCTCTGAAATATTGTCTGATTAAGAAAATATATAACCCACTTTTTAATCCCATGCAGGTCATACACAGCATCATATACGGAATAATTGAATTCTGCAGGTTTATACTTCTCCCCGTAATCATTTTGATTACACCGAATATATCAAAATATCGAAAATTCAGATACAAGGAGGATACTATGGTCTGAGGTGGAACTACGATGATTAGGATTACACATGCAAACCAGAACTTCTTAAAAGGAAATTTGAATCTTGCAAAACCATAGCCTGCTAAGGTGCAGAAGGTTACCTGAAGGATACTCGATAGTACAGAAATTCCCAAGGAATTACCCAATACCTTCCAGTAATCAATCAGACTACTGACAAGCCTATAATTTTCCGTAGTAAAATTTCTGGGAACAACCAGAATAGTAGGATCGTATAAATCCTTTTCCTTCATAAAGCTCAACGAAATTTTATTCATAAGCGGCTGCAGAATTAAGAAGCAAAGACCGAATAATAAAATAGCCCTAATAAGCTTATATGTTTTTTCAGCGATTATCTTTTTCAAGAGATAACCTCCGGATTTTCTGTTTCTAATGACAATTTCATTCCACTTATGCCTGATCTTCTTACTCATAATAGTATACCCACCTTGACGTTATTGCACTAAAGATACCAATGATAAGGATAACCGCTACAAAATAGACCCATGCCATAGCGGAACTAAAGCCATAATCCATCTTTTCTATCATGGTACCGGTGATCTTGGTCATAACCTGGCTATCACTCTTGGTAAAGAAATCAATGATTGTGTATACAACATTAACGATAATCACAGGACTTACAATCGGTAAAGTAATCTTCCAAAAGCTCTCCCACGCAGTGCAGCCTTCTATCTTAGCTGCTTCAAACATGCTTTTTGAAATCGTCTGCAGCCCTGACAGGAAAATAATTATTTGTATCCCTGAAGCTATAACAACATCGTATACGCGATTAACAATATCATATATGATTCCAAGAAACCTTGTTCCAAAACCGCTGTTTGACAGAATATCCTCAAGAACATCTGTAATGTTTAATGTTTGTGTATTATCCTTTATGTACGTTTGCAAACCGGATAGTAAGCTATTATCATATTCTAATCCAACAAGAACACCGGATGAGAGAATAACCGGAAGAAAGAATATAGCACGTACCAAGCCCCTTCCCTTAAAGGTCTGATTAAGAAGTAATGCCATACAGAAGCTTAAGATGATCGTCGTCGGAACCTGAATAGACATTCGTGATAACTCATCCGTCAGGAAGCGGTTAAATTCTGAATCTACTAAAAATGCTGTTTTATAATTTGCCAGGCCGATAAACTCCATCTGAAAGCCGCCGTTTCCAGCGGCAACTATAACATTACTGAAGGACATTCGGAAGGATTCAAAAAGGGGCACTATCATAAAAGCGAGAAAACCGATTATAAACGGTAATATAAATAAATATCCGGTAACTGCTTTTCTTCTTTGTAAATTCTTAGGTTTATTTTTAGCCACACTTCTTACCTCCCCTCCACCTTATAGTCCCTGGCTGGTACAATGAAGCCATCTCGCTCATAATCAGTATCGTTATAGTTAACATATACTTTGGTACCATCCTCATAGCTGGTAACAAAGACACCCTCTGCCAGACTTTCATGGTCCGTTATAAACTGATTAAAGCAATGACCCAGTTCCTTCTGATATCGACTATATATGCTGTAAGCATTGTCTTTCCACTTATCATATTCTGCCGCAAATAGATAAGTATAATTTGAATCCTGCAAAATTGAGACATCCTTTTTCATATAAGTGAACGATAATCCGGCACCGGCTTCCGCACTTTTTAATACCATCTCCTGATAATTACCAGCGAGATTCAGTGAGCCTCCGGAATAATCTACCAGACCATGAATTGCCATAGAATAGAACGGAACCATATAATCTATAATCTGGTAACGGTACCCACTAAGATCCATATCGGTTATGAAATCAACATATGGCAGAACATAGTCATTTCCATTGGTTACACAAATGCCCGTTCCCTCAGATACAATTCGATTCAATTCCTTTTGCTGCATCTCTATAACCTGCTGTCTTGTCGTAAGATTCTTAGGATTATAATTCGCACCTAATATATTACCAATATCGGCAAATGATACCCCTGCCGAACTCTTCTTTGCATAATCAGCCAAATTTCTCATATAGCTGACAGTAAGCTGGGGCTTTAGAAAATAATAGCAGTCATTCCAATCCTCCAGCCCATAGTAAACCGGTGTAAAATCATAAAGCTTAACCACCTGCCTACTGGCATACTTAGCGGCATCTCTGTTGATCACAAAACCATCAAAGGGATTCTTATGATAGACATTCTCAACCATTCCATCCAGATAGATAGGTACATCATGATCTGCTCCATAACGCAATAATTTACTAAGTTTACTTTTGCTTCCAAGTTCCTTTAAGGGAGAAATTGAATTAAGAGCTGTTTGCTTCATGCCTCCGTTCATCCATCCACTATACCGGACAGACAAATTATCATACCCATCTTCTTTCAAATCTCCTAGTATGTCATAAGCCTCTTGATAAGTAGTCAGCGCAACCGGCACGGATAATGGGAGCCCAAAGCGCTGTTTTACTTCGTCTACAGCACCGATTAATGTAACATTAACCGGGGTACTTACCTCCGACTCCTTAACTAACAGAGGATATTTATCCATTAAATAAAGGCGATATGCCTCTGACATTTTTGCATACGAGCCGGTATTAAGGAAACAGTATCTTTGTCTTATAATGCCTGTGGGCTTCTGTTTTTCATACCAAATTACAGATCTGTCTGTCTTCGCAGACATTTTTAAGGATGCATCATGTAATGTTGTATAGGTAACATCAGCGTAATTATAACTGTGCGTTCTTCCGCTTACATCGGCTCTTATGTCTGCAACCGAAGCATAATCCTCTAAAATACATAACATTGAGCTACCATTTTTTGAGATACCGAATACCGGAAAGGCTGCATCATTTTCATCTGTCATAGAATCTCTTTGCTCGCCGTAATCCCAACCATAAACTTTGGCATAATATGGGTTTTGCTCACTTTTGTTATTATTGAAAGTAATAATACCGCCATTGCCTTCGGGTACCAGGATAAAGCCTTCATCACTGGTACTACCAGCCCCAAAATACGGTAAAACTTCAATTTTGGTAATCGGATATTCTGATTTCCATTGCATCAGGTCATAAGGAAGCTCAACTACCAGGTTATCCCCTTCCAGACGATAAACCATTGAGACATTAAAATAGGGTTTTTCCTCTTCCTTCTGCTCGGAATACCTTGCTAAATCCTCCTCATAATCCTTCACCGTATATCCCGCATCAACAAATATCGTTTGAATCTTTTCCTTCAGATATTCCTGTGTACCATCTCTTAATTCATAAACAACTTCATTCGCAAGATCAGGATACTTGGCCAGTAAATCTTCCTTATTATCCGTTGGCCGAAGATTATTAATATCAATTTTGCGATAATAACTATTCACCTGCCTCTGACTGCCGGAATCCATCTTATCCATGAATATCTTCATTCTGCTAAAGGGTACTGCGGTAGGTATGTAATATACTTTCTGCAGATCACCTATAGTGTAATCCACCTGTATCGCATCGTTTTGCTGACTTATTTGATATGTCCCTTTATCAATACTATATTGAAAGTCATTATATAGCGTTTTAATCCCTGTACTGTCACCATATTCAATAATCAACGTGGATTTTAGATACTTTTTACTTTGTTCATCTGCTTTACTGTCATTCGTGCCGTCTACCGGATTGGATGTCCATGTAGCACTATTTGATTTATCAAACACTTCAAAATATGTAGTACTAGGATCCAACGTAAATTTTATATCCTCATTTTCCAATGTATAAGAAGCCTGATCCTTCTCATAAGAATAAGTTGGAATGGGTTCCTCCTTTACGTCCTCTTTTGCACACCCGATTATTAACACCAATGATATAAGGACAAAGCCTAACTTAATATATTTCCTCATCTGCCGCCCTCCTTATCAGTACAAACGAAATGCAATCTCTTTATATAGAGAAATAAAATATGCAGCTGCATCAGTGATTAAACTAAAAAATAATAAGATAACAAATATAATCACCAGCATGCCCACTATCGTTGCAATGATGGTAGCAATTGCTTTACCCAAGGTATAATCATGGATCATCATAACCGCGCAAAGTATCAGCATACCGCACCAAATTTCTGAGAAGGCGGTAAGATAATAGTAAAAAACCCCCTCCTGTACCGTCATCAGATTACTGATAAAAATCAATGGTAGCTGTATCAGAACGAATGGAGTTAACGCATATCCAAGAGCCATATAGATGTGCTTCATCGTACCCTTTCCGTCAAAAAGAGTCGTTAATCCCCAGTTTGCGACAGTAGCAATTACAATAGGAGCAATAAATCCTAATATAACCTCTATAATGTTTACATATTCCCAGATAACCTTCATAAATAAAAAGCTAGTGAACTGCAGTTTAAATATTGTTGTCATAAGTGCTAAAAGGTATATAATATTTGCTGCCGCTACGGAGCCTCTGTCTTCGTGTGTTAAATCCCAAAAGCCATCAAGAGGATGAGATATTACATGTAAGGAATAACGTAACGTCTTTCCAACATGCTTTGCTTTTTGTTTATTAACCAGTACTGTTGCCATCAAGCTTCATCCACCTCTCTTTTCATTCTTTTAATGAATTTAATAAGGCCTGGAATGATTAATAATGCAAAGAAAGCAGCCATAATCCATCCGATGTTTTTCTCAATCCATTCTTTTCGGTATAATTGAAAGGCTTTCGAATAATTATCATCATCATACTTCAGTTTAAAATACTTCATGGCCTCCTTATATTTCCCCTGCCTGAACCGGGACCTTCCGATACCGATGTATGCCAAATCGTAATTACCGTTTTGAATTAATACCTTATCCCAGTACTGCGCTGATAGATCATAATTACCCTTCTTATACTCACCAAGTGCATCATTGATCAGCTGACCAAATTCAGTAAATGTTAGTATGGTAATTCCGGCTGTTTTTGCATCCAATACCAACAAGTCATACCCTATATGATTAATCGCGGTAGGATATAAGAAATAACCTAATTTATTACCCACACTACCAAAAGCATACAGTAAATTACCCTGGGAATCGTATCCAAAGATTCGACTTCTCGTCTGGTCAACAACATAATAGGTATCATTATCCATGGCTGTTACATCTATGAATTTTGATGGACCATTAATACCGGCAGCACTACCCCAATAAACATCACCGATCGGTGGATATACTCCGTTTTTAATCAGAATATCGGTTCCCATAGCATTTAGCTTTCGAACAGGCTTTGCCTGGTCATTTAATAATTCCCCTTCTTTGAAAACCGAGGTGGTGCAATAGATAAATCCATCCTTATCAAGAGAAAGGTTATTATACTCAGTAGGTACAAATTGCAGCATCCTGGCCCGTTGCTCTTTCGTGGATATTAGCTTCCATATATAATCAATCATATTAAATTTAACTTCATTCGCTCCGATAAATCCTGCAAAATCACCATTGTCCTTATATTGAATAAAGCCCTTATTATAATTCTTTACTAATACTAAAACTCTTCCTGATGCATCTACAACAACCTTTTGCGGAAGAAAATCACCCTCCTGATTTACTGTCTCATCTATGGGACGGACGAATTCCTTTATCAGCTTGCGTTCTGAGCTCAGTTGGATCACTCTTTGATTACCTGTATCACAGATATACATGTCACCGTTCTTTGTAACATAAATATCGTTGGGACCTGAAAGAGTATTAACCCCAGTATCCCCTATAAAATCACTGAACTGCTCAATAAAAAGAACCTGATTATTGTTTCTCTCCAGAATCACTATTCTGTTATTTCCAGAATCACAAACATAAATCCGATTATCCTTTGTAAACATACCCTGTGGTTCTTTAAAATCACCAATGCCTAATTCGTCTCCTGTAATGAAATCCGTTGCTTGATATGCATCGGGTCCTTCTCTGTCTATCCCCCAATAATCATAGGTATAAGTGTAATCTAATTTGGCTGCCTGCACCGTAATCGGCGGAAATAGTAGTATGACCGTGAAGCAGATAATTACAGCTGCTATACAATTTCTCTTCATAGTTTCCTCCCTAATCCTTGATACCGGAACTTGCCATCGTCTCAATAATGTTACTTTCCACTACGATAAAAGCTGTTACAGGTACGATCATCATTACTAAAGAAACAGCAGCACCTACACCGGCTCTTGCGATCCCTCCGATCACGATCTGCTGGAGTGCGTAAGGAAGTGTTTTTAACTGCTCTGAGTAAATAAAATTTGATGCTCTTGTATTCCACAAGCCTTGAATTGAGAGAATCATAAGCGTTAACCATGCAGGCTTTACCATCGGCATTACGATACGTGAAAATATTCTCCATTCCTTAGCTCCATCGATTTTAGCAGCCTCTATTAATGCATCCGGAATTCCCTCCATATACTGCTTCATAAGGAATAAGCCCATCGGTGCAGCAAAAGCGGGAACAATAACAGCCATTACTGTATCAATCCACCCAATTTTCGACATGATCAAATAGTTTGGTATGGATGTAACATAACCATTAAACATTAGTGCAGTTATTACGACTTTAAAGAAGGTTTTACTTCCCGGAAATTCATATTTTGCTAAAACATATGCTCCCATGGAAGCGATAAGCAGATGACCTGCCGTTCCGACAAAGGTTATGAACGCTGTGTTGAATAAATACCTGGTGAATGGCACCCATGATCTGCTCATGATGACGAATAAATCCTGAAAATTATCAGAAGTTGGATTCTGTACGAATAGTCTTGGAGGATAAACAAATATTTCATCCAACGGTTTGAAAGCACTATTAATAGCATACACAAGCGGAAACGCCATAAACAATCCAAACAAAAATAAAAGCGTATAAATTGCTATATTTCCACCTGCAGAACGGTTCGGTTTATGCCTTTTACGATGTCGTCTCATTTTCATTGTCTTTCATCCTCCCTGATACCTCTATGAGGCAACTCAAAACGCTGGAAGAACAAGGTGTGAGTGCCACTGCACGAATATCGTAGTTCTTCCAGGGAATTCAGGCTATATCGGAATTCTTTTCTCAAGTTCCTACTCTACGTAACATTGCCTGGATTCCTTTATTACACAAAATCATCGTAAAAAATAAAAGTGATGCTATTGCGGACGCATATCCCATCTCAAATCGAATGGCACCATAATCAATTAAGTGTGTTGCAACTGTCTGCGTTGCATAATCCGTGCTCGGAAAGCCTGTCAGCACGATCGGAACTTCCGCTACACCGAAAGAAGCGGTTATCGTCATTACTGCTCCGAACATAAGCATAGGCTTCATGCTTGGTAATGTTATGAACCAAAGCTCTTGCCAACGGTTTTTGATGCCATCGATATAGCCAGCCTCATACATAGCTTTATCGATCCCTTGTAATCCGGCTACAAAAGCTAAGAAACCTGTACCGAGACTCATCCACAAGGTAACTATGATAACCACCATCATCATATATTGGGGATTCGTAAGCCATAATATCGGAGCATTGATAATACCCAACTCAAGTAAGAAGGCATTGATATATCCATATGCATCTCCGGAGAACATGATGCCCCATATTAAAAATACCTGACCTGATATTGTCGGTGCATAAAATATTACAATAGCAAATGCCCTTAGGTATCTTGGAAGTTCATTAATAAACCACGCAAATAAGAAGGCTGCTAAATATCCGATTGGGCCTGTTATTGCTGCAAGCAAAAAAGTGTTTGTAACCGCCTTCAGGAAGACATCATCTGCCAGAAGTAAATTAATATAATTTTGTAAGAATATAAATTTGGGCGGTTCCAGAATATTATAATAAGTAAAGCTCAAAACTAAGGACGTAATAACCGGAAGAATATAGAAAATAGTAAATATAATAGCAAAAGGAAGCAGAAATAAGTAATAGGTCTTGGATTTTTTAGCTAGCTTCCATGCAATTAATGTATCTTTCCTTTTCTTAGCAAGGTACTTCTTCATAAAACTCATAGCTGAATCCCTCCCTATCTAACATCCAAGCCGAACTCAAGACGCTTTTTTATTATCTCTTCATTAATTTTAGTTGTATAATCGAGCAGAGTCTCACGAGGATCTTCCTTTTTATTTATTACCCTACGAATTGCATTTGTTATATGTCTGGAGGAATAGTAACCACCTGCAATCTCACGCATACCTACTGACCATTTTCGTTGCTCTTCTAACACCTCAAGCTGGTCATGACTCCAGGAAAGCTGTTCAAATGCATGAATATTAGCAGTAGCATACCTCGCCGATGCACCCATAACACTTTCCATTTCTTTTCCGAAACGTACCTGTGTATCAGAGCTTACCCACCACTTCATAAAATTCCAGGCATTTTGCTTTTTACTTTCATCCTCTTGTTTTAACATAATCGTACAGGTACCCCATGTATGAGCGGAATGATTAACGGAGCCATCCGCTTGTACTGTTCCCGGTACTAATGTGAAATCCCATAATCCCCTGATTTCAGGAGCAAATACAACAAGCGTATTAAAAACATTGTAATCTGCTATGCCAAGCGGCATCAGACCAGAACGGAAGAAATTAGGGAAATCATAAATTGTCGGTAATTTATATTGCAAAAATAATTTAGTGTATGTCTCAAAAGCTTGCACTCCACCTTCAGAATCAATTGCCGTACTTTTTCCCTCCGGATGATACATTGTTCCGCCGTACTGATACAATAGGTTATAATAGCCTGACAAATCAGGATTTGACACATTATTAAGCACACGCTCGGTTGTCGGGATTGCAACAGTCATATTATTCTGTTGAATGGTCGGAAGCATAGCAAGAAGATCATCCCATGTCTTCGGAACCTCGAGTCCAAGCTCCTCTAAGATATCTTTTCTATAGAATAATACGTTAAAAATCTGTGTTTCAGGCAATGCATAGATACCGTCTTCAAAGCAATAAGGTTGATAGGAACTCGGATTAAAATCCTTTAATACTTCCTGATAATCCGAAAATTGTGTAATATCCTCGGCTGCATTTCTTAACGCATAGTTTACCGGCTCCCCCTGCATAGCAGATAACACCACATCCGGTCCTTTCCCCGCAGTAACTGAATTCAGTACAATGGATGGATCAACAAGCTTAACATTTACCTTGATTTTCTGATTCGGCGTAAATGTATCGTCTATCATTGTCTTCAATACTGTACTCTGATCACGTCCGGATAAAATCCATACCTGAATCGCTTCTTCTTTATCATAAACATCACCGACGGCATTATAGTCTATGAAGAATGATGCAGCAAAAGATTTAGCCTCATGTACAACTTTAGCTAGAAAGGTTTCCTTTACTTTATCCGGTTTCACATTCGTTCCAGTGATGGTGATATAATCGATATCCAGCGGAGCTTCACTCATCGTAAGGATGGATGTACCCATTGCGCTGATATTTTCCTTGAAATTCTGAAAGCTCTTTGGAATCTTATCCGGGTTATTCACAAATCTGGCAAGCTGCTGTGCAATCGTTAGCATCGTTGCGGTCTGACTCGCCTTCTGTCCCGAATATGACACCACTTCATCTACCATTTTATAAAGTCTTTTGCTCTCTAGGTCCATCGCACTGATTACTTCCGGATAGATCTGGGCTATTTTATAATCTCTGTATCGATCCGGCGTTGTACCTGTCAGAACAAGAATCTTTCTGTAAATTGAGTTCAATCGGTATACTGAGTCCTGCATCTCGTTCAAAATAGATCCCAAATCTCCAAGAGTAGCTTCTAGACGAATCGAATGCTTGCCTTTTTGCAGATAGAATTGATAAGCATTTTTGTCTTCGTCAGAAAGAGAATAAGAATTCCATTTATTTGTATATGTAAAACCGATCTGCTCTAATTCGGAGAAGGGAATTTCACCATCAATATATACCGTTCGATTCGAAACAAATCCCCTGTTATAATTCTGTCTTCCTTTAATACAAATATTATAATAACCGTCCTCAGGCACCTCAAATTCCCATTCAATCCATTGTCCCGGAACTCTCCACGCATATCCTCCAATCATATTCAGGCGTATATGATAAACGTCGTAGGGTACCGTATTAGAGGACGCTCTATCATACAAAGCATACAGGGACGGAGAAGAACGAAGTACAGAATCCTCACCCTGTATCACTTGTTTATAATCTGCTGCAGCTGCAGTATCCTTGATAGCAGGTGAATTTTTTCGATATTCAGAATATGCCTTCTTATCCTTAACCGCACATAAAGTCAAGGATTTAATAATAACCGGCTCATTTACAGCTTCAAACCCGACCGTATTGACACCTTTCTCAAAATAAAAACAATAGGGTTCTGTAAAATAGCCTAAATTATCTTTAAAAAAGGCTCCCGTCCAGTCCGGTACATCAATCTGAGAAGGTCTTATATCATTTCCTTGATTGTCTCTGGTGGGTTTGCTCTTATTAGACCACAGCCTTGTGAAAATGAGAGTATCGGCTCCTAAAAAAGGGATTTCTCCATTGATATAAAGCTTCCTTTCTATATCAACTCCGCGGGCTTTTACAGGATAATACTCCATATATATCTGGTACATTCCGGCTTCCGGCACTTCTACCTGCCATTCCACATAAGAATTCTCCGTTGTAACAATCACATTGTCTTTTCCTTCGTATTCCTGAAGTTGCTCTACGCCATCTCCTTTCGAATAATCCGTTACTTTTACGATAATATCCGAATTAGGATAAAGAGAAGTTGCATGAGCTTCTATGTATTTTGAATATGTATTATCTCGACCAATTCCTTCAACATCAGCCTTTAAAACATCTGTACCCGAATATTTATCAGCATAATTAAGTACTTTTTTATTAGGGATCCAAACAAGCGCTGCCACTAATGCAATAATAACAATAGACTCTATAACATACTTCTTCTTTAATCTCATAAATACCTCCATGCTGTTGTATTGCAGCGTAAATTAGTAAGCTTAAACGCACTATTATGCTATTTAAGGAATACCTTCAATTCCTGTTCTTGAGTATGTTGATTATTGTATGTATTGTCTAATTATTTACTATTTAAGTCACTCTTTTACACATTTTACCATATGCAACCACGCTCAACCATCTAGATGTTGCTAAATATTCTTCAAAAATTGCTGTTTTATGGTCAATCTTTTGGTAAAATTTACATACTCCAAATTAAAACAGTGTATATTCTGTTAAGTATATTACACAATTACAAGATAGCCATAGCTCATTGGTAGATACGGTCTAAGTAAGTAACATATTGATTGGGATATACAATGATTTTAGGGGAGGGATCGATTGATTCTGTCTGGAAATCCATTGAAATATATTTTATTTCGTATCATTATGCTGAGGCTTTTCTATTAGTCTAAGCTTAATTATGTGTTTAGAAAATACTCTAAAGCATATGGACCATATGCTTGCATATACAAGTGAAAAAATAAAAAATATTAATAAGATATTGTAGATGGAGTATGTACCTGTAAAGGCTACAAATGCTGGAATGGCTGCTACATACGTTAACACAATCATTCCTAAAGTTAATACTACGGCGGAAGCTAGTATTGTTACAAATATTCCCTTTCTATATAGCAAGGATCCCAGTGTAATACCGAGCAACCCTGTTGTGAAAAGCAAAATAATTGCTTCCTGGGGACTAACTATAATAAGAAGTAATGCAGAGGAAAATAATACAATAAAACCAAGAAAAATATTTATAACAGCCGCTATTGCAATTGGTAGCGTACTGAACGGACTGAAAGCCAGTCCAATTGCTGGTAAAAAAATAGGAGCCGATTGGAATATAACCGCAATTGATGTTAATAAGCCTCCGATACTAATCAATTGAACTATTTTTGTTTTTTTCAACTAAAATACCCCCAAGTTTATATTTAATATATTGAGTCACAAGGTCGATTATTGATGATATGCTTTGTTATCCTTAATTCATTGGATCTATATTATTGGTATGCACAAATCAGGTACTAATAGAACCGTTCTGATCATACTCTTTAAAAGAAATAGAAAAAGGAGTATTATGTAAGTTGGAAAAGGTAAGAGTAAGATTACGACCGATTGTTAGTAATTTAAATTTGCCCACTGTTATCAAAACAACAATACTTCCTGGTGACACGATCGAAGGATTAATGATTGCTACTCAGATCGGTGAGATCTTTTACATTGGCCATGGAGTGATACAGACTTTTTTAGATATCCGGCACAGAATATTAAAACTCGGTGCTTCCAGCGGTGGTTATGATGAACGGGGATTATTAGGACTAGCATTTCACCCCAATTTCAATCACAACGGTTTATTTTATCTTCACTACTCGTTAGCAGGAACTCAGGGGTCCGGTGCTCTTTCCGGTTCTTTTAACCCAAATCCCTGTGATCTCAGTACCTTAAACCTAAAGTGGAACAATAGAGAAACTCAATATGATCATATCGATACCGTTGAAGAATGGAGCTTACAACCGGAGGGTGAACCTCAATTAAGGCGGACATTGCTTAATCTAAGAAGGCCATTTCTTAATCATAACGGTGTCAATAGCCTTAACTTTTCACCTGAAACAGGAAGGCTTGTTTTAACAACCGGAGACGGTGGAGCAGGTTATGATCCATTTAATTTAAGCCAAAATGATATAGAAATCGCCGGTAAAATAATTGAAATTGATGTTTCTAAAGATACATTTATCAATCAACCACCGGTAGTCACTCGTTTTGATGAGCTTCCGACATCCTATCAGGAAATGCTAACAGTAATTTCGAAAGGTGTTCGCAATATACCCGGTATATCGTACCAAAGAATAAATAATCAGTATATTAAATATGTGGGAAATGTCGGTCAGGACCTGGCAGAGTCAATATTTTCATTTGTTAATTACAGACCACTACCGGTCACTGATATTATTCATGCTTCCGCTATGACTTCCGAACCTGACCAGGAAGGTTTTATTAACTTTGGATGGCGAGGGTGGGAAGGTGCCTTTCCTACTCCAATTATAAGGTCATGTCCCGACAATAAAACCATAGAGGAGAGAACCCTCGCTTATTACGAGGATGCTGTCAAGACCTCAGTAAGACGACTTCCTCCACTAACCTGTTATTATCATGAAGATCCCCGTCCCGATAAATTTGGAGGAACTGCACTTACCGGAGTCCAGTCATATATGGGAAATGGAATCCCTGCTTTGACCGGAAGCGTTGTATTTACAGACTTCGTTCAGAATGAAGGCTCCAGGCCTCCGGCTAGAGGGGTTTTAGCATATACCAGAGTTAGAGCAGATTGTAAACTGAATGACTATAGCGTAATGGAGGTTGATTATAATTTTGGGTCACAATCAGCCTATTATACCAGTCTAGGAACGAATCAGGACCAAACCAGACTATATTTGGGGGTTTATGGCTCCAGAAATGTAGCAGACTTTAGTCAAGGAACTGTATTTGAGATAGTCTCATGATTTATAGCCATCTATGAAGCGAGCAGATACCACTCTCAATCATTTGCATTACATATTTATATACTTTCAGAAATAATTTTTTCTAATCCAAATAGGCTTACACTTAATAGTGTAAGCCTGCTGTTTATTAATTACTAATACTTATTCTCCAAATAGCCTTCCTGGCTGATACCCCGTATTCCGTTATGCATCTGGATGATTGATCTGGTGTTCTTCTGTATAGATCAGCCGTGAGACTGGCACGATATCATACCCCTTCTTTCACGACTTTCTCCTCTTCTCTCTATACATATACTCCTAGAAATGAAACGGTAGGGCATACTCTGGAATCTGTTATTTTAATAATCAGACGGTCGCATTCCACGGATGGGACCTGTACAATTCTCTTATATCCAATGACTGTGCCTTCCTGTAACAGCTCCAATTGACTCCCGTTGCCTGCCCAGATCTCAAACCGCTCGATTCGCTGACTAAGCCTGATATGTTCTTTTAAAATCAGCGCTCTGACGCATTCCTGCTGCCCAAAACGAACAGTAATTGCCACATTCCTCTGGCCATCCGGAGCTTTATAATAAGTTTCATCCTCTGTTTTGACCATGGATACAGGGTGATCCTCTTCTTCATGGTCTGCGGTTATGGTTGCCTGTGAAGCTATATTCCTTGAAAACATGTGCTCCAGCTGCTGCCCTAGCAAACGAAGCACTTCGATATCCTTTTCGTGAAGCAGGCCTTCCCCTGTTGGAGGAATGTTCAGTAAAAATGTACTGTTGCCTCCTACTGAACCATAATAGATCTGAAGCAGTTCCTCTACTGTCTTTACCTGATCATCCTCTTCGGGATGATAGAACCAGCCTGGCCGGGTTGAGGTATTCACCTCTGCAGGATACCAGATTAAAGAATCAGCTTCGGCAAGCTTCTCTCTACTTCCCAGATCCTGATCTGTGCTCTTCATTTCTCTCCTGCGGAATTCCTCATTGTCTTCCTTCTGACTCTTTTCCTGGATCAACTCTGTACGGCACAGATATTCCGGTACTACACTCCACTCGGAGGCTCTGGTAATTCCAGCCTCATTACCGCACCAGCGAATATCCGGGCCGCAAACGGTGATGCATGCCTTCGGCTGCAGTCTTCTTACCGTATCATAAATACGCTGCCAGTCATACACCTGCTTCTTTCCGTTGCTTCCTTCTCCACAGGCACCGTCTAACCATACGCTGAATATCTCACCATATCCTGTTAACAATTCCTCTAACTGTTGAATGAAATAATTATTATATTCATCTCCATACCCATAGGAAGGATGATTGCGATCCCACGGCGAAAGATAAATTCCGAACTTCAGGCCCTCTCTATGACAAGCCTCCGATACTTCCTTGACAATATCTCCGGTACCATTCCTATAAGGACTTGACTTTACAGAATGTAGGGTATAATTACTTGGCCAAAGACAAAAGCCATCGTGATGCTTGCAGGTCAGGATTGCACCTCTCATCCCCGCCGCCTTAATCCCCCGAATCCACTGATTCGCATCCATGCGTACAGGATTGAAAATCTGCGGATTTTCTGTCCCATCTCCCCATTCTTTGCCGGTAAAGGTATTTATCGTAAAATGGAAGAATGCATAAAACTCCAGACTCTGATGTGCCAATTGCCTCTCACTGGGCACAATTTCAATATACTTCTCATCACTATTTATCAATCTGACTCCTCCTTGTTGTATGAATGATGCGTCCTATGGGTAAATCTTATCAACCTTATCCTTTGATATCACTTGCCTGAATTCCATTTATCAAATAGTTCCATTAGATGTTTCTGTACGATAACCTAAATTAATAACAAATGTAAACTCCAAAAATTCATCCTTACATTGATATCTCTCGATCAACTGCTGCGGTCCACAGCTTCCACTTCCAGAACCACTCATGTAACCATCGAGGCATAATACTACATCGCCTGATTTTTCTAATTCAAAATTATGTGCTTTTGTCATGAGTTCTTCTTGGGTGTAATAGGAAGCATTGAATGAAAAGTTGTCTCCCCAAACATCCATTGCCTTTTCGGCTTTTTCATCAGATATCGATACATTACTACATCCATAATGACTTCCATTTTCCTGTGGTCTAATATAATCCTCCATTAGAGAATCAACTGTATCAGTAAACTTACCATAATAAGAAGCTCTTCGCTTGTCAATATAACTTTCATAAGGTCCATACCCTATATAAGTCACTTCTTTCATTTCCTCTGGCAAGAACATCCTTAGTCCAAACCGCGGTAAATATGGCATTTCCATATTTCTATGAGCAACTATAGTTATCTTGATTTCGCCGATTGCATTAATCTCAAATTTTACTTCCATATCCAGTACCCTTTGAACATGTACCGGTATGATTGCAAGGTTAGCTGTGATAATAATCTTATTGTCCTCAGTCATTGTTGTAGTAACATGATAAACCTTTTGTTTTGGGTGAAAATACTCAGCTTCATTCCAAATTAATTTTTGTTTCCTATCATTATCCATTGGTGCACGGAAAATATTGTATTCTATCGGTTTGGTTATATAGGATATACCCTCTACCATTAACTTACTAAAGTTACCGTTAAATTTATCAAAGACATAGAAAAACTTTAACCCTTCTATATTAATATAACGTTCATCTTCCGTGCATACGATTTTTTCTTTAGAATTATTTTTCAACTCTAAGTTAACATTATTTTTATTTACCCATAATTCATCAAAACCAAGCTCATATCCTTTGTTTCTTACATCACTATCTTCCTTCAGCAAATATCTTAAGAGTATGGTAACATCCCCTGATATAGAAACATCAAATGGCAAGTAAGCTTCCTTCTTTTCACCAGGAGCAACATCCTCGAATTCTGTCCATTCACCTGACTTCACAACAGTTCCATCTACTAATATATGATACTGTATGGTTGCGTATTGTTTTAAGGTTAGGAAATTCAGCGTGTTAAAAATCTCCACCTTCTTTGCCTTCTTATCCGTCCATTGAATTCGAATAGGTCGAAGTACATTTTTATATTCTCTTAACCCTGTGTGAGGCACACGATTGGGGAATACCAAGCCATCTAAACAGAAATTTCCGTCGTTTGGATATTCTCCAAAATCCCCACCATAACCGAATTTTTCTATACCATTCTCTGATGTTCCCATATATACGCCATGATCGCACCATTCCCATACAAATCCGCCAAAGAATCGTTTCTCTGCATAGATCCTTTGTTGATAATCTTCTAAGTCACCAGGACTATTTCCCATGGCATGGGCATATTCACACATTAAATATGGTTTTGTATTTACTGGATTATCAAAATACTCGTCTAACATCTGCCAAGATGGATACATTCTACTATAGACATCCCAAATGCTTCTATCTGGTTCAAACCCACCTGATGGCCAACGCTCTCCTTCATAATGAACCAAACGTGTTGTGTCATATTGATGTGTCCATTTACCAGCATCCTCTATTGATTTACCAATGCCTGATTCATTTCCCATAGACCACATGATAACACTGGTTGCATTTTTATCACGAATAACTGCCCTTTGAACACGGTCCATCACTGCATGGTCAAATATTGGATTTTGTATCACCAACCCATAGGTGCTTTCATTTGAACCACCAAATACATTAACAGAGCCATGAGATTCCAAATCGGCCTCTAATATGACATAGATACCATATTCATCACATAGAGACAGCATCCATGGAACACATGGATAATGACTTGTTCGAATGGCATTGATATTTGACTCTTTCATTAAGGTGATATCTTTACGAATTTCTTCCATTCCTACAGCATAACCTAGGTACGGATCACTGTCATGCCTATTCACACCTTTCATTTTGACAGGCATACGATTAATTAATACCGTTCCATCTTGGATTTCGATTTCACGAATACCAAATTTGTGAGTAATTACTTCTCCATGATGCTCCATTCTAACAGCATACAAATAAGGAGTTTCACTATTCCAAAGCTTTGGTTTTTCCATCTGTAACTCAATATAATTGTCAGAACCATGATATCGTAAAACTTCAATTCCATCCATATCTATTATTTTGATATCCGTATCCGTCTGTTGGTTGACGATGTCTAACTCAATCATCCATTTACATAAATCCAGCTCTTCCGATAACTCCGTTTTAATGAAAAAGTCTCGTATATGTTCCTTGGGCCTATCTAAAATATAAACATCACGAAAGATACCATTCATTCTTAACATATCTTGGTCCTCTAGATAAGTACCGTCACACCATTTTAAAACCAATACACCAATAATGTTTTCATCTTGCTTTAAGTAAGGTGTGATCATGAATTCACTAGTTGAATGTGATACCTGACTATAACCTACAAATTTTCCGTTTACCCAAACATAATAACAGGATGCCACCCCTTCAAAATTCAGATAATATTCTCTGTCTTCTTGAATATCCATCGTAAACTTTTTTACATATGCCCCACATGGATTTTCATCCGGAACATAAGGTGGATCAAATGGAATAGGATAACTTACATTGGTATATTGATTTCTGTCATATCCCAACATCTGCCAACAAGATGGTACCTTGATCGTTGTATATTCACCCTCCAATGATTCTCCTAAATAAAATTCATCTTTAACCTCATATCTACTTGGGTAATAGGCAAATTTCCAATCACCGGACAACATAATGCGCTGTTCTTTCCCTGATAAGTTCGTTGGGATGTAATAGCTTCTATCTTTTTCTGTATTCAGCCTAACTATTTGCGGGTTTTCGTAATATTTTTCGATCCTCATATCAGTCTTTTCCTCGTTGATAATATTTAAAATTCCATATCAAAAAATGCACCTCCATATAAAAATGGGGTTTTGTAAAATAAGGTATATGACTTAACATAAATGCACTGTTTGAAAGAACAACTAGATGTTGTCTTTCCTTCTGTGTGTTTCGTAAGTCATATACCTATACTTTAATTATATATTAGTACGCTAGAGACGATATCTTATTTTGCTGCAGTTCTATCGTATGCTGTCTGCATGATAGTAAGGTATTCCTCTAACTGTAAATTCTCTAACTGTGCTAGATAGGAATCCCAATCAGCATCAATATCGCTTTTTCCTAATAACCAGTTGCAATGATTTGTATCAACATAGTTCTGAATATCAATACCATATGAATTTACAGTATCACTTTCCTCATTTGTTAAATTCATAGAAGGCAAACTCAATGTGATGTTTTTAGCTGATGAATAGTACTGAGAAATAACATCTGTTTTATCGGTTTGTCCAGATTTTAACGGGAATAAGTTGTCTCTCATATCTTGTGTTAAGTATTTTGGAGAACCATCATAAGGATTTTCTCTTTGAGCTACTGTCATGAGGCTTTCTCCAGTTTCAGATAGAGATTCGTCATAAGTAAATACACCGTCAACGCTTCTCACACAATCTAATCCAGCATAAGATAAGACAGACATATCATCGCTATAGAATAAGTCAATCCATTGTGCTAAGATATCAGCATTTTTACACTCCTTTGTAATTGCAAAACCTGT
Source organism: Bacillota bacterium (assembly GCA_023436225.1). GTDB lineage: Bacteria > Bacillota > Clostridia > Lachnospirales > Lachnospiraceae > Mobilitalea. The sequence goes on from JAEZKA010000035.1 coordinate 168,511, forward strand.
AGGCTGGATACTGATATGATTTTGTCTCTTTCTTACATATGCACTGTCAGATTCCTCTGAAGCTTTTAAAGGTTGAATTGCTACGTACTGCTCTTTTACATCTTCAGGTAAAGCCGTTAAATCCCAAATATACATAGAACCAACAATCGGTGTTGCTGCTGTTACCTTTGCATTGAACTGGCTAGTATCCTGTACAAAGCCCTCATTATCAAATAATCCGGCTTCAAAGAATGGTTTCAGGCTTTTAATTGCATTTTTATACTCTTCTGTGATGGGATTAAATTGTACTTTATCATCTACAACGACAAAATGGTTCATAGTATTACCACTTTTTCCGTTAAATGTCTCAGCTTGTCCATATGCACCAAAGAAACTTCCGTAACCCTGAATATGATGGAATGATACAAATGTATATGGGATTTCATCAGCAATACCATTTCCATTTGGGTCCTGTGTCTTAAACGCCTCTAATACTGTATAGTACTCCTCCATTGTTGTAGGAATTTCAAGATTTAACTTATCAAGCCAAGTCTTATTAATATATAAATTATCAGGGAAATCACGGGATGGACTGGCATTTACAGTTCCCCATGTATATTTGTTTCCATCAAAAGCGGTAGACAAGCCATCAAGAATTGGTTCCTGTGCTAATCTTTCTTTATAATTAGTACCATATTTTTCAATTAAGTCATCTACCGGAATAAACATTCCCATAGGACCATATGCATTGATGTCACTCATGGAAAGTGCTTCATAACCAAAAAAAGCATCTGGTAAATCATTGGAGGCTAGCATTATATTTTTTTGATCTGAATAACTTGCATTATCATAGCATTCCCAATTAATATGAACATTCGTTGCTTCTTCCATCGCTTTGAATAATTCCATATTGTTATAGTCCATTTGATCAGGCTGCAAAGCATTTACGATGGTAAACTCTACTTTTTCCTCGGATAACTTTGGTAAGGTTTTAATAAATTCTAAGCCAGTTAATTCCGATGTGATTTCAACAGGTTCATTCACCACTGGGTTTGTCGTAGGGGTATTTTCGCTAACATCCTTGGGATCTGTTACGCCTTTTTTACCACATCCTCCAAACACCATAGCCATTGCCAATGATATGGCAATAATTCTTGTTAATTTTCTTTTTTTCATTTTTCTTTCTCCTTTCTCCTTTCTCATTGTATAATTAACCCTTTACAGAGCCAATGAGCACACCTTTTACAAAATGTTTCTGTACAAACGGATACATAATCATTAATGGTACAATTGATACAATAATCGATACGTACTTAATTAGTTCTGCTTTCTCTGCTCTAGCCGCTGCTGCGACTGTATCCCCGACCATCTCTGCGGAAACTTGATTTTCAACTAATATATTTCTTAACACTAACTGTAATGGATACAAAGCTTGATCCTTTATATACAACATTGCGTTAAAATATGTATTCCACTGTGCTACCCCATAAAACAACACCATAATAGCAATAATGGCTTTGGATAATGGTAGCGCAACTTTTTTGAAAAAATCATATTCATTACATCCATCCAACATTGCTGCCTCGTGTAATTCGCCTGGAATTGAACTTTCAAAAAAGCTTCTTGCAATAATTAAATTGTATGGAACAACCAAAGATGGGATTATCAATGACCAAATAGTATTCGTTAATCCTAATTTATTTACCACCAAATAAGTGGGAATCATACCACCACTAAAGTACATTGTAAATACAATTAGAAGCATCCAAAGTCGTCTCCCTGGTAATGTCTTAACTGATAAAGCATATGCTGCCAAAACCGTAGTAACAACGCTGCATAATATACCTAAGGTTGTATAAATTAATGAATTCTTATAACCAGTCATAATAGAGTCATCAGCAAAAACACTCTTATATCCTTCGAATGTAATACCTCTTGGAATTAATGTAATCTGTCCTGTATTTACTAAGTTAGGGGCACTTATTGATGCAATCACAATAAAATATAAGGGATATGCTACTAATAACAATATTAATCCTAAGAAAATATAATTTGTGATATGAAAGGCTTTGTTCCCTTCACTTTTTCTATTCGGCTTCACATCAACCATTTTATTTCTCATTTTCTTCCTCCCTCTATATCAATGATGTTTCCGAATACTTACGGGCAAAATGATTCACCAGTAACAACATAACTAAACTGACTACCGATTCAAATAAACCGATTGCAGTAGAATAACTAAAATTAGGAACACCACTCGCACCAAAGGCTTGTTTATAAACATATGTTGATATTACTTCTGATCCTGTTCTGTTTAATGTATTCTGTAAGAGATATATTTTTTCATATCCAATGGTTAAAATTCGACCTGCATTCATAATCAAAATGATAATAATTGTTGGTACTATAGATGGAAAATCAATATATTTAATTCTTTGAAACATCGTTGCACCATCTACAATGGCTGATTCATGTAACTCTGGGCTAACACTACTTAAAGCAGCAACATACACAATAGAACTATATCCCATACCCTGCCAGATTTCTGATAGAACATAAATCCACGGAAATGCACTTGCACTACCCATAAACATTTGCGCTTCTCCACCTAAGGCCACAATAATCGTGTTAATAATACCAGATGTCGGAGATAAAAATAGCCTTAACATACCTGCAATGATTACAGCTGATATAAAATGCGGAGCATAGATCACCGTTTGTACAACTTTTTTAAATTTTAGATTTTTCGTCTGGTTAATCATTAAGGCTAAAATGATTGGTATTGGAAATCCTAAAATAAGATTTAGAAAACTTATTTTTAATGTGTTCCCTATTACCATCAGGCAATCTGTAGTATTGAAAAATCGAATAAAATGCTTCAACCCTACCCAGGTGCTATCAAAAAAACCAAGTATTGGATTATAGTCTCTAAAGGCAATCTGTATCCCTACCATTGGTACATACCGAAAGATTATAAAATACAACACTGCAGGAATCATGAAAATAAATAATTGCCAGTGCCTTTTTACCTGCAACATGGTTTTTTTAATTTTTTCAGTCATAGTCATAAAGTAATCAAATCCTCCTAATTAAATTTAAATTATAATTATTTATATATTATGTATCTCTGATAAGATAATAGCACTTTATCGTCATTTGTGCAATCATTATTTATTGGAGACTGTCTATTTTATGTGCATAATGTCTATTATTATTATTTTTTATATCCCTCCATTGCGTTTTTATGGTTGTATTTGTTCTCTAATATTAATTATATATTATAATTCATTTATCATCTAGTAAATAACATTTCTAATTTTAATATTGACTTTCATATAATTTCACTCGATTTATCTCATGATTTGCTTACATATAATAATCAATGCTACATGATAACCAAACACTAAGAAAACTCCTTATCTAAATTGTACGTATATATCCCGGAGAAACATTTCAAAATGCTCCGTTATTATAAACAAAAAAGCTTGCATCTTTTCGGACGCAAGCCAAATTATCAAAAATTAATCTTACTAAATTATTTCTCAATCTGTCTACCAGTCTAATCCACCTTATAATCCCCTGTATAGATCAGCTGTGATACCGGTACGAAATCATACCCCTTCTCCTGAAGACGAATAATAATCTTCTCCAAAGCGTCTGCGGTATATTTCGTACCGACATGAAACAGAAGAAGGGAACCGCATCTTCAAATACTTCTTTATTTAAAATCAGTATTGAAAGATGTTACTCTGCCTTCAAACCAGCCAGCAGATAGATCAGCGGTGAATTCCAGTACACCGTTACCTCGTTACAGGAATAGCTCTGTACGTTATCCACATAGCATTTAGCAGCAGGCTTTTTGGCAAGAACGTTCTGCGCATATGGATCCTCCAGATTCGAATTAGCCCCTCCAACCAGCATTCCTGCCATGGTAGATCCAAGAGCCTGGGAAGGCCTATGATGAGTATTCTGTGGCGTCAGAGTACCATACCCGGTTACAAAACAGTAAGAAGTAGAGTTAGCTCCCAACAGGTAATCGATCTGTTTTTTAGCCAAATGATTATAGTCAACATCCTTATTATAAAGCCTCTTTGCCATCAACAGAACCATTCCGTTATTAGCCAGTGTCATATTGCTTCCCCAAGGATACACATCACCCATTGAAGAGAAATAACCATCCGATTCGATTTTTTTCTCTATCGAAGTAAGGTGGGCACTGAATTTATCTAAAAGCTTCTTTTTCAGATCAGCATTCTGCTTCTCAGCAGTTAAATAGGCATAACAGCCATACAGATCCACCGCTTGCCAACCCATACCATTCTCCAGGGAAGAAAGATCGATGGTAGTCAATTTTTTATCATAGAAGGAACTGCTTGTAGTCTTATAAAGCTCGCTTAATGCCCAGAAATACTCATCGGTATCCACTGTATCAGGATATTCCCCTGTCGTTACATCGCTCGGATTGCGATAACCGTCCTTCCCATCGTTGCCTTCCAGATAGTTAAGTGCAGCCTTTGCCGAAGCAAGACATTCATTCGCAAAAGCAGCATCAAAGGGTTTATATATTCTGGCAGCCATCGCCATAACTGCTGCGAAGTCACCTGTTGCACAATTGGAGATTGGCATAATATACAAGTCATCTGTTACCGTCTCTGGCATTACCATACCTTCAAAGTTCAATCCGGTGACCTTATGATACACTCCGCCAGATTTCTTATCCTGCATCTTTAACATCCATTCCAGTTCATATCTGGCTTCATCCAGTATATCCGGTATGCCATTGCCACTGTCGGGAATACCAGCCTCGTCACTGAATACATGGCTATAATCTTCATAAGCAAGCAGTATATCCGCTACCGCTTTTGCTCCCGAGACAACATAACGCCCATAATCTCCAGCATCATGCCAGCCGCCTATCACATCCATTTTCTCTGACGTACCGTAAATGGTTGCCTTCTGTGTATGGCAGGCAGCATGTGCTAAGCCCTCTGCATGTTCCGGCTTCAGTTCGCTTCCACAGCGTTGCAGATATAGCATTTTTACAGTATCAGCGAATATATCATCATATACATCATCGGCAATCACGAACTCATAGGATTCACCGCTATTTGCCGCTACCACCTTATAAGTACCCGGTTCCTTCACACTGGAAAAATCACCATAGGCCACAGTCTCTCCGGCCGTTGCGGTTTGTACTGAGCCAAGCACATCACTGGTATATACTATCTTCCCCGTCTCCACGTTTACCACTTCAAACTTGGTATCAAGGCTACTGTCACGGAAAATGGCTGACTTGAAATCCCCAGTGCGGTATCCTACCTGATTGATATTAATGGAAGGTCCGATATCTCCATTCGTAGAAGCTTCTGCTTTCGAAGCATCCTTCAGAAACAGTTCAACATTGTCAATGGTCACAGTATGAGCAGCAAGCTCCCCGTCCGCCTCCTGGAACCCTAAGTTAAAGCAGAATCTTGGTGCTGGATCAGATGCCTCTTCCATGGTAAAGGTATAATTATAATGTTTCATATCCTTTGAAATCGCTACATGCTCCTCTGAAACATAAGGATGATAATCCCCTCCGTTGAGCTGGATACGCCACTCCATAGTTCTGTCTACCGTAGAGCTGATGTCAAAGGAAATCTCATACACTGCCTTCTGAAGCAATTCAAAGCCATCACAGTATACCTGAACTGCATGACCGACACGACCGGTTTTCTCAATCATCACTTCCAGCTGTCTGTCTACATTCACAGCAATCGTGCCAGCTCCACCGGATTCTGTGTAGGTTCCCCACTTCGAATCCTGCTGATTAAAATAACCTCCCGGAATCAGATTCCCATTCGTTTCCTCAGAAATCGATTCTTCTTTGGCAACCGGAGCTGTTGTTGGACCATCTGTCGGAGTTTCCACAGACTTATCTTCATCTGCTAGTTTTGTTTTTTGCTCCTCTGTCGCTTCTTGCATTGTATCCGTATTCCCCTCACTACAGCCGGTAATAGATAAAATAATGCCGCCTGCCAATAATAACGCCAATAACCTTCTCATAAATCATCCTCCCCTTACTATCATCAATAAAATGTAATAAGCAAAGCGTACCGAACACTCTTCACTCTCATTTTATTATAAGTATTTTGGTATGATTTTCTATTTCCTGTTTGAGCACTATTTATAGCCTATGTTACTTTATACTGATGAGCTTCGAAAGGCAAAAACAGGCTAGTTTTTGGCTACCTTGAACTAAAAAGAATGCAAAAACTGGGAGCCTTTATTAACCCCCAGTTAAAATTGTTATCACTTTCAGTTAGTTAATCAATAATCGCTCTTGCAAAAAATTGAGGCAGATGAAAGTTTGGTACCGTGTTGTCATTGGGTGCATAGCTTGCATAGTGCTCGTTCCCCGAATCTTCACTAATCTTATAAAAATTAGATTTCAGCTTCTTCAGTTTTACCCGGCCCAAATTCAGGATGCTAAAATTAATTCATGATAAACCCAGGCATATACACTCTCTGCCGCACCTTATTTATCATAGCCCTCGGGATTATTCTTCTGCCATTTCCAAGCATCCTCACACATTTCTTTCAGCCCTTTTAAGGCAATCCAACCCATATCCTTTTCCGCTAAGGATGGATCGGCAAAGCAGGTGGCAATATCTCCGGGACGGCGTGGCTTGATTTCATAGGGAATATCTTTTCCACATACTTTAGAGAATTCTCTCACTAAATCCAGTACACTATATCCCTTTCCCGTTCCCAGATTATAAGTGCAGATTCCCGGCTGTTGCTGTATTCGCTCTATCGCCTTCACATGCCCCTGAGCTAAGTCCACCACATGAATATAGTCCCGAACTCCGGTGCCATCCGGTGTGTCATAATCATTTCCAAATACCCCAAGCTTCCCAAGCTTGCCAGCTGCTACCTTGGTAATGTAAGGTGCCAGATTGTTGGGCAACCCCTTGGGATCTTCACCGATTAATCCGCTCTCATGGGCTCCGATGGGATTAAAATAACGCAGCAGGATGATATTCCACTCGGGATCTGAGATGTAGATATCCCGGAATATCTCTTCCAGCATTAGCTTCGTTCTGCCATATGGGTTCGTCGCTGACAGAGGAAAATCCTCCTTAATCGGCACGGTTGCCGGGTTACCATATACGGTAGCCGAGGAGCTGAACACTATGTTTTTGACATTGTGCCTGCGCATCTCATCACATAACACCAAAGTACCGGTGATATTATTCCAGTAGTATTCCATCGGCTTTGCTACCGATTCTCCAACGGCCTTTAATCCTGCAAAATGAATTACCGAATCAATCTTTTCTTTTTCAAATACTCCCCGTAACGCCTTACGATCCAGCAGGTCAACCGGATAGAAGGTAAGCTCCTTGCCCGTAATTTGTTTTACTCTAACCAGGGATTCCTCCGAAGAATTACTCAAGTTATCTACTACTACTACCTCATAGCCCTGTTCCAGCAGCTCAACGCAGGTATGGCTTCCGATAAAACCGGCCCCGCCGGTAACCAATATTGACATCGCTTTTCTCCTTTCCTATTACAAATGCCTACCAACGATTTCCATCATTGTGTCCCATTTACGTTCCATATCTGCAACCAGAGCCAGCTGTGTTCTGCAGCGATCCAGATTGTGTCCCTCTCTATGAATTCGGAAATAAGTATCTCCTTGTAAATAATCCGTTAAGAATCTCATTCCGCATTCTAAGGTCATCAGCTTGGCTCCCATGGGAAGCATCTGGATTTCTTTACTGGTAAGACTCCCCTCACAGCCTTCTAAATATCCTCTGGTGTATAACTCAAAGAGCTCCAGGCTTAAACTTACCTTCGTTAAATCCGTCTCATCCTCCAATGCCGTATTCGCTCCAAAGCGAATGGAATCTCCGAAGTCATTAATGGCAAGTCCCGGCATCACCGTATCCAGATCAATAACGCAAATACCCCTGCCCGTATCCTTATCCATCATGATATTATTTAACTTGGTATCATTATGTGTTACCCTCAGTGGCAGCTCCCCTTTCTTCAGAAGCTCCATACATACCTTCATATCATTTTCTCTGGCCATCAAAAAGTCTATCTCCGACTTAACATCCTTTACCCTTCCCATCACATCCTTCGCCACAGCATCCTGAAATGCCTCATATCGAACCGGAGTATTATGAAAATTTGCAATGGTTTCATATAGTGTGGACGCATCAAAATCCTCTAACAGCTTTTGAAAACGGCCGAAAGCCACAGCACCCTCATAGAAATCCTCGGGCTTTTGAACCTTCTCATAGCAAATACTATTCTCGATGAATTTATATCCTCTCCAATAGGTGCCGATGCTGTCAACAAAGTAGGGCTCCCCCGTCTTCGTATAGACTACATTTAAGGTTTCACGGTCAATATCCCCGCTTCTTTTCTGTATACATTCCTTTAAGAACTCCGTAACCTTGCAGATATTGCTCATAAGCTGCTCCGGATTCTTAAAAATCTCATGATTCATCCTCTGGAGAATATATCTTTCCTTCTTATCTCCCTGATCAAAATGCACAACAAAGGTATCATTGATATGGCCATTCCCATAACGCTCATGGCTTAAATAGTTCCCTTGAAAATCTAGTCCTTCAATGGCCTCTGATATTCTGGCACAAAATTCTTCTCTTGTCATAGTTCCTCCTTGTAAATTCACCTACGGAATTGTTCGTGTACTCCTCATCGGTTTCTGATTATTCTAAAAGTTCCTGAATTATGCTTGCCACAGGTCAGCAGGATAGTAGCCCTGCTCCTTCAACTGTTGAATTGCATTTACTACCACTTCTTTATCCGCATGATAGGTTACTCCATACCACTTATCTCTGGAACGCAGAACCTTCACGCTGGCTTTGTCCTCTTCCAGCAGTTCATCCACTACAAAAGGTAGAAAATACTCCGCTTTAAGAGGATTCTTGACTGCTTCCGTATTCAAGAAGTGTAAGAAGCGCTCTTCCAGCTCTTTGAAAATGCTCTTTGTAAATCCCCACATATTCATGGACACGATACTGCCCTGTGGAATTGTCACCCATGTCTTGCCCTCATCCTCTGAGTAGGCTGCTGATGAATCTCTCTTCATTATATAGGTTCTTTCATGAATCGTCTGAAGCATATGTGTATCGGAAACCTCGCAAACCCCTCTGGCAACATGACCGTTTTCTGTTAAGGTGTTTTCTATGGTATAGCCGACCATCGTATAACGATATTTACTGTCATCCTCCGTTGAAGTTAATGCTTCATAAATCATTCGAAACGCATCCTTGCCATAATAATCATCCGCATTGATGACCGCAAAAGGACCATCAATAATTTCCCTGCAGCATAAGATTGCATGACCGGTACCCCAAGGCTTCACTCTTTCCTGAGGAACAGTATACCCCTCCGGCAGTTGTTCCAACTCCTGGTATACATATTCTACCTCTGCAAACTTCGCAATACGGTTCCCAATTCTATCTTTAAAATCCGCTTCAATCTGCTTTTTAATTATAAATACTATTTTCTTAAAGCCTGCTTTTAACGCATCATAAATGGAATAATCAATGATCAGATTTCCCTGTTCATCTACCGGGTCAATCTGCTTCAGACCCCCATATCTGCTCCCCATACCTGCTGCCATAATCACTAATACCGGTTCCTTCATACGAATCCTCCTATTTATCAAGCTATCTGCCATCTGTTCTATTTATTCTTATCATATAATATTTGTCTTGACGAATCATTGTAATATAGTATAATCATTAGTAATATCGTGCATTTCCAATAATATTGCTAAGATTGAGGTGCTATTATGACACAGAAAATTGAGTTAATTACCGTGTTAAAAGAGCTTCATACTATCTCCGGTTTTCGGATTTCCATCTACAATACCGAGCTTCAGGAGGTATGCTCTTATCCAAAGGAACTGACCGGCTTCTGTTCCTATGTTCAGGAACGTAAATCTGGAAAGCAATGCTGCAAGGATTGTGATGCAAAGGCTTTCCGCACCGTAAAAAAAACTGGTGAGGCCTACATATATCGTTGCCATTTCGGGTTATATGAAGCAGTAGCTCCTTTGTACTATTTTGGTGTACTATCCGGCTACCTGATGATGGGGCAGGCCTTAGATAATTCCCCGGATAGTCATTCCTATGTAGAACAAGCGGCTAGGGACCACGTCTCTGATTATGAACGGCTCTCCCAAGCCATCTCCGATATCCCCATAAGCTCCAAGGACAAAATAGCCTCCTGCATCACGATTATGAAAATATGTGCCTCATATATTACCATGATAAATGGCTGGAAGGCGCCGGATCAGGAGCTACCGGTTCGAATTCAAAAATATATCAATCAGCATTATGCCTCCCCCATTACCATTGACAGCCTCAGTAATGTCTTTCTCTGCAGTAAATCCACTCTGTCCTCTGCCTTTAGAAATACCTTCCAGAAGACAATGATTGAATATCTAACAGAGGTTCGCCTAGTTCATGCCAAAGAGCAACTGGATAGCCCTGCTCTGTCGATCAAAAGCATCTCCATTGCCTGCGGCTTTACTGACCAGAATTATTTTACTAAGGTATTTCAAAAGCATTATCATATGACCCCCAGCGACTATCGAAAGCATTCCCAGGAAAACCTATCAACGGATGGCTCTGAGAATACCATAGCACCGATTGACATCACCGTCTGAATACGTTTTATATAAATACTAAACACCCAATTTCTCATATCATAAACCCATATCCTGCTTGGATAGAGCTTGTAAGAAATTGGGTGTTTATTGTATATCTATTATGGTGCTATATCATTATTATTTCTTTGATGCTAAAAATTCATCATATTGACGTTGTACTTCTGCAATATACTCTTCAATACCCGCCTCTTTTAACTTTTCAAACTCGCACCAATATGTAACTTAAGGAGTCTCGATCGGGTCCACTCTCCAAAAGGGAAACTCCGGTTCTTTTTTATACTCAATTCGAAACCATGCCGGTATATCTTCCTCATCACTCAAGGCATAAGGGGAGCAGCGAACCACTGCCGTGCAACCAAGAGACTGTGCGAAGCTCAGTAGCTCATCTAATACGGTCCCGTCAAAAACTCCTCTTTGAACCTCAATATCCTTCCATCTAACGCATTTTATGCAGCCAGCGACTTAATGGCAATGGCTGCACTAAGCTGCCTTTATAATAATGGCATCTCTGTTCCTGGTGATGTTGCAGTGATGGGATTATCCAATATTGAAGTATCCAAATACTCCAATCCTCCTCTTAGCACCATTGAAATACCCACAAAAGAGATCGGTATGGTCGCGGTAAATCTGTTATTAGCCCGTATGGAGGGTGATAATCTTCTACCCCAAAAGGTAATATTACCAACTGCTCTTATCCAAAGAAGTTCAACATAAAATTACACAACGTAACGGTTACGTAACAGCAATAGAGCTTGAGCTGCACCACGACTCAAATCGCCTAACGCATAGCATTCAGTATGTATCCAAAGTAATATTCCCATTGGACAGCGCTGATTGTTCCAAATATTATTTACATTGTAATATTACCACTACTTTTATTCTTAGAATGATAAAAGCAAAAAATGAAGAGTAAATACAAAATGCATTAGAGACGGTCTGCCTTCTCTAATGCATTTGTTAGGGGAAATCTTCTGAAACCCCAGCCAGTTCCCCATTTACTGTATAATTTGGAATAAAGATCCCAGTTAATTGAGCTTGAGAAAATCAACCAGAAGATTGAAAATCTCATAGTTCTCTAACTGAAGCTTCAGATATCTCCATGAAATATATTAATAGCAAAATCGAAAAGCTGGATAACAAACGCAATGAACTCCTGAAAAATCTCGACTCACCTAAAATTGAAGCTCCTAATAAATTCAAGGATGTCATCTTCGTCCAACTAAGCTTTGAAGAAAAGAAGCTTGTGGTAAGTCAATTTATCGAGAAAATCATGGTGTTATGCAAAAAAATAACTGTCAGACCTCGAAAGAGACTGACAGTTATTCAGCATAAACATATTATTGCTTAGCGTAAACCTCTCTTTTTAATATACCAATAAAAGGTAGGTTTCTATATTTTCCGGCGTAATCGATACCATATCCTATAATGAATTCATCTGGAACTTCAAATCCCTTATAATCGATATTAATCTCCCTTTCCCTTCTTGCTGGTTTATCCAAAAGAGTACAAATTTTTAAGGATTTTGGATTACGGCTTAATAAGTTTTGACTTAAATATGACAATGTCAGCCCAGTATCTATAATATCTTCTACGATAATAATATTTTTCCCTTCAATATTATCCTCTAGGTCTTTTATGATACGAACTACACCACTCGTTTCTGCAGAATTACCATAACTTGAGACTACCATATAATCGATATAAGTAGGTAGGCTAATCTGTCTAATCAGATCCGACAAAAATACGCTTGCACCCTTTAAGATACCTACAAGCATAATCTCCTCACCAGCATAACCTTTTGAAATCTCTTCTCCTAATTCCTGTATTCTCTTAGCTAATACATTTTCGTCCAATAAAATAGTTTCTACATCATGTAACATATTTAACCTCTTTCTGACCATGAGGAGAATATTCCTTGCCCCAACAGGCGTTCTCTTAACTCTTGTTTCCGTATTCTTAAATGATAAACAATGGGTTACCATCCTCATCTAACAATAAATGAATTATCAAGAATTATCAAGAACTATTTTCACTACTTCTCAATCTGTCTACCAGTCTGATCTATCTCATAATTCCCTGTATAGATCAGCTGTGATACCGGTACGATTCATTGTAAGATCTGCTTCATAACCAAGGAATACATCAAGGTATAGCCAATGATGACAAGACAGATAATATATTGAAATTTATATATTCCCATCGCATTAGGAAACAGGCAAATCAGCGGTTAATTCACCTTCTGTAATAATTCTGTTAAAAAGATGGTTGCATTTCAAAATTTCTAAAAATCTGTTTTCCCTTATTTGGTCACGTTAATCTTTTCATTCTATAATATTCTTCCTAACAAATCATCCATAATACTTTGAGCGGCTGCTGCTATCTCATCTTCCCCAGCCTTTTCCAGTATCTCTAAAAACAATTCCGGCGGCTGTGCCCCGGGTACCACATATTTACGATTAATTATATAGTACGGCACACCGTCTATTCCTAATCTTCTAGCAGCCTCTTCGTCTTTTGTAACCTCTTCCCTGTACTGATCGGTTTTTAAGATACTTATTACCTTTTCGCTGTTCAGACCAACCTCTCCGGCAAGACGGGCTAATATAGAATGATCCGATATATCCAACGCATCGACAAAATGTGCCTTAGAAATTCTTTCTGCCATCTCCTCTGCCTTGTTTTCTGTCTTTGCATACTGTAAGACTCTGTGGGCATCTAATGTATTCTTAGGAATAACCTCATCAATATTAAAATCCAGCCCTACTTCCTTCGCTTTATCCACCAAATAATGATTAGAGGCTTTCGCTTCTTCCAATGTCATGTGATATTTTCTCGCCGTAATTTCATTCATGGTTTCATTACTATGTTCTTCGTCGAAGGTATTGATCTCAAAGCTGTTAAAAACCAATGTAACTTCATCCTCATAATTAAACTTGCTCAAAGCGATTTCTAATCTTCTTTTCCCTATATAACAAAGCGGACAAACGAAATCATACCACACCTCTATTTTCATGTCATACCTCCTACCCATACCTGTATACTATCCCATGATTAAATTCCATTCATTTTATTCTGCAGGTTGACAGCGAAGCCTTGTATCTCCCGGTTCACAAGGTAAAAACATCGTCGCCCCGCCACCAACCACAATGCTTAACTCCGCTTCGCTTAATTCTCTGTTTGCTTTTTTACGAAACTCTTGATCGACTTCTTTCAGTTCACTTATTCCAAAGTCATAACCTGCTTTCGCTACAAAATCGTAAAAGTCTTTGTCATCCTCAATCTTAGTTACTTGGTTAGCAAACTCCCTATTCGTATACATCTTTTGTACAAAAAGCCTAGCTGATTCTATACTCATACCAATATCTCCTTTTCTGCTGGTATATTACATCATCCGATGTTAATCAAGCATTAATTTTCTTAGCATAGTGATTGCCCGATGTTGCAGAAATTTTGCATTGTTGTAGCTAATTTTCATAAGTCGTGCAACCTCGGTCGGAGTATATCCATGATAATAACGTAGAATAATAACATCTCTCTCCCTCTCAGGCAGACGCTCCAGTGCGATTGCCAGGGTTTCCAGTTCTTCTTCCTTTATCAACGTTTCTATAAAAGGTTCGGCACCATCGGGAAGCTCTGTGATCTCCCCTGTATCAGTCATATGGCCCTGTCTCGCCTTGGAACGATAATAGTTGCATACCTGATTATGAGTTATCGCATAAATCCAAGTTGAAAGACTCGCTTTTGTACAGTCATACTGATCCAGCTTCTGATAAATCTTTAGAAAAATGCAGGAAAGCAAATCCTCCGCATCATGAGGATGCGCAACCTTAGTTATTATGTACCCATATACTCTGTCTTTATAATCGAGATATATTTGATCGCGTAGGATAGCATCACTCATCTTTGTTATCCTCCATAGAGGGAGTATGCTGCTTATATAGATCACCTGCCGCATAAATCTCGAGCTCATCATCGGAAAGAGCATGTTCTTTCGTTCCAATAGCATACCTTGCCTCAGTTGCTTTGATGATCTGTTCCAGATTCTTATTTCTTGAAATATACTGAAAATCAAATAATCTCTCTAATCTTGCTTCTATTTTTGGCATACCCACTCCTACTCCGGATATATCCCAGCTATCATACCTGAAATTTCTTAGGTTTACTCATTCTCCTATTACTTCCGATTATTCGGGTCTGAACAAACACCTTTCTCTTTGATATATTTGCTGCAATTTCCGCACTTCAAAAGATTAGAGCAAACCACACAGGTTGACACTCCGGTATGCCGTGAAAAGCTACTGTTCCCGCAGGTACAGCGCCAAGCAGGACACATTCTGCTTTCTGCTATATAAGGCATACCATTTTCATCATATTGCTCCGCTTTGATAAAGCCACCTATCACTTCGTTCAGTTCGTCGTCGTTCATTTCATAAAAGCTTTGCATTATAACCCCTTTCTGCCGCTTGAACGGCTACCGCATTATAATTTTGTATCCCGGTATTTTTCTTTTCAATCCTTTATACACCGCTGCATGCGAAAAGTTAGATGTAATATAAATAAATTTTTAACCTATCCGTTAGAATAAAGTCGTTTTTCCTACATACTGTGTGTCGTCTAAGCGTTGCCTTTGAACAAGCTCGGCAAAGTATCCTCCGCTGCTGATTAAATCATCATATTTGCCATCTTCGATGATCTTTCCTTTATCTAGTACGATGATACGATCGCACTGCTTTATCGTCGATAACCGATGGGCAATCACAATTCGAGTACATTTTAGATGGTCCAGTGACCCCGATACCTTCTTCTGGGTAATGTTATCCAGAGCACTCGTTGCCTCGTCAAACATTAGTATCTTCGGCTTTGGTGCGATTGCTCTGGCGATCATCAGGCGTTGTCTTTGACCACCGGAGACGCCGCCGCTGCCTTCTGATATGATTGTGTTCATCCCCATTGGCATAGCGCGAATGTCGTCTGCAATCCCTGCCATTTCTGCTGCCTCCCAGGCCTCAGTCATCGTTAGCCAGGGCGAGGAAATTGTTATATTTGAAAAAATATCTCCTAAAAAGAGCTTCCCCGATTGCATAACGACACCGATATTATGACGTAAGGACTTCAGATCCAGTGTTGCCAGATCCTTGCCGTCATAATAGACAGCACCCTTGATCGGCTGTTCAAAGCCAAGCATCAATCGCATGAGGGTTGATTTTCCGCAGCCTGTCGCACCGACAATCGCAACATACTGACCGGAACGGATTTTCAGAGATATATTATCCAGTACGAGGGGCATGCTGTCGTTATACCAAAACGATACATTGTTGAGCTCAATGGAACCGGAGAGCTTTGTAACAACCTTTTTATCGTTGGATATTTCAGGTACCGTCTTAATAATCGGCAGAGCCATTTCAAGAACCGGTTTGATATTCGCTACCGTTAATGCAATTCCTGCCAGAGAAGTAAATGCACCGCTCACCATACCATAGGAGATGTTAAATGCCATATAATCTGCCACTCCCACCTTCGAGGTTACGGCCAGATAGTAAAGTACAATCATTCCGACAGAACTAATGATCATGGAAAACACGTTGTTTAACTTAATAAACAGAGGGGGATCATAGGTCAGCTTGGCAGATTTTGAGTATAGATTTGCCCAATTAGCAAAAACACGCCTCTCTGCCCCTGCCAGTTTCAGCTTTTGTACTCCTGATATCAGTGAATATACTAATCCGTTTTGCTTTGCTCCCAGCTCCATCATTTGTTTGGATCGGTTCATCTGTACCAGCGTTGAGATCAAAGAAAAACCTACTGTTGTCAGCATAATGATTAATGCCGGTACAACTAACACCGGAGCAAAGGCGAAAATCTGTCCGATATAGATCAGAGAGAAAATGGAGGTTAATCCCGTTGTCAGGATCGCATTGGCAAGCATACTGCAAAGACTGCCGATGGACTGCGCACGACTTGACAGCTCACCGGAACTGTATTCCTTAAAAAATGAAGCCGGTAATGATAAGACACGCATCATGGTTGCTGCTTGTACTGCAATATTCATTTTCGTTTTGATCCGATTCATGATCAGATTTTTTGTGATATTAATCAGAGCCGAGGATATGGCTACACCGATCAATAATACACTCGCCGGAATAAGCAGTCCTAAATTACTGCTGTTTATCACCTGTCCGAATATGACTTTATTGGTGTAAGGTGTAAAAAGTCCGATCAGGGTAACTGCCAGGGTAGCAATCGCCACCATAACAAAGTCACTTACCGACAGAGTGCCGATAATGTATTGAAGAAGGTCCTTGATGGAAAGTACCTTGAGCGGTAAGGGTTTATAAAAGCAGATTGCCTCGTCCTCGATATTCTTCGAAGTCTCAGAAGTAACTTTAATCCGTTTACCACTTTTGCGGTCATAGTAAGTATATCCGGACATGCCACTCGGAATGATTGCAATGATCTCACCTTCCTTGGTTTTTCCCAGCAGAGCACCAATACCATCCTTAAACCAGTTCCCTTCTAACTTTACGATACGCCGCATAATCCCTGATGGTCGCAAAAGAAACTCCAGCTGATCATTCAGATTCTTCAGCCCTCGCGGCAATTCCTGTGATTTTACGCGATAGTACTTCAGTATTTCATCGATAGCATCCTTGGCTAATACCCGAAGATCAAAATCAAGATCGGATAAGACACCTCTGCCCATAATGACGCTGGACATATTCGCGAAGCTGTATGCAAAGCTGTCCTCATCACTTTTAATACGCTGTTTTATTTGTTCATCGTATAAGCCCATCTTTGCACCTCCTATTCGTTACTGACAAGCTGTGTATACATACCGTTCCTGGCATATAATTCCTCATGGGTTCCACGTTCCACAACCTTGCCCTTATCCATAACAATGATTTCGTCACAATCCCGTATGGTGGATAGTCGATGAGCTACTACGATACAGGTGATTCCCCTGTCCTTAATCGCCTTAACCACCTCGTATTCGGTCTTCGCATCCAGTGCACTGGTCGCCTCATCCAATATGATAATGGTGGGATCACCGGCAAGCACTCTGGCAATCTCCATTCTTTGACGCTGTCCGCCAGAGAAATCCTTACCACCCTCCATGATTTTGTAGCTGTAACCGCCGTCGCGCTGCATGATATCCTCATGAAGACTTGCATCTCTTGCAGCCATGATCATCTCAAAATCCTCGATGGAGTTATCCCACATTCTGATATTATTTGCTATGGTATCTTCAAACAGGATGATATCCTGGTCTACAACAGACAAAGAGCCTGTAAAAATCTCATGGTTTATTTCCTTTAAGGGCTTGCCGTCAAAGAGGATCTCTCCGCTCCAGGGTGTATACAATCCGGAGATCAGCTTTGATAGGGTGGATTTCCCGCAACCGCTTGAGCCGACGAAGGCAACTCGACTCCCTTGCTTCAGGGTCAGATTAAAATCCTCAATCAGGGGTTCACTTAATCTTGAGTAACCAAAGGTAATATGTTTCATTTCAAGCTGTCCGCTCAACTTATCATAAGATTCCAAGACATTTCCACCACTGTATTCCACATCGGGAGGATAGTTCATAATATCCTCGATCCGTTCCATGTTGGTTCTCATTTCGCTGATCGACTGCCCGGTAGAAATCAGGGACTGTGCCGGTGCATTAAAGGACCCCATGAACCCCTGGAATGCCAGAATCATACCTACGGTAAACTTTCCCTGCATCGTCAGTGCTACACCGATCATCAGTATGGCAACATTAATAATGGTGGATACAAGGGCCGGAACCGCTCCAAAATATTGATTTAGTTTCGCGTATTTGACAGAAGAGGTATTTACTGCTGCCTGGTATCCTGACCATTTCTCAAAAAATCCGTTTTCGGCACCGGAGGCTTTGATGGTTTCGATCATCTCGATCCCGGCAACGGTTGCTCCGGCCAGTTTACCGCTGTCACGCATTTGAACTCTGGTAATGTTTACTCTCTTTTTGGAGATTAGACCTGCAAGACCGATATTAATGACAACCGAACATAGTCCGATCAGTGTAAGCAGCGGGCTATAACGGAGCATAACCACAAGATAAAAGAGGAGCATCACAAAATTCAGCCATAGGGGTGCAAGCTGCTTGATCAATGAGGAAGCAACTCCTTCGTTTGAGCTTTGTCTGGAAGTAATATCACCTGCCATACGTTGAGAAAAGAACTCCATCGGCATACGAAGAACATGCCACATAAAGGTAGAGTTTGCGACAATCGCAAGCTTGCCCTCAATCTTAAGCATATAGATCGCATTGATCCAGCTTACAACAATCTGAATGAGCGCAATTCCTGCCATCGCAAAAAGTAACGGATAAAGCCAGCTGTCATTCAGCCCGGTGAGCAGCACATCCATAAAGATCCGTGAAAAGACAGGATTAATAATACCGATCAGAGAGGTTATGGTTGTGGTAAGTATAATAAATGCAAAGGCTGCTCCGGTACCCTTCAAACGCTTTTTGGCAAAACCAATGATTGACTTCGGTTTTCCGCCCGGCTCAAAGTTCTCGGTCGGCGTAAACTGCAGGCATACCCCTGTAAATGCCTCATCAAATTGTTCCATCGGAATGCGCATGGAACCCTTTGCAGGATCGTTAATGATCGCATGATCGCCCCTGAAGCCGTTCAGTACAACAAAATGGTTGAAATTCCAATGGATGATACAGGGAAAGCTGCCATTCTCCTTTAACTCACTTGGCTCATAACGATAACCCTTTGCGGTAAATCCGTAATACCTTGCTGCCTTCAGTATATTTACTGCACTTGAGCCATCACGTGATACTCCGCAATCAGAGCGCACCTGTTCAAGAGGCAACCACTTACCATAATAGGCAAGTATCATCGCAAGGGATGCTGCACCGCATTCCAGTGCCTCCATTTGCATAACGACCGGTACTTTGGCATAGCCCTTTTTTATTGGTGATGGTATATGAGATATCTTCGTCATAATTGATTCCCTCAATTCATTATAAAGCTGATCGGATGTACTTCTTCCGTTACCGTAGTCACAACAGCATTTCCGTTTTCATCCGCCCGGGTTACATTCCTGTTCATCTCCAGTGTTCCAAATACACTCCACACAAGTACCGACACAAGCAGTATGATCGCGGCAATCATTATGATCCACGCACTTGGATTCGATACCTTAATATAATCATTTAGCTGTTCTGGTGACTGTACTTTGTCGATACTTGACTGTCTGAATACTGAGTTATTCATAATACCCCTCCTTACTTAATATTACTTAATTTGTAACCTATAAAATAAGCGTGATATGGTTCTCCTTATCCCAACTCCAGGTATGCTCTTTGGTTAAGCCTAATACCATCCTGAGGGACAGTTCATCTGCCTGCTCGGTAAATGGGTCATACGAGGGTCCGTAATAGGATATCGCAGCCTCACAGGAACCGTCGAGCTCAGAGACAGAGACTGAGAACCGTAGGGGGAATACCTCTTTGCCCCGACACAGAAGAGTCTGTACACATAGCTCCTCAAAAACCAATTGAAGGTTGTTGATCTGCCTTTGGGACAACAGCTCCTTGCGACCAAATTCCTCAATACCGGTACTCACCTCAATAAAGTCAAAGGTGGGCGATGCTATCTCACAATCAAAGGTTTTAAGTCGTTTGACGAAGGCACGGGTACGCTCCCGTTTCGGATGATCAAAGATCTGCTCCGGAGGGCCGTCCTCATAGATTCCTCCCTCATCCATGTAAAAGATGCGGGTAGACACATCCCTGGCAAATTTCATCTCATGGGTAACGATTAACATAGTCAATCCTTCCCTGGCTAGAGATCGAATAACGGCCAGCACCTCCCCTACCATAGTGGGATCCAGCGCCGAGGTGGGCTCGTCAAAAAGGATGATCTCGGGTTTCATCGCTAACGCTCGGGCGATGGCTACACGCTGTTTCTGACCTCCCGACAATTCATCCGGATAATTTAATGCCTTTTCAGCAAGGCCTACGGTGGCCAGAAGGCGCATACCCTCGTCATATGCCTCCTGTTTGGACAGCTTTAATAAATCTATAGGTCCCAGCATAATATTCTCGATTACGGTCAAGTGTGAAAACAGATTGAAGGATTGGAACACCATACCCATCTTGCGTCGGACAGCGGAAATATCCGTACCATTTGCTGTGATAATAGCACCGCCTACGCTGATCTCACCTGAGGTTGGTCTCTCCAGTAGATTAAGACATCGTAACAGCGTTGACTTACCTGTGCCGGAGGGCCCGATGATAGAGATCACTTCACCCTTATTTATGTTCACATTGACATCAGAAAATGGTGTCACGTTGTTATATTCTTTTTTCAGATGTTTAATTGATATCATTTCATCACCACTCCTTTCACGATGCGCTTACGACGCTTGGGGTCCAACCTGACTTCCATACGCGACAGAAGAAAAGTAAGTACATTTGCCACCAGGAAGTAGATGACTGCTGTGGCAATCAGGGGAAAGAAGGCTTCCAGAGTACGACTGCGGATGATGTCAGATACCTTAGTTAAATCCTGAATAGCGATATAGCCTACTACGGAGGTCATTTTTACCATAGAGATAAACTCTCCCTTGAAAACCGGTAGAAAATGCTTCGCTGCCTGGGGAAAGGTGATCTTCCAGAAAGTTCTTCCCTTTGTAAAACCAATCGCGTAAGCCGCTTCAACCTGCCCCTTGTCCACCGCATCAATGCCGGTACGCATCACTTCAGACACATAGACACCAAAGTTAACCGAAAAGCCAAGGATTGCCACCAAAGCAGCAGATATATCTACCTTACCAAAGATGATGTAATACAATATCATTAACAACACAACAATCGGAGTTCCCTGGATCAGTCGGATAAACCCGGCCATCAGTAACGCTACAAGGCGCTTTTTACTTCGGCGAAGCATACAAAATCCAAAGCCCATCAAGGAGCCAAGCAGTCCTGAACAAATTGAGATAAACACCGTGATTTTCAGACCGTCCATCACTAGCTTCCACCGATTTTCTGTGATAAAGGTACGTTTGAAGCTGGCCTTTAGACCATCCCAGAAGCTCACTTCCGGCTGGGTATCCAAGGCAGCCTGAGATATAGCACTCCCTCGTACCACAAAGTACAGCCCGCCGTCATAGTAGGAATCACTCATGTCCACCATCTTTTTACGTTCGTCGGTAATGGACAAGCAACCCACAGCGGCATCCGCCTTACCGCTTTGCAGCATCGGAATTAAACCAGAAAATTCCACGCAGGTAAACTCTACCTTCCGATCCAGAAGCTCGCCGATGCGCAGCATCAGCTCCAAATCATAGCCCACGGCTGTACCGTCCGGTCCCAGATACCCCATGGGTTCTAAAGAGATGTCGTGAACCACCCGAAGTATGCCATTCGCACCGGGATAATCAAGCTGCGGCATCACCTTCTTACTATCGTCCGGACCGGTCCATTTTTCCGTCATCTCCTCCAACGTACCTTCAGCCCTAAGTGCTGCGATGGCGGAGTTCACCTGAGCGGTAAGCTCACTGTTCTTCTGTAGAGCAACGGCGTAATGGTCCTCCACAATTCGTTCGGGTAGAATGGCAAGGTCCGGATATTGTGACACGGACAGCCTGGCCACAGGCTCGTCGGTCGGCACTGCCTCCACCTTTTTGTTTTGAAGAGCCGTCAGCTGATCGGCCAGGCTATTAAAGTAGCTGTAATTCACATCAGGGATTACACTGTCTACCAGAAGATCTGCAATCGAACCGGTCTGACAGGAGACCGTCTTGCCGGAAAGCTGGCTGAGAGCAGTGTATTGCGCAGCACCTTCGTCAGTCACGGTTTCTCCTCTACTCACCAACACCTGAGGATTGTCAAAATAGCTCTGGGTGAAATCCACCAGCTTCCGCCGTTCGTCCGTGGCATTTATGTCGGAGATAGCCAGATCCACCTTGCCGGACTGGATGGCGGGAAGCAGTGCATCAAAATCCATGGTGGAGAACTCCACCGTCATATCAAGCTCTTTGGCAATAAGCTGAGTAAGCTCAATGTTAATACCAATGGGGTTGCCATCCTGCATAAAACAGATGGGAGGAATATCAGGGGAAAGAGCTACCTTTAAGATCCCATAAGTTCCTGTGGCCATCTCAATTTCCTTAGTTCTGTAATAATCAGGGCCATCCGAAACCCAGCGTTCAATCAGCTCGTTCAGGGTACCGTTCGCCTTAAATTCAGTGAGAATAGCATCTACCTTATCTCTCAGCTCTGTCTGTTGCTTGGATACAGCAATGTAGCATGCCTCGTTAACAAGACTATCCTCGATAATATGGAGCTCACTGTCCTGCTTCATCATATAGCCAACGGTGGAGCGGGCTGTCATTATATAGTCCAGCTTATCACTTTGGAGTGCCAGTATAGCGTCTGCTGCCGAGGAGAACATGGAGATCTTAGAATCTGGATATTTACTCGATATGTAGTCCTGTGCCACGATGCTTGTAATCCCATAGCGAGCGGTTTCTGGGGTTACCGTTACCTTTGTTGTTACATCGTTCTTTCGTGCGAGCAGTACCTGAGGATTCGCAAAGTAAGGTGCAGTAAACAGAAGCTTTTCTTGTCTTTCGGGTGTACTGTACATTCCGAGAGTCATGTCGGCCTTATTGCTGTCTATGGAGGCGATGACTGCCCCCAGCTCCATGTCCAGATATTCTGCCTGATAGCCTAAATCGTAGAGCACGCGATCGATCAGCTCGATATCCATCCCTGCATATTGGCCATCAAGCAGAAATGTGGTGGGCTCACGTGAGGCGATAATTGCCACTTTGATCTTAGGTGCATCCGGCAAGTTCGGGGTTTCAATCGTCTCGTAATCGCTCCCATCCGGCTTAATCCAATGAGAGATGATCTCCTCCATCGTGCCATCACTAAGGTATTGATCCACCACGGAACTGACCTTTTTTGCAAGCTCAGGCTGACTCTTGTTGATTCCCAGACAGACCTTTTCATCAGTTAAAGCGTCGGAGACGATCTCCAGATTACGATTGCTTCGAACAAAACGCAGTGCGCTGGTAAAATCCATCATAGCATAGTCCAGCTTACCCGAATCGAGGGCGGCCGTGCTATCCACATAATTTTTAAAGCTTTGGCGGTCAGCGTCAGGGTAGTTTTTCTCGGCATAGACTGCGTTGGTGGAGCCGTCCATTACACCAATGCGTGCGGTTTCTACCGGAACGCGCTGTGGCTCGCTATCGGCTATCTGCTGCGTTTTATAAGCTGTGTCATTCTTCTGTGTATCCTCGGTAACGGCCGTCTTTGTGTTACCGTTACAGCCCACAAACAGGCTGACAAGGATCAGCAGGGTCAGCATAAACGCAGTTCCCCGTAAAAGTTTCTGTCTCATGGTAAATCACCTTTCTTTGTACTGATTTTTAGGCTCACTCAACAAAAATAAGAGTGAAAAGCAGTAAAATACAGTTGCTATTTCTAATCACTTATCATTGATATTAACCGATTGTCTCTAATTCTTTGCCAAGCAATAAAGAGTCAAATTGCCCTCTACAGAGTCGGGCTGTTCGGGTAGCGGGGTTATACCACCCTTATCTAAATAAAGTGCATAGCCTTCGTCACAATACCACTCGAAGGACTCACCCTTGGGGACCTTCATGGTCCGGATAGTACCATCCGCCATCTGTATGGATACTTTAGCCTTCTCGGTATCCAGATAATTTTGTACTGCATCACTGTAAGAGACTTCTTTATTGTAGACCATTACACCGGAGGCAATCTTTGACTCAGAGCCATCCGGACGTCGAAGACTATAATCGATGGTCAGCACGCGGAAATCATCGGCGGCAAAAACTGTCGTTGTTATCATCTTATCCTGGGTAGTTGCCGGCCAGCTCTCTGAGAGCATATCAGCATATTCCTGGCTGATGTCTGCCTCGGTTTCGCACACCAGATTGCCGTTACGATCCGTAGTCTGGGAGGTGATTTCACTGTCGGCCACCATGTACAGAATATCGCTGACTAAACTGTATCCCATAGCAGAAATGGCATATATCGCTTCTCTCTTTGACTGGGAGAAGCGAAAGTAGTCCGTTTGATAATTTGTATAACCATTATCATCTTGTGTGGAACAATTATTTCCGTCTTCATCCTTAAAACAAGTCACATGTATGTTATCTCCACTTATATAATCCAGCTGAGAATAAGTGACGGTCTTGTAATTCTCCAGTAAATTCGACATCGTATTAACCTCGGCTGCCATTTCCAGGTCCAGAGTAGGGGTAACCGGTGGTGTCGGTGTCGGATCGGTTGTGGCTTCCAGTGTCGGAGTGGATACGGCCTCCGATGTCGGAGTGGCAGAAGGAGCATTGCTTTGCTCTGTGCTCCCGGTCTTGTTCTCACTGCAGGCAAAAAGAGCCATGCAGAGAGTTAACACCGTAAGTATGAGTGATAATTTCTTTTTATTCATAATCATTCTCCTTTTATGTCAAGCATCGGTTTACCAGAGCCTCTTAATATAATTACCACATAGGTTCCTGTAGTTTACTGATGGAAGTGCTTGAACGTTATACTGATGTTTTACTTATTTTCAATTTTTGCTACTGCTGTCATCCCATATTTATAGCTTAATGATAATATGATTGATTCCGTCATGACAGGTGTAGGTAATTTCCTTTGCTATATTCCTTAGTATAGTTACCCCCAGATACGCTTCATCCTCCTCGGGGATCAGAAAGGGATTATACTCCCTTCCCGGGCAGGTCAGCTCCAATAGAATGGATTTGTCCAGCTCGCTGTAACAGATACTTACGTCCATATTCACCGCTGATTCTTCAACAACTGGGCCGGAAAGCATTTCATAAATCAGTTCTTCGGCACAAAGCTGGAGCCGACGTGCAAATTTGTCCCCGATACCGTACTTGACTGCAAAGCTCCAAATTCCACCCTGAAGCTGCATCAAGTCAAAATCACGACGGTCGATTTTCTGAGAAAAGTATTTCATTTTATGGATAAACGCCTCTGTTTTTGGCTTTTTCGGATGATCGAAAATATCTTCTGGCTTGCCTTGCTCGTAAATACCATGGTCATCAAAATAGAGAATACGTGTACCCACCTCCCTGGCAAAGGACATCTCGTGGGTCACGACAATCATGGTCATGCCTCGCTTCGCAAGCATTCGCATCGTCGCCAGAACCTCTCCCACCATGGTAGGGTCCAGCGCACTGGTCGGCTCGTCAAAGAGCATAATCTGCGGCTCCATAGCAAGACATCGGGCGATGGCGATCCGTTGCTTCTGCCCGCCGGATAGAACACTTGGCATGGAGTGCTTCCGGCTCTCCAGACTAACCATTTTTAACAGCTCTACTGCTTTTAGCTCGGCCTCCTCCCGGGAATCGCCTCGTAGACGGATGGGAGCAAGTGTCAGGTTATCTAGCACATCCATATGCTCAAAGAGATGAAATCCCTGATAGACCATCCCCATTTTCTGCCTGATGTGATTTACATTAGCACCCTTGGCAGTGATATCATCTTCACCTATGATGATTCGCCCCGCGTCCGGTGCTTCGAGCAAATTAAGTAGCCGCAAAAAAACACTCTTACCACAGCCGGACCCACCGATGATGACAATACACTCTCCCTTTTCCACTGTCAGCGAAACGTCCCGTAGCACTTCCAAAGAACCAAAGGACTTAGAAATATGCTTCACCTGAATAATGCTCATTGCGAATGCCTCCTTTCTGCTTTATTTCTAGAGACGGTTTCTGTTAAAGCAAAGAAGCCGTAGCATAGGTAGGCAAGAACAAGATACAGAAGCATTCCCGCCAGAATCATGAACAGGGGCTGCATCGTGCGGCTGCCGATGTTGTTGATGACGCGGGTCAGATCCGTAATGGTCACATAGCCTACTACGCTGGTCCACTGGATCAGATTCACCAGAGTGGACTGATAGGTAGGCTTTGCAATCCTTGCCGCCTGAGGTAAGGATATCAGACGAAATGCCTGCCACTTTGAAAAGCCCAAGGTTCGTGCGGCCTCTGCCTGCATCTTATCGGTAGCGGAATATGCTGCTCTGAAACACTCCGCTACATGAGCAGAGACATTCAGCGAAAAGGCCACTACAGCGATGAGGGGTGCGGACAGGTCACTGCGAGCAAATACGACATAGTACATCAGCATCAGGAGTAGTAACACCGGACTGCCTCGCAGTACTGCGATATACACCGTAGCTAAGCCTTGTACCGGGCGGTTATTGCACATTCTCGCAGCGCACACCAGCGCACCCAGCGCTGTACCAATCAGTACGGACAGCAACGATATTACCATGGTCACATGTAACCCCCTAAGGATCGTAAGATAGGAGCCGCCGTCTATGAGAGTTTTATATAAAATATTGCCAAAGGACATGGAATCACCCGCTTTCTAACTATGACTATTTATCGCTGCCTTTTTTCAGCAGTCCAAAGCGGTTCAGAACGTCCTCATACGGATAGTCTTTCATGACGGCTGCACCATAGGATTTGTGGTGTGGTTGGGTGATACACATGCCGTCTGCATCTAAATTCTCGGCCGAGCCATCCACGATCATCCAGAACACTACGTCGATTTTCTCGCTGACCAGAGCTGTCAGACGAGCATCCACCTCTACTGTGACCAGTTCTATGTTTACTCCAAGCTTCTCTCCCAGTGCGCTAGCAAAGGCTGCATTGAACCCGGCGGGAATTCCGTCAGCGGAAACATAGTCAAACGGCGGCAAGCTGCCCGTCAGGCCGATGCGAATGGTTGGCGCACCCTCTTTTTTTACCGGAGTCGCTGCTTTCTCTGACATTTCCTGATCGGAATAAATGTACTGATCTTCCAATGCAGAAAGTGTTCCATCCTCACGTAGCCCTGTAATCGCACCGTTGAGCTGTTCTGCAAGCGCCGAATCCTCGCTCCGCGTCGCCATTGCATAGGAATAGATGATGGTGGTATCTACTAACACTGTCAAGTCCGGGTTTTCGCTCTGCATATACTTGGCTGTATCATAAGAAAGAAATGCCCAGTCAATTTTTCCTCCATTCAGCGCAAGCTGTAACTCGGAAAGAGAGGCGTAGCTCTGATAATTATATTTTCCAGGTGTAAGAGACTGAATAAGAGAATCAGAATACATGGACTTCCGTTGCCCAAGTTCAAAATCCAGCATAGTCAGATAGCCCTGCGTTGGAACGGTCTGTTCCTGCGCTTTGTCCGCTGATTTCATTGAAACGTCTTCCCCTTGGCAGCCAGTCAGTGTCAGCAGCATAACCGCTGCGAGTGAAATGGCAGTTAATTTCTTTGTTGCTGTCAGGTTTATTCTTCTCATGTTTGTATCTCCTTCGTGTATTATTATTTTAGCTAATTATTCTCAAACTCGGTAATCAGCCGGTTAAACCGTGTGGTGAAAGCGCTAATGTAGTCACCATTTTCAATGTCAACTCCGGCGATGTTTAGCAAGTCTACAATATTACCGCTGTCACCTGCCTTCAAGAATGCAAGATAGTCCTCCACAGCGCTCTGGTCACCCGACTGAATGCGGTCTGCGATATTACAGGCTGCGGCAATGCCCACGGCGTATTGGTAGACATAGAACCCGTCATAGAAGTGAGGGATCCGTGCCCAGCCGGAGGCATAAGCCTCCGCTTTGGTAAAAGACTCTCCATAGCAGTCCCCGGCAGTTTGCATCCACAATTCATCCAGCTTATCAGCGGTTAGGGTACCGCCTTTTTCTACCACCCGGACTGCTTCCTCCTGGAACCTGGCAAAGAAAGCCTGGGTGAAGAACGAACCGTATAACGTAGACATCTGTTGGGAGGCGTAATACTGCCGCTCCTCTTCCGTCTTTGCATTCTTTATTAAATAGTCTGAGAGTAGCAGCTCATTTAGGGTACTTGCCACCTCACTGGCCAGACTGGTGGCATTCTGATTATATAGACTCTCCTGAGTCTGAGAATACAGCATATGTACTGCGTGACCAAGCTCATGAGCCAGAGTAGATACGCTGTTAAAATCATCGGTGTAATTGAGCAGAATATAGGGGTTTGTACCTGGTACCGATGCGGCAAAGGCTCCGTTCGACTTGTTATCAGCAGGATAAACATCGATGGCATCGCTTGAGAACATCACATCCAACCTTTTGGCATAATCTTCTCCCAAGGACGTCAGCGCTTCCTTCACAAGTTTCTGTGCATCCGAATAGGGGTAAACTGTGCCGGGGTCATTAGCGATGCTTGCGTTCGTCTCAAAGCTATATAGTGTTGTAACACCCAATGACTTCTTTAGCAGCGAGAAATATCGATCTAGCGAAGGCTTTGCTTGATCCGCAGCAGATAAGACGCCATGATAAACTGAGACAGGAGTATCCTCCGGAATCAGGCTCGCCTCAAGCGTTGAGCTATACCTGTGGCTGGAAGTGATCTGAGTCTGTGCAGTATAATAATTATGTATATTCTGGGCCAGGGTATTACGGAATTGGCCATAAGGCTGCATCATAGCATTGTAGAATGCCAACCGGAATTCCTGGGTGTAATCATTATTGTAAGTAGCCCAGTAATTGCTCTCATCCGCCGGTCGCTCGGTCCCATCCGGGAATTTGATGTTCTGGAAGGTTAAGTCGCTGTCCACGAGAACACTATAAAGGTTATATGCTCCTTCCCGAAGCTGATAGACCGGCTGTAATAGCTGCTCCTCCGACTCCGGCAGCGTATAGGCACTCATGATACGATCACGTTCGAACCAGGTGAGATAGGGCTTCATACGTGAGTCTGCCGCTGCCTGATCTAAGAAGCTATCGCTGTTAGCAAACAGCTCCGGCATAGCGAAAGCGGTGTCGTTGGAAAGCTTCATACTCAGATTGTCTACCCGTCCTGCCAGCTCCTTGGCTCCACTATCGGATTGGTCCTTTTGCACCTGTAACCCTGTATAAGAACCTAACCGCCCGAATAAACGGTACGCCTCGTCCGTTTCCTTGTAGTAATTGACAACACCATCCAGGCTAGAGAGCTTACCACGTAAAGCGGCAATTTTTTCGATTTGATCCTCCATCTGGGATAATTCCTCTTCAAATGCTTCTTCGTTCGGATAGATCGCACTTAAGTCCCACGAGATTTCCTGGGGTGCTGAGTCTTCTGTCGGTGCTTTATTAGCAGTCAGTTCTTTATTGGGACTGCATGAGATAAATGACAGTACAATCGTAAGCACCAGTATTAATGAAATAATTCGTTTCATAAATATTCACTCCTTTTCTTAGCTCATTTGTATACCAGTTTAATCATTGTTTCTATATCGCATACAAGATGAAACGATTAATCGTTTCACTTGTCATGAATCAAGTCTAGCGGTCCAGGTCAGCTTTGCTTCATTAGCGTTAGAATATTAAGACCGTCGCAGTATTCATATTCCACACTGTTCATAGATTTTTTCACCATGTAGATACCCAGCCCGCCGATTTCTCGTTCCTCTGCAGGGAGGGTGATGTCCGGATCCGGCAGCTCGGTGGGATTATAGGGACGGCCATTGTCTGCAAAGCGTAAGGTTATGCATCCGGCCTCCACACTCACACCCACAGTAGCATCGCTTGCTCCTGAATATCTTGCTATATTCGAGTAGATTTCATCTACCGCGATATTGATCTGAGCAATCACCTTCATTGGTATGTCTTTGGCCTCCAGCTCCTGTTCGACGAAGGCGGTGACCTGATCCATTGCCTCCAAAGTGGGAGTCAATTTATACTTTTTCATTACTTGACCGTTTTGGAGCTTCAGCTCCAGGCTCAGCATAGTAATGTCATCGAATTGTGGTGCTTCCTCCACAAAGGAATCGATGTCCTCCTTAATACGGTAGAGAAGTTCTTCACAGCTTGCATTCCTGTTATTGTTCAGGGCTTCCAGCATTCTTTCCGTACCATAAAGCTCATTATTGGAATTGGTGGCTTCCGCCACGCCATCGGTATAGAGGAACAACCGATCACCGGGATCCATATGAAGCTCATATTCCTTGTAGCGTGAACCCTCCATACCGGCCAGCACGAAGCCGTGCTTATCTTTTATGAGCTCATAGTCGCCACCGGAGCGTTTGATTACCGGATACTCATGGCCAGCATTAGCACAAGTCAGCTTACCGGTGGAAATTTCCAGGATACCCAGCCAGACCGTGACAAACATTTCCGCCTCATTGCCTTCGCAGAGCTGATTGTTCACCTTCTCCAGCACATCCTTTGATGAACGACCTGTCTGTGCCATGTTCTTGAGGAGTGTCTTTGCAATCACCATAAAGAGAGCCGCCGGCACTCCTTTACCTGACACGTCCGCCATAACGATTGCCAATCGGTCATCATCTACCAGGAAGAAGTCGTAGAAATCACCTCCTACTTCCTTGGCGGGGGTCATGGTAGCATAGATATCAAGCTCCTTACGCTCGGGAAAGGCAGGAAAGATGGAAGGGAGCATACTGGCCTGAATGTTTTTCGCAACACCAAGCTCTGCACCGATACGTTCCTTCTCCGCCACCACCAGTGCCAAATTCGTGGTGTAGCGGTCAATGTCCCGCACCATTTTCCCAAAAGCCTCGGAGAGTGTCTGCATTTCGTCACCCGTATGCAGCTCCAGAGTGGATTTCATTACTCCGCTCTCACTGACAAAGCTCTGGACGCTCTCCGTCAGCCGTGCAATCGGTCGACTGACCATCCTGCGGGCAATTAAGGTTAGCATTACAACTGCTTCCAGAATAATTGCACTACAGATCAGAATGATATTGGTGATATAGCTGCGCAGCATGGTAGTCACCAATTCGAGAGAAAGGTCTGCTTCCACCATGGCGGTAACCTCGCCGCTGCTATTAAACACCGGTGCCCAAGCCATTACCATTGCTCCAAAATCAGTACCGTAGACGATATGTTTCTGTTTCGAGGGCCTTTTCGCCTGTACATCGGGAACCAGATACTGATATTCCGTCTCCTCGTAATCATACACATCTCCCAGTTCGGAGATGTTAGCCGGATCATCTGTTTCAATCTGCGCATCTAAAATATAGATCAAGCTGTCGCTGCCGGGCTGATAGATATAAAGGTATTCCATACTGTATTCCCGCTTCATGTTCGAGAAAATAGTACTGAGCTCTTCATAATATTCATCTGTTTCCCCGGTACGCAGATACTCCCCTATCTTATCCCCATCCACCAGCGTCGCCGCCATGACAGCTGTTTCTCTTGCCTTTGAATAATAAAAATCGGTATATTCATTCCATGAGGCATAGTAGCTGAATATACCTATGACTACGCATAGTATTAGGGAGAACATACAAAACAGTACAGTCAGCTTTGAACCGATCGTATGAAATCTTTTCTTCATATCACATTTCCTCCTGATCCTTCAGGTCAACGATTCCTATTGTAGCCCCACAGCGGCAGGGTCCTTTGCCACAATCAGGACAGGACATGCCTTTGGTGTACAGCTCTTTATAAAAGTCAGGGTAGTCCCACATTTCCAGACAATTACCCAAATACTTGAGAACACCTTCCGCAGGCCGATCCCCATGTCGAAGCGGGTTCCACATTTCTACGATTAAGGTCCGGATCTCAGCCTCCAGCAGCTGACTGCGCAGATGTACGGCTAGTGTCCGGGCAATGCCTTGCCCTTGATACTGGGGTTGTACCAAAACCATATCCATCGAGTACAGTTTTGTATTACCCCATTGGCTTTGAATACGTTGCTCCAGTTTCGGATGGGGATAGGTGAAATCAATTCCGGGGATTGCCGAAACAATTCCTGCAATGGTTTCACCATCCAGACATTTCATACCAATATACCCCGGGTGTGCCATTGCATCACGAAGATGTCTTATGATCGGTTCGCCGCCGTTAAGGTATGTAGTATATAAAGCAGTCATTGCAGCCAAATCGTTCTTATCTATCGGTGAAATGAGCAAATCGGTATATGACTTTTTCATATTATCTCTCCTGTGTGTTATTAAATGCTTTGTGCCTGTTGAAAAATAGGAATAAGCCCAAAAGTATAATCAGTGCAGCCCCGATGACCAGCAGGCCCACCCGATAGCCACCCAACATTGCAATACCATAAACCACCGGCCCAAGGGTTTGTCCTCCGTTGTCGAACAGGGAATAGACACCCATCGCACGGCTTTCTCCGTATCCGACGACACCGGGCAGCCCGGAATAATAGGTGGACTGCGCCGCATATCCAAAGGAAAGGGACAGAGAGAGTAACACGATACCTGCAATCGCTGCTGGAACCGTCGGAGAAAGTACGAACAGTAGCGGGGCCAGGCAGATGAATAAACTGGCAAGTGCCACCGTCCATTTCCCTCCCAACCGAGAGATCAGCTTCTCTGTCAGTGCCGGACCGGCGTAGATAATAAGCAGTCCGCAGACGAGATAGATACGGCCAATCATAGCCTCACTGATACCCATTTCCGCTGCATAGAGCGGAAAAAAATATTCCCGGTAGGAGAGTGCCAGTAAAAACGGCAGAAGTGCTAACAATAAAAAGCTCATCACCTTCCAATCGGACAGAAAACGAAGTAATCCAGCCTTCTCCGATGTCTTCTTCGATGACTGCTCCCGATATTCGCCCCCAGTAAGAATTAGCGGAATTGCCAACAGTAACAATGCAGCCCCGGCATAATACACGACCGAAAAGCTACCAAAGGACAGGATGATCGACCCGAAGCCCGCACCCGCCGTTACTCCTGCCAGCGTTCCCGCACTGATCGCGGCAAATGCGCGACCGCTCTCTTCCTGGCTGCTGCTTCCTGCTGCTACAGAATTCGTACCGACTATAATCAATCCCATCCCTGCACCAATCAAACATTTTCCGAATAACAGGCTAAGGTAATCCGGAAGCAACCCACACATAATAAATCCGGATATTTGTAACAAAAAGCCGATTAGCAAAATTCTTTTGACACCTGTCCGCCTTGTAATAAATCCACCCGCAAATGCAAAAAGTGCGGCAAATAATACCTGTGCAGAAAGTGGGAGTGCCGCTCCCACACTTTGCGGGATTCCAAGGATTGGTGTATATCTCTGGTTCGCCAAAATGGAGATAAACGCATCCTGCATACAATCGGCCACAAAGGTCAGAAATAGCAGGGTTCTTAGAGGGAATCGGTGTCCGACGGGCATCTTTAGTGCTCGACCAGAGCATAGATCTCTGTGTTCCAAATA
Source organism: Bacillota bacterium (assembly GCA_023436225.1). Classification (GTDB taxonomy): domain Bacteria; phylum Bacillota; class Clostridia; order Lachnospirales; family Lachnospiraceae; genus Mobilitalea. The sequence goes on from JAEZKA010000035.1 coordinate 202,378, forward strand.
AAGAAGTACTTCTATGATCAGCATGATAAGTACCACCGCTGCCGAGAGTACAGTCATTAAGATTTCCACTGACAGGACTCGATTTTGTGTATTCAGGTAATCGAGATTCACTCCCACCTCTATGCTGGCAACCGGTCTTCCTTCCATGTTTCGCACAGGCTTGATGACAAAGGACCACGAGCCATAGGAGCTCACCTCTCCAATAACCTCCTGCGCCGTGCCCTCGGTCAGCACATCGGTATAGCCCGGTGTGCCATATGCATACATCGGGTGTCTGGCGGTCAGGGTATCTTCATAATCCATCACGCTATAGATGATCTTACCATCGGTTACATAGACGATGTAGTAATAATAGTTGTTGGAGCTGTACGTCATCGCTGTCAGCCTGTCCAGTGGTTCCTTTACCTGCATATATGCGTCACTACGGTAATCCGCAAGGCTGTCTATCAGCTCCAGCGCATCTACGTTTACACTCTGAACCAAAATATCGTCAAATAGGTTGAGCTGCTCCATTGCTTTTTGCTGCCCGGTTTTAATCATGTTGCTAATGGTAATGTAGCTGACTAGACCACCAACGCTCAGAGAAACGAAAAGTACGATGACCATACGCTGAAAGGTTTCACTTTTCTTTTTACCTCGTTGCGGGCGAAGCAGTACAAGGTACACCAATACGATCAGCAATAAAATACCCAGAAGTAGTAGCATCCAAAGAGTAGATCGAATGATAGGGGTACTGTAGGACAGCGTGTCCAGATACTCGATTTTCCCGTCCTTCAGCTGATAACAGCCCACATAATCCGTAGCACAGATGTCATCTCCCCGTGCCTGCACAGTGTATATGACATCCTCAGTCTGCAGCACGACCTGCTCCACACCAGTAATGAGGTCATAACGCAGTACTGAGTTTGCAGCCAGATCGGTATAATAGACTGCGTTCTGCTCTGCACTCAGCATCCAAGAGGTGCGTCCCTCATCCTTCAGAATCCTTACCTGTCCATCCTGTTCCACCGTACATAGTTGCCCCGTTCGACTGGTGAAGACGGGTAGCATGGTACCTGGGATCACATCAGCATCCGAGAGATACTGCCCCGGTAGAGGGTATTCACGATTCTCCACCTCTCCGGTCCGGATGGACACCCTGCGTACTGCAATCCCATCCAAAGTACGTACCGATAACACAAGAAAGTCTCCCTCCTCGCGCACGGAAAGAATATTGCCATACTGCAGCGGCATATGATCGGACTCTGTGTAGTCAATGGTGTAAAGCGTGGTTCCACCTCGTCCATTCCGGTCGTAACAAAAGATACGCTCCTGACTGATTCGTGTTCCCATCCCGGCGTAGCGGACATCTGCAACATAGATATTGCCGTCCGTACCATCTGTCACCAAAGAAGCATAATAGGGTGCATCTTCACTGTCCTTACCGCAGGAGATCGTTCCGGAAAGTGCGCCATGCTCATCCACCAGCAATACAAGTTTTTTCCCCTTGTCAATGAGATACATTCGCCCATTATTACCGGGGAATACACCGCTTGGTCCATCAAGCGTATAAGAAAGTGCAAAGGGCGCACCAATAAAAAAGCTTCTGCAAAGCAAACAGATTCCAAAAAGCACTACGCATAAAATACCCAATGTCAAAATACATTTTTTTGAAATAGGCTTTTTCATAACAATCCTCCATGCTGTGCGAAAAATACTTGTCCAAAATTATGTCTATTCAATGGTGAGGATATCGATAAACCCTGTTACCTCGAATACCTCCATGATGGTCTCATTAACATGTTGAATCACCATTTTACCCTGCTTGTTCATCACCTTCTGCGCAGAAAGCAACACGCGAAGTCCCGCAGAGGAGATATACTCCAGCCCAGTAAAATCCATCACAAGAGATTCCACACCTGTGAGTGCGGTCTTTAGTTCTGTCTCCAGTCCCGGTGCTGTAGTAGTGTCCAGGCGGCCCGCCAAGGCCATGGTCAGTTTAGTTGCACTTATATTCTTAATAATTGTCATTTACGATTCCCCCTTAATTAAAATGTTTTAGTAACAGTCATTTCCAGTTTGCCGCTGCGCACACCGATGGACACGTCGTAGGCATCTCGTGTCTTGGCAATCAGCAATTCAAATTTTCTCTATATCAATGAGGCTGTTTGCTATCTTTCCAGGTCGTCCTCCGTAAGTTCTGATCATAATTCACTTTCCATATCCGTTCCTCTTTGCATTATCTCTTACGAAGCAGCGTTCAGCTTACGTTATGTCAATGATATTCTTCGGGATGGAAGATCTTGATATGTGCAAAGAAGGCTTCATGATCCATGATCTCCGGAGAATTACAGATTGGACAACGATAAGCGTTAGTGCCACCATCACCATTTCCCAGTACTGCGGTACTCTTGCTAGTATCAGTTGAATGCACTGAGAAGGTTTTCATTCCCCCCACCACATCATCTAGCTCCTCGTCGTTGAATGCGTATGCCTCTTTCAAATCCTTGAAATCATCCATGATATTTACCTCCTTTTCAGTTTTTATTGTCCGTAGCATGGGCTGTAGCACGCAACCATGCCCCGCAAAGGCGCGGGTTGTTTCCTTTACTGCCCATGTAAATTGAGCTGGAGACAGAGTCTCAATTTGCCGTACCGCGTAGAGAGTACGTTTCTCAAAAGGTATCATTTTCTTCCTCCATATTCTCCTTATCTAATCCTCGTGATACCGATATTTTTCTCTGCAATGGCTTCATCTTTTGAATTTGCATAGTCCCTTCTGGTTAAGGTCTGGATTTTCACGATCGAACTTTGCATATGCGCAATACCAGCATTGATGAATTTGAACCATGCTACCATCCCGCGCTCTCCAAAAAGAGCAGCCATCCCTTGTGTCAATTTGGATTGCTCTGAGTTTCTGTTCAACCTCACTGGTTCGGTCTGTCAAAACATTCATATATCAAGCCTCCCAACTTTTATAGGTAGATCTTAATCCGCACTGTAGATTTGAGCCGTAAACCAGCAGCTCATAGGCATACGCTTTTATAAGTAGATTAACATTTTTTATCAATTCTGTGGAAAATCCTGCATAAAACGTCTTAATTCTACGTATAATGTCATTTAGACATAAAATAACACCTATTGTGATTCATTACATCTTAGCCGGATTGTCTGCCCAAGGCAGCCAGCCGCTAAACGATAGAAAGCACGCTTCGCGCACTTTCTATTGTCATGAAAAAAGAGCATCACATAATAACTAAAAAGTTATTAGCGACGCCCTTTGGGAATAGAAGCAAAAGTAGATCTATAACGATTCATAATCGGTTGCCTTTACTTCTTCAATATTATAAATAACTACAAGAAAAATACGCTTTATGTATATTCTTTTTCTACGAATTGGAAGATTAGGGTGCTTCCCTTTCATCAAATTGCAGGATTATTTGAGTAACGAACACATCGCCCTCCTGTGAAAATCGGAGCATCCCACCGTACTTTTGTACAATCGTGGCTACACTTCGGGTACCGGAACCGCCGCCTTCCTTTGTCGTGAGGGGCAGCCCAGCGTCATTAAAGGCTGTTTGTACCGCTGCACTGTTGCGCAGCTCCAACCGTAGACTTTCATGATCCGTACACACTGTCAAAGTGATGTTGGCACCATATTTTACCTTTTCGCAGGCTTCGCAGGCATTTTCCAGAAGATTACCGAACAACTCGCCGGTCTCCGGAGCGGTAAGAGGTAATTGTTCCGGTATATTGACCTCCGCTGAAAAGGAAATACCACTGTTTTCCGATCGTCTCGCATAGCGGCGAATGACCGCATTCACTACAACATTTTCACAGTACTGCATCATTGTTGTCTCGACAATAAGTGAATCATGCTGGAGCAGATACTCCCTTGCACCATTCACATCACCACGTTCTAAGTAATCCACCAGAAGAGCATTATGATGCCGCATATCATGGCGATTCTGCTTAGCCAAATTCACAAAAGACTCCTGTGCAACAAGCTCCATCTGCAAAAGCTCCTGCTGAGATATGGAACGCAGCCTTTCCTCACGTAGAATATGTTCCTTGGAAATGATGGACAGCGTATGACAAATCGAGATATAGGCCGCCAATGTAATTGCTGTAATCAATAGCATTGGAATTGCCTGCTCTGTCAGAGTCACCACAACATCATCGCTTGTAATGAAGTAATAGGTGTAAGCAACCCAAACAGCAAGGGCCAGATAGAAGAACACATTCCAATGCTCTACCATCTGGCGGTAAAGCGGACGTACAAAGTATCGGAGTAACCAGTAAAAAAGCAAGAATAGCAGAAAACGTATTGGCACATTTGCATAGAGAGGATAAGGCAGTTGCTCCGAAATCACGAAGCCGATCACGACGACCACAGCGCTGATGTTTTGGAGCGTGATATAACTGAATAGCCATTGCATGAAGTTATCCTTGAACAACGGCTTGATTACAAAGCAAAGTACCGCGAACAGTATTCTTTCGAACTTTGCCAGTAGAGTTAAATTACCACTGATATAAAAAAATATGGCTGTGCCAAGGTCAATACTCAGAATCCCCAGCATAGCTAAATATGTTACTTTCTTACTATACTTAGGTTGTAGCAGTGTAAGCATCAACACTAAGTTCATGGTTGTTCCTATAGCACCTCTTAATATATGCGGTAAAAGCTCACTCATATCCTTCCTCCCTTAGGAAACATATAGGCAAAATAACGATCGGTAAATTCTCGGAAGGCTCCCCTAGCCAAGGGAAGCTCCTGCCCGGAGCGCATAATTATTCTCTTAGGCTCTACGGTACGGATTGCTTTTTGATTCACGAGATAACCCTTGCAAGGGCTGACAAACTGCCCCGGTGACAATTCTTCGAACGCTGCCAGCTGCTGTGACAGAGATTCCCGTGTTTCTTCGTTTCCTCCATCCTTCAGATAGACTGTCTGGGTATGGTTACGGCTCTCAATCCAGAGAATTTCATTCAATTCTATTGCTCGCGTGCCTCCGCCGGTCAGCTTGAGAGCAACCTTTTGCTCCAGTCCTGTACTGAATTGTACCCTAACTCTGTTAAGCGCTTCATTCAGCTGCGCCCGGGTGAACGGTTTCAACAGATAATGGGCTGCTTTGAGAGCAAAGGCCTCCACTGCAAACTCATCGCTGGTAGTAAGGAAGATAATTTCACATTTATCCCCACGTTTTCGGATCTCCGCCGCCACCTGTATGCCGTCGATACCTGGCATACACACATCCAATAGTAGAATATCAAAACCACCGGTCTTGTCCAGACTCTCCAGGAAAATCAACGGGTTATTGTATGTAATAATATCGATCTTTTCTTCCTGGTATTCGCTAAAATACTGCTTAACACCGAATTTGATTTTTTCTAAATGATCTGGTATATCATCACAGATAGCAATTCGCAGCATAGTTCACTCCTCATTTCCACGGTTACATCCGCTTCCACTTGTTTTATCGTTTGTCAAAGCTTAAGCAATTTTATATTGAAAAGTCTGTTTCTATTATATTCTATTGTCACGCTGTTATCAATCGGGTATTCAAGGATTACCTTTCCACCTTATTTATTTCATCTTCGATATTAGTCAGGCTTCCTTTTGCACCTTCGTTCGATAAGTGCATTTCAAAGCTTTTCGTTTCATCCACAATTACATCCCCATTTTGAAAACGCAGCTCCAGCAAATGTCCACCCTTTGTCCTGTCCTCGGATATAAAATGCATATGATATCCGGATACATTTACACCTCCGATATAATCAGGACACCAGGCTACCACCACAGTTCCTTTTACATCATGATACTCAAATATTGATTGATTCTTCGTTACCTCCGAAAGAATCGGATACGGTTTCTCTTGCTTTGGAACGGATCTTGTTTTAATATAGTCAAATTGAGCATCAATACGAAATACATAGAATAAATCTTTGTTTGTGATGAACATATCAAGTTGTTTTTGTAATATATCTATGCTATCAATATCAATAAGCTTTTGAAAAGCGTCTTTATCAAACATTGTAACCGCAGCAAAGGGCGTGGTCACCTCATCATCGACTTCTATCACTTTACCCTCCGAATCAATTCGATAGACCTCTCCATCAAGTACAATCATTTCACCATCCAGCATATCAAAGGTTCCTAATCCAATGTCTCCGTGCTTCTTCAACTCCCCAATCGTAACAAAGCCATCATAATTTCCTAATAATAAAGAATTGATTATAGACACCTGATATAAAGTATCCCCCATATCCGAAGGATCGATTTTTTTCGCACAGCCTGTAGATAACATGAATACACAAAAGCACACTACTATACTTACATATTTTTTTATTTTCATACTTTCACCTGCACATTCTCTAATTTGTCATTTTGTTATCACCAGAAGTCAGCATTTCCCTATCCAATAGCTTTAAATTATCGGCTGTCAGTACGATTAACATGACCTGAGCATGGGAATTGACTGCTGTGAGCAGAAAATCCAGTATCGGCTCTGCTGCAAGTACCAGCACCATACCCTCTGCCGGAATACCAAGCTGTAAAAACAGAGCAGAATAAGCCATATTAGTGCCTCCGGCAACCGGTGGGGTGGCAATAGTCAGAACTGCGGATACAAGGACGAGCAGCACCAGCCACAACGGCGTGATCGGTAAGTCATATGCTGCGGCGACGCATAGCGCGGACACACTATAAATGATACAGCCGGTGGGCTTAAAAAGTGTCTGTGCAAGGGATACACTGAACCTCGCGGCTTGACCAGCTATACCCAGATGTTTCTCACAGATTTCTAGCCTTAAGGGGAAGCTGGCCGCAGAGGACGCAGTACTGAAGGCCACAAGAAAAACAGGTAGTGTTTTTCGAAGCAACGTGCCCATGGATACGTGACAGCGCACACAGACGATGATGGTTAATACCAGTGCTAATAGTAGACATAAAACAACGACCAGTATCAGTATCTTAACTGCCCCACCCAGTTTAGAAGCATCCGATGTAACTGTCAGTCCGTAAAAGGTCAGGAACACAAACAGTGGGATGAGCCGATTGATACCGCGCATCAAAAGCGACACCATATCCTCTGCCTGCCGCATAACATCCGACAAGCCTCCAGCCCGCTCGCCAAGTATCAGCAACGCAACACCAAAGCTCATCCCCAGCAAAATGAGCTGTAGGGCGTTTCCTTCCAAAAACGGAGAAAGCAAATTCGTTGGAATCATTTGAAGCACCAGATTGTAAATAGCTTGAAATCCGGCTGCTTCTGCTCCTCCTTCAACGGTCAATGGGAACATCCATCCTACTGCAGCAACCGATAAAGCGGAAACTATAAAAGTCAGCCCTAGAAAACGCAGTAGAAACTTCTTTCCAATCCTACCCAGTGCAGCCACGTTTCCAATCCCTAGAATACCGGTGCAGATGGAAAGAAAAATCATGGGCATAGCAATACCTGTGAGTAGTCCTAAGAGGATCTTCAACGTTGGCATGGCGAGTTGCTCCGATAAAAACCGCTGTGTGTTCCATGGCAGGCGCATGGTCAGAAGACCAAGGATGATTGCCAGCATACCGGCCAATGCAACCCACGACAGTTGATTGACCTTTTTTCCCGGCACCTGAAAATCAACTTGGTTTACTCCTTTGATATAGCGATAAATCGGCGATAAACCCATGCTCTCCAGAATAACATTACCGGCAGCGTCCAGTTCATTTTCCTCGAAATCGGTATTCGGATTTACACTGGGGCCGGCGACAGACACGCGAATACTTCTCTGCCCGGGCCGGATACAATACTGAACAGTGCATAGATCAGCACTTCCCGGTGTATTCCTCCAAAGATTTAAGACATCCTCAGCCGCAAGGCGGATACGCAGAGCTTCCCGACGTCCTATAATCCCCTGTAGCAGTGTGTTGATATGTATGCTGGCAGCGTCAATTCCTTCGTTTGTTAAAGGAAAACTCATTTTACTTGTATTTTGTCTTTTCAATATTTCTATGTCCTTTCTTCAATCGTCAGCGGTGATAGTTATTGCAACATGTATTAGCAATCTCTCTTTCCCGTTGATTAATCCATTATCTTTGAAAATTTACAGAGGCCCTTATATAAATCATTCAAATCAGTTGAAACCACACCCTGATTACCTACTACGACATATGTAGAGTAACATTTTGAAATTACTCTGAGTATAATCTTACGTGAAATGTCATAATTTAACGTAAAATGTAATTTAGTTATGATAAAGGGCCCTATTGAGCTCAATTGCAATTCTTTCCTTCTGCATAATAAAAATCCTATAAAAAAGGCTTACATGATATCGATGTAAGCCAATGTACTATCCATTATTATATTCAATGTATTATTCAACATTTTCCAGGTTATTTCTCCAACTGCCTTCCTGTCTGATCTACCGTATATTTCCCGGTATATATTAGTTCTGATACAGGCACAATCTCATACCCCTTCTCCTGCAGACCAACGATAATCTTCTCAAGAGCGTCTGAGGTATATTTCGTACCTACATGAAATAGTAGGATGGAGCCGTTCCCCAGCTTCCTATTATCTACAGTCTTACTTACGATACTATCAACACCATAATCCTTCCAGTCGAGACTATCCACATTCCACTGGATCGTGAAATATCCGCATTCTCTAGCTGTACCAACTATCGTATTATTATAATCTCCATAGGGAGCACGGAATAGCTTCATATCTATTCCGGTCAGTTCCTTCACTCGGTTATGAGCCATCATAATCTCTTCTTCGCATTCTTTCTTGGAGAGATCTGACATTTGCTTATGATTTTCACTATGATTTCCTAGGTCATGCCCAGCTGCCGCAATTGCTTTTACCTCCTCAGGATATTTCTCTGCCCATTCCCCTGTCATGAAGAAGGTAGCTTTTATCTTGCATTTGTCCAGAATTTTTAATATCTCACTCGTATCCTCATTGGTCCAAGCCGCATCAAAGCTCAGAGAAACCTTAGGTTCTTTCAGATTAACACTATAAATTGGCAGATCATTTTTGGTACTTAGGTTTGTTACCGTAACTGCTGTCGGGATAATCCTTATGCCAAAGCCCACTATCATAATAATGCTTAAGACAACAATTCCTACCTTGACAAATAAGGAGGCATAGCTCACCTTCGATGTCTGTGTCTCCAATGATTGTTCAAGCTCCTGTTTCTGCTCGGGTTCATCCAATTGCTTTTTTCTTTCCATAGCCCCACCATAAGAATTCTGTGTTACTATAATATATTGAGAGGGCTAGGCCGATATACATAGAACAGCAGGGACACTTAAATTGCTTCAATCTCTTCCACAATAAATAAAGTCTCGCTTTCTTCTAACTCCATATCTTGATTTTCTGCCTCAGGATAAGCCTCCCACTCGATCATCTTTTCTAATTCATTCCTTCTTTGCATCTGCTCCATCGAATTATCCTCCATCCTTATCGCGTCCTGACCATGAGTAAGGACTTCCTCTGACGCTGACTATCAGAGGAATCCTTGCTACAGTATTGTTTAGGTATACTTCCCATTTCGGAACAATATATCCTTGTACAATTGTTTTAATAAGCTAATTCAAGATATTTCCTAACCGTGGTTACATTTTTCTTATTCTGATATCTATAAGAGATTTTCTCTGTCGACTTCTCTAATAACAATACGCCGAAGCTCCCCTTAGCCTTATACTCATCTATATCATCCGATATGAGACCCATCCCTTCTAACGGATTATATGGTATCCCTTCATGAATGAATAATATCTCAATCACCTGCTGCTCCTCAATGTAATTAAAACTAATTTTTACAATCCCATCTATGGTATGGTATGCGTTTGTTACAATATTGATAAAAATCTTCTGCACAGTATCCAACAATTTCATCCAAAACTCTATGGAACCTTTCGCTAATTCTTGACCTAGATTAACGAACTCTAATACCTTATCTAATTCTTTCGAACTAGAAGGAATCGATAGTGTTATCATTCTTTCGGCTCCTTACTCAGTTTAATTATGTCAAGCCTATTTGCTTTTATTCTTATCACTAATATAACTCCTGATCGCTAAAATACAATACCTTTAGCATAATTGGTCATTATTTGGCATAAATGTTCTCCGTATTCCATATCAATTGAGGCAAGTATTTTTAATAGTATTTTTAAATATATTATAAAAAAGAGCATTTCTACACCATAGCTAATACGCTATTATGCAAAATACCCTTACTAATATGTTAGGTATCCTCAATCATTCACAAGCTGCCCATCTATTTTTCTAGGAGAAAGCTCATATATCGGTCAACTAATTCTTTGTATTGCCTACGTTGCATCAGAAGCTCTACTCCATTCTCCAATAGAAGCTTCTTGGTTGTCACCTGAGATAGCTTATCAAGATTAATAATATAAGTACAGCCACATTTATAAAATCGGTTATCACAGGACAATAGCTCGAATAAATTACCGCAGGTAATACGCACCTGAAGGCAATTTCCATCCTGTAGATGTATCCTTTGGATATGCTTATCCGACTCACTGTAAATAATCTCTGATGTATTAATTTTCTGTAATCCGGCAGAAGTCTTCAGTAGAATGTTTGATCTCTTAGCCTTTTCTACAGCTGCTATTGCTTTATCCAAGGCAATCTCCAGCTGTGTCTCAGTATAGGGCTTAACCAGATAATGGGCTGCATGAAGTGAGAAGGCTTCAACTGCATGTTCTTTGGAGGTTGTCAAAAATACAATCTGACAATTATCCTTTCGTTCGCGCAACCTGCGCGCCAGCTCTACACCGGTCAAATCCGGCATATAGATATCAAGCAAAAGAACATCATAATCACATTGACCGTCTGTTATTCTCTTCAACAGCTCTGCTGACATAGCAAAGCTCTCAATCTGGATATCAATCTCACCATGAGCGGCAGCATAACTATGACATAGATTTTTCGTCTTTTGTAGCTCATTGGTATCATCATCGCAAATTACTATGTTTATCATTGAATTACTCACCCTTTGTTTATGCATAATAGGTTTTATTAATATATTGTATCCTATTTTGTCAAAAAAAGCCAATCGTTTTTTTCGAATGGCTTTAATATTAGCTATAATACATCAACAATTTCAATTTTACGCTCCTTCTTAAGGTTATGATACTCGTTCTCGCAGCGTATCAATGGTTTGGTCTTCTCTTCCGGGTTGATATATATAATTTCACCAACCTGTTCATTACTTAGTTTGACCAATGATTTATAATAAAATTTAATAGAGTTATTTACAAAAGTCTGACAAATATATGGATCCAATGAGGCAAAGCCAGAGGCTTCAATCTCTTCAACGACTTTGAACGGAGAGCTCTTCGTATGATAAGCCTTCGTTGATGTGGCCGCATCAAAAATATCTGCAATCGCAATAATTCTCCCAGTTAGACTAATCTGATCTCCCTTCAAACCCAGGGGATATCCACTGCCATCAATTCTCTCATGGTGATGTAGAATACCAAGTAGAACATCCTGATCTAACACATTCATTTTCACTAACAATTGGTAGCCTATGAGGGAATGTGTTCTCATTATCTCCATTTCATTACGGCTTAACTCCTCCGTTTTGTTGAGAAGACTATCTCTTATCTTTGCCTTTCCAATATCATGAAAAAAAGCCGCATATGCTAGGTTTAAGCGCTCCGATTGGTTGATGTTTAGCCATTTCCCTATCTCATAGGATAAAAATGTCACATTTACAGGATGGGAATGAAGATATGGATATTTATTCTGTACACTGTTCAATGATGTAAATATATTCGAATAAGACTGTGGTGATCTCTCCCACACAAGCTAATGCTGGCTCCAGATTCATTTCTCTACTAAATCGAATATCCTCAATCACATTTTGAAAAGTTCGTATCGAAAATTGATAAAGCTCCTCAAAGCTATGCATTCTTCTCATCCCTTTCAATGAATATAATTTTTAGATTACTATAAATTATATACCTCATTGAATATGGTTAGACAATGCCTGTGGCATGATTGGTCAGAATATGGCATATTTGGTCATAAATAGAGTATCTACCTTATATCGAGGACCTTATGTCAAGGACCTTATATCAAGGACCTTATATTAAGGGCCTTATATCAAGGACCGTATATCAAGCTATATCAAGTACATTATATCGAACGATGCTATGGATGATTCTAGATATTCAATACAAATCTCGCTGTAAATACTCCATCCTTTGCCTGAAATAATTTTGTTCCGCCAAACCGCTCCACCGTATAGGCTATGCTTCGAGTGCCAATTCCGCCCCCCTTCTTCATCGATACTGGCATATCCTTATCAAAAGGAATCTGTGGTAAGCAGGAATTTGTAATTCCTATTGCTAACCTGCCTCCACGATATTGTGCCTGCACCTTGATATACTTTGATGCCTCATTGGGTAATAACAGACATGCGTCATACGCATTTTCAATGGCATTGGCGAACAGAGCTGCCAGCTCCAAGGGTTCAATATTAAGCTGCTCCGGTATAACCGTTACTATCTCTATATCGATTCCTGCCTTTTTCGCCCGCTCAGCCCAAAGACAGAGCATACTGTTGACTACCGGATGCATGCAGTAGGTTACCTTCGAGATCTGATCTGCTCCCATTTGTTCCTTAAGATAATTGATAGCCATTTTTACTTCTCTTGCCTCCAGAAGTTCAATTAACTGCTGGATTCCATATCGTAGATCATTCCAACGTTTGTTTGATTTTTCAGCAGCCTCTCGGTGCTGTTTAAATTGATCCAGCTGGGCTTTATTCTGCATAGCAAATACCCTTTGCTGCTCCTGAAGGAGGTATTTTTCATGCAGCTGACTAAGAACATAATCAAAGACCATGAAGATTACTGCCATTATTAATATGATAAAAAAGCAATTCACAGCAATATCCGAAAAATCTCCGCTGTGGCTATATATCATATATTGATAATACATTATACAACATGCAATTAGTGGTAAAATACTAAAAATACCCCAGCCTTGTTCCAGTTCATCCTGCATCTGGATATAACGCTTTCTCAGTAATTTATGAATAAATAAAAATAAAGCCGGGAAAATGATAATACGAATTATATTATATCGTAGATAATATCCCTCACCACCCATCAGCTGGGACAGCCACATAGAGGGAATCGAAATTGTAAAGCTCAGAAACACGGTTATCAGAACAGTGAAAAAATCTCGAAAATCCCTTCGTTTTGAAACGAATAACAGCGTAACAAACGCTGGAATCACCATACAAAAGAAAAAAGAATAAATATAAGCCTCATAACCAAAGAATTGTAAAATAGCAGCACAAATCGTTACCTGAAGCATCAGCTCGAGGACGAGAATAGGGAATAGCTTTTTCGGCTTAAATCGGAATTCACCCAAATCAAGTACTATTATTTGCGCAGTAATCAGTGTAATAACCGGCATAAATACAATCGACCAATCCATGTAAGTACCTTCCGTAGAGTAGATTGTTATACTATATTGCTGCAAATATTATATGATACATTATTACATTTTTCAACATATTTTAATATTATTTTCCATTTCTATATTCAAGTCAACGGACAGATAACGCAGCATTGTTATTAGAATCGAAATCTATTCAATACACTGCGATACACTGAATCAGATCGTCAACAGCGCCGATTATCGGGATTTTTCTATGCTGTTATTTACCCCATTCAATTTTGCAATACTGTTTCACACATATTCCATCGCTACGCATCGAAAATGCAGTCAGGCCCTCTTCATCCTCACCTTTGGTTGTAAATAATTCACGGGGTTTTGTGAACCACTCATTCCTGCTGTAACTTCACCGCCATATGACATGCCATTTCCGGACATGACATATACTTCGCCATTTGCGTTTTGATATACAGGATTATAATAAAAATGGGACGATCCGTTGGTTGTGGACACATATATTGTTCCTTCGAGAGAAATGCTCTCGCCTTCGTCAGTGACTGATATTCCCATTGCACCATCCGTAATAGCGTTATCTCCGCTATCCCCCTGATAGCTATTGCCCATATCATCTTTATACATCGCACAAAAATACGCGATACCATCGATTTCGTCGAAAACATATCGCTTCCCCATATGCGTTTCGTTAGTTTCCTCATTGGAATATGGATCATCATTAAGTGTAGCATAAATCCGTCCCTGATGAGCTGAACTATCGTCCATGGAGACTTCTCCGCTGTTTAAAACTTGCTTATCAGTGTCATTCAAATGCCTTTCCCTGTCAAAAAGATCGAGATATTCCGTAGTTATTAACACTCCGATCAGGCGGTCCTTTTCATTCTCTGTATTCACCGTTGTATCAGCCAAATGTACGATATTTATTGCAAACACAATCAAAATTATTGATAATATCAGCACTGTACCTACTAATACAACAATTGTTTTCTTAGTTTTCATCCTCATCCTCCATGTCCACGACATTTTTAAAATACCTCAAACATCACTATTCAGATAGTAGCAGCTTTAATTTATCATCCCAAATCGAAAGCCCTTTGCTTTACTACTCCTGAATATCGAAAGGTTGGGTTCGGTTATGTCTAGCCTGAGAACATTTTATTCAATCTACGGATGATGAGATCCCTAAAGAAATGCAACTCTTAATTATGACTTCATAAGTCGATTCATTATCTCCTGACCGGTGGGTGTTGCTGCCAGTCCGCCTTCCCCAGTTTCTCGAAGTGATCTGGGTAGGGCTTCTCCTATCTCCCGCATCGCATCGATTACTTCATCCGGTGGTATCTGACTCTGAATTCCGGCCACTGCCATATCAGCGCTGGCGATGGCATTCACTGCTCCAACTACATTTCGCTTAACACAGGGGACCTCTACCAGCCCTCCGACGGTATCACACACCAAGCCCAATAGATTCTTGAGTGCCATCGCTGCTGCGTGAGCGATACTTTCGTTGTCTCCACCGTTTAGATAAGCCAAGGCACCTGCCGCCATTGCACTGGCAGAACCGACCTCCGCTTGGCATCCTCCCGCTGCTCCGGCCAAAAAAGCTCGTGCGGCAATTACTTCACCTATTCCTGAAGCCACATAGAGGGCCTCTACCATCTGTTGTATCTCTGCATGATATTTCTCTTCATAACTTAGCAAGACTGCAGGGATAACTCCACAGGAACCGGCTGTAGGGGCTGCTACGATCTTCTTCATGCAGGCATTTGATTCACCCATTTTCAGCGCCTTTGCAATTACCTGACCGATAAAAGGTCCACTAAGTACCTTATCATCCTGGATGGCACGGTTCATTCTGGCTCCATCTCCGCCAACCAATTTACTAGAGGATCTTAATCCTTCCTCATAAGCTAAATCAGCATTTTTCATGGTTAAATAGAGAAGCTTCATCTTATCGACTGATTCTCTCTCAGAGGTCATCCTCTCCTCCATATCATCCTCGAGTACCACCCTCCAGAATGGTTTTTGCATCTTATCGCACTGACTTAATATCTCTTCCAGGGATCTAAAACTCATTTTTCTCCTCCATACTAAGATAGGTTACCTTCTTTACCCCTTCCGCTTTACGAAGTACATCTATGACATCGAGCGAAACCTCTTGATCACATTCGATAATCATAACCGCATTACCGCCTCTCTTATCACGGTAGATACGCATCGTAGCAATATTGACTGCCTTCTGGCTTAATACCGAGGTAACCATTGACACATGTCCAGGTTTATCTTCATTATTCACAATCAGAGTGGGGTAGCAAGCACAGACATCGGCCTCTACGCCGTCTATCTTATTAATCATAATTGCTCCTCCTCCAATGGAAGAGGCCACAAGCTCAAGTCGATTGCCATTTACCCCCTCAAGCTTTAGCAGTACAGAATTGGGGTGTGCATTCCTAAGCTCTATACCGGCAAATTCATACTCTAATCCTCGCTCCATGGCATAACGGAAACTATCCGGTATTCGTTCATCATCCGGCTTCATACCAAGTAATCCAGCAATTAATGCCCTATCCGTGCCATGTCCTTTACCAGTAGCAAGAAACGATCCATGCAGATACATCTTTGCATTCCTAATCTCCTCACGCAGAAGTTGTCTTGCTGTAAATCCAATTTTTACTGCACCTGCTGTATGAGAACTGGAGGGTCCTACCATTATTGGCCCCATTATATCAAACACACTCATGGCTATTCCTGCCTTTCTTTCTATTTCCTCAGCTTTATTATAACCAAAATAATCCGCTTCATCAATCCCACTTTCGACAATTATTTTAGCCTGATGCTTCAATCCGAAAAGATCGAATACATCAGGCTATTATCATACCAATCTATCTAGCTTATCCTTAAAATTAGTTTGTACCCAGTATGACTATATTACACATACACAAACTTGGAAGTGTAATCCAAATAATCTTAACATTATGTTAACCGATAGCTTACAAAAGCAAGCTTCTTGCCACAGGGTGACCAGGAATTCACATTCAGAGTTCCCTGCCCACCGAATAATTGAACCAAGGTCTTATAATCTCCACCTTCGGAGGACATTAATCTAATCTCAACCTCCTTATTAGCTGGATGATCTCCGGGATCCACATCACCTTTTCGATAAGCGATATATGCAACTGATTTGCCATCCGGTGAAAGATGCGCAAACCAGCTGTTGCCTTCATCGAAGGTCATCTGTGTCTGCTCACTTCCATCTGCCTTCATCCGCCAAAGCTGCATCAGGCCGCTGCGAACCGAATTGAACCAGATATATCTGCCGTCGGGAGTATATTCCGGACCATCATTAAGTCCCATAGAGAAGGTAAGCTGTCTTTCGATGCCGCCATGAGCAGGTATCGTAAAGATATCATACTCACCATTTCGTTCTGCACAATAAGCCAGCCTCTCCCCATCTGGTGACCATCCGTGCAGATAGCTTGGAGCAATCGGCGTAACCAATATTGGAAGTCCTCCATCGAATGATAATCGATAAATCCTCGATTGACCATCTTCAAAGGTGTGATGACTGACCGCAAGCTGAGAGTGATCCGGAGATAAGACATGATCATTATTACAATGGTCGCAGTATTCCGTATTAATCTGCCTACTGTTGCCTGTAGCAATCTCAAAAGAATAGATATGACCTCCTGCATTATATATAAGCTCTCTTCCATTCTTCAACCAGTTCGGGGCCTCAATCAAGTATTCGAATTCTTTCAGAATCTCACGTTTTCCAGTTTCAATCTCCACTGTCTCAAGAATACTGATTACCTTTCTTTGCTCTGCTTCATGATGCTCGGTTAACACCTTCAAATTAGAATCCTCCTATTAATCTCTGCATTTATGCTTGTTCTTAAGTATACCATATATAATTCCTAATGATAATATGGCTAAAGAGAGAATAATAAGTATTATTCTTAAATCTACTTATAATCGCTACCAACTGTGAAGCCCTGTCCGGAACCTAGATCTACGACACTTCCCGTTTTCTCATAAAAGTGAATCGCATTCCTCTGAATTCCGGTAACTGTGTAATACTCGTCCTGCTCTGTAATAGGGAACTCCACTGTCCTGTGCTCAAAGCCGGCTTTATAGATTGCGGTAATAAGTTCAATGGTCAAACGCCCATCCTCTCCCGTAATTAGAGGCTGTGCTCCTGTCTCGATTGCAGTCAGAACATTATCAATCTCACCCTCATGACCGGTATGCTTAAGCTCCGGAAAGCTGTTGTAATATTCCTCCAGCTCCTTCTCAAGCTCTCTATTCTCTACCGGAAACCCATTATCCAACGATGTGCTGGCAAATACCTTCCATGGAGCTGAAATTCTAGCCTTCTCTCCCTGAAAGATGACCTGCTGCTCCTCTCCATGGTGAATAACAGAACTGGTTACCTGTGCTACGGCACCTTTCGAATACTGAAGTGCCGCGATTGAGATATCCTCAACCTCAGCATTATCATGGGCTGCATTGCTTAACAGAGCTTGTACACGCTCGGGCTTTCCAAGCATCCAGCCCAGCATATCTATATGATGAACAGCATGATTCAGGGTACAACCGCCACCCTCCTTCTCCCATAAGCCTCTCCACCACAGATCGTAGTAGCAGTGACCACGCCACCAGAAGGAATCAATCTGTGCATGTAACACCCTTCCGATCATCCCGCTGTCCAGTACTGACTTTAATCTCATCACAGGATCCTTGAAGCGATTCTGCGCAATAACAGCCAGGGTTTTCCCCGATTCCTTGGATGCAGCAATCATCTGATCACACTCCTCTAAGGATGCTGCCATAGGTTTCTCGACGATTACATTCATACCTGCTCTCAGAAAATTAACTGCAATCTGTGCATGACAAAAGGGCGGCGTACAGATGCTTACCAGATCTATATCCTCACGATCCAGTAATTTTTCATGATCATCCACCACATCAGCCTCAAGCTGGTATTGCTTCTTTTTCTCACTTGCCTTATCAGGATAGATATCACATAAAGCTACTATTTGGCAACGCTCTGGAAATGCCAGATAAGCATTGATATGTGCTGCTGATATATTACCTGTTCCTATAATTGCTACTCGAATCATTGACCTGCTCCTTTCGTTGTGTCTACATATGCTTAGCAGACTACAACCTCCGTATTAAGTATCCTTTAATTAATTCTTTATATATACTAATACGTTTTCGTCAATTTTCCCATGGAAGAACCATTTGAATTTTATAGAAACTATTGATAATTTTCAGTATCTGACTAAAGATAATAAATCTTAAAATAATCAATGCAGTATTCCATTTATAGCTCATAATTTATATGCACAAAAAAATGAGCTTCCTTTCTACAATCCTTGGAGGAATGGTAGGAGGATTGCTCATTCATCTTACTCATCAGAATTCACTTACTTAACAAGCCTTAAATGCGATCATGCTCCTGGGAGCTTTTACGTTCATTTAAAATAATCCGATCCAGTACCGCTTTATATACCAGAATAATCTGTGCATCGATATAGCAAAACTTATTCGCTATGAATTCATATGCTTTATAGACAAATGCTACGTTAATCAAAAGTAATGCACCGATGGATAATGCCGGCTGATGTACCTTTGCTATGATGAAGATGCATGCACCTAGATAAAACAAAAATGCAAAGAAAAAATTTTTGCTAATTTTAAAAGCCAGTATCATCGTGTCATTCAGGCGATTATGCATTTTAGTAATAACTTTCAAATCTCTATATTTCAGTTTCTCATACATATCATTGTAAATAGCTTGGCTTTCACTCGTCCTCGTCTCCATATTCTTTTTTAAAAAAGAACAATAACGATTGTAATTTGCTTCACCCAGTTCTTTGCTAATTAATTTTTTAAACACATTTGACATAACATCACCTACTCTCATTCTATATGGGCAGTATTCTTCTTTGATTTTATATCCTATTCTCTATTGACTTTTACATTTACTCATTATTTGTTACAGTCGCCTTTTTCACGGACTATATAATACTATTATTCTCTAAGGACACAAAATAAAACAAAGCAATTACTGTAACAATTACCTAATGTATCTATATCTATGACATTCATTACTTTGAAAAATCCATAAAATATTGAGTCGTTATCCAAATCAATATATCGGCTCATAGGAGCTCTCATTTTACAAAATTCGATTTTTTTTGTTATAAGTCGAAATATTAACAGAATGTTCATAATATATCCATACAAAAAACATATATGTCCATTATAATAAAAGTAAGTTAAGAACATAACTTATTGAAGATTACCAACTAAATATTGCTTACAAGATAATTTTTTTCATAAAATAAGCCCGGCAGCTACCCTCCCCCCTCTACCGGGCTTCTCCTCTTTTTATAGGATAGAACACCGGAAATAATGCCTCTTGAAACTTCCGCTGTTATACATAACCAGTATCTGCTGAGATGGTACCTTGTTCCATCTCTTTTTGTATGTCTGTTAATAGTAACAAGGCATTTTCATATTTAAAATCTTTGATATTTACCAGGGCCTGCTCCAACACTTTTCGCAATTCCGGGAGTCCTCTCTTAATCAAAAGCTCCAGCTCATCCAAAATCGCTGCATATTCGAATCTCTTGATATAATATATGACTTTAATCAGACTTTGTTCATTTTCCTCTCTCGTCATCAAAAGGTTGGGATGCTCCTCCTGCGTCAGTTCTCTTTTTAAACCATCATATATTATGATAACAGCCTCCAGCTTCTCATAAAAGCCCGTAATACGTTTGGAATAATCGCTCTCGTAAAAATTGATATCATCCTCATGTAATACTGATCGTTCTAATTCCTTCGCTATCTCAACCAATTCTAAGGCCCCTATATTGGCGAATATACTCTTCATATTATGCACACCGATACGCATATCGTTCCACTGCTTATTCTCATAGCCAAGCATCACCATATTGATACAGGTTTTGACATCTTTCAATGACACCTTAAGAATATTAATGTAGTTGATTGGATCTCCCACCGCATATCGTAGTCCGACTTCGTAATTAATTTCACTTATTTCCTGTATAAGCTGCTTAATCTGTGAAGCCTCACCTAGATGACTATCTGATTTCTCCTTTTTAATAATCTCTCTAACCGTCTTCTGTGGGCACCACTCTCTTAAGATAACTGTAAGCTCCATTAATCCAAGCGGTTTAGAATAAACACCGTCTGCTCCGGCTGACTGATATTGTTTAATCATATCTTCTGTTATGCTTGATGAAAGAGCTATAATGATAGGCTTATATTGATTGATACTTTCTCGAATCGCTCTCGACGTCTGCACACCATCCTGTTTAGGCATAATATGATCAAGAAAAATGATATCATACTCCTTATCGTTCACCATCTTAAGTGCTTTCATACCACTATCAGCCTGATCAACATTAATATCGAATAATTCAAGCATATTTGATAAAATCATAGTACTAATTTCGTTATCATCCACAACAAGTGCATTGAATAGATTTTTTCTCATATTTTTACCTTTCTCCTGTTGACAAAATATGGACTACCAAAACCACTAGTAAGCAGATTATGTGAGCTTCTCCGCGCCAGTTTACAGGAAATATGTACCATGCACTTTCCCTTAATTGACATTTGCCTACACTGCTGACACACAAATTAAAAAATATATAAATTCTTCTTTTCTGTATAGTAATAATTTGATATAATGTTCGTTAGGAATTTAAGAATAAGGCTATTTTGTTTTACAGAGCCAAGATAAAAACATCCAGGAGGTAAAAAAAATGTCAAATGTAACTATCATGGATCACCCGTTAATCCAACACAAATTGGGTATTATGAGACGTAAGACCACATCAACGAAGGAGTTTCGCGATCTTGTATCCGAGGTTGCTATGTTAATCTGTTATGAGGCAACCAGAAAGCTTGCTCTTGCTGATATAGAGATAGAAACACCGCTTGTTAAAACTACTGTGAAGGAAATTGCAGGCAAAAAGCTTTGCATCGTACCGATATTAAGAGCTGGTCTTCACATGGCAGATGGTATCTTGAATTTAATCCCCAGCGCAAAAGTTGGACATGTTGGTTTATATCGTAACGAAGAGACCCTTGAGCCGGTTGAATATTTTTGTAAACTTCCTTCTGACGCAGCAGAACGTGAGATTTTCGTAGTAGATCCCATGTTAGCTACTGGGGGTTCTGCTGTAGCCGCTATTGACATTCTGAAGAAGAGAGGGATTACTAAAATTCATTTCCTCTGTCTTATCGCAGCTCCCGAGGGTGTAGAACGCTTAACAAAAGCTCATCCGGATGTCGAAATTTATATTGGAAACCTTGACGAGCGATTGAATGAAAAGGGTTATATCTTACCCGGTCTTGGTGATGCCGGTGACAGAATCTACGGCACTAAATAATTTAAAGCACTAGAAGCCATAATGCAGGTCCTTGATATTCTATACTGCAGGAATAAATGAGGGGTGTTGTAACAGACGGAACCGATAATTATTAGATTCCTTACTGTTATCAACACCCCTCTTTTTATTCTGGTTAATGAATGCCATCAGAATAGCATTTTCTATTATTCTTTGAAAGATAACGATGGATCCGAGTTTCTACATTTCTTCTCTCTTATATCGTAGAAAACTTATAGATCGTAACCGAGTCAAATTCCTTACCGGCCTTCAGCATACAAGAAGGGAAATTCTGGGTATTGATGGAATTCGGGAAGAACTGAGTCTCAAAGCAAACACCGTTTCTCTTCTCATAGACAGCTCCATCCTTGCTGTTTTTCACAGGTCCTAGCATATTAGCAGTATAAAGCTGAATACCTGGAAGGTCTGTAAATACTTCCATCTTTCTACCAGTCTTGTCATCGATCAGCTCAGCCACCTTCTCCACCTGTGTACCACTAATATCCAAAACATAATTATGGTCATAACCACCAGCCAGCACTAAGGGTTCATAATCAGCATCGATATCCTGTCCAATCGCCTTAAGTGTTCTAAAATCCATAGGAGTATCTGTTACATCCCTGATCTCACCTGTTGGAATCAGGTCCGGTGTTGTAGGAGTAAACTGATTGGACTTAATTAATATTTTATGATCTAGAATAGAACCCGAATTATGGCCACCTAGATTAAAGTAGGCATGATTTGTTAAATTAACGATCGTATCACGATCAGACACTGCCAAATATTCGATCACAAGCTCGTTTGTCTCCGTAAGGCTATAGGTAACTGAAACATCAAGATTACCGGGAAAGCCCTGTTCCATATGAGGACTTAATCTTGAGAACTCAATGCTTGCTATATCATCATCTTCATATACTTCTGTCTCGTACATGAATTTATTATAACCAACAAAGCCTCCATGAAGATTATTCTTACCGTCATTCTTGTCCAGCTCATAAACCTTACCATTTAATTCAAATTTGGCATCACCGATACGGTTCCCGTGGCGACCGATAAAGGAACCAAAACCCGGAGGATTCTCTTCGTAACCTGCTAAATTCTCGAAGCCCAAATTAACATCAGCAAAATTACCCTTTGCGTCAGGAACAATGATGCTTACGATATTAGCACCAAAATCTGTGAAGGAGACCTTCATACCATTCCCGTTTGTCAGAGTGTATAAGGTTGCTTCTTCCCCACGCACTGTTTTCCCAAATGATTTCTGTGTAATCTTCATGTTTCATTCTACTCCTTATTCATCTTAAATTACTCTTAGCTTATAATTATAACATAATAATGTAAAATATCAAATATTTTCTTGTTTAGTGTTAATCGGTGTTTTCTGATTAGTGCTAAATCGGAGTTAAATCTAAGATCATCTATTGGAAATAGGTTTAAGCTTTAGTCAGCCTAAATCAACAATGTACAATCATAATATATCTCCCTCTATCGTTGACACCCCTGAACTTCAATGCTATACTAATATCATAATATAGCTATCATTATGGTATAAGTGGGTGCTGTTGCACTATATGTTGCAACCGTACCATAATAGGGAAACAGGTGATAATCCTGTACGGTCTCGCCGCTGTAATTGGGGAGTTCGTTTTGGCAAGGTAATACCTTGTATCGTATCACTGGCAGTTAATAAGCACAAGCTTATGAAATATGCTGGGAAGATTCAAAACGAATGTTGATCCATAAGTCAGAAGACCTGCTTATGCCAGTACCAAGGGCTCCACGAGGTTTGGACAAGGGTGCAATAAAGTCGCTGTGTATAACAGTATTCTTTTATTGTCCTTTTCCTATTTGTGGGGAAAAGGATTTTTTTATTATAAAAGAGAGAATAAATTCTCCTAATTACTTTATTTTTAATATCTATTTTTGAAGGGAGTGTTTAAGATGAAACAAAACAAGAATTTCTTTAAACTATTGATTACTTGTACAGCATTGATTGTTGCTATAATTGTGATGCTCTTGGTTTATAAACAATTCAAACCCCAGACTAATCAGGGTGCAAAGGAAATCACGATCGAGGTAGTAATCCCCGACGAAGAGCCAGAATTATTTACCATTCATACGAATGCCGAATATCTTCGCCAGGCATTAGAAGAGACAAACCTGATTAAGGGCTCGGAAGGTGACTACGGTTTATTTATTACAGAAGTAAATGGATATACCTCAGATACTACAAACCAGGAATGGTGGTGTATTACCAAGGAAGGTGCTCAGGTAAATAACGGCGTTGATACGATAGCTATTGCCGACGGTGATAAATATGAGATCACCCTGACTGTTGGCTTCTAATTACCTAACATAACATAGATTGGAGGAAGCTATGAGAATTAAGGATATTGCATTAATTGGTATCATGAGCGCCATATTGGTTGCTGTTCAGGTAACTCTTGGCTTCCTTCCAAATATGGAGCTGGTATCCTTACTGGTGATTATATACACTCTCGTATTTGGTCGAAAGGCACTATATATTATCTATGTATTTGTAGCATTGGAAGGTATTATTTATGGCATTGGCTTATGGTGGATTAATTATCTTTATGTCTGGACCATCCTTTTTATAATAGTAATGCTTCTACGTAGACAGCATTCCCCCTATTTTTGGGCAGGTATCTCCGGTTTTTACGGACTTACTTTCGGCGCACTCTGTGCTATTCCCAATCTGTTCTTAAGCGGAATAGATTCTGCCGTAGGCTACTGGATCGCCGGTATTCCTTATGATATCTTGCATGCTGTAGGCAATTTCGCCGTGGCCCTTCTTCTCTTTAAACCTCTGTATCAGGTGCTGGATAATATCAATAAAAAAACATCAAATATATATTAATAAATGCTATGAAACGAAAGCATTGAACTAGTATCAAAAAAAGGTTATCCTTAAGGAATACTCCTTAAGGATAACCTTTAATCAATTGTCTCCAACAATATAGCCATTTCTTTATAAACTTATTTCTTATCAAAACAAAATTTATATTCTAGAAAAAGGTACACTGTAAACCCAACATTGATTATAATCTTGTTACGTTAGTTGCCTGAGGACCCTTAGC
>JAEZKA010000050.1 GCA_023436225.1 Bacillota bacterium
ATTTCATAAGCAATTTATCCCTGTTTAACATATATTATAAAACTACAATTGGTAAGCCGTATGCCTTAGTAGGGCACGTGCGGTTTGATAAGGGGGCAACCTAGAAATAGGCTGCCCTACTTTCTTATTGGAGAATAAAAGAGTATCCATAATAAATATCATACAACTACGAATAGAGAAACTTAGCATTCTAGCTAGATGGACAGAGAATTCTGACGAAAGAATTACTAATAAGTTGATAACTTATACTTGACGTAAATAGGTGTGATTGTTATAATATACTAGCTGTAGCAAATATTACGGCGACATAGCCAAGTGGTAAGGCATGGGTCTGCAACACCCTGATCACCAGTTCAAATCTGGTTGTCGCCTTAAAAAAGGAGATGAATCACGTGAGTGATGCATCTCCTTTTTTCTAGGAAGACTTCAGATTTGAACTGTGGTCAACATCTGGTTGTCGCCTCTCAAAGTTAGTGCTTCAAATCCTTATAAAATCAAGGGTTTGAAGCATTTTTACATTTAATTTTTCGTGATTGTAGCGTTATGGTATAGGCCGATAGGTCAATTAAAGCTTCTCTTACTTGTATTACGATGTAAAATATTGGTTTAAATGAGTTGCCGGCCTATCTTATAATAGGTAGTAACTGACTCAGAAATAGCTAATAAGACTACTAGATACCTATGTATCTGTTTACTCCGCAAAATATGTACACCGTACCCTTACAAACTCTCGCTATCTCCGCACATAAAACCTCCAAGTCGATGTTGCAGACATCCGCAATACCTTTGTCGAGGGTGCGTAAGCCATTGCTATGGCGATTAACCTCTCCATACGGTAGGTCGGTTAAAACCATATTAAATGGATGCCTCCTGTAATATACAGGAAGACATCCATCAAAAGTGCCTAATGATCCAGTTGAATAATGATGTGTTCAGAAAACTGGGTACATATCGTTCATTCAACTTTTGGGGGGCGTTTCACAGGCCTTACCCTCATTTATATGCAAAAATGTATTTTATTCAATCTTAGTTGCGAGAATTTTTTCTCTTCTCTTAACCGCAATCTTTGTAATTCCCCATCCATAGAGAAGGGCTACAATAATACCAATTGTGTAAGATATAACATAGCTGTCTGCGCCTATTCCAAAGACCTTTCCTAATCTTTGTTCAAGACCTAATCCAATGTCAGCATGGCAAATGTAACTTGTAACGATAAAGGAATAGAACATACCTGGAATCAATGTAATAAGGTGATTCTGGCCTTTTGATTTTAAATATACTGCTATTAATGCAAGTGCAAATGTAGCTACTAACTGGTTCGTAAATCCAAAATATCTCCATAATAAGTTGAATCCAGCAGCATTTGATTTCGCATAGAAAAGAATAGCAATTGCAGGGATGGAGATAATCAGTGACAATCCAACACGTTTACCCCAACTCTTCTGATCAATATTAAACTGCTCTGCTACCATTAAACGAAGTGCTCTAAAGGCAAATATATAATTATTGTATCCTTCCTATTAAAATTAGTATCATAATTTACTTGTCGGATAAAAGAATTGATTACTTTTTATTGTTTAGAAATTAAAGTGCAAGTAGTTGTAAGCTGTTCAACTTATGAAATCTCTTGCCCACATTCTCCACGGTCAAATACGCATTGTCATAACGCTTATACATATTAGTAATAAGTGTTGAATTATTTGATGGAAAATTATGTTTGTTTATTTGAACAAATATGGTATTATAAATTTTGGTATTGCTAAACAAGAGTATGCAAGAAAACTTTTATTATTATGATTATTTTAAGATGGGAGATTTTGATGAAAAAGAAAATCAATTTATTGCCGTTTATTACGATTTTATTATTATGTGTTACGTCTGTTGTAGGGATTTTATCAATGGATTTTTCTAAAGGATATGATGTAACAAATCAATATGGTACAGTTGTTAGAATTTTTGGCAATGGTATTTATGCACACGACTCCTTTTTTAAAGCACCAATTTCGATTGGTACAGATTTTTGCATTTTATTTGTTTTGGTTCCGTTATTTATATATACGTATATACGCAATATTACTCATAATACAAATATTTCAAGAGTTAAACTTATGTCTGTGTATGCTGTTTCTTTTTATTATGCCGCAAGCTTATCATTTGGAGTTACATACAATCGGCTGCATCTAGTCTATATAACATTGTTCGCTTGTTCGCTATTTGGAATGTTTTCTGTATTACGAACTATTCATATTAATGAATTAAACTTCAAGGCCTCAATCGGAAATAACATATTTCTTATTATGGCAGGAATAGCACTGATTATTGCTTGGCTTCCTGATATTATACCAACTGTTTTTAGTAGAAAATCACTCTCACTGATTGAAATATATACTACCGAAGTAACATATGTCTTGGATATGGGAATTATCGGTCCGTTGTGTCTGGTATGCTTATATTTATTGAAAAAAGGTGATAATCTAGGGACATTGATATTAGCAATTCTTTTAAAAACATGTATTATTGTTGGAATTATGATGATACCACAGACCATATGCCAAAGCTTATCTGGTTATGAGATAGCTTTGCCTGCGTTTATTGGAAAATCAGCATTCTTTGTAGTACTTGGGGGCTTTGCTCTATATTTTAACAAGCAATTATATTCAAGATTATGAGCATCACGGTGGGTATTGGCAATCAGCTTATTATGAAGTTATAAATACGTTATCTATCTCGACATTTCATCTGTAACATGGTAAAGTTAATATAAGTAATTTGTTTTTTACATTAGGAAATAAATAAAAAATACAGTGAAAGTGAACCAATCCCATGCTAAATTATATCGAGACATTTTGCAATGAAATTCGTTTTCCGGAAGAAGCAATACAAGATTTACTACAAAACTATAAAGAATTAAGTTCAAAGGAAATATGCATCGAAAGATTTGATGAGTTAGTAGAATACTTTAATCAGTACAATAGCAAGGATGAGTATAAAGCCATTTTTTCTAAATTAGATGATATAGCCGAGCTCTCAGGTGTACATAACTATACCGTCCATATGCTTTATTTAATCGCGTTATCCATTCATACGAGAGAATTATATGAAGAAAAGAATATTTCATATGATTTTTTTCTGGGTTCCATGTCAGATTTAAGAGCAAAGCTGATGGAATGTTATGAGCTATATGGAGTATGGGGAACAAGCGTTGCTTGGTGGGAGATCGATTTATTTAATCTAAACCTCATTGCACTAGGACGTCTGCAATACGAATTAATTCCCTTTCAAGAAGAATACACCTTCGGTGTACACCGTCTGCATCCGGGTGATATGGTGGTAAATATTCATATCCCTTCACTTGGACCTTTATTATATGATGATTGTAAAGAATCCTTTAAAAAAGCGGCGCTTTATTTTAAGGATTGTTTTAAAGAACAGCCGGTGCCGTTTGTATGCCGTTCATGGCTTCTCTATCCAGAGCATAGGGAGTTCTTACCTCCTAATTCCAATATTTTAAAATTTATGTCTTTCTTTGATATTATCTCATCTGCAATAAGTGAGAAAAAGGCAGATTTATGGAGAGTTTTCTATAAGGATTGGGAAAAGGCTCCGATGGACTTACCGAGGAACACATCAATACAAAGAGCATATGCGGATTGGCTTATAAAGGGTAATCCTATTGGAACTGGAGTTGGAGTATTCTTTTATGAGGATGAGTTATAAATTCCAGTGATTGGTATATAGAAGAATTCTCAAACAGACGATCCCGAATAACTTTTAAGTATATTAATAGTAGTGATAATGATAAGTGGAAGGTAGTTTGCAAGATAAAGCAAACTACCTTCCAGTCATTTATATATGGATGCATTGAATATTAATAGGAGTAATTCAATGTTTTCGTTAGATCTGTACTCAATCGTCATCAATTGCTGATATCATTTTTAGAGTCGTTGCACCATTATCTAGAAAATAAACATTCTGCCTGCCCTCGCTGTCATAAGCAAGTTCTATGAAGCTAACCTCTTTTCCATCGGTAGATAATGTTACATGATCCCAATTATCACCAGTATAATCAACAACGGTCAACCTATCAGCGAGATCAGTATACATAAGACCGTCATCACCAAATTTGATATGCACCGGTTTCCACATACCATGATTTGTAATTTCCGGGTAAATATTTTTGTATTTATCAACTTTATTGTTTCCTGTATCCCAAGTAAATAAGATACCATCCGCAGCACCCCAGAGGTTCCCGTTTTTATCAAAGGTAAGTCCGCTAATCATTGGTGTATTAAGCCCGGGGATATCTAATGTATATTCTCCGACTTTCGTTTCTTTATCGATTTCCCAAACAAATATTTTCGGGGGTTCTGCAGGTAGAATGGAGGAACCTGCGTCAATTCCTAAACCACCCTTCGTAGATGTGGATCCATAAATATAACCATCCTTCTTAGCAAGACCTACAATACTCTGCTTATCCACTACGTTTTTATAGACCCTTTGGGTACCGTTGGCAGGATTGTAGATCGCAAGTGCTCCTCCTGTTTTTCCATAATCGGGGATGGTACCAATGAATAGTAAATCATCTTCATACTTCATTATATAAGGACGATCCTGCTCATAATCCTTCTTCATCTCAAATAGAGTAGTAAATTTACCTAATTCGGTTGTATTCATCGATTGAATAACAGCACCTGGATAGATACCAAAATATATAGTATTATCCTTACCGGCAACAATACCCTCTGCCTGACCCTGATTGTAGTGAGTGATCTCGCCTGTTTTCGTATTGTACTGAGCACCTTTTGGTCCGCCAGGATAAGTAGTCATATAGAGGTTTCCATCATTACCAGCTGCCAGATTATGTAGTCCAAGAGGCGCACCCATTACGGATGCTGCGACGCGGCTAGTAGTTTTAGCTGCAACATCCATAAATACAATTTCACCTTCTCTGGAAATGGTAAGTACTACCGGGTTTCCGTCCTTTATGATTACTGTACCGCCACGTAACCCGGAAGGATATTTTGTGATTTTTTCCCTGGTCTCTAAGGTTTTATGATTGATCTCCATTAAATGACGATCATGAATGATATATGCATAATCACCATATACCGGAAGTTGTGTAAAGTACCATACACCAAAATCATATCCATCTTCATCCTTGATACCATCCATAAGAATTACTTTATCATCCCATTGCTTTGTATCAATATGATAAAATAGCAATGCATCTTTTTTACCGTTATCCACATGAAGCATCAAAAGGTTTCCTGCGATACCCATACTATAAACATGCTGAACTACACCCTCTGCGGGATCTTTTTTGATTCGCTCATGAAGGTTAGCAGGAGTAATATCTGTTATTATATTTTGATTAAAGAGATCCATCACATGTACTTTAGCAGCTAAGCCTATTCCTAAGTACAATTTTCCATCCTTATATGCCATGGATCGCACATAGTCACTTTTACCTACTGGATCGGCTTCACCTAGGTCCTCTAGAGTTTTATTACTGGCATGATATTTTACAACATGTGCACCACCTGCTTTATAGGTGCCTAAATATATATTTCCAGCTTCGTCACTCGCGATACTCCATACTTGATGACCTTCCAGTACCATGCCGATTTTTTGTGCGGTCATCGTTTTGGGATTATACATATACAGGAGACCTTTATCCCCTGCTACATAGACCTTTCCGTCCGGTGTCACCTGATGAGCGTAAGCCGTTCCTACCCCAGGCATTTCTTCAAAATC
This sequence comes from Bacillota bacterium, assembly GCA_023436225.1. Taxonomy (GTDB): domain Bacteria; phylum Bacillota; class Clostridia; order Lachnospirales; family Lachnospiraceae; genus Mobilitalea. Next base: position 5,755 of record JAEZKA010000050.1, read on the forward strand.
GACCCTTAGATTGCGTTCTACATCGACAACACTAAATAAATCGCCTGCAGTAGCGGCATATGCATATAAACACCCTTCATAGGTATTAAATGCAGCAGCAGATACATTTGGAGCCCCTACGATAGGACCTAAATCCTTCATTCTCTTGTTTTGCATATTTTTCTTCCTTCATGTTATAGTAGTTTTACACTTTCTTATGTATCAAAGTGTTATGAATATTAGCTTGGAGATCTTTCATCTTATGAAATAGAAATATAATAGTTATCTAGAGAGACTTCTCTTCCTGTAGCTAGGGATTCTAATATAGCGGTAAGAAGAATAGTTGGAGCAATTAATTTATCGAGTGAAATGGGTCTCTTACCGATCTGAAGCATTTCTACAAACTTTTCGAAGCCCAGCTTATAGGTAGCTTCATCAATATTTATTTTGCCTGCATAGCTTTGTTTATCTCCATGAATTAAACAGAAGCTATCTGCAATATTATTGGTAAAATTAAGAACAATACTTTTTTCTTCATAGTTAGCGATGCATATTAATTCGTTATTGTGCAATGTAGCAGTGATGGATTTTATTTGGTAACCAAATATAGTAAAAATCATTTCAGCCATGTGCGGACCATAGAAATGTAATCCGTTATAAGGGCTGTTGACATCGCCTGGGAAGTTTAAATATCCTGAGGTCACATTTCCTAAGATGCCCTGATTTGCAATCTCTGCCAGATGTAGAACATCATGGCTGTATTTGCAGGTGGACCCACCCGTTATGAGACTGTTATGAGCATCGGCCTCCTTAAGAAGCATGATTGCATCCTCTATAGTTACAGTGAAGGGTTTATCGATCCATACAGGAATTTTGGCTTTAATAAATGGTAAAGCATAAGAGGCATGTAAGTTGCCATCACGAGATAAAATCATAGCAGCATCCACATTCTCCAGCACTTCATCAGGAGTAGCTGCGATGGTTTCTATTTGACCCTTCAAAGCTACATTTTCCGTCTGTGCTTTATCATGTCCATAGATAGTCGTAATTCTGATATCTGGATAGGCATATTCCCCTGTCGTTTTATCTGGTACATTACATAATTTTGAAAATGCTAAAGCATGGCTGCTATCCGAACCAAGTATTCCGATTCTTATCATAATATCCCGTCCTTCCCCTTGCGGTAAGATTTTCAAGTTATGTTAGCATTATACTAGACTCGATGTCAACAATAACAAATTATTAACCGCTTTATCATTTTCTACATATTTAGCATTTTCCACACGGGCTAAAACCCTGTAGATAATAGGCTTTTAAGGAGCTTAGCGTTTCTCGATGTAATAAAGTAAAGGATAAGAAATTGCTTTATATACTTAAATATTTAACCATGATATTATGTGGTTATCAAAAAAGGAGGTATTTTTTATGAAGAAAAGATTTATTTCTAGTGTTTTAGTGATTGCTATGGCAGCTAGCTTATTCGCAGGCTGTGGTAATAGCAAATCCAACGAAACAAGTAAGGCTGATCCGACAGAGGCTCCTAAAACGGAAGCGGTAAATGAAGCAACAGAACCTGCAGAAGCAGCAGAAGCTAACCAATATGGAGATACTGGCGGATTGACACTTCCATTAGTGGATAAGCCAACCACAGTAACATGGATGCTTCAAAGTACAGTACAAGGACTCAATGACAAGGACGTTATTAAAGAAATAGAAAGAAGAACCGGTATCACACTCGACATTCAGAGCTATCCTGCTGCTAGCTATGCAGATAAGCTTAACATCACATTGGCATCTGGAAGCCTTCCTGACATTATTACAGGAAGTTCATTCTCAGAGGTAAATAAGCTGGGGGGACAAGGCGCATTTGTTGCAGTTAACGAATATCTTGATAAGCTGCCTAACTTTAAAAGCTTATATGTAGACAATGCAGACAACAATTGGGTTATGAAATCCTATTCCGATGATAAGAACAATATCTATACCTGGCCTATTTATGGTTTGAATAGAGATGTAAACCATGGATTTATGTATCGTAAAGATATTTTTGATAAGAATGGTATTAAGGAATGGACCAATACCGATGAGTTTTATCAGGTATTAAAGCAATTAAAGGAGATTTATCCAGATTCAACACCATATGTCTCCAAGACTCAAGATGGAATTTTTAAAGATTGGGGATATGGCTGGGGCATTAGTGGAGATAACTATCCAATGTTTTATGATGAAGCATCAGCAACCTGGAAGCTAGCTACCATTCAACCTCAATTTAAAGAAATGATCGATTTTATGAAAAAGCTTTATGATGAGGGATTATTGGATCCTGAATTTGTAACAGACACAGCGGCATCCTGGACAGCTAAGATGACATCTGAAGATGGTGCATTTGTAACCTTCGACTGGATCGGAAGACTTGATATGTTCTATGAGCAGGTAAAAGAAGTAATCCCGGACTATAATTTAAGATATGCAAATCCAGTTGGACCTACCGGCCATGTTCGTAGCTTATCAAAAGTATTAAACTTTGGTACTGCAGTTGCTAAGGGTAAGAATGAAGAGGCGGCTCTTAAGTTACTTGATTACTTAACAAGTCCTTCCGGTAGTGAACTGATCACCTTAGGTATTGAAGGACAACATTATACCATTGATGCAAACGGTAATGTAACCTATCCTAATATTACTGATGTGGAGAAAATTGAAATCACTACTTTGGAAGAAAGATATGGTGCTTGGGTTGAAGGTATGTATGTAAAGGTTGATCCGAGAAGTACATATTTTAACTACACAGAAAAAGAGCAGGAAGCTCAAGATAAGATTAATAAAGATAAGCTGTATGAAGCAATGGATCCTCTGTTAAAGTTTACGGATGATGAAACCTCTGAAATGGTTGAACTCACTACAATTATTCAAAAAGCTGGTGTGGAATTTGCAGTACAATATGTACTTGACAAGAATTTTGGGGACGCACAGTGGGAAGAATGGTTGAATACTGCACAGAAGTTAAATGCATCAAAGCTTGAAGAAATCTATAATGCTGCACAAGCAAGATATAATGGAAATTAATGAAAGCCAGCCTTACAGCCTTTCACTAATCATGTAATAAGATAAATTAGTCAAGGAACCTAGAGAAAAGTACTCATACTTAAAAGTGCATGAGCTTTATAGTATCATACTTTTCTCTAGTTCTATAAAGGACTTTAGCACTCTGAGTGAAATCACTCAGAATGAATTCTAAGATGAATTTCAACGTAAATTCATCTTAGACTTCTTTCTGGTATTGTTTGGATGGCGCAGAGTGCCATCATGGAGGTAAAATATGGGTATTGTTTCTTCGAAATCGTTATCAAATCAGGAAAAGAAGAGTTCGAAATTAAAGAAAACCTTTCAACATATGAAAAGAGACAGACAGCTTTTGATTATATTCTTACCCTGTGCTCTTTTTTATGCAATATTTCGATATGGTCCGATGTTTGGATTAGTTATGTCTTTTCAAGATTATGGTATATTTCTCGGTTATTTTAAAAGTCCCTTTGTGGGGTTAAAGCATTTTATTAAATTTTTTAATGGTCCTGACTTCTTATTATTGTTTAAAAATACATTTTTGTTAGGATTATATACTTTACTTTGGACATTCCCATTTCCAATCCTGTTTTCTATCTTCTTAAATGAAATTCGAAATGGTAAATTCAAAAAATCAATACAAACGTTAAGCTTTTTACCCTCTTTTCTATCGGTTGTTATAGTAAGTAGTATGGCAATTGACTTTCTTTCGCCAAGTCGAGGAATCATCAATACAATTATACAGTCACTTGGATTTGAACCTAAATATTTTATCGTTGATCCCAAATGGTTTAGAACGATATTTATCGCTACAGAAATATGGAGTAGCATGGGATATAATGCTATCATTTATCTAGCAGCTATCGCCGGAGTAGATCCAGCATTATATGAAGCAGCTAAAGTGGATGGATGTAGTAGAATAAGAGCTATTTGGTATATTACCCTTCCAAGTATATTACCGACAATAGCGACAATGTTTATCATAAAGTCAGGAAGTATGTTTAGTATTGGATATGAGAAGGTTTTATTACTATATACTCCAACTACATATAAAGTGGCTGACGTCTTTTCAACTTATGTATATCGAAAGGGTTTGTTAGAAGCAAATTACAGTTATGCTGCAGCAGTAGGACTTTTTGAATCATTCGTTGCATTAGCATTACTTTTAATCTCAAACAAAATGAGCAAAAAGTTAACGGATCAAAGCTTATGGTAGCAGGAGGGTATATACATGAAAAAGAAAATATCTTTGTTTGATATTATAAATGGTTTGGTAATGATTATTGTGGGTGTCATAATACTTTATCCAATCATTTATGTTATTTCGGTATCCTTTAGTGATACCGTCTATATTGTTCAAAATAAAATCTCTTTTTATCCGAAGGGCTTTAATTTAGATGCTTATAAGATGATTTTAGAGGATAACAGAATACCGAGATCCTATCTTAACACAATATTATATACAGCGGTAGGAACCTTTGTAAATTTACTGATGACAGCAATGGGTGCATATCCACTTGCTAAAAAGAGCTTTTTCGGAAGAAAGTTCTTTATTACAGCAATTACGATCACCATGTTTTTTAGTGGTGGTATGATACCATCCTTCATTATTGTACAGAAGCTTGGTCTAATTAATAGTATGTGGGCTTTAATTATCCCAAATGCGATATGGACAACGCAGCTCTTAATATTAAAAAGCTTTTATGAATCTATTTCTCCAAGCTTGTATGAAGCAGCGATTGTGGATGGAGCATCGGAATACAGAATTTTATTTCAAATTATTATTCCGTTATCAAAACCGGCACTTGCATCTCTCGCACTGTTCTACTTCATGGGTCATTGGAATAGTTACTTTTTACCTTTGATTTACTTAAATGATTTAGATAAATTACCGCTTCAGGTTATATTAAGAGATATGCTCATTGATAATACAGCAAGCAATCCTAATCTGATGACAGCGTCAAAATTGACGCCAGAAGCCTTGAAGAATGCTACGATATTTATTTCTATGGTTCCAGTACTATTGATCTATCCTTTTGTTCAAAAGTACTTTGCAAAGGGCATTATGTTAGGTTCGGTGAAGGGTTAATGATTGCATTTCCATAGGAGGAAGGTCGCATGAATATTTTGGTTTCGATTCCGAAAGGAGCCATGAGAGATACCTTTATTACAGAGGATGTTGGTAATCGCATCAACTCAATGGGTAGGGTAGTGTGGAATGATACTAAAGCAAATTGGTCATCGGAAGAATTACAAGATAAATTAAGAGATATTGATGTTTGTATCTGTGGCTGGGGAAGCTCCTCATTCAATGAAGTTGCTTTAAGATATGCCGATCGTTTGAAAATCATTGCTCATACCGGCGGTTCCGCTTCCCACTTAATTACAAAAGAGTTATTCGAAAAAGGAATTAAGGTTGTTAGTGGGAATTGGTTCTTTGCCCAGTCACTGGCAGAAGGAACCTTAGCTTATATGTTAAGTTCATTGAGAAGCATTCCTTATTATAATAATGAGGTACAGGAAGGCAGATGGCGTAATGATGATTTCTATAATGAAGGGATTTTAGACCAAACCATAGGCTTAATTGGTTTTGGTATGACTGCTCAGATCTTGGTTTCTATGCTAAAACCCTTTCATGTTAAGATTAAGGTATATTCGGAGCATAAGACAGATGACATATATAAGGAATATGGGGTAGAAAGAGCTTCGCTGGAGGAAATTATAACCACATGTAAAATTATATCAATTCATATGGCACAACGAGAGGATACCTACCACATCATTAATCGAGAGCTTCTTAAGAAAATTCCCGACGGAAGTATTCTTATTAATACTTCACGTGGGAGTCTAATCGATGAAGAGGCACTGGCAGACGAACTTTCTACTGGAAGATTTAAGACGGCTCTTGATGTATACGAAATAGAACCATTACCCAAAGAGAGTAGATTAAGAGGATTGCATAATGTTATTTTAATACCTCATATGGGGGGACCAACGATTGACAGACGAAGAAGCTGCACCAATGGTATTTTAGATGATATAGAAAGATTCTACAAAGGTGACAAGCTTATATATGAATTGAATATGGAATATATAGACAGAATGACCAGACAATAAAGAAATGCTTCAAATAAATTTGACTATTATAAACATATCGGTTACAATATTAATTGTGGATTAATACTAAAACCAGGTAGGTTGTAATATGAAAAATTATGTAATAAATAAAACTTTACTGAAGATATTTATGATTTTGATGCTCGCGATTTCAATTATGTTTGTTTCAAATTATTACATTTATAAAAGCTCTATGAATGCAATGTTTGAACAAGCAGAAATTAATAATAATCTTGTTGTGAATGGAATCATTCAATCTTTTGAGGAAAGCTTTAAGGAAATCAATGATGTTATCTTTACAGTTGAATCATTACCATATAATCTATACGATTTAAGCGGACATAACAACATAAATATGAAGAATGCCTATCTGTTAATGAAAAATGTGAAGCCAATTATAACGCAGGATTACATACATGACTTTATCATTTATTTTAAGAATTCAGATCTGGTATTAACATTAAGTGGAACAGAAAGCTTTCATAGTATATTTACGAAAAAATATAAGAATAATCATTATGCTCCTGAATACTGGGAAAATTATGCTGTTACAAGCCATCCGATGAAAATAATACCATCGGATTATTATGAAGATGAATGGTCTTCTAATGGATCCGTTCATAATCTTTTAGCTATTGTGGCCTCGAATCAGGTTAATTATTCTATTGGTAATATTGTCGTTTTTGTAGATCTGGCGAAGCTTTATGCAAAAGTAAATGAAAATACCATGATGCCCGGAACATCCCTAATCGTACTTGATAAGGACAAAAATGTAATCATAAATACGGGCAGCACGTATGATCTTGATAATATGGAAGGTATCTTTTTTAACACTAGTAATAAAGCCACCATTCAAAAAGGAGATTACAATTACCATATCGTAAGATCGGATTATAACTCATTTACTTATATTAATAAAGTACCCTATGGCTATGAAAGTTACCTATCTACGATTAAATATAACAAAATAATTCTATTTGTTACGACGATTGTCGGGGTTGTTATATCAGTTATCCTTAGTATCTATATTTACAGTCCAGTAAAAAAGATATTATGGTTAGTTGGTGTACAGGATGGGAACAAGAATCAAAATAAATATAAATATATTTATAATAGTATCGAGAAAATACAGCTAGAGAACGAGTTAATTAATAGTAAGATGGACAATGTAAAAGAAGAGGTAATGAGAAGTATATTCTTTAAAATGATTGACGATATCACATTTTATAAGGATATGAAAGATCAAATAGATACCTATTTTAAAGCTATATTTTTTAACAGACAGTTTCTTATGGTTGGGTTTGATCTTTTAAATACAAACCAACCGGAAAATATTACAGATGATAATTTCGAAATAATGCCGGATAAAATAAAAAATGAAATTGAGCTTGCACTTTGGAAGATAGGAAATGGCAATTGTTCTGTTGCTGCATTTTATATGGAAAATATGCAATTGGTTGCACTAGTTGGTGTAAATGATCAAATAAAGAGATCGAAATTATTAAGTGATATTGAAGGTGTAAAAGATCAACTCCAAAAGACTGTTCTAGCGAACTATACTGTTTTGGTTGCAGTAACTAAATTTTATACGGAACCGCAGAGTTGTAAAGAAGCATTTGAAGAAATCAAGCTGTGTTTTGCATATAGAACAATCAAAAGTACTAAAACTGTGATTGATTTAGAAAAGAATGAATATAGTTATGATATTTATTTGCCTTTGAACTTTGATGAAAAATTGTCTAATTATATCTTAAGTGCTAATACAAGTGAAAGTTTAAAGCTTATTAAAGAGGTAATCGATACCAATGTTTCGAATAATGTAAGTAAAATTAAGTTTAAATACATCATTGATAATATATTTAATAACCTGGTTAACATTTTAATTTATTTAAATGTAGATCGAGAAGAGTTAATGTCTACGGATAGAGAGTTTAGAAGTAAGGTTAAGTACTATTCTAATAATCCTGAGAAAATCAATGAATATTTTGAAAAATTGGTTGAGACTATTACAAAGAAAGTACATACTTCAAGTCAAAGTAAGCTTGATAAGGACCTATTATTACAATATATTAATATACATTATTCCGAAAATCTTTATCTAGATAAAATAGCAGAAGTATTTAATACAACCCCTAAATACTTTTCCAACTTTTTTAAAAAGGCATTTGGTATTAATTTTGTTGAATATTTGAACAAGATTAGAATATCTCATGCGAAGGAATTGCTTGAAGATTCAGAGCTTACGGTGAATGAAATAGGAGAACGAGTAGGATATCTGAATCCGAGTACCTTTACTAGTACATTCAAAAAGTATAGTGGCATAACACCCTCTGAATACAGAAAGCATGGAAAAGGCGGCAATATATCACAGGACTTATCTAGATCGAGCAAAATAAAACCTTAATACTCCTATAAGGATGGATTAATTTGGATTAAGGGAGTGAGGTGGCTTATGAGAGAACGTAATTCACAGAAATCAAAAGAAGATATACTGACTGCAGCAGAAGTCCTGTTTGCTGAAAAAGGAATTTACGGTACTAGGGTTGATGAAATTGCAAAAGAAGCAAATATAAACAAACGGATGATATATGAGTACTTTGGCAGCAAGGAAGAATTGTATAAAGCGGTTTTGATTAATGTATATGGTAGACTTGGCAATCTGGAGCTAGGGATTCTATCGGATATGATAAGCCCTGTCGATGCAATTAGAAAGCTTATTCAGATGTATTTCATATTCTTAAAAGATAATCCTTCCTATGTAAGTCTCTTGCAATGGGAGAATCTGAACAAAGGAAAATATATAAAGGATACGGATTTTACCGGCATTAAAGACCCGACACTAGATCTATTAAGGCAGATTATTAGTAAGGGGATAGCGGAAGGTACCTTTCGATTGGAGGTGGATACAGAGCAGGTGATTGTATCCCTATTAACCTATTGCTTTTCCTATTTCTCCAATCGATATACATTATCAACACTTTTGTCTAAAAAGCTAGATGATGATGAAAATATTAATAAACGTATTGATCATGTAACCACCATGTTTTTATCATATTTATGCAAAGAGAATGTATAGTTAATGAAATGGTTGAAGGTAATCTTTTTTTGCCTACAAGTAACTAACTAGTTACTTACATAGTAAGATACAAAACATAAAAATAAAATTCTGTTTAAGGATAGGCAGATATGCTGCAAAAGCTAATATCGTGATAAAAATAGTGATTATTTAAAATAAAACATGAAATGAGGAAAAGATATGTGGAATGAGGAATTATTAGATTTAAAATTATCAGAACCCTCCATTAAGCTAATCGAAGATATGTCAAAAATTGATGGGGACATATTAATACTAGGAGCTGGTGGTAAGATGGGACCATCCCTGGCTCTCCTTGCAAAGAATGCGATAAAAGCGGCAAAAATTAATAAAAGAGTAATTGCGGTATCACGTTTTACAGATCCAGTAGTAATAAAACTAATGAAGGATAATGAGATTGAGACAATCAGCGTGGATTTGCTTAAGCCAGGAGCATTTGATCGATTGCCTGAGGTGGCAAATGTCATATACATGGCAGGACGTAAGTTTGGTACAGATGGACAGGAGGCGCTGACATGGGCGATGAACGCATGGCTTCCTACTCTGGTCGCAGAGAAATATAAGAATTCTAAAATAGTTGTATTTTCATCAGGGAATATCTATCCGATGATGCCGGTTTACTCTGGAGCTACGGAGAATATTAAACCAACACCAGTGGGTGACTATGCTATGTCATGTCTTGCACGTGAGCGTATGTTTGAATATGGTTCGATTGAATACGGAACAGAGGTTTTTATCTATAGACTTAACTATGCAGTAGACTTGCGATATGGTGTACTTCATGATATTGCTTCTAATATTATGGAGGGTAAGCCGATTAGCCTTACAACGACATGCTTTAACTGTATTTGGCAAGGTGATGCAAATGAAATGGCAATACGTGCATTATTACATACAGGAAATCCTGCGGTAACTATGAATATCACTGGTCCAGAGACCGTATCTGTTAGACAAGTAGCGATCGAGCTTGGTAAATTACTTGGTAAAGAACCGATATTTGAAGGACAGGAAGCAGAAAATGCATTCCTGAACAATGCAGGGCAGGCGATGGAAACCTTTGGTTATCCTACCGTATCCCTAAATACGTTAATACGCTGGCAGGCAGAGTGGATACTGGACGGAGGCCGCTCTTTAGGAAAGCCAACACATTTTGAAGAAAGAAAGGGGAGCTTCTAATGAATCGACATGAAAAAGCATTGTTAAAATTTGCAGAAGGCACATTTATACCGGCACATCCCTTAGCTCTAACCTCCTCCAGAAAGCTGGATGAAAAAAGGCAAAGATTGTTAACCCGCTATTATCTGAATGCAGGTGTGGGTGGCTTAGCGATTGCAGTACATACAACACAGTTTGAGATTAGAGATCCTGAGGTTGGTTTATTTGAAACGGTGTTACAATTAGCGGTTGAAGAGATTGAAGCATTTGAAAATAAGACAGGTAAGGTTATTGTCAGAATCGCAGGGGTATGTGGTCCCATCGATCAAGCTGTAGAGGAAGCAAAAATTGCCTCAAGACTTGGATATGATGCGGTACTGTTAAGTCCAGGAGGCCTAAACCATCTGTCAGAAGAAGAAATGCTGAAGCGTAGTGAAGCTGTTGCAGGAATAATACCGGTAGTAGGATTTTATCTTCAAAACTCAGTGGGAGGAAGAGCCTTTACTTATGATTATTGGCAGAAATTCTGTGAAATTAACAATGTAATTGGTATTAAAAGTGCACCCTTTAACCGATATCAAACCCTCGATGTCGTAAGGGCAGCTACATTTTCAACCAGAGCGGATCAAATTGCCTTGTATACCGGTAATGATGATAATATTGTTCTTGATCTATTAACAAATTACAAGTTTACTCAGGATGGAAAAACCTATGAAAAAGGGTTTGTGGGAGGATTATTAGGTCATTGGTCGGTATGGACTAATACAGCAGTTAAGATTTTTGAGATGCTAAAGGATAGATCAAAGGATGAGGATATTAAGGCTGACCTATTAACACTTGCCATGGAAGTAACCGATTGTAATGCAGCCTTTTTTGATACCGCGAATGGATTTAAAGGCTGTATCGCTGGTCTCCACCTGATATTACAAAAGCAAGGTTTGCTGGAAGGAATTTGGTGTCTGAATGAGAATGAGAATATTTCACCAGGACAGATGGAAGAAATAGAACGAGTTTATCGATTATATCCTCATCTTAATGATGATGAATTTGTGAAAAACAATATCAAAAACTGGATTTAAGTAGGTTGACCAATCGGTAACGCTTAAGGAAGCGAATGGAAGATCAAAGGAGAATGATTCTATGAATATCAGTGATATGAAAGAAAGGGTTCTTGCTGCTATTGATGAAAATCGTGAAACGATAATTCAGATTGGAGAAACGATCTTAAATCAACCAGAGATGGGGTATAAAGAAGTTAAAACGGCCAGTCTGGTCAAGGAGATTTTTGAAAAACTTAATTTGGAATATGAAGCCTCTCTAGCAATTACAGGCATGAAAGCTAACCTAAAAGGAAGAAGCAGTAAACTTAAGGTGGCTGTAATTGGAGAAATGGATGCAGTGATTTGCCCCCTGCATCCAAAGGCGGATAGAATGACAGGAGCCTCACATTCTTGCGGGCACAATGCTCAAATTGCTACTATGCTTGGTGTTGCTTATGGACTAGTACAAAGTGGCATTATGAGTGAATTAGATGGAGATGTGGCCTTTATGGCTGTTCCGGCAGAGGAGTTTGTAGAGCTTGAGTACAGAGAGCACCTTAAGAACAACGGTGATATCAAATTATTCGGTGGCAAGCAAGAACTTATCAGAATAGGAGCCTTTGATGATATCGATATGGCTATGATGGTCCATTCCCATGCCGGTGCGACGGAAAGGAAGGCCTTTGTTCATGGAGGCGGATCAGGCTTCGTCGGTAAAACGGTAAGGTTTGTAGGACGGGAAGCACATGCAGGAGGGGCACCTTATGAAGGAATCAATGCTCTTAATGCAGCAATGATGGCAATTATGGGTATCCATGTTCAGAGAGAAGTATTTAAAGATGAGGATGGTATTCGGGTACACCCTATCATAACAAAGGGTGGCGATCTTGTGAACATTGTTCCGGCCGATACCCGAATGGAGACCTATGTACGAGGGAAGAGAGTCGATGCCATACTTGAGGCAAACCAATTAGTAAATAGGGCAATTGAAGCCGGTGCTTATTGCGTAGGAGCAGAGGTGCAGATCAATGAGCTTCCGGGATACTTACCCTTGAAGCAAAATAAAGAGCTTGGTGAACTTTTTGCAAATAATATAGGTCACTTCATTGGAAATGAGAATGTCATACGAGATGTGGATATGTGTGGTTCTACTGACATGGGGGATTTGAGTGCAATCATGCCGGTGATACAACCTACCATGGGAGGCTTTCAAGGTCAGGCTCACAGTAAAGAGTTCGAAATTGTAGATAAGGAAGCAGCCTATATCTTACCTGCCAAGGCAATGGCTATGACTATAATAGACTTACTCTCTAATGATGCTAGAGAGGGATTAAGAATCAAAGAGGAATTTAATCCAGTGTATTCGAAAGAAGCATATTTGCAGGTATGGGAAGAGCTTCTTAACGAATAAGGATCTCCGATGAAGAACTGAATTGCAATGAGATAAAAATTCAGGTGATAGGGTAAATTGATATTTCGTTTTGCAAAATACCCTATTAATTATATTGGATATAAATAATAGGAAGGAGAACGGGGCTATGGTTATTTATGATGTAATCGTAGTTGGCGGCGGTATTTCGGGAGTCATGTCGGCAATTACAGCAGCCAAAAATGGTGCAAAAACATTGGTAATAGAGAAGTATGGATTTATGGGCGGAATGTTAACCGCTGCTGGTGTTGGGCCAATGATGACATATCATGTGGAGGATCGACAGGTTATAAAGGGAAGTACTGGAAAGCTGATTGATCGTATGGTCGAGAAGAAAAAATCACCAGGCCATATACTAGATACCATTGGATATACTTATACGGTAACGCCCTTTGATGCCGAGGGGATGAAGCATGAGCTGGAGCTTATGCTTCTTGAGAGTGGAGCCAATATCCTTTATCACACAATGCTTTCAGATGTGAAGGTATCAGATGGTAGAATCGAGAACTTAACCATCAGCAATAAGTCAGGATTGAGTGAAATTAGTGCTAAGGTATATATTGATGCTACCGGTGATGGTGATCTTTCCGCATGGGCAGGAGTGGAATTCACTAAGGGAAGAGAAGAGGACGGGGCTTGTCAACCGATGACCATGAATATGAAGATGTCTAATGTAGACATTGAGGCGGTGAAGGCGTTTGTGAAGGAGAAGCCAGAGGAATTCCCATTCCTTAAGGGGAATACAGGAATAGTGGATAAGGCCCCCAGACTCTCTATTAGTGGATATGAGAATATTGTTAAAAGGGGGAAAGAAGATGGATCACTGGATTTTAATTCGGAAGCAATCCTTTTCTTTGAAACGAATAACCCAGGAGAAGTTATTGTTAATACCACAAGAATCAGAGGATTGGATTCAACCGATCCATGTGATCTGACCAAGGCCGAAATCGAGGGTAGGAGACAAGTACGTAACCTTGAAACATTTTTACATAAGAAGATTAGAGGCTTTGAAAATGCGGTGCTTCTAAGTACAGGGCCTAATATTGGTGTTAGAGGATCACGTCAGATCAAGGGGTTATATACCTTAACCCTAGAGGATATTGTATCATCAAAAACCTTCGAGGATGTGGTAGCCCATGGTGGATATCCGGTTGATGTTCATCATCCGGATGGGAATGGAGAGGTCGTGAAAGAAGAGGATAATATTACGACGGGAACCATGTATAGTGTCCCTTACAGATGCCTGGTAAATAACCAAGTAAGCAATCTGATAACTGTTGGAAGGTGCATCTCTGCAACCTTTGAAGCACAAGGTGCTATCAGAACAACACCAATTGTTGGAGCGATAGCAGAGGCTGGAGGAGCTGCTGCATATCTTGCGGTTAAAAATGGACAAAAAACAAGCGAAATTGATATAAAAGAAATGCATGATATTTTATTAAAAGAGGGAGCATATCTAAAGCTTTAAAAAATAAGAATTGTGCACAGGCATAGATTAATAGAAGGAACAGCATCCCATACCAGATAAGCTCTTTCAGTAGGCTTAATTCATCTGGTGAGGGATGCTGTTCCTTTTATACATGGTAATAGTAAGCTTGCTAAGTGTGCTTTCTATTAATTAAATCAACGATTGGAGATTATATTTCATTTATATATCGTTTCAGGTTTTCGTAACCGATTGTTATGCCAGTTATGGTATCTTCCATACCTTCAAATTCTATTGCGATATAACTGTCATAGCCTATGCTTTTTAAAATACTAAGGCATTGTTTGACCGGAACATCGCCATGTCCTACAATGGTACCTTTCAGATAGTTACGGCTTCGGGAATAAAAGTATCCCGTACCTGGATTTGGGTGAAGCCCGGATTTCACATAAAAATCCTTTGCATGTACATAAAAGACATAAGGCGCAATTCTTCCGAAGGCTTTCTCAGGGGCTTCATCGGCACATAGGAAATTACCCATATCACCCAGCAAACCAAAGTTTTCATGTGCTACGGCGCGGTATAATTTTTCTACACGTTCACTATCTTGACAGAAATATCCATGATTTTCTACCGTGGTTCGAATCCCCTTCGTTGCGGCATAAACAGTGACCTCCCTGCATGCATCGCTAATCAGTGGCAATATGGTATCAAAGGGTCTGCCATCTCCCCTGGTTGCATCATGGCGAACGATATTGACGCCTAAAATCTCGGCAATATCAATCATTTTCTTAACTCGTTCAATCTCTAATTGGGTATCTCCATTACTTCCCAATATAAAATCTGCACCAAAGGTAAAACAGGATATCGGCATACCTTGTTGCTTACATTCTGCAGCAAGAGCTCTGGCATAATCTTCATGGGTAGTACCCTCTGGTGGAAGGATATCTACAAATTCAATGGCTTCAAAGCCGATTTCTTTGGCTTTTGCAATGCAATCAAGCTGGGTCATTTCACCAGATGTCAATAATCGATTAAAGCTATAGGAACTAACGGCTAATCTCATCTTATTATTACCTCATGCCCGGTTTTAGCTGATTCATATATAGCATCTAATATTTTCATAATATCAATACCATCCTCGGCTGGTGATATACAAGGAGTTCCATCGGTTAAGCAGGAAACAAAATGATTGATCTCATTTTCAAATAATCCGTCAAAGCTTAAGGCAGTTTCCGCATCCAGCGTAATATTCGATAAATAATCGTTAATTTCATTGTATATTTCTAATTCAGGGTTTAACTTGGCTCCGCCTTTTGAACCAAACAACTCAATTTTACCTTCATCATTCTTTATATTTAAACTGAAGCTTGCTTCAATAGAAAGAACTGCGCCATTATCAAATCGAATCATAGCACTCGCAAGGTCTTCTACATCACAAATATCATTCTCCCCTGCACTGGAAGCTCGGTAAAATTTCTTTCCTCTGATGTTCTTACGGTCAGCTAGTTTATGAAAGGTTGCCCCATATACAGAGATCGGTTTTGGATTACCCAGTAAATACCTAACCAGGTCGATGACATGTACTCCCAGATCAATGAGAGGGCCACCACCGGAGCGGGATTTATCGCCGAACCATCCTCCTGGATTACCTTTTCTTCTTAAATAGGTAGCTTTCGCATAATAAATCTCACCTAAATAATCAGTATCGATAAAATCTTTTAGTATTTTGCAATCATTGCCATATCTTCTTACAAAACCGATCATTAACAGCTTATTATTTCTATCGGCAGCTTCCTTCATTGTCTTTGCATCCTCTTCGGAGATAGACATAGGCTTTTCGCACAAAACATGCTTGCCGGCATTCAAAGCTGCAATCGTACAAGCAGCATGTGCACTATTCCAGGTGCATACACTGACTGCATCTAGTTCCTTAAGTTGCAGCATTTCATTCATATCAGTAAAAGTATGCTTAATACCATACTTTTCTGCCATATAATTTAAGCGTTCTTCATTTATATCACAAAAAGCATAAAGCTCTACATTGTTGTTTTTTAAGTATGCTGCTATGTGTGCTTCAGAGATAGAACCAGTTCCTATAATACCAATTTTAAGTTTATTCAACTTGTAATATCCTCCTAACGACCCATTATTTTGTTATTAAGAAATGCAATTGCGTTTCTCATATCCTTTTCTGGATCATCTCCAACTTCACGTTCTATGGTTAAAAATCCCTTGTACCCAATATCATCTAATGCTTTTAGGTATTCTGTAAAATCAACATCTCCCTCGCCCAGCGGAAGCTCTATAAAGGCTTGTCCGGATTGTATTTCTTCTTCAATGATACCATAAACGATTTCCGGATCCTTCACCATGAGTCTTCGTCCATCTTTTGCGTGAGTATGTACGATGTAATCTTTTAATGTATAAACGGCTTTTACAGGATCATCACCTGTTACCATAACAAAATTGGCAGGGTCAAGGTTAACAGCTACCCCTTTCGAATTTAATCCATCAAGGAAATCCTTTAGTACAACCGCAATTTCAGGACCTGTCTCAATGGCAAAATGAGCATCCAATTGATCTGCAAATCGACTTAGGGTAAAGCATGCCTCTTGCATAATTTTATACCGTTCATGATTCTTGTCCTGCGGGATAACACCAATATGAGTAGTGATAATATTGGTTTCCAAATCTTTCGCTAGCTCCATAATACGCTTTGATTTTTCAATGAGCATTGGATTTTTATCTTTGTCTCCAAAGCCATGGCCTAAATCACCACATAAAGCTGAGAAAATCAAACCATTTGACTTTACTACATCGAGCAGCTCTTTTCTTTTGCTAGTGGTTAATTGATCTGGTGAGTATTGGCCAGAGGTTGCATACATCTGAAGTCCCTTCGCTCCCAGCTTTGCCGATTTTTCTATGGCAGCGATTGTATCAGTTTTAAAGGAATCCAACATTAGCCCAATGGGGAAATTATACATAATAACCATCCTTTCTGATGTATACAATGAAATGCATTAAGGAATGTTTCATTGTACCTATGAGTTGTTAATTTATTAGTCTTATTGTATAATTAAAGTAGCCCATGGTAAAGAATTGAAATTGCTCTAAATTAACACAATATTGCTATTGAGGTATCAGACGCATGTTAATAAGCTTTTTACATAGCCATCCGGCGGAATACCTATCATTCTTAAAAAGTGCTTATAAGGACTGGAGAAGATTATGAATCAAAATAATTCTTACGA
Organism: Bacillota bacterium; assembly: GCA_023436225.1. Classification (GTDB taxonomy): domain Bacteria; phylum Bacillota; class Clostridia; order Lachnospirales; family Lachnospiraceae; genus Mobilitalea. Next base: position 23,309 of record JAEZKA010000050.1, read on the forward strand.
ACTGCATACATACGAGGATCCTTCTTTTCCGTTTATTTTTCATAAGAATACCATGAATCCTTATTATTCTGATTTCTTATCTCACTGGCATGAGAATATTGAAATCTTATTTGTCATTGAAGGTGAGATTATAGTAATGTCGGATGCCAATATTGTTACTGCTCATAAAGATGAAATTGTGATAGTTAATTCTAACAATGTTCATCATATACATACCAACGAATCAGAAGGCCAATATTTTTGTCTTATTATAGATAGTAAATTCTGCTTTGAAGCGGGTTTGGATACCGATGAAATTATCTTCCAAAGATTGATCCTAGACAATTTTGTGAAGGATAAATATCTAGCGATTAAAGAGGAATTTGGGGCTAAAAAAGTGCTTTACAAAGCAGGGATAAAGGCACTCATTATGGAAATGCTTGTTTATATTTATCGTGAATATGCATTATCAGAAACCCCTCTGACGAATAAGAGTAAAACAGAGAAAATAGTCATAATCAAAAAAGCCATTCGATATATTCAAGATAACTATCAAAGAAATATTACTGTTTTAGATACAGCGGAATATGTCGGGCTTAGTAAGTACTATTTCTGCCATATATTCAAAGAATTTACAGGTATTTCTACAGTGAAATACATTAATTTATTACGTTGTGAGAATGCTAAAAAAATGCTGCAAACTGGACACTATCGGGTAGAAGAAGTGGCATATTTATGCGGTTTTGATAATTTATCTTATTTTTCTAAAACATATAAAAAATATATGGGTTGCCTTCCGTCATTCTCAAAAAAGGTATAAATTGAGCCATTTGCTTCAGATGTTCCCTGGACAAGGGATAAGAATTTTTACCTAAGGAAATTGCACAGTTATAACGAAACAAAGATATAAATACAAGGGCTATTTCATGAGAATATGAATCAGCCCTTGTATTTCATTTATGACCATAGAAAGTTCGCGAAGCGTATTTCTTCCGGTTTAATCCTCAGCTTGAGCTTCCATGGTTTGTCTTCCGGAAAAGAAGGGTAAAGCCCGAGACGCATTCCTGTAATAGAACCGGAAGGTATTGAGTATAGCCCTAAGAAACTCATCAAAGAAGAGCGTTAGATAGATCGCAATTACACCGACATTAAATACTTTGATAAGGGTATACGAGAAAGCTACCACGAAAACGGATCCGAATATCTGTGTATACAGCATCCATTTTACATCCCCTCTTGCCCGGATACCATGGCCTACAACAACATTTAAGGCTTTCGGAAATAACGTGAATCCCTTAAAAATAAGATAAAATACCGATATATTAATCAAGTCCTTATCGTTTGTAAATATGGATAAGATAGGTTTGGGAATAAGAGTAAATATGATGCAAAACAGCAGTACAAAAACCATAGAATAACGGATGGAGCTTGTCATGATATATTTGGCGGCATTGTCATTTCCCGCTCCAATGCTGTTACCTACCAAGGTAAGCGTTGCTCTGGCGATTCCATTAAAAATCATATATACAAAGAGTTCAACAGTGCAGGTTACCGTATAGATAGCTACCACTTGGACGCCCTGCTTATTAAGCAGAGTGATTAAAATCAGATTACTAACATTCCATAATAAGTATTCGGTACCAGTCGGAAGGCCTAACCGTATTACCTCTTTGTATAAATTCCAACGGAAACGTATCACTTCGCGAAGCTTTATATTTGCAGAAAGCTCCTTTGATATGATAAAGTATGCTGTTAGTGTGAGCGTTCCTGCAACATTGGAAAGCATGGTAGCCAGAGCGGCACCTCTCACATACATTGCCGGAAATCCAAGCTTACCGAAAATCAAAATCCAAGCGAGAAGGATATTCAAAAACACCTTGAAACAACCAATATACATGATTGGCTTCGTCTTACCCATTCCTTGAAGAGCGGACTGAAGTGACATATCAATTCCGTAAAATATTAAAAGAAAGGATAATATACGAACGTAATCATTACAGTAAGGCAATAGCTGGCTATTTACATTCATTAACAGAAAAATCTCGTCGGAAAATTGCATCCAGATAAAAAGCAGGACGAAGGAGAGCAGCATGTTAAATCCGATTGATGCATTGACGCTATCATGAATATCCTTTTGCTTGCCTGCTCCGTATTTTTTAGCAACGATGATCGTTAGACCGGTACAAATTGCCACAAGGGCATCAATGGATGCGAAGAATGGAAATTGAGCAATACCAACTGCAGAGAGATAATTGGTATCGATTCTTCCTAAGAACGCTTTATCGACAATTGCCTGCAACTGAAAAACCAGTCCTTGAATGATGATTGGTAAAGCAATTTTCATAGTTGTCATAAATTGATTTGATTTTTTGTTTATAATCATATATTATTCATCCTCCCAACAGCATATTGAATCAATTCATAAGAATATTAATATATGTTCGAAGGATTAACAATAAATAATCTTACTAAATATATCAAAATCTTATGATTTATTTAGTGAGGAATATATGATATAGTAGATATAAAACATAGGTATTGAAGGGGCTACAGGCCTTCAAAGGAGTGGAGTTATTTATGGAGACAAATCTGATACATGAAAATATTCCGATATCGAGGATTAATCCAGAGGTACTGTACTGCCAGATTTTTCAGGGTAACGAAAAGCATGCTAAGGGTGAAGCTCTTCCTGCCCGGTGCGTAAGAGACTATGAGCTGGAGTATTTTTTAGACAGTGAAGGTAGCATGTATATTGATGATCAACACATCCCTATTCATAAAGGAGATATTGTATTTCGAAGACCGGGACAGTATACGCAGGGAATCATGCCTTATTCCTGTTATTTTATTTCCTTTGATGTGGCTAATACCATGTCATCCGATCCCGAATGGTATCATTCTAATCGATGGGAACGGGAAGAGGTGCAATTCCAGACATATTATATAAACCCGATCCTGGATCATATTCCTACCGTATTCCATATAGAGGGCGAGGATAAGTACTTTACTTTGTTTGATACGATATATAATTCCTTTCTTAATCCGATTCCGGGTAGTCAATTGTTGATGAAGGCCTCCGTACTCAATATTATATTTCAGCTTTATCAGGACTCCTGTAATCCTGCTAATACGATGCATCGATCACCTTACGGAAAAGCGATTAGTCAAGCACTGGATTATATTAAAGAACACTATAATCAAAGGATATCACTTAAACAACTATCTGAGGTGGCAGAGCTTAGCCCGAACTACTTTCATAAAATATTTACTGATATCATGAAAATTACACCAAATGACTATATCACTACGACCCGGATGAATAAGGCAAAGGACTTGTTATTAAGGACGAATCTCCCGATCTATAACATTGCGGATCAATGCGGGTTTAATACTGTATCCTACTTTAGTTATCTTTTCAAAAAGTCCTTCCTTATGACCCCGGTTGACTACCGTAATAAACATAATTATGTTTATTATGGTGGAACAGAGTTCCTTACAGCGTTTCTTGACAAGACTGCGAAAGATTACCGCCGCTAACAGAACAATGATAAATGGTCGAAACAATAGTAAAATTACAATATATGTATTTATTAAGAAAAGAATATGTGATAATATGAAAGCAAAGACTTACTTATATTCTTTAGGAGGAAAAAAATGATTCTTTGTATTGCATCAGCTCCATGCAGAGTCTATTAGGACAAATCCGCATGGAGTAAAATATGATTTAGTCCAATAAGACTTTGCGTTGTTATATATCTATTAAAATATAAGGAGCAAAGTCGATATGAAATTAATAATTACTACAATTAAGGAGCTTCGCAGCTTTCTGATTTTATGGTTATCACAATCACTTTCCGCGTTGGGGAGTTCCATGACTAGTTTCGCATTAATCATCTGGTCATATCAGCAACATGGTTCTGCATTGATAACAGCATTACTATCTGTTTGTTCATATGCACCCTATGTAATTATGAGTATATTTGCGGGTGCACTGAGTGACAAGTGGAACAAGAAGACGATAATGCTTATAAGCGATAGTTTTGGGGCTCTATGTACTGTTGCAGTGTTTATCTTACTGCGAACAGACAACATGGAAATATGGCATCTGTATGTGCTTAATGCTTTAAATGGACTGATGAATACGATTCAGCAACCGGCTGCAGATGTTACAATCAGCATTCTCACACCGAAAAAACATTATCAGAAGGTCAGTGGAATGCGCTCATTTTCAAATTCTATAATCAATATAATGACCCCGATTATTGCAACAAGCATATTGACCCTGACTAGTATAAATGTGATAATCGTGATTGATTTACTCACATTTGCAGTTGCATTTGTATCACTATTAGGCTTTATTAAGCTTCCCAAAGCGACAGATGAATCAGTAAAGAAAGAATCAATGTTGCAGACGGCAAAAAGCGGATTAATATATTTGAAGGAGAACCGTGGCATTATGGATCTGATTCTGTTTTTGGCAGCAATCAATTTTACGGCCTCGGTATACAATGCTGCATTTCCTGCCATGCTTTTATCAAGAGAGGGAGGCGGAGAGGTTGCACTTGGCATTGTTAATTCCGTTACCGGAATAGCAATGCTTATAGGGAGTATCGTAGCATCCATATTACCTACCCCAAAAAGCCGTGTTCGTGTGATTTGTAATACTCTATTGATTTCTATGAGTACAGAAAACTTCTTTTTGGCATTTGGCAAATCGATACCCATATGGTGCATCGGAGCAGTCTTAGGTTGGCTTGTTATTCCGATTATGGGTGCGAATATGGATGTGGTTTTTCGAAGTCATATTCCGATTGACATGCAGGGGAGGGTATATTCGGCTAGAAATACCTTTCAGTTTTTTACGATCCCAATTGGATATTTCATGGGAGGAATATTAGTAGATAGAGTATTTGAACCCTTCATGGCGTCCCAGAAAGGAAGTAGTTATCTAACAATGATTTTTGGAGAAGGTAAAGGGTCAGGTGCAGCATTCTTATTCTTCTTTCTTGGTATTATCGGAGTTGTGACTTGTATCATATTCCGTAAGAGCAAGCATATATGGCAATTGGAAAAATAGTAGAATAATTATAAGCAAAATCCAGCAGGATAAAACCTGCTGGATTTTTAACTGATACATGACCTAAAAGGTTGTTGCAGAAGTAAGAGATATATTTTCTGCGACAGCCTATTTTTACTTTTTTATTTAAATATATTTACCGCTTTCTGCATTTGTTCCATAATCGGTACTCCAAAGGGGCAGCGTTCTTCGCAGGCTGCGCAGCTGATGCAGTCAGAAGCGTTTGCCGAAAGACTGGAATAATGAGCCCTAATGGTAGACGGGACCTTCTCCTGAAGCACTGCCAGATCATATAGCTTATTCACCATTGCGATATCGATGAATACCGGGCAGGGCGCACAATGCCCACAATAAGTGCATTGTCCGAAGTAAGAATGATAGGGTGCGTTGGCTAACACGGTTGCATAATCCTTCTGTTCCTCATTCGCTTCCTCATATGCTACCGCAGCATCTACCTCCTCCGGTGTTCTGCAGCCAACCATAACAGAAGCCACTGCAGGACGTGTTAATGCATAATGAAGACACTGTATGGGCGTCAATGCGACACCGAAGGGTGATTGCTCTGCATTGAACAGTCTACCTCCGGCATAGCCCTTCATTACCGTGATACCGACATTCTCTCTCTCACAAATCTTGTACAATTCTTCTCGTTCCGGAGCAATTCCTCTTAGCTCTTCATTATAGTGTTCCTTAAAAAGATCGTTGATATCCTCACTGGCAGGAAGCAGGTCGAAGGCAGGATTAAGGCTGAACAAAATCATCTCAATCTCTCCCGATAGTGCTGCGAGCTTGGCAACACAAGGGTTATGCGTACTTAGGCCAATATGACGAATAATTCCTTTTTCTTTTAACCCGCGGACATATTCTATGAACTCACCAGTGATTATTTTGTGAAACTCTGCTTCCTCGTCTACGAAATGGATCATACCAAGGTCTATGTAATCTGTCTGCAAGCGCCTTAATAAATCCTCAAAGGCCTCTGTTACTTTATCGAGTTCCCGGGTCATCTCATACTGACCATTCTGCCAGGTCGATCCGATATGTCCCTGTATTACCCATTCCTCTCTATGACCGGTAATTGCCATGCCAATATTCGAACGTACGTTAGGCTCAGACATCCAACAGTCGATTATATTGATCCCATATTCGCGGCTTCGCTCTACCACCTTCTTCACATCCTGGGCATCCTGCCGTTCTAACCATTCTGCCCCTAATCCTATCTCACTTACCATCAACCCCGTTTTACCTAATTGCCTATAGTTCAATTATCTTCCCCCTTCATGGCTTGATTAATGTAATACTATCATATAATTTTACCCTATCTTTAGCAATGGGGAAAATCATCTTATACATGTGTTTACTGATAAAGTCCACATCATAAATTAGATGTGATTCCCGTTCTGCAGTTGTACTATTGTTATGAAAGGTATTCTTTTTCCCCCATTATCAACTCTAATATGTTAAATTAAGGCTTATATGTTATAATTATAATATAGATTTCACTGATATTAGAATATAAGGTTGGACTTCCTGATAAGGAATAGGTTAGAACTCCATGGCCAGAAAGCGATATATATAATTTGCAGTGGATTACTACAACAGATAAGAGAGGCAGAGAGAAGATATGAAATACGTAGAGGGTAAGCGGGCTTATAAACCGGCGAAAACAGAATATATTAACAGAAAGTTTCTTGACATCCAATATGCGGATGGAGATGAAAGAAGACAGTTGGATCTTTATCTTCCGAATGAAGGGAAAGGTCCCTACCCTGTTGTTATAGATATTTTCGGAGGCGGATGGTACTTTGGTAATAAGAGTTCACATAAGCTTGAACCGGCACTACAACTGAACCGAAAAGGCTTTGCAGTGGTCAGCATAAACTATTCCCTCAGTTACCAGCAGCAGTTTCCGGTGCAGGTCGATGAAATTAAGGCTGCGATACGCTATATAAAAGCCAATGCAGCCAAGTATGATCTGGATCCCAACAGAGTCGCTTTGATGGGGGAATCCGCCGGAGCGCATTATGCAGCGCTCTGTGCAATATCCTCCTCCTGTAATATGCTTGAGGATAAGGAGGCCTGGGGCAATGCTCAGGTTACCAGTGAAGTGCAGGCGGTTATTGCAGTATACTGCCCCACAAGACTCGATATACTCAAGGAAGAACTGGATGTATTGGGGTTGGAACCTATCTTTCCGGAAGTAGGAGAAGCAGATTCTATGGAAGGGGTGTTGTTTGGCAGGAGAAAGCCATCAGAGGTGCAGGAGCTTGTCAGGTTAGCAGATCCTCATACCTATGTAAACAAAAACTGTCCACCTTTTTTATTCCTTCATGGTGATAGGGATCAATGTATTCCAATCCTTCAGAGCATGACTCTGGCAGCATCAATTAAGCAGGCAGCAGGTCTTGACAGAGCACAATATCACATCATTAAAGGGGCAAGGCATAACCTGGCTGATTTTGAGACAGAAGAAATCTATGACATAGAAGAAAAGTTTTTAAGAAAAGTATTTAAGATTTAAATAATTTCAGCAGATTGTAAGAAGAGGCAATAAAGGGAATCATGAAATATATTTAAGAAGAAGCTGTAATGCTCACACAGCGGTGGGAACTTTACAGCTTCTTTCAGGTTATTACCAAATTCATGGATGAATTATGCCTCATCCCTACCATAAGCATTAGAATCTTTCAGCTTTGCATCGATTATGGAACCGACTAATAGCTTTTGATCAATTTCTAGCTGAATACCTTCAGCAAATCTGAGATCACCAACATATATATTATCACCAGAATTTAAATTTGAAACATCAACCTCAATCACATCCGGTATATTGTTCGGTAAACCTAATACTGGTACCAGATCCATCAGACGATTAAGTACCAACCGTTTCCCTTCAAGAAACTCTGTTCCTATGTATTTAACGGCTACCTCTGCTTTTACAATTTCATCTAATGAAACTTGCTGAAAGTCAACATGATGATAGTCATAATCCTTTGGATTAACCTGAATTTCCTTCACCATAACATCATAACTATTTTGATCAGGATTAACCAATTTCAATACACAGTTTCGGCCATGCTTTTTAAGCGTCTTTTTAAATTCATCTTTCTTTAACGTAATTGCAATGGATTCGTCCCCTCTGCTATTAATATTTCCAATAAGATAACCATTTTTTTGTAATAGCTTTTTCTCACCCTTACTAATACTTCCTCGATTATTAAATGCCAATGTAATTATTTCTGCCATTTTACAAATCCTCCTCATCTGAAAGTAGTTTACTTTTGCTGCCAAAGCAATCGATTATTCACTATGTTTCGCGAAAAGTTGAAAGCATGGCTCATCTATATTTTATGTAAATATCTGAAAATGTCAAGTCAAATACATGAATTAAATAATAAATAAAAAATAATACGCAATAAAAACTGATAAATAGTTGTTTAATGTATTAAAAAAGAATTAAATTACATTAAAATGAAATTTTAGTAAAATAAAAATTAAGAATAATATTTTGTTTAAGATAAATAATGCTTATTGTATAATAATAATCCTTTAAATTCCAAATTTCTGCAATTATGTTTGTGATTGAATAATATTCGTCTATCTTATACAATAGTGATATAGAAATGCATATTAATTAGCATGGATGTAACCTATCAGAAATTGTTCTGTAATAAGGAGAATGCTTATGGAAAAGTATAAATTAAGGATAATAGATATCGTAGAGCAGGCCGTTGGAGTTAAATCCTATTACTTTGAGAAGCCTACCGACGTAGATTGGTTAGAGGGAGCACATGTACATATCGGACATGTGGGTTATGATGAAGGAGAGCTCCCTAATAAGGCCTTGGTTCGCCATATGTCCATCACGACATTACCATCAGAGAATAAGCTGGGTATTACAACAAGGGTTCCGGGAAGTAACTCGCAGTTCAAGCTGAAATTGTCCGAGCTGAGAATAGGAGATGAAGCAATCTTCTTCAAATTCGGCTCTCGGATGTATCTGAGGCGTATGAATCGTCCACTTATACTTCTCTCCATGGGAGTAGGTATGGCTACCATACGTCCGTTGATACAAGCCTTTATTAAGGATCCATCGAACATTCCAGTCTTAATCAATGTGAATGTGAATTCCAATGGAGAATTCCTTTTTCACAATGAGCTTGACCCATATACCAGTGATGCCTACATCAATTATTGGTTGAAGACGCGTCGTGACTTTATCGACTTGCTTCCATTGCTACCGCATAAGGAAGAGGCAATTTTCTATATCGTAGGAAGCGATGATTTTATGAAGGAAAATATTGCACTCTTAAATAGTATGGGGGTTCGTAATGAAGACATTATTCTAGATAGAAAAGAAGAGAAGCTTAAGGACTATTTTGTCATTTAGCCATAAGACGGTTTTAAACTGTGAAGATGAATATTTCTCGATATATCCAAGCAAGCAATCAGTGGTTGCGAAAAAGAACTTCAGGGTTGGTAGAAGTTGTTAAAGCTAAATGATATCCTATTGTTGTTGAAATAGGAAAGGGGTATTTGAAATGAAATTATCTGAAAAAATCCAATATTTAAGAAATAGGAATGGAATGTCACAGGAAACCTTAGCTGAGAAGTGCGCTGTCAGCAGGCAGTCCATCTCCAAATGGGAAATGGATATATCGTTACCGGAGACAGAAAAATTATTAGAATTAAGTCGTATTTTCGGCGTTACGATTGATGTGCTCCTGAAGGATGAGTTAACGGTAAATGGTGTAAAAGAGATGAAAGCCTGTGGCAGTACAAGATCAACAGAGAATGAAGGGATATATGAGGGCCTGCTGATCAAGGAAAGTATTGATAACGAGGATATTCTGGACTATCTCAATGTGAATAAGGTTGAATTGTGGAAGACAGAAAACACACCCAGGTATTGGACTGCAATCACCTTTTCCTCTAATGTTGTGGATTTGCCAGAACGATTTTCGAAGGGAATGCTTAGCGACACAAAGACAGGTGTAAATTGGTTTGTGGATTTTAAAAGGAATAATGTGAAATACATTGTATTTCGTGGACTAATTCTAACCTATACAATCGGCAATGTGGAAGAAAAAAACTATGTTTTGGAACAATGCAAAGTGCAAGGGATTCCAGACTTTCAGATGGATTGGTCGGAGTAAATAGAACGAGGTGAAGCTTTAAAGCTTCACCTCGTTCTATTCTCTAATGCCCCGGCGGGCACACGTTTCAAGGTTAGTCTTTCCCAGTGCGGAGCAGATATGTATCCTAATATTTAATAAATTTGGTTCCGGGTACTCCGCAAATCACACATTTATCGGGAACGAAAGTCTCGATATTGCCGCATACCGGACAGAGATAGTAGAAGACTTCCTCAGTCTCTCCTAGGCTGTTCAGAGCATCAGTATAAAGCTTGGCATGGACTGCTTCTGCCTTCATTGCAAAGTTGAAGGCAGGCATAACTTGATTAAGACCTTCCTGCTCAGCGATTGCCAGGAACTCAGGATACATACTGGTTGCCTCATGGGTCTCACCGGCAATAGCTTCCTTCAAATTCTCTTCGGTGGTTTTTATCTTACCAGCCAATTCAAATTCCTTTAAGGCATGAAGGGTCTCTGCGTCTGCTGCGCACTTAAATAGTTTGGCAGCATTGGCATATCCGTCCTTCTCTGCCTTTTTAGCATAAGCTAAATATTTGCGATTTGCCTGAGATTCTCCTGCAAAGGCTTCCATCAGATTCTTAAATGTTCTATTATCTTCCATTCTGAGACCTCCTGTAATTAGTCGTTATACTCGGCCATCCAAAGACCATGCAGGTTACAATATGCATAAGCCCTTTTGACCTTATCATCCTTCGTAAGTGCGAACTCCAAATAAGGCTTGTCATTTGGCATAAGTGGCTTGCGCTGTCCGCCCTTTTCTGTCATCAGGTAGACCCATCCAATGAAATGCTCTTCTGTCATCGGGTGTGGTATGGAGCCAATCTCGACGGTAACATTATTCCCCTCCACCTTTATTACTGGGATGTGCTTCTCAGCAGCTGCTTCCACGGTGTTGGGAACTAATTCTGACATCTCCTCACCACAGCATACCAGCGGAACACCTGCATTATTAATTAGTCCAATGGTATTGCCGCATTTCTTACAGGTATAAAACTTCTGTTCCTTCTTCATCTTCGTACCTTCCTTTCTTAAGATAAATAATTGTGTCGTTTTAAAGTACTTTTTGATTATAAAACAATAGTCTTTTTGAGTAAGACAGGATAACATATATCATCAATATTATATAATTAATTTTTAATTAATTCAATCCATCAATGGGTATTTCATCAGATCATTATCCATTATCCAAACCGTTTAATTGTTATTTCTTCGAATTGAAACATTTCTATATTACATTTATAATGAAATTATTGAAAGGAAGCTGCTTGGCCAATCAATTCTTCAGAAATACAAACGATCAAGCTGTGGAATGATGTTCGTAGTGTAAATGAGATTCACAGCATATACACAGTGAAATAAAACCGATTATTGAATAATTCAGAATAGGAAATAGCAGGGACATAAATGCATGCTCCTGCGGTATGATGGAGGAAATAGATGATAATTACAGTTACGATGAATCCGGCAATCGATAAAACAGTGGATCTGGAGCATATGGTACAAGGAGGACTTAATCGTGTCAAAAATGTCATCATAGACGCGGGGGGGAAAGGAATCAATGTATCGAAGACGATCAAGGAGCTGGGCGGTGAGACAATTGCGACCGGTTTTGTCGGTGGCAGCAGCGGTATGCTGATTAAGAAGGTATTGCAGGACTTGGGAATCCAATCAGACTTTGTAGAGATTGAGCATGAGATAAGAACGAATCTAAAGGTAGTGGAAGCAGACGGAAGGGTAACGGAATTCAATGAGCCCGGTCCCCAGGTGAAAGGGGAGGAGCTGGAGGTATTAACACAGAAGCTGTTAAGCTATGCCAATGAGGAGGCTCTCTTTGTGCTGGCCGGAAGTATTCCAAACGGAATTGATCGGACAATCTACCAGACCTTGACCAATAGGCTTAAGGAAAAGGGGGCAAAGGTATTCGTTGATGCAGATGGTGAGCTGTTTATACATTCGCTGGAAGCGGGGCCGGATATTATTAAGCCCAATCGTCTTGAACTGGAGGAATATTATCATATGGATTACAGCCTGGATGAGGATGAGCTGATTGATATGGGGCAATCTTTATTGGAGAAGGGAATTGGAATGATAACCATCTCCTTAGGTCAGGAGGGCGCCTTGTATATAACGAAGGATCAGGTGCTTAAATGCCCCGGTCTTAAGGTGGAAGCACACTCCACGGTTGGAGCGGGAGATGCCATGGTGGCAGCACTATCCTTTAGTTATCATCAGGGATTACCCCTAGAGGAATGTGCTAAGCTGGGTATCGCTGCTTCTGCAGGAGCAGTCACAACCAAGGGAACAAAGCCTCCGAAGCGGGAGCTGGTTGATAGGTTGTTAAAGGAAGCCAAGGCGGAACAGATCAGGTGTTAACTGTGAGTTAAAAATATTAACCCAAATTAACCGCAAATCCATTGTAATGCGATCAATCATGATCTACAATAGCCTTAAGAATTGGTACTGAAAATAAGTCATAGGAAAGAGATATAAAAAAGGAGATAAGAATGAAGGAGATTAAGATTGGTTCTATCATAGCGGCTAAGAGGAAGGAACGGGGAGTTACTCAGGAGGAATTAGCAAATCATCTTGGAGTGTCAAAACCGGCTGTATCTAAATGGGAGTCCGAACAGAGCTATCCTGATATTCTGCTGCTGCCGATCATTGCCTCATATTTTGATATTACTGTGGATCAGCTGATTGGATATGAGCCACAGATGAGTGAGGAGGATATCAGAAAGCTATACTATCGATTGATACAGGCCTTTGCAAAGGAGCCCTTTGATAAGGTGTATCGTGAATGCGAGGATTATCTGAGGAAATATTTCTCTTGCTGGCAGCTACAGTTTCAGATCGGTACAATTATGATCAATCACTGTCATCTATCCGGATCCATGGAACGAACGACAGCGATATTGGAGGAAGCCTTGGGGTTGTTTATTAGGATTGAAAAGTCCTGTGAGGAAGCTCATCTGGCAAAGCTGTCCATTCAGATGCAGGCAGTCTGCCATATGAGTTTGGGAAGACCACAGGAGGCAATTGATTTAATGGAGAAACAGACAGCACCATTGATGAGCTCGGAAAGCATTTTGGTAAGGGCATATCAGATGAAGGGTGATAGGGCTAAGGCCATTGAATATCTTCAGGGCTATACCTATGTGAATTTGGTAACAATGCTGGGCGCAGTTCCGGATTATCTTACACTATATGCGGATCAACCGGAACGGCTGGATGAATACTATCATATTTTCTTGACGATGTGCCAGCTGTTCCGGCTGGAGGAGCTATCTCCTGCAGTACTCATCAACATCTACCTGAGTGGAGCGATGGCCTATGCTAAGCAGGGAAATAAGGAGAAGGCGATCGATATTTTGGAGGCTTATACCGAGCTGATCCTTAAGCTGGATAAGGAGAAGATTTACCTGCATGGCAATCGTATTTTTGATGCACTGGAGGGGTACTTTGCAGATGTGGAGGCAGAGACGGATGCACCAAGAGGGATGGAGCTCATTCGGAAGGATATGAGGACCGGTATCTTGTCTAATCCGGCATTTGCAGGTCTGGAGGGAGAGGAACGTTTCCAGCATATTAAGAGAAAATTAGAGAGATAGCTTATAATTTGACAAGGAAGCAACCTGGGCTTCTCGATTTTGCATGACAATAACAAACGTTTTGATCAAGACCATATAATTTCTCGCTAAGTGAGAAATTATGTGGTCTTGATCATGGTTTTGCTCTTCTCCGTTTTCTATACGTTTCATGAATTTCTAAAAGCCGTGGATAAGTCTGACAATGCTATGAAAGAATATCGTCATATGAATCAGCCTCCTCTTGATTATTATTTCTTAATTTGGCTTATCATTTGTAATGGATAAGCTAATTATATGGAAATAAATGTAAATAATCAAGAGTCAAGCTTTTATTCGGTCAAATCTTGTCCATAAACGGTAAGAATAATGGATTGGACTTCGGAATAAAGTAATATTTTATGCGATTTTAATCATGACTCGTACGGTAACGCTGTCCAAATCATCCTTGAACTGTAATTCTCCGTCATATTTCGAAAGTACTTCTTTAATATTCTGTATTCCAAAGCCGTGATTTCTTTTATCCGCTTTTGTGGTTATCATTTTGTCGTCTAGCTTCACCCTTTCTGTCACTGTCGGGTTCTTGACAATGAACTCTAGATACTTGCTACCCGAACGAATCTCAACAAGTATTTCCTTATCGGAGTCGGAAATTACCTTAATGGCTGCTTCGTAAGCATTTGACATCAGATTAGATACAATGGTGCTCAAGTGCATCATCGGGATGTTGAGCTCCTGCAGGATCCTTCCCTTCACATGTATTTTTACATGCTCCTCCTTGCCCTTGTTCACATAATAATTTATAATGGCACTGATAATATCATTACCAGTATCATAAATACTGGCTATTTTATCTAAACTGTAATGAATATCCTGGATATAGCTTTTTGCATCCTCTGGCTTTCCTGTTTCTAGTAGCTCTTCAATACAGATAATATGGTTTCTAATGTCATGACGAAATTTCTTGGTATCCTCCTCCTGATTAAGAAGAGTTTTGTAATAATCGATTTGCTTTTCGTTATATTCCTCTCTAAGCTTATTTAAGCTCTTGTACTGCTCCCTTGAATAAAATAAAACAATTAAAGTAATACAAATTATTTGAAATAAAATGGATAATAAAATCATTGCTCCATAAGTTATTTCGGGCTTTTCTGGAATACCGCTCTCATAAATCATATAAGTCAGCGTATTAATATAAGCGATAAGAGCAGCACTGCTTAAGAATAGAAACATAACTGTATTCGATAAATGCTTGTAATTTAATTTATGAAGCATTCTACAACGCTTCATTATCATCCAGATGGATACCAGGATTATGATGAGAATGATATTGCATAAACACTGCTGAAGTAGAGCTCCTATAGCAACGGTCTCTTCAATCGGATAAAAGAGATTTATTATTGGAATAAAGAGATTATCCCAGGTTACCGTCACTACTGAGATACATATAAAGGCTTTAAATAGAGTTTTGAATTTCTCATGAAAGAGACTTAATGAAGTGATTAAGTTGATTAGAATAATGAAACCAGATAAAAATAAGGTGCTAATTGCCGGAATAAAATAAAGCAGGCAAAAAGCCGTAGAAGTAAATAACATAAGAACGTATTTATATATGCCCTTACGATATCGAAAACCTAGTAAACTGTGAAAAATAAGGATAAACTTTAGCATTTCTGTGATTATAGTTAAAAGATAAATACCAATCATACATTCACCCCCATGTACGTATTATGGTTATATCTATTAATGACATATATCAAGCAACCCGATATATAATTCCTTGCTTTAATGCGAGACATTGTAATTCATAAATAGCTCGCGCAGCTGAGCATGCTTTCTTCTGGAGACCTCAATAACATCTCCGTTTTTCAATCTGATTCGATCAGACAAATCCTCGATCTGACTGATGTTAACCAAGTGTTTCTTATGACAACGAAAAAATAATTTAGGATCCAGCTGCTCCTCCCAGGTTATAAGGCTGTTATCACTTCGAAAGGTATTCTTAGTGGTCCATATCTCGGTATAGCCCTGCTGAGCTGAGACGTACAGAATGCTTTTCATATTGATGGTTACATCGACTCCCTCCTTTCGTAATGTGATGACCCTCCTTCCAAGAATTTCTGCAACTGCATCATTTATATATTCGGTGAACTCATCCCTATGGATTGGCTTCGTCATGAAGCGGTACGCATTCACTTTATATCCGTCTTTAAAGCGACGTACATGGCTGGTAACTAAGATTACTATAGTATCCGGATTCCTGTGATGTAACTGTCTGGTAGTATTAATCCCATCAATTTGGTCCATCTCGATATCCATTAATATGATATGAAGTTCTCCTGAGTAGGCTAATAGCTCCTCACCGGAAGCAAAGGTAATAATATCAAAATCAATTGACATCTGCTTGCTGTATTCCTGTAATAAACGAACCGTTATATTTCGGATTATCTTATCGTCGTCACATACGGCAATTCTCAAGGCGACATCCTCCTTAGGTATCAGTAATTACAATAGTTGACAATATTATACAGTAGTGGTGTGCAAATTGCAATAAAGATTCCAAAAAAAGGAAGGAAGTAAGCAAAAAAGCAAGATCTGTGGGGGCAGATTTTGCTTTTTTGCTTGGTAAATCATATTTACATAGGAGAACAGATTGAAAAATCAGAGATTTTTCAATTGGCAAACTTGTGCTGCCGCATCGTGGGTTTACGGCAGAATGGAGGGATAGTTAGCTATTCTAATGGAGAGTGTGGTAAATACATCATTTACTTATCTGTTCACCCATAATATAATATTTTTCGTTGTATATGGCAAACTTTGTCGTCACAAACGGTCATTATTAATCCTCGAACGGTAAAATAGTTCATTTTTCGATAGGAAATTCACTGTTTCTGTGTTAGAATCAGAGTTGAAAACGAATATTAGTATGAGTAATTGGGTAAGTTAACAACTTATGAAAGCTCATTTATTAAATTCCAGATACCTATTAGGAATTATTAAAAGCCTGCTGCAAGTACGGCTTACATCAAGTAAAGAAAAGAAAGGAAATGAAAGAATGAATAATATTTGGCATGATATAAATCCGGATCGTATTCAAGCCCATGATTTTGTTGCAGTTGTTGAGATATCAAAGGGTAGTAAGAAGAAATATGAATTGGATAAAGAGACAGGATTTATTATTTTGGACCGTATTCTTTATACCTCCACACATTATCCTGCAAATTACGGCTTTATTCCCAGAACCTACGGTGATGATAAGGATCCTTTGGACGTTCTTGTGCTCTGCTCGGAATCACTCGAGCCTCTGACCCTTGTTCGCTGTTATCCGATTGGTGTCATGAACATGATCGATAATGGGATGGGTGATGAGAAAATTATTGCGATACCTTATAACGATCCAATGTTTAACATATATAAGAATATTGATGAGTTACCGCCCCATGTGTTTAATGAGATGAGACACTTCTTCAGCGTGTATAAGGAGCTAGAGCAAAAAGAGACAGCAGTTAACGAGTTTGGTGGGCCGGAGGAAGCCGTGAGAATTATCGATCATTGCATCGAAAATTATGTCGAGTTATTTATGAAATAAACACCTGGATAAATTTGTTTTATCCCGAAAATATTGCCAATTATATGTAAATGTATTACAATAGAGCTGCAATGCGCATTAGCAACAAGCTTTCACTTGAATGAAGGACATCTCAATCAGTCCTCAAGCTTATTGGTGCTCTGCAAATATATTGATACATACTTACGAAAGGCGTGATTAATACAGTGAAACAGTTAACAACACAGAGGCTATCCATTCGTAGCTTTACGAAGAATGATTGGAAGGATCTCTATGAGTATCTCTCTGATGAGAGGGTAATACACTATGAACCCTATGAGGTTTTTAGTGAGGAGCAGTGCAGGCATGAAGCGATCCAAAGATCGAAAAATGAGGCTTTCTTAGCAGTATGCTTAAAGGAATCCAATAAAGTGATCGGCAACCTATACTTCTCGGAACAGGATTTTAATACTTGGGAGCTTGGTTATGTCTTCAATCACAACTATCAAGGTTTAGGGTATGCAACAGAGGCTGCCAAGGAAGTACTGAAGGAAGCCTTTAATAATCTTGGTGCCAGAAGGATCATCGCGATGTGCAATCCTGAGAATTCAGCTTCTTGGAGGCTGCTGGAGCGTCTCGGAATGAGGAGAGAGGGGCATCTGATTAAGAATATATATTTTAAGAAGAATGAAGCAGGGGATCCGATCTGGCAGGATACCTATGAGTATGCCATTCTGGATGAGGAATGGAGAGAGAAGAACAGTTAATTCTACATATCTGATTCAAAAACACCCATACAGAAGTCTTTGCTGTATTACCATTTTGGGTAATGCGAAAAGTCAAACGGTATGGGTGTTCCTTAATTTACATCAATTTACATCAATTTACATCCTTGTCGGCTATAATACTGTATACAGCGGAGAACATACCAAATAAAATACCGGTGACCGGGAATACCACCCAAGCGATATACCATTGGCTATATACAAGGCCCCAGACTAGGAACACAACTACTGCAAGAGGCCACACAAAGGCAGCAACCGCACCAATCACCTTATCCTCTTTCTTTTTCTTAGGAGCACTGTCGCCTATCTGTAACAGCTTTTCATAGCTCTCACGTACTGTACCGGAGGAGATGAATATGAATACGGCAATTGCTATAATAACAAATAGGACAGATACACCGTATTCCGTTGCGTCATCGCTGATCATAGAAGAAAGGAATAAGCTGGTCGGAGATAAGATACATAGACACACTCCGACTATGACACAGAGATAGAAGGTAGGATTGAAGGCTTCATACCTTTTCTTTAGATCAGCAGCCACGCCCATAGGTAACCGGACACCCTCCTCCATGAATTTGTAACGTTCAAAATTCATACCGGAGAAGATGAAGATACCAACGGCGGTTGCAATTAACAGGAATAAAAATACCAGACCTGGAACATAGGCTGCGTCTCCCTGAATCGAAGTAAATATCACACCATTCTCTACTAAAACCGAAAAAAGAATAAATAGCGCGGGAGCTATTATACATAAAAAGGTTCCGATACCTATCTGTAAACCCATGACCTTCTTTACCTTTAGATATTCCTCAACCTCATCCCGTGTGACTAAAGGTTCTGACGTTGTTTCGTTATTTTGTGAGATTCCAAGTTCATTGATTAGTTCATCGATATTACCAAACTCTGAGATTACGATACCGATCGCTTCATTCTCTGACTTCCCCTGACCCTTTAATTCACTATACTTATCCTCCATGTTTGAAAGCATATTGTTCTTTAATTCATTTACCTTTGCCGTTTTTGGCAGGCTGGCGAATAGATTATCCAAATAATTTCTAATTGTATCCATTACACATTCCACTCCTTAACAAATCGATTAATAACATCCTTAGTAAGTTCCCATTCCACACATTTTTCCTTGTAATACGCTAAACCACTTGGGGTTATCCTATAATAAGTACGCTGCTTTCCGAAGGTTTCACCACCAGAGAAGGCTTCGATGTAGCCGTTCGCTTCCAGACGGTTGAAGGCAGAATAAAGAGTTGTCTCTTTCATGATATATTTTTCTTCGGTAAGCTCCTTGATATTTTTAGATATCTCATATCCGTACGACTCTCCTTCGAGGAGTAAATATAGGATAATGGTATCGTTATATCCCCGGATTACATCGCTGCTGATCAAATCCGTACCTCCTTGAAACATATTTAGTAAACGGCACGCGTTCCGTTTGTACTCTACTCCATCTGTCGTAGTAATCAGAGTATAGCACAATTACTACGACAGGTAAAGTAGTTTTTAAAAAATTATTGAATGAATTTTAGATGAACCAATTCATAAAAGCTTGGATTGGTTATTTTGTATAGTTATTAATGTCAATGATTTATCTACCAAAAAATGCTAAAATACAATTGACTAAATCAAGAAATAGTGATAGTATTTAAATATGAAATAATGGTACATAAATTTGTGTAATATATGAAATAAACTTACATAATGCGCCATATTTCATAGTTAGTAAAGACTAAATTTATTGAGGAGGGCTTTATGAAAAAGATATTATCTATTGTATTGGTAATGATTCTTGCCGTTTCCATGCTGACAGCATGTAAGAAGAATGAAACCGTACCCAGCGGTTCAGGGGATGCGGTCGATGCACAGAAAGAAGCTCCAAAAACAGAGGCAAACGACAACAAGGAAGAATCGGAAGCTGCCGATACAGAACCTGTAAAAATTAAAGTATATTACTCTGATAATGCGACGCTTCCATATCAGAAGGACTGGTTGGCCATTACAGAGGCTGAGAAGCTCTTTAATGTAGACTTTGAATTTGAAGTAATTCCGATTGCAGATTATGCAACCAAGGTGTCCCTGGCATTGAATACAGGCACCAATGTTCCGGATGTGATTTTATATCAGAGTACCAAGGGTGAGAACGCTTCTCTGGCATTAAACGGTGCACTGGTTCCGATCAGCGATTATTCTGACTTCACACCTAATTTCAATGCCCGTGTGGAGGAATTTGGTCTGACAGACGACGTGAATAACTTAAACCTTGCAGATGGAAAGCGCTATTATATGCCAAGCTTATTTGATGTTCCCTTCTATGATGGAGGTTTAATCTTAAGAGAGGACTATCTCACAGGGAAAGGTCTGGCAGCACCTAAGACATACGATGATCTGTACAATATCTTAAAGGCTTATAAGCAGGATAATCCGGATTCCTATCCGTTAACGATTCTTGCTGGTCCCCGTGTATTATATCGTATGACCATGCCGGCCTTTGGAATCAGCTTAGGCAAGAACGGTGCCTCCGGTACCAATACCTTAAGCTGGGATTATGAAAAGAATGAATATTTTACCGGTGCCATTAGTGATCAATACAAAGAATATGTCACCTTCCTGGCTAAATTATTCAAAGAGGGCTTGTTAGATCCGGAGATGGCAGATCCGATTGACGGTGATACCTGGTCCAATAAGCTTGCTACCGGTAAAGCAATGGCAACCTATGCTTATTATGATCAAATTGGAGGCGTAACCGGTGCGTCCACGATCGAAGGCTTTAAACTGCAGATGTATCCGGCCCTGGCAGGTCCGGCAGGAGCTCATCATCAGCCCAAGAGTAAAACCGGTTCGGGTGTCATGTTCCCGGCGAACACAGCAAAGCGTGAAGATTTTGAACGTGTAGTTCGTACCATTGATCAGGTATTCTTCTCTGAGGAAGGTGCTAAATTATGGAGCTTAGGTGTTGAAGGAGTTACCTATTCCATGGATAACGGTAAAGTTAAATTTGCAGACGATTTAGTAAATGCTCCAGAGGGTATCTATAAGAGCATGCAGATTAAATACGGCTGTGGCTCCGACGTAACTCAGCTCGTTTGGATTAATGCCAATGAGATGCTCAAATATGATGAAAATTATGCAAAGATTAATGCGGAAGTAGCAGCAATGGGTGACGTAATCCAAGCCATACCGCCCACACCGTTGTTTGATGACCTAACAGCAGAAGATGCCGGTATTTTACAGACTCCTCTTTCCGATACCTTCGAGGTTTGGGTGGATGCCTTTATCACAGGAAAGAAGAGTGTGGATGCTGACTGGAATGCCTATGTAGAAGAAATGAAGAATCTAAGAATTGAAGAGTTCTGCAAAATTTATAATGATAATCTAAAAAAATAATTGTAGTATGAATTATGTGCTGCCGCCCATATAGAAAAACAAAGTTTTTCTATCAAGAATTCGCGGTCTTTGGCAACATGTAGGATTAGTCTGTGAGGCTACCCTTTATCCTTGAGGGTAGCCTCAAAAAAAGAGGAGGTAACGCCTTGAACTCAGGTAAGAAAAAGAAGGGAAAAACCTATGAAGCAACGACCAATGCTTCCTTAAAAAGGCATTTCAGAAGATATTGGCAGCTTTATGCAATGATGATTTTACCTATTCTATATTTTATTATTTTTAAATACATACCCATGCTCGGAAATGTTCTAGCCTTTCGCCGATACCGGCCGGGAATGGGGTCTTATGGCGTTAGCTGGGTGGGTTTTCGATATTTTGAAAACTTTTTAAAGGATAACGCGTTTTGGAGAGCTTTCAGAAACACATTGGTGATATCTCTTGGAAATCTAATTATTAATTTTCCAATACCGATAATTTTTGCTATTTTGCTCAATGAAGTTAAACATCCCAAATTTAAGAAAGTTGTCCAAACCATCTCGTATATGCCAAGATTCATTTCAACGGTTGTAGTAATAGCCATATTGAAAGAAATACTATCTCCAAGCTCCGGCTTATTGAATATTTTCTTAAGCCGAACCTTTGGTATGGAGCCGACCTATTTTATGAATGAGCCCCAGTTTTTCAGATGGATATACATATTTACGGATACCTGGCAGTTTACAGGGTGGACAGCAATTATCTATCTTGCCGCAATCACCGGAATTAACCTGGATTTGTATGAGGCCGCACAATTAGACGGTGCTTCAAGATTACAACAGATTAAGCATATTACAATACCCTCTATCTTACCAACGATTATGGTAATGCTCATTCTAAATGTCGGACGTATGCTGAGCCTTGGCTTTGAAAAGGTTCTGTTAATGTACACACCTTCTAATTCTGCGGTTAGTGATATTATTGATACCTTAGTATACCGCACAGGCTTGGCAAACCAGAATTATTCCTATGCCACAGCCATCGGATTATTTAGCGGTATCATCGGCATCATCCTGGTATCTTCCTCTAATTTTATCAGTAAGAAGTTAACCGGTGATGGAATTTATTAAACTATAGCCAGAATGGAGATTATTATGAAAAGATATCGAACCATGGGAAATATTATAATCGATGCCGTAGTCTATCTGGTTATGATATTAGTGTTGTTATTTTGTTTAATTCCCTTTGTATACATGATTTCTATGTCTCTGTCGGACCCCAATGCGATTGTAAACAATGAAGTCGGTCTGATCCCCAAGGGAATCAATTTTGAAGCATACAAGCAAATATTTACCTATCCGAACTTCTTCCGAGCATATGGAAATACAATATTCTATACGATTGTAGGAACCTTTATCTCCTTATTGTTAACCATGTTTTTTGCTTATCCCTTATCGAAAGGCTTTTTGCGTGGTCATGGCATTATCATGAAGATGGTGGTGTTCTCCATGTTCTTCTCGGGCGGATTAATACCGAATTATCTGTTAATTTCTAGTCTTGGTTTGACCGGCACCAGATTCGCTATGTTGCTTCCATTTGCGATCAATCAGTTCAATCTGATCATCTTGGTGAACTTTTTTAAGACGATACCGGAGGAAATTGAAGATGCCGCATTAATTGACGGTCTTGGCTATTTTAAAATATTAATGCAAATTGTAGTGCCTCTGTCCAAGCCTGCCTTGGCAACCATCGGACTTTATACAGCCGTATTTTTCTGGAATGATTGGTTTAACGGCTTAATCTACCTAAACACCGCCCAATTTCCGGTGATGTTGTTCTTAAGAAATATTGTAAACGGAACTTCCATGCTCGGTGATGCAGCAGGCACAGCCGACAAGGCGACCATAGCAATATCCATTAAATCAGCAGTTATCATTACATCTACATTGCCGATTATTATTTTATATCCGTTTTTACAAAAATACTTTGTAAAGGGCTTAACAATAGGTTCGGTGAAGGGTTAATTATTCTAACAGAGGTGAAATTAAATGGTGAAATTAAGTTCGATAAAAACGGAACAGAAAAATCGAAGAACAGAGAATATCGATAGATTGAGCACAGATAAAATATTGAGCCTTATGAACGAAGAGGACAAAAGGGTCGCATATGCTGTGGAAAAAGAGCTGATATTCATAGAAAAGGCAGTTGATCTCATTTATGAGGCCATTTCTGCAGGAGGAAGATTAATCTATTGCGGTTGCGGAACCTCGGGCAGACTCGGTATCCTGGATGCTGTGGAATGCCCCCCGACCTTTGGAACAGACCCGGAATTGGTACAAGGAATTATTGCCGGAGGAATCGGAGCTATTGTAAAAGCAGTGGAAGGAGCAGAGGATAATTACAGCATGGGAGAAGAAGATCTAAGAGCAATTAAATTCAGCAATAAGGATGTACTGGTGGGTATCGCTGCCAGCGGAAGAACACCGTATGTTATTGGTGCTGTCCGATACGCCAAAGAAATCGGTGCCGGAACAGTATCACTCACCGGCTGTCCGGGGTCTGAATTACATAAGCTGACAGATGTATCCATTGCACCGATCACCGGACCGGAAGTGATTACCGGTTCTACCCGGTTGAAGTGCGGTTCAGCACAGAAAATGGTGCTGAATATGCTCAGCACTACTGTAATGATTAAGCTTGGCAAGGTATATGGAAATCTTATGGTGGATGTAAAGGCGACCAATGAAAAGCTCATAGAGCGGACGGTAACCATTGTAAAAAGCTCTACAGGAGTGAGTGATGTCAAAGCAAGAGAAGCGCTGTCCCAGTGTGACTATTCTGCGAAAACCGCGATTGTGATGGTTCAGTGTGATTGCGGCAGGGATGAGGCAGAGGAACTGCTGGTGAAAGCGAAGGGAAGAATATCAGATATACTCGAAGTCCGCAGGGAATAAGGAGAAGTTTCACCCCTAACCTCCACTCTGCAGCTTTAATGCAGCACAAAACTCGGAAGAACAAGGAGTTTGCGCGGGTGGGTAAACTTCACGTTTCTTCCTAAGCGTATGGAAATTCGCTTTGTAAAGCTGCTTTTTCTTTACTCGAATCAACCGTAAGGATTGTAAGAGAAGCCCTTACGGTTGCTGATGAACTTAAGATACATCGATAAAAATGTACATTGATAAGATTGCAGTTGCCTCATCTGGCATGATGGGAACGGCAGGCCTCATAACTTTTTTCCAGATATTTTTCAACCTTTGAGTAGTTTTTACTGGCAAGTATGGTGAACAGCATATCTACAATTGTTAGCTGTGCCAGGCGGCTGCTCATAGCACCGCTTCGCAGGTCAACCTCAGGAGCGGAGATAAAGATGGAATAATCCGCCGCCGTTATTAACGGGCTTTTAGCAAATTTTGTTATAGCCAGGGTAGGACACTGAGCTTCCTTGGACAGGGAGAGGAGCTCCAGCATTTCGTTAGTGGTGCCCGAATAGGAGAAAATAATGGCAATGTCCTTTGGACTTAGTGTGGCTCCGTAGGTCAGCTGGGTATGGGCATCATAGCTGAAGCAGGCATTTTTACCGATCCGGATCAGCTTACGATGAAAATCGTCTGCAACAATTCCTGAAGCGCCAATTCCGAATAAATGAATGCGTTCTGCCTGGTCGATTACCTTGACGATTGTAGCTAATTCATCATAATTGAGCATTTTCATGGTATCCTCGATTGCCTGGATTGCAGAATTCTTAATGGAGGAACTGATTTGCTCCATGCTATTATTTTTTTTGATATCAGAGAATTCCAAGGTCTCCGTCGTTTCATTGACAGTAGCACTGTTTAACTCAATAAATAAGGATTTTTTCAGATCCTTTAATCCGTCAAAACCGAGCGCCTTACAAAAGCGTACCCAGGTTACCTGGCTTACACCCGATTCTCTGGCCAGCTGTGCAACAGGCATAGAGAATATATGCTCTATATTATTCAAAAAATAAGCGGCAACCTTTTTCTCCGAATTATTCAGAGAATCCATGATACTTCGTGTTTTTACTTCAATATTTGTCATAAAGATCTTCCTTTGCTATAAAGTGATTTTGCCCATAACAACGCTATGACGGGCTCCGGTTGCAGTAGGTACGGTATTGTCAGAGTCGAATAAAGTTTCATTTGCAAGTACGGCAAAGGCAACGGCTTCCTTGGCATTGCTGTCAAGACCAAGGTCCTCATTGGTGATTACGCGGCATGCTGGAAGGCAGGAGCGAAGCGCTTCCATAAGCGTTAGGTTCAGACTTCCGCCTCCGCCGACAATCAATTCATCGGGATATCTGAGAAGCTGCTGGGCTATGCTGATTTCAATGGATTTGGCAGTAAACATGGTGGCAGTAGCGATTATTTCAGGCATGGTAAGAGCATATTCTTCAGCCTTCTTAAGGAGCTTTTTAACAAATTCCGATCCATAGTACTCCCTGCCGGTGGTCTTTGGAGCACTGCGGTACAGATAAGGATCCTGCAAAAGCCAATTTAGAAGCTCTGTATGTACTGCTGCACTGCCTGCAATGGCACCACCGTCATCGTAATTCTTTGCCCCGTTGGTATAGAGGGCGACTAAAGCATCGATAATCATATTACCGGGACCGGTGTCAAAAGCGATGATGTGATCCATGCAATTATCCTCCGGTAAGAAAGTAATATTGCCGATCCCTCCGATGTTTTGTAAGGCAATGGCCTTGCCCATCCGGCTATATATCAGGAACTCTGTATAGGGTACCAGTGGTGCCCCCTGGCCACCTGCAGCCATGTCTCTTACCCGGAAATCCGATATTACCGGACAGGCGAGAGCTTCACTGATCAGAGAGGCCTCTCCGATTTGAAGCGTAGAGGTAATACTGCGTCCTAGGTAGTTCACTCCATTGGGCTGATGAAATATGGTGTGGCCATGACTGCCGACAAAATCAATGTCAGTAGTCGGAATGCCTGCCTTCTTACAGACCTCCAGGCAAGCCTCTGCCAGAAGGGTGCCTAACAGAAAGTTCATCTTACATACCTCTTCACTGCCGTACAAGGTACCCGATGCCAGCTCCAGCAGTCTGGTACGAGTAGGAGCGTCGTAGGGAATCGTCACGAATTCCATGAGTTCCACTCTTGTATCGGTATGATATCCCTCGATCCTGACCAAGGCCGCATCAATACCGTCGGTGCAGGTGCCGCTCATTAATCCGATTGCCAGGCGGAAGGGCTTTTTAGTTAGCTGATAGAGCTTATTCATATAAATCACCATGCCTTTCTTCGCAGCCTGCAAACTTTGGGTTGCAGGATAGAGATTTAATCCAGATATGAAATAAAATTACGAAATAATACTTGTTATATGAATTTATTTAACTATAGAATTGAAGAACTGTCAATCAAATCTTAGAAGCCAAATAAAAAATTTCAGACAGGAGCGGTTATGTTAAAGGGCATAGATAATATTTTAGAATACAAAGCATTATTGGACGGGAAACGGCTTGGCCTGATCACCTCCATCTCCGGGGTGGATAATAAACTAAATTCTACAATTGAAATTATCCATGAGCATTTTGATTTACAGGTATTATTTGCACCGGAGCATGGTGTGCGGGGAGACCGGGAGGCAGGGAAAATTGTGGAGGATTACCTAGATGAAAATACCAGCATACCGGTATACAGCCTATACCGGAAGGATTCTAAGCGCTTAACGGAAGAAATGCTGGAAAAGATCGATGCGGTTGTATATGACATTCAGGATCTGGGTGTCAGATATTATACCTTTATTTCCTCCATGATTTATGCTTTAGAAGCCTGTGCCAGATATGGAAAGGAATTTATCGTCCTGGACCGGCCCAATCCTCTGGGTGGCAGTATCCTCGAAGGCAATGTATTGGAGCTGGGGTATCAAAGCTTTGTGGGTGCGTATCCGCTACCAACACGGTATGGACTCACCATTGGGGAGCTGGCTCGCATGGTGAAGGAGGAGGAGGGAATCGACGGGAGCCTGGAGATCATACCATGTTCAGGCTGGAAACGCAGTGATATGTTTTATAAAACCGGACAGGTATGGGTTATGCCGAGTCTTGGCATTCCCCGCTTTGATACTGCTTGCCTTTATCCCGGGACCTGCCTTGTAGAAGGGACTAATTTGTCAGAGGGAAGAGGCACCTCCTGTCCCTTTGAGATTATCGGAGCACCCTATATTGAGGCCTCCAGGCTGGTAAGGGGGCTAAGGGAGAAATGTCTGGCGGGTGTGGCCTTTACTCCGGCATATTTCACCCCCACCAGCTCAAAGCATACCGGGGTATTTTGTCAGGGAATTCATATCCACATTACCGATTATGAGGCCTATGAAAGCTATAAGACCGGGCTGATCCTTCTTGAAACAATCCGGGATTTATATCCCGATGATTTTAAATTCTTAGAGCCGGTGAAGGAGGATGGCCGAGCCTTCATCAGCCTGCTGTCGGGTAATCGTTGTTTTGAGGAAGAAGGATGGACAGCGCAGGGGATTTTAATGAGAAATCAAGCAGCATTAAAAGAATTTGGAACACGTAAGATAAAATACCATATCTACGATTAGTACGAGTTATGAATAAAAGCACTGAGCGTACTTTTTGATAAGAATTTGAATGCCGCTGAAGCGGCAGATGGAGGCTAGAATGGATAGATTAAGCTTGCAGGGCTTCGTCGGACAGCGTATGGTGGTAGGCTTTGACGGAACCGAGATCAATGAGGATATCAGGGATTTGATCTGTAATTATAAGATTGGAAATATTATTTTATTCAAGCATAATATTCAAAACAACGAGCAGCTGAAAAAATTATGCACAGAGCTACAGGAGCTGATACAGCTGCATACCGGTCAGGAGGCCTTTATCTCCATTGATCAGGAGGGTGGAATGATCACCAGACTAGGAGAGGATGCAGCCAATGTTCCTAGCGCAATGGCAATAGCTGCAACGGGGGAGGTGGAAAATGCATATCTGGCAGGTGAAATTACAGGAGAGCAGCTGGATAGCCTGGGCGTAAATTTTAATCTGGCGCCTACAGTGGATGTGAACTCCAATCCGAATAACCCGGTAATCGGTGTCAGAAGCTACGGAGATCGGCCGGAGGAGGTGGCAAGGTATGCTGTGGCTATGACAAAAGGTTTGTTGGCGGGAGGCGTTTATGCCTGTGCAAAGCATTTTCCGGGCCACGGAGACACCAATGTGGACTCTCATGTGGGATTGCCGCTGATTAATAAGGATATTGAAGAATTGGAACGATGTGAACTAATTCCTTTTCGCAGGGTAATTGAGGCAGGGATACCGGCAGTAATGACCACTCACATACTGTTTCCTAAAATTGAAGACAGTAATAGACCTGCCACAATGTCGCATAAAATAATTACCGGTCTGTTAAAGGAAACCTTGGGCTTTCAGGGACTTGTGGTCAGCGATTGTATGGAAATGAGCGCAATAAAAAAATATTACGGAACGGTGGAGGGATGCCTTCAGGCAATCCGGGCGGGAGTGGACTTAATCTTCATCTCCCATACCGCTACAGTGGCGCGTGAGGTATCGCAGGCTCTGATATCGGCAATGGAAACCGGTCAATTATCCATAGAGGATATGAAGAAGAGTGTGGATAAGATTCTGGGCTGTAAGGCGGAGCTTAAGAAGCTGCGAAAACCGGTCAGCTTTGACACCGCTAAGGGAAGACGGGTATCCTATGATCTGCTGAGACAGAGCATAACTCCGATAAAGCTGCCGCCGGAGGGCTTTGAACTTGGCGCAGATCCATTATTTATAGGAGTACCAGCAATACGGGCCACCAATGTATCCAATGAGCAGGAGCCATTGCAATTTGCGGAGGAGCTTAGTAAAACACTTGGCGGAAGGGGACTCAGGGTCTCTGCGAATCCGGATATGAACGAAATTAGCAAAATCCTTAGGGAGGTAAAGATGGCCAGTAGTATTGTGGTGGGTACCTATAATGGGCATCTTTATCATGGGCAATTGGAGCTGATAAGGGAATTAGCCCGCATACATAATAATATTTTAGTCATTGCCTTGAGAAATCCCTATGATTTGAGAGAACTTCCGAAGGGGGTATACGGTATTGCTGCTTATGAATATACCCGTAACAGTCTCACAGCCATTTCAGAGCTGTTAGAAAAGCGGTTGGCTCCAGGTGGCATATTGCCGGTTCGAATGTAGTGCTAGTAAACTATATAGAAACAGCGGATGAAATAAGATTGAGAAGATGCTGAATGGAGGTTAGAATGAAGCATTATGTGGTAGGTCTTGATGGTGGAGGTACCAAAACCGCTATGGAGGTAAGAGCTCATGACGGAGAGGTGCTGCTTAGGTATGAGGCCGGAGGGCTTAATTATAATAGCCGCACGGAAGCAGAACTGAAGAATACCCTGAAGGAATTGGCAGATAAGCTATCCTATTTGGAGGGAGGGCTCTCCGGCTGTGATATGCTTTGCATTTCAACTGCGGGAATCAGTAATCCTAAGGCAACGAATTTCTTTGATAGCGTCTTAAGGGAAATAGGACTTTCCTGTCAAACTATTTATGTGGGGGACCATGTTGGTGCCTTATACGGAAGTCTGGGAAAGGGAGAAGGAATGATCCTAATCAGCGGTACCGGATCGATCTGCTACGGAAGAAACAAGGACGGAGCGGAGGCTCGGGCAGGCGGTTGGGGGCATCTGATTGACGATGAGGGCAGCGGTTATGCTATCGGGCGTGACATCCTATCTGCTGCCGTAAGAAGCTATGACAAAAGATCCGGGGATAGCATCCTCCTTCCGATGGTATTAAGAACCATTGGCGGGACGTCCATACAGGATATCATTCAATTCACTTACCAGAAAGCATCGAAAAAAGAGATTGCGGCACTTGCACCGCTCCTGTCCGAAGCGCTTTTGCATCAGGATAAGGTAGCGGCTGCAATTGCCTTAAAGGCGGCTGATGAACTGGTTAAGCTGGTGCTTCCGGTGGCAAAACAGCTGCAGCTGGAGCAGGGAGAAATAGTCTTATCCGGCGGAATTCTGCTTCATTGCAGGGGAATCCGCCAGGAAGTGGAGCAAGGACTATTTCGGGAGCTGCCGAAGCTTAAGAGAGTGGAGGCCAGATATGACAGCGCAAGCGGCGCTGCATACATTGCCTTGAGGGAAAGCAGAAATAGGGGGATAAATCATGGCTGATATGTTAGTTAATCTTTTGGAGATTGAGGATTATCATGGAATTGTAAAACGATTAAAGGATGAGGGCATAGAGATATTTCGAGCCCTGGCACCGGATAAGCTTCGGATTGTGGAATGGGTTAAGGAGAACTCCAGCCGCAATGCAGCCGGTGAATGTGATGTCTGCTTTTCCGGCAAACCCATCTCCTGCTTTATTGCTGCGAGAGGAAGTAAAATCATCGGTTATGCATGTTATAACGCAACAGCTCCCGATTTTTTTGGGCCGACAAAAGTATTGGATGAGTATCAGGGGAAGGGAATCGGTAAAGCATTACTGCTACGTTCGTTGCATGCTATGCATGACGAAGGCTATCAGTATGCGATTATAGGAGGAATTGGACCTGCCGAGTTTTATGAGAAATGTGTTGGCGCCGTCATGATTGAGAGCTCTAAAAGAGCAAATGTATATGAACACTTTCTCGCTGGGATAGAACGAAGGGAGAGTGAGGAAGGTCAATGACCGGTTTTGCCTAAAAAATGAAGGGGCTGTTGCAAAAAGTTATGATCTAAATGAAGGAAAGAACAGCACACATACCTCACACACAGGGTGACTGACATCTTATTGTTTTGTATGCCATTATCATACACAAGTGTTTGCTATTGTCATACAAATACAATCCGACTCATCTCGGCCTCGATCTCAGGAAGCTTGTCGGATGTAAAATCGAACCCAAATTCGAAATCATAATAGAAGCCATCTTCTGTGGCCGGTCCGATCGCGCACTTTGTCTCAGGGTACAGTCGTTTTACTGCTTGTGCCAGAATGTGTGCTGCGGTATGGCGGAAGGCATTTCGTCCCACCTCCTCTCCAAACGAGCTTACCATGATTGTTCCATTCTTCATTATCACTTTCATTCCTATATCTCCTTTCGGTAATAAAATTGATAACATAAGAAAAGAATTGCTGATTACAGGGTGCAAAAAAAGCACCCCAAGACAAACTTTCATTTGCCTAAGGGTGCAAAAATACTTGCACGGTTCCACCTTAACTTTTCACTTCGGATTCTAACAAACCCTAACCTTTAACGCAGGTATACGATAACACATACTAATCATCATGCTGCAAAAGCACTTCAATCTGTTCTGTGTTACAGCTCAGGAATGGTTTTCAACCATATTTCACAGAAGGAACTTCCACCTAATGTTCCTCTCTCTGTCTGTTGCCTAAAGTCTACTCTTTTCCGTCATTGCTTTTCTTATGTTATTAGCTATTATTATAACCTTGCGATTGATAAAGTCAAGGAGATAATGTGAAAATAAAAAGCGAATTTCATACCTCCAAGTTTGTGCCTGCGTCCTCCTCGGCACAGACCAATTTATAGGGCAGATATGTAAAGTTATTTGTTAATTATTTTACCTCTTATGCTACCGATATTATTACAACGCTCCAGCTATACGCTCCGGCTCATAGCCACGGTCAAGGCTGGTCTTAACCGGCAGGATCTTTATGTACATTAGGGCATTCCGACTTAGTTTATATGTTAGCTTTATGTCCTGATCATCGATACGATGCCTCTCGGTTCGGATTTGAGGCTGGTCGCAGGAGCGAAGGAGCTCCAGCTGTTCCTTGGAGGGATTCGCGGGAGAGCCGATATTCATCCATACCTTAAGAGGATTACAGGTGGTCTCATCCACCAGCTTTGTGATCACTGCATATTCACCGTTGTCTACAGGAAGGTTAATTGTTAACACAAGATCATCATCATCGGTAGCATCCTCAACTGGATTCCACATCACACCCTGGAAGGAACCATCCTTTTCCCTGGTCAAGAGGAAGTTCTCTTCTCTGGCAATGGCCTGATTGCCCAGTTTATGAAAGAAGGAGAAAGCCCAGTAGGTAGGTTTGCGTATCATACCGTTGGCCACGAGACCAAAGCCGCCGGAGAAGGGGGTAAAGGCAACTCCTGCCTCCTCAAAGATATCGCCGAAGGTCCAGTAGGAATAGGAAGCGCTGGTATCACCCATCTCGCTAAGTAATCTGGCAATATAGGCTGCATTCAGATTCGTGTCATGGATTGGGTTCAAAGGGGTGTAGGAGGTGTTGAACTCAGTAATATGCATTTCCATTCCCCTATATTCAGAAAAACTGTCTATGATCTCACGACTTACCTTAAGCTCGTCCAGAAATACCTTCGGAGTTCGAAGACGCTGATAAGCATAATGTCCGTTATGGTCAGGAGACTCCGTCGCATAGGCGTGTCTTGTGACAAAATCTAGAGGCAGCTTATTCTTATGGCAATGGATTAAGAACTCCTTTAGCCATCGTACATCATCTATTCCGCAGATGGCAGGTCCACCCACACGAAGTCCCTGGTCAACCTCTTTTACTGCCTTAGCGGATACCTCGTAAAGCTTAAAATACTCTGCCATATCAGCATTCTTCCAGAAACCGGGAAGGTTAGGCTCATTCCATACCTCAAAGGGCCAGGTAAGTACCTCCTCATTACCATATCGCTCGAACCAGTGAACAATCGTTGCCTTGATCAGATTAGCCCACTTGTCATAATCGGAGGGAGGCGTTGTATTGCCCTTCCAGTAGAAGATAGTCTGATCTCCGCTTGCCAGCTTATAGGGCATGAAGCCGAGTTCGATAAAGGGCTTAAGTCCAAGAGAAAGATAATCATCAATAACCATGTCCAGATAGGTGAAGTTATATTCCACCTTCTGCATGCCGCCTTCCTCATAAACCTGATAGATCGCCATATCATCGCAGAATAGTCCGTGTCCGCGAATGTGGGAGAAATGGATATCCTCCTGAACCAATTTTAATTGATCGTGATACGCCTTCTGCAGAGCTAATCCCATACGTCCGGTTCCTATGCAGAAGGTTGCATTGTTATTGAACGGTATGGCTGCATCCTCAGCAATGGTATAATGTAATTCGTTTGCCATCTGAATACTCCTTTCGTAATACAATAAAATTATGAAGCTAAAACAGTATCATTATTTTGTAAGCTGCTTTTGAATATAATTTAATGACTATACATATATAGAGAATATAGTAATCCATATTAGGAGAAATTACAAGTTTTACATATAAATAGCAATATTATGTATTGCAAAAAGAGGTAGAAACGGATACAATTGGGTTGATTTTAGTAGGTATGTCAGGGGGGAGAACTCAGTGGGAGATATTATTATAGAAGAAATTAATTATAAGGCTTTCGTTATGGTAACGGGCAGTATACTGTTATTGATCGCTTCTATCGCATTGACGGTATTTGGTATTCAGAGAAACCGGACATCATATTGGGTTCCGGGGATTATGGCTTCGTTTGTGTTTTTAATTATTTTCGCAGCTACTGCAATAAAGGCGATGAAGGTAAAGAAGCTACTTACAATCACTCATGAAGGAATTGTAGACAGCTCCTCATTGGGTGGACTTGGCTTCATCTCCTTTGACGATATTAAGGAATTTATGATTGTTAACGTATATAATAAGAAGGCAATTGCAGTAATACCTAAAAATGTAGAAAGCCTGATTACTAAATTCTCTTTGGTAAAAAGAAGATTGATTAAGAGAAATCTTAACCTTAATCTTCCACCAATTCTTATTATGGTGGATCTTGCAAAGGATATGGAGCCGGAAGATATTTTGTCACTATTGAATAAAAGACTTCTTGATTACAGCAGTTTATTCGAGTAGAGGGCTGCTGTATTTGTGATAATGTATAAGATAAAGCTCGATCATTGTTAAAAAAATTAGTTGAAATTTAGACATACTTATGATATCATAGTTAATTGTGATATGTTATACTATAATTTCCTTGCTCTTTAAATGATAAGTTGATTCTTCGTCAGTCAAGTTACATTAAAAAAGGGCCAGAGACCAGAAGGAGGTGCTTAGCAACTATGAATCAATATGAATTAGCCTTAGTTGTAAACGCAAAAATCGAGGATGAAGCCAGAATCGCTACATTAGAAGCTACAAAAGAGCTTATCACCAGATTCGGTGGTAACGTTACTAATGTTGATGACTGGGGAAGAAAAAGATTGGCTTATGAAATTCAGAAAATGA
>JAEZKA010000031.1 GCA_023436225.1 Bacillota bacterium
TGATTCTACCCTTCATCTCATCGTTAGGGAGCTGTACAACGGAGATCGTTGTCTCTGCAACATGATCTGCAGCACATCTTTGAATTGCTGTAACTACATAATCCTTTGCTTTCTTATCTGCTTCTTCCTTTGCTTTGCTTTCCAAATCCTTGATAAGCAATGCAGTTTCATGTTTAACTTCTTCTTCAACAGTCTTAATCAGATATTCCTTAGCTTGTTCGGAGGTTAATCCAGAAATCTTCTCCAGCTCCTGCAATTGTCTTGTGTGGAATTCCTCCACTTCCTGCTTAACTTTATCAAGCTCGGATTCCTTTTGCGAAAGTCTGGCTTCCTTTTTTTCCAGTGCTTCGGTTTTTCTGTCTAAAGTTTCTTCTTTAGTCAGAACCCTCTTCTCATAGCGTTGTAACTCCGCTCTACGTTCCTTGGTTTCACGCTCGAATTCATTCTTTGCTTTCAAAGCTTCTTCTTTGGCTTCGAGCAAAGCTTCGCGCTTCTTAGTTTCAGCTGTCTTTAGAGCCTCATCTATGATTTCTCTTGCCTTCTCATCTGCACTGCCAATCTTTGCTTCATAAACCTTCTTGCGATAGGCAATTGCAATGATCCAGGTAAGAATAGCTGTTACCACCAAGGTTGCTGCGATAGCAATTACTAATGCTAAATATGGCACAGGAGCACCTCCTTATTTAATTTTCATTGTACAATACAAGGTAAGAACCTTCAAAATTATATAAATGATATCTAATTTATCATGTTATCACTTGTAATGGATATACAACACTTAAATTTTATACTGTTTTTACTAATATGTCAAGTATACTCACGAATAATTTATCTATTCTGACAAAATATAGTATCAATATATAGGACAATTACTGAGGGCTCCCACAATATAATCTGATAGTAATAATTTTTAATCGCATTATTGATTATTTATTCAAAAGCAAACACGGTATAGTCTATTCATTCACTTAAATATAGTTGAACTTTTAATCAACTAAAGTTCCCATATAATAAAAGCCCTTACTCTCATCGAGATATACATCTACGATCGTTCCAATTAAAGTCTTACTACCTTTAAAATGTACCAGTAAGTTATTGCTTAATCGTCCGGTTAACAGTTCTGGATCCTGCTCGCTTATATCTTCTACCAGGACTTTCTGAACAGTATGTTCATCCTTACCGGCGGCCTTTGCTGAGCTTTTCTGTATCTCCTTCAGCAGTCGATCAAAGCGTTGATTGGCCACTGCCTCCTCAACTTGTCCTTCCATGGCAGCTGCTGGTGTACCGGTTCGCTTGGAATATAGGAAAGTAAAAGCGCTGTCATAACCCACCTTTTGTATCACATCCAAGGTATCGCAAAAATCCTCTTCCGTCTCGCCAGGGAAACCTACAATAATATCCGTAGTTAAGGAAATATCCGGAACAGCGGCGCGGATTTTGTCTACCAGCTCCAGATAGCTTTCTTTCGTATATTTACGATTCATTATACGAAGGAGCCTAGAACTGCCGGATTGAATCGGTAAATGCAGATGCTTACATATCTTCTTGCTATGCTTCATAACTTCAATCAATTCATCCGACAAATCCTTCGGATGGGAGGTCATAAAACGAATACGTTCTATGCCGTCAATCTTCTCAATTTCCTGCAAAAGCTTTGCAAAGGACATCGGGGGCTCCAGATTCTTGCCATAGGAGTTTACATTCTGTCCGAGTAGCATGACCTCAACCACACCATCCTTGGCAAGAGCCTTGATTTCATCCAGAATATCCTCAGGATTTCGACTGCGTTCTCTTCCTCTTACATAAGGAACGATGCAGTAGCTGCAGAAATTATTGCAGCCAAACATAATGTTGACTCCTGCCTTGAACTGATACTTGCGGTCATTCGGCAGATTCTCTACAATCATATCCGTATTCTGCCACAGGTCAATTACCATTCGTTTCGAATCCAGACGAATTTGTAACAGCTCAGCCAGCTTAAAGATATTGTGGGTACCAAATATTATATCGACAAAACGGTAGCTGGTTTTTATTTTCTCCACGGCTGAGGCTTCCTGCATCATACAACCACAAAGGGCGATTAACATGCCCGGATGCTTTTGCTTCAGCTTGCCTACATATCCCAGTCTGCCATATACTCTGTTATTCGCATTTTCTCTGACAGTACAGGTATTATAAATGACAAAATCGGCATCCTCCGACTCGGTTTCGACATAACCGATTTGTTTCAGAATTCCAGCTATTTTCTCCGAATCACGACTGTTCATCTGACAGCCAAAAGTTGTAATACAATAGGTTAAGGGCCGTCCAATCTCTTCACTTCTTGCTTTGATGGCCTCCCTGCATTTTGCGATGTAATACCATTGACGCTGCGGCTCCTGTTTGTCCGGCTCCTTCGTCAAATCTATGCTATTCAAATCAAATTCTAACATGTTCATTCTCCATTCCAAAAATCATATACTTATGTATACCATTTTTCGATATGGTTTGCAAACAGAATTTTCGAAATTGCATTCCTTAACAACATCCTCTTGCTTGGATGATGTCTATAGATGCGACATTCTTACAGTTGGCCATCAAGTTATATTGATAGCAGCATAAAACCGAATTCAGATATCAGCAGCTTGATTTCCTTAAAAGTTGATGACCGATAGGTATCCGATAATGGAAATTCAGCCTCATCCTCCACTGTTTCAATTGTGATCGCCGGTTTATGGAAGTACTCACTGTAATAGTGAACCGTATTTCCACCGCTGTCGCCCACTTCGCACTCCTCTTGGGGAGGAACCAGCTTATACTCTGTTATCTCACATAACCTGGTGGCAATATCTAGCTGCTTTTTATTGTAGCTGTCCGGCATCTTATTCCGGTAATAATAAATCTCTTTTCCTCTGGAGTGAAAATCCAGAAAGCCGATGCTTGGATAATCATGAAAAAGACGGATTAATGCCTTAGTCTCTTCCTCACTAGCCGGATAATCCCCTTCGAATTTCTGTTTCCATAATTGGGATGGAAAATTACGATTGATATCGACTCCTCTTCCGTTCGCTTTCCATTCTCTATAATCGATATTTTTGTTTTCACAGGCTTGCCTTAGTTGTACGTCGCGGAGGGTACCAAAACCCTTCTGTGCAATCATATAACCATCGGGGTTCAACAACGGAACAAATAATATAGTATAGGTCTGAAGCAGCTCATAAATGCAGGCACCATATAGCATTTGTTCGTATTCCTCTTTTATATGAACATTTGGTATTTCAAGCTTTTTCTTAAGCGCAAGCTTCTGGTGTCTGAAATTCATATAAAGATCTGCATAATACTCTATTATTTTCAAGAGAACAATTGGATTTACGGTCTCTCTTCCATGGACTCCACCGCAGCAGATGATATTATTTTGTCCCAATCCCAGCTTTAATAAAATAATATCTCGATTATCATGGGTCTCGCCAATCGTGACATATTTTATAATATTATCGAATTGCTTCGCCAGACATTTCGCAGCCCGGGTATATTTATCATAAAGAAAATCAGTCTCATCAAAATTGATTATCATAAAAACAACCATGCCTTTCTTAAAAACTGCATACTACGGGCAAGATACAATATTTTATCACATAATTATATGTGATTAAGTTATCTTTATGACTAAAATTTTATATGATCTCATATTTTGTATATGATGTAAGCATCTCTTGGGAACTTTTTATTATTAAGAATCGTAAAAGGAAGGCTGATAGACATCCCTTATTGTTGAGATGAATCGCCTTCCTTCTTTAATGATCTATATTAGATTAATGAATTATTTTACATCATAAAAGATTTTTGCAATTGGAGAATCTTTAGACAGAATTAATGTCTTGTCTTCGCCGCTTAAGGAAGCTCTGGCCGCCTCAAGAGAGCGAATGAAGGTATAAAACTCACTCTTCGATTCGGTGGAATATGCCTTAGACAGAATTCTCATGTATTCAGCCTCACCTTCAGCAATAATCTTGGCAGCTTCTGCTTCTGCATTAGAGATACTGATTGATACCTCTTTATCCGTTGTATTACGAATCTTCTGTGCTTCTGATTCCCCTTCTGCCGTATAGGTAGCTGCAATCTGTCCACGCTCTGAGATCATTCTTTCAAATACCGCATTCTTATTGTCACTGGGAAGATCCAGATGTTTTGTCTCAACAGAGATCAGCTCAATTCCGTATTGATCCATCGAAGTACCGATATTCTCCATGAAGCCCTGATTTAACTCACCATCTCTGCCACTTATGACATCGGCCTGGGATAGGCTGCTGATTTCACTCTTCATAGCATTATATACAATTGAGTCAATTCTGCCTTCCGCCGCTACAATCGAGGAATTTAAGGTCTGTGCAAAGAGGATCGGACTTTTAATTCTCCAAAGAACATAGCTGTCAGCTACCATTGTTTTCTTATCCATGGTTATCACTTCGGATGCTTCCATATCATAGAGTTGGATACTTTTCGGTAATACATCTACATTCTCAATAAAGGGGGTACGGAAGGATAAACCTGCTTCGCTGTTCACCCGCTCAATCTTTCCAAACCTTTTCACTAATGTATATTCATTCTCTTTGGTTACAATCGTTGCAGAAAATAGAATGATAATTCCGGCTATGATAATAATAAGAATCAATACTCCTGTAAATTTGTTCGTCTTTTTCATTATCTGGTACCTCCTTCCATCAGACTATCGAGTGGCAATAGCTTTTGAACATCGCCATCTCCGCTATCGATAATAACCTTCAAGGAAGGAAGAACATCCTCCATTGCCTCGTAGAACATTCTCTGCTTCGTGATCAGAGGATACTTAAGGTATTCTTCATACATTTCAGTAAATCTTGACACCTCAGCATAAGCCTCATTGACTCTCTGGGCCTTGCTGGTCTGTGCATCCTGTAAAATCTTATCCACCTGAGCTTCCGCTTTAGGGAGTTGCTCATTGCTATATTTATTTGCATTATTTAATGCAGTTTCCTTACCCTGCTTTGCTGTTTCTACTGATTTAAATGCCTCCATAACTGCAGTAGTCGGTGGCTCGGCATCTTGTATTGTTATATTCACTAATTGAATACCGATATCCTGCTTCTCCAGCATCTCCAATATGGAGGATTTGATAGCTGTTTGGATCTCCAGCTTTCCGGTAGTAATTACACTATCGACATCATAGCTACCAACCACCATTCGGATACTGCTCTGAGCAATATTCTTAAGTATTGTAACCGGCTCCTCGGAAGCATATAACGCCTTCACTGGATCCGATACTCTATATTCTAAGTAAAAATCAACATTAACGAAATTAAAATCCTTCGTGATCATCATGGATTCCGACTCGTTTTTGGTATTGGTCTCTAAATCATATCCTATTGTTAAGCTCTTGATAGTGGTGTCAACCTTATGAACCTGTTGAATGAACGGTATCTTAAAATGTAAACCGGCTGAATTTACTGTCTGTGCCTTGCCGAAGGTGGTTACCACTGCTTGTTCCTGCTCTTTAATTTCAAAAAACGCACTTGTGGAGATAATTATTAATACGATGATTACCGCAAGAATGGTTATCAGCTTACCAAAACGTTTCATAAAGCTGCCAAAACCGTTTCCCGAAGGAAAATCATAAACCTTCTTTTCTTCCATTTATTATCCTCTTCCTTTCTAAAACCATAACAATATAACATCATTTCATTTTCACACTATTGTCTAATCTGTCCATTTCCGAAGATAATGTATTTGATTGTTGTTAATGCTTTTAACCCCATAGGCCCTCTTGCATGAAGCTTCTGGGTACTGATACCGATTTCTGCTCCAAAACCAAATTCATTCCCATCAGAGAATCTGGTAGAGGCATTGACATAAACTGCAGCCGAATCTATCTCATTTAAGAATTTCATCGCATGCTCATAATCCTTTGTTATGATTGCTTCCGAATGCTTCGTACTGTAATAATTAATATGTGCAATCGCTTCCTCAATACTGTCCACAACCTTTAAGGAAATGATTTTATCCAGATATTCCGTGGCATAATCCTCGTCCGTAGCAGGTACCAACCCCTTATGCAATGCGCATGCCCGTTCATCCGCACGGATCTCTATCTCCTTCCCGTGTAATCTATCATAAAGCAAGGGGATAAAGTCACTATAAATCTTTTCGTGCAGCACCAAGGATTCACAGGTGTTGCACACTCCGAGACGCTGGGTTTTCGCATTATCAATAATGTCCAAGGCCATATTAAAATCAGCGAATTCATCGACATATATATGGCAATTACCTGTACCGGTCTCAATGACAGGAACCGTACTGTTTTCCACCACGGTCTTAATCAGACCGGCTCCACCACGCGGAATCAAAACATCAATATAGCGATTTAACTTCATAAAATCTCTGGCTACCTCTCTGGAGGTATCCTCCACCAAAGATACGGCATCCTCGTTAATACCTGTACTACGAAGCCCACTTCTCAATGCTTTTACAATTGCTTGATTCGAGTGAATAGCATCACTGCCGCCACGAAGAATTACTGCATTTCCAGTCTTAAAGCATAAGCCGAAGGCATCCGCAGTTACATTTGGTCTTGATTCGTAGATCATTCCGACAACTCCGAGCGGAACTACCTTTTGACCAATCTGTAACCCATTGGGACGTACCGTCATGGATAACACCTCACCGATAGGATCGGGTAATGAACAGATTTGCAGAATACCATCAACCATTCCCTGTATGCGATCCGGTGTTAGTCGTAATCGATCGATTAGGGAGCTCTTTACATTATTCGCTATTGCTTGCTTTACATCAATTTCATTGGCTGCTAAGATTTCTGCCTGCTGTTCCAGTAATGCGCCAGCACAGGCTCTAAGAGCCGTATTCTTCTCCTCCTGACCAAGAAGATTTAAGCTGATGGATGCTTTCTTCGCATTACTTCCCAGTTGTTCAAGATAATTCATATATTTCCTCCTCTCCTTCTCCAATCAAGCCTATGATTGGACCTAACAGATTACCTAGCTACATAATATCTTTTTTGTAGGTGTAATGATTGCATCAGCTCTTACATCATATTCATAAGCAGTAATATGTTCTATTAATTGAAAATCATAACAAGCTGCAATTTTATAAAAATGATCTTTTGGGTAGCTTGACAGATATCTGTCGTAATAGCCGGCACCGTATCCGATCCGATTTCCCATCAAATCAAAGGCTAATCCGGGTAAAATCATTAAATTAACGCCCGATGCTTCATTCGTTGTATTCTCCTGATATCGCCTTTCTTCATCGGGTAAAGGTTCCAGAATGTTAAAGCTGCTCCGCTTTAGACTCTTAAAATTGTCAATGCGGTAAAATTCCATTCGATGCTCCTCTTCGACTCTCGGAACATAAACCTGTTTATCCTCCCGTAATGCCTGAAGAATGATTTCTTTGGTGTTAAGCTCAGAGTGGAAGGAGATATAGCAAAAAAGTCTTCGGCATTGACGATACACCTTTGTACACAGTAAGCTCTGGCGAATTAAATCATCATATGCCTTTCGGTCATCCATTGAGATATTGCTTCTCAATTCCTTCATACTTCTTCTGATTTCGACCTTTGTCATATCATATCATCCTATTCTTAAAATATCATGATAGCTGCTATTAAAAACTGCTAATAGAAATCTAATCATTCATTAATATTCCATTCTGTAGCATCGATGTAGCAAATAGCTTGGAAGAACGAGGTGTTTGTTCATATGAGCAAACCTCGATGCTTCTTCCTGTGTATAGTTGTTCTTTCTTCACACTACTTTTTATTTCTCAAATCGGATGCCTTAGTAATGGATCCATCCGGATTCACTAGAGATACATTTTCTAAGGTACCACGAAGATTCTGACGAATTGCAGCGATATATTCGCTTCGAAGTCTGGCTTGTTCTACCTTCTCTTCTTCGCTTAACCCTTCCTTTTGGGATTTGTGATATAATTCGTTAATTCGTGTAATTCTTTGATCGTCCATATATTAACCATGCCTTTCTTCCTAACCTAAAACATTATGCGAGAAAATCTTTGATTTTTTCTATCATTTTACATTCTGCAAGACGCCACGAACTTGGGCTGCTGCAAATAAAATGCCGATTGAAAAATCTTATGATTTTAATTCTTTAACCTTATTAATTTTGATATTGCTTTGAAGTGATATAATCCATGATGTTAAAACTCTCTTTTTTCTGTGCCTGGAACAGAGTTCCGATCTCTCTGCCTTCCAGAATGTGATTAATATTTCTGACGTTATCACCATTCGTAATTACCATATCCGCTCCGGAAGCGGTTGCAATCCTCGCTGCAGATACCTTAGTTGTCATTCCGCCAGTTCCCACATTGCTAGCCGAAGCTTTTGCCATACTGGATAATTCTTCGTTGATTTGTGTTACGCAAGAGATCATTTTTGCCTCTTTATTGGTATGGGGGTCATCGGTATAAAGACCGTCAATATCGGATAATAGGATTAACAAATCCCCCTCTACCAATGCTGCAACAATTGCGGATAGGGTATCGTTATCCCCAAAATCAAGATCTAATTCTTCGGTAGATACGGTATCGTTTTCATTAACAATCGGAATGACTCCCATTGCAAACAATTCCTCAAAGGTATTCTTAGCATTGTTTCGACTGATATCATTAATCATTGTATACTTTGTCATTAGTATCTGGGCAGCTGTTTGGTTATATTCAGCAAATAGCTTCTGGTATACCATCATAAGGCTCGCCTGTCCAACTGCAGCACATGCCTGCTTGACGGAACGCTTCGTCGGTCGTTCCTTTATACCAAGAGCCTTTCTTCCGACTGCAATTGCTCCGGAGGTAACCAAGACAACATCCTTTCCCTGATTACGCAGGTCTGTAAGGATTCTTACTAATCGTTCCATCTTCTCAAGATTTAAGCTTCCAGTCTCCATATGTGTTAAGGAAGATGATCCGATCTTTATCACAACTCTTTTTTTATTCATTAATAACTCTCTACCCTGCATCATAAATTCCTCCACCATAATAATCTTCCTGCAGCCCAAATACCGTATTTAAGGCTACAGTATAAATATATATTTATATATTAGCGCTTATATATGCCTAAAACGTTCGGCAATTGCTTCAAATACTTTAATTCCATCAATTGCTGCCGAGGTAATCCCTCCAGCATAGCCAGCGCCCTCCCCACAAGGATAGATTCCCTTGATATTGGCTTCAAAGTGTTCATCTCTTAGAATTCTGACCGGCGATGAGGTTCTGCTTTCTACCCCTGATAATACTGCATCCTCATCGGCAAAGCCTTTTATTTTGTGATCAAAAGCTTGAATACCTTCCTTCAACGCATCCAAAATATCCGCCGGTAAGCATTCCTTCAGATTCGTCAGACGATATTCTCCTTTGATATTCGGAGTAACATTTCCTATTGTAACACTATCTCTGTCTCTTAACAAGTCACCAAACAGCTGCACCGGAACATAGCCTTTTCCAGCTTGAAAGGCAGCCCTTTCAATTTTACGCTGAAATTCAATGCCACTTAAGGGATCACCGGAACCAAAATCCTGCGGCTGTATGGTTACTACAATAGCACTGTTGGCATTCACTTCATCCCGATTATAATTACTCATACCATTCACGGTGACATACCCCTGTTCGGAAGAAGCGTTGACTACAAAACCACCGGGACACATACAGAAGGAATACACTCCTCTTCCCTTAGCAGTTTGATGTGTCAGCTTGTAATCCGCTGCAGGAAGATGGATATAATCACTTCCGTATTGTGACCTGCTTATCATACTCTGATTATGCTCAATTCGAAATCCGATAGCAAAAGCTTTTGCAGTCAGCTTCAATCCTCTTCTATGGAACATGGCAAAGGTATCCCTAGCACTGTGTCCAACCGCTGTTATAAGTAATTCACAGGGAATCACTTCATTATGATTAATCTCAATTGCTCTTAAGCTTCCCTGTTCTATGATCATATCCGTCAGAGCGGAACAAAAGCGCACCTCTCCACCACATCGGATGATTTCCTCTCTCATATTCTCTACCACATTACGTAGCTTATCGGTACCGATATGTGGCTTATTCAGATATAAAATATCTGTGGGTGCCCCGAAC
Organism: Bacillota bacterium; assembly: GCA_023436225.1. Lineage (GTDB taxonomy): Bacteria > Bacillota > Clostridia > Lachnospirales > Lachnospiraceae > Mobilitalea. The sequence goes on from JAEZKA010000031.1 coordinate 10,120, forward strand.
TTAACAAAGGTCTCCATCACCAGACGATATCGGTTGTTGGCATCCTTAACTAGAGTATTCAGCTTGCCATCAGAGAAGGTCCCAGCACCACCTTCACCGAATTGAACATTACATTCCGGATTCAGTTCATTCGTCCTCCAGAAATGCTCGACTGCCTCCACTCTCTTACGTACCTCATATCCGCGCTCCAGTACCAGAGGTTGATATCCGTTAATAGCCAAAAGATAAGCGGTAAATAAGCCGGCAGGACCTGTTCCTACAACGACTGGACGATGGGATAGAGGCTCCTCACCTGACGGAAGGAATTGGTATCGTTCTGTCTTCGTAAGAGTTACATTTGCATTATGACACCGATTAATGATACCTGTTTCCTTTTCTTTTCCGTCAAGGATTACCACTGCATCGATGGTATATATATATTTAATTTCATTCTTCCTTGCATCTATGGACCTCTTGACAATCTGATAGTTCAGAATTCTCTGAGGTGGCAGCTTCAATGCCTTCGCGATTGCATTGATCAACTCCTCCTCATTATGCTTGATCGGAAGCTTAACTTGTGTAATTCTTATCAAATTAATTAACCATACCTTTCATAAAACTATATTGTCTTTCAATTATGATACTCGATACAATATGCACCATTCTTTGTTAACGTTGTCTATTATCGTTTCTTCTTGCAGCACGTCCGGCCGTCGTTCCGGCCAGGTAACCGGAGCTCCAAGCCCATTGTAGATTATAACCTCCACAGGTGCCGTCCACATCCACAAGCTCACCAGCCATATATAACCTCTTCACCAGCTTGGATTCCATGGTGGCGGCATCAATCTCCCCTGTTTTTACTCCACCGCTGCAAACCTGAGCATTCTCGAAGGAATTTGTACCGTTAATCTGAAGTCTGAATTCTTTCATCTGTTGTGTCAATATATCAATATCACGTTCCGACACCCTATTAGAGGGCATGGTCGGATCGAGCCTTGCTTCTTTAATTAGAATATAATTGAGCTTATGATTAAAAAGTCCTATCATCATCTCCTCCAGGCTTTTGCCGGGGTTTTGCTTTATCCGACGCTTAAGTATGTCTTTCAGCTCTTCCTTTGTCCTATCCTTTATGAAATCGAGTAAGAGCCAACAGCTTTTCCCCTTGTCCAATGACTTTGCAACAAATCGGCTGAGCTGCATGATGGGTATACCGGAGATACCGTAATCCGTAAAAATAATTTCTCCTTCTTCCATACCAAGCTTCTTCTCCCTGTCATACGCACTGACAATGACATGGGTCCTTACACCGGACACTGTTTTACAGAGCTTGTCCGGAGATTTTAGTTGAACCAGTGCCGGTAAGGGTTTTATAATACTATGTCCTAAGCCTTTAACAAGCTCATAACCGCTACCGTCAGAGCCCAGTTGTGGAGAAGCACAACCTCCTGCGGCGATAATCAAGTGTTTTCCTAGGTAGCGATGACGCCTTTTATCCTCTGCGGTCTCTGTAATTACCTCAAAGTATGGCTTGGCTATCTCAATTACCGTCTCCATATACCGAAATTCAACACCAAGTCTTATACACTCCAATACCAAAACCTGTACCACACTGGCTGCCTGCTCCGAATATGGATAGTAATAGCCATCACGCTCTTTGGGATAAATACCTATGTCTACAAAGAAATCCAGGGTTTTTTGAACATCAAAACAAGACAGCACCTTCATAGCAAATGCGCTGTCATCCGAACGATAGCAATCGGGTCCTTGGAAACGATTCGTAAAATTACATTTTCCGTTACCGGTTGCCAATATTTTTTTTCCGGGCTTCTCTTTGCGTTCTATCACAAGCACCGAACTTCCCAATCTTGCTGCAGCAATCGCAGCCACTAAACCGGAAGCTCCGGCGCCAACGATAATTACGTCATATTCCACTTGAACAGCCTCCTACGAACAAATCATATTTTATATTCATAAAAGTTTGCATCGCAATCTTTTATGAATCATGTAATCATAAAAATTAGCTTCGCAATCTTTTATGAATCATATAATCATAAAAGTTAGCTTCGCAATCTTTTATGAATCATGTAATCATAAAAGTTAGCTTCGCAAACTTTTTATGAATCATGTAATCATAAAAGTTTGCTTTACAAACTTTTTATGAATCATGTATTCATGACAATAGAAAGTTCGCGATGCGTACTTTCTATTGTTTAGGATTTGTTTCATTATATTTTAACCAAGGCATTATTTCAAGCATTTCTTTATATTACTAACTTTATCCAATAGAACTTATTTCTATCCTCAAGGAGACATCAGCTCGAAAAGCTTTCCAGAAGAGAATACAATTCCTCAAGACTATTAACATAGATTCCCTGACTTAAAGCGATTCTGTCCTCTTCCACCAGTTCGGCGGCAAGAATATGTGTATAGCTGTAGACACTCTTAAGATCACTGTTATACACAACGACATATCCATCCTTCACTACGACATAGAAGCGAAACGGAACAAAATCTTTATTATAAGTCTTCTTGATTACAACCTCTGTATCAGAAAATCGGATTAATTCATAGGATATTAATCCCTTATTATATTCCGACAAAGGTAAATCCTTCATATAAGCTTTCAGATATTCCTCTACCTGTGTACGAGTCAGTCCGATTAGATACGCAGGTGGGTTCAGCTCCTGGGTATCTAGCTTATCTGCCTTCATATTATATATCTCAAGGATATATTTTGTTGTGGGTAATATAATGGCTTCAGACTGTTCATTGACCGATACCGAGGCTTCCTCATTTTCCACAACAGGTGTAGGTTCAGTCTTCTGAGTAAGTGGCAGGAGATCCTTCCGCTCTATTGCTTTTTGATTAAATTGATTTAATGCATGCAAATAACTCATGTAATAGCAAGTGCTGAACATGACACTTATTAAAACAAAGCTTCCGAGATAAATCAACGCCTTTTTCAGCTTCATACGAAAAACCACTCCTTTGGCATTATTATCTCCGAAATTTACTTTTTTATACATTTATAGTAAGTTTTACAGAAACTATTCCACTCTTCGTCTGCCAACAGCGGCTTGCTAAACAGATCTCCCTGTACGGTTCTACCTCGACTTAACTCCACTCAAATAAGAAACAAAGAAGAGCCGATACACTAACGCTGTGTTAGTAGTATCAGCTCCCTATCGATAATATCTCAAATAATTTATAATAGATGCAGCTTCTTTAGTACATGTATGATTGCACCGCTCTTTGGTATAAAGCTGAGTTCCTCCTCGTTGACACCCTTCATAAAAATCAATAAAGCAAAATAGATAATCAGTGCCAGGATGAAAGCCAGAATGGTCGAAACCAACATATTCCCTATCCAGAGCATCAAGCCTTGATAAGCGAAATAGGTAACCACACCCATGAGACCGGCACTTACTGTCGGAATCACAAAGGTCTTAATAATTTCCTGCTGATATCCCAGATGTCGGGCGAGAGCAATCCAATTCAAGATGCATACCACCATGGGAAAGGTAACATTTCCGATTACTAACGCATAGGTACTCAAGGGTGTAAAATAAAGTAACAGAAACACAATGATTACGTGAACTCCCAGCGAGATTGCTGAATGAATCACTGGAAGCTTCATTTGATTAATTCCTTGAAGGATGGAGGAAGATACTGTGGAGTAAGCATAAAAAACGATTGATATAGAGCCCAGCATCATCAGATTCGTAGACAGCACAAATGTATCTCTGAAAATCAGAGCCATAAACGGAGCTGCTAAAACTGCCATTCCTATGGCTGCCGGAATGGCAATAATCATATTGAATTTCACCGCTGCATGTACTTTATGACAAATGGAATCAATTCTACCTCTGGCCATATCTGCAGACACGGTAGTAACTATGGCTGTTCCAATCGCGGTAGCAATGGCAACCGGTACATTGGTAAGTAGACGATATTCATTGCTATAGATACCGATTAATGTATTACGAAATTTCTCAAGGTAATACTGCCCCGCCGTAGCTCCCTCAACCAGCAACACCGGTAAATCAAAGGATGCGATTACTTTCCCTTTCATGATATGACCAAATAGGGAGCTGTCAATTAAACCGCTGATCTGATATACGGTCTGACTTAAGATAATTGGAGCAATTGTAAGTATTAGAAGCTTAAATATGTCTGAATAACTCTCACGATGCTCTGTTGTATCACGTCTCATCTGTTTATTTAAAACCGGCTTATAAATCATAAATACAAAAAGTAGGAACAGTAAGGCTACTAACGCACCTGCAAAGGTACCGAAGGTTCCGCCAGCTGCACCATACGCAGACATATTCGGCGCAGCACTATAATTCTTCATTAATATCCAAGAGGCTGCCACACTGACGATTGCATTAATGATCTGCTCCAGCACCTGTGAAACAGCGGTAGGAATCATTGTGTTTTTTCCTTGATAAAAGCCTCTTAGCACTCCCATGACAGAGAATACGAATATGGTCGGTGCCAGTATTTTCAGCGGTAAAGCTGTATCCGGACTGTCAAATAAAAGCGTAGCCAATATATTCGCGCCAAAGAATACAATCAACGTAGCAATGAGTCCGACTGTAACCGCGAAAATCATCGCACTCAAAAAGACACGGTAGGAATTACGATGCTCTTTATTATAGCTTCTTACTGCAACCAGCTTAGACACGGCTAGAGGAATACTATAGGAGGAAAGGATCAAAGCGATATTGTACACCTCGAACGCATTCGCATAAACTCCCATCCCTTCTCGCCCAATGATTCTCACCATCGGAATACGATATAGCAGACCAATCACACGCACCAGTATGGAGGCTACTGCTAATATACTTCCCTGTATCAGAAAATGGTTACTTTTATTTTGCGATGACATATTCCTTCTCCTTTTTCACAACGGTATGCTTGATATTTTATCTGATGTATGATATTAAGTTCTCAAGCCATTTATTATGCAGGGCTTTTCAATGAATGTTTATAAAAATACAGGAACATTCATTATAGAACTATTTTATAGTAACTTTCTCTTCACGATCCCTTGGAAATAAGGCTATGTAGGTCTTTCCCGGATTGATGGTAAGCTCTTCTCCCGCTTCATTATAATACCTCATAAAGCGTTTATCCTCATTCTTCTTCCAAGTTATCTTAACCATTTTTCCGTTTGTGATATAATAACCGGATCCGCTGGCATTCTCCAGATCCATGGTCTGATAATCATTATGATCAATATCCCATTCCTTCACAAACTGAATAATAATATTCTTAAAACGCAACTGCTCACCGGTATTTGAATCCTTGTGAGGTTCTCCAAATTGATTTCGGTAATATAGCTTGTCCTTGGAATTATATTCAAAAGACGGTGTGTTGTAGCCCGAGAAATCAACCGTAAGCTTATTAACGGCAATATTGCTTGTCAAATCCGTATCCTCTTCATAGAATTGATAATGAGGTTCATAGCCCTCCTTATATTTTGTCTCATACTTCTTTTTCTCAATTCCTGCTAGAATACCCTTTAAGGACGCGAAGGCGTTATGAGGGGCTTTCATGGATTTATCACGATAAAATACAGTAGTACCTATCCCAGTCTCACCATCCAGATTATCGATACCTAGTTCCTTGATCTTAGCAGTGGCATACTTGGTCTTACCATAATGGATGTAGATTGCATCATATTCATCGGCAATGCTTACAAAGTAATGTCTCGAGCTTCTGGTTGAACCGATTCGATCTCCTTTGTAATTCTCACCAATTCCGAGAAGCCTTGTAATACCACCCTCTACGATACACTCATAGACGATATCGGCCTGACTGATACCCCATTGATTTCGAACTGTTTTAAAATTACTGAATTGAAATGCATAAGGTCGTTTCGTACCTATTTCAATCGGCACCCACAATCCGCTTAGATAACTTCTCATCATTCCCTCATGATTGGCATCCTCCGGTGTCTGGGTCGGTGTCACATTCGCTGTAGGTGCGGGTGTACCAGTATTCTTATTATCATCGTATTGCTCCTGATAATCCTGTATTACACTTCCGTTATAACCATCGTTCTTCTTACACCCGGACAGTAATAATATCGTCAGTATAATTAGTATATAATAAGTGTACTTTTTCATATCTACTTAATCCCCTTCGTCATATTTCTTAACAATTATCTCAAAATCTGCAGCTTGTCCAGGACAAAATTCTGCCTTTCCTCCATAAGCTTACGTTCTTCGTCCTCCATATGATCATAACCAAACAGATGAAACATACTATGCGTAGTCAAAAAGGCAAGCTCACGCATCAAGGAATGTCCATATTCCTCTGCCTGTGATATTGCTCGGTCAATCGATATTACGATATCGCCTAACAGAAGCTCACCTGTCTCCGGATGAAAATATTCTGCAGCAGCCTCTTCAAGCTCAGAAAAATCTCCCGGTGTATGATACTCAATAGCCGGGAAGGATAAAACATCAGTGGGAGCATCAATTCCACGGTATTCCTGATTTATCTGCCTGATCTGTTCATTATCAGTAAGGAGGATACTAACCTCCGCTTCATATGGGCACTCTTCATAGTCAAGGCATGCTTCCACAACCTTCTTCTCCATAGCCTCAAAATCGAAATCAAACTGATTCATTACTTCATAATCAAAGTTGATAGTCATAGGTTCTCACTTTCTATACTTTATTGTACTTCGGGGTTGAATTCCTTCTGATAGAAATCCTTTAAAAGCTTGAAATTTTTTAAGGACAGATTCGCACCATCAAAGGTTCCTTTATCCATACGCATCTGAAAAATGTTATCTATGATTTTATTGGTGGTAAATTTATGCTCTTCTGATTTCTCTATGTATTCAATGGTAGAAACCACACTATCAGAAAGCATAACAATGGCTGCCTCTACCGAATTCGGTTTATCGTACTTGATATTATGCTCTCGCAGAATTGCCTTTAATTCCTTTGGAAATGCGTAATCCTCCGCAATACGCAGGCCCTCTTCAATATAATTTTTGCCGTTCAGCTTCCCAATCTCATGATAAAAGCCTCCCGCCACGGCTAACTGCTCTGAAGCTCCTATCAGCCTGGCAGCCCTTGCAGAAAGATCCCCAATGTATAATGCATGTGTATAAAGTGCCTCAGAATGCTGCTTTAACTTCATCAGCAGCTCATTGGTCGGTGAACAAAGAACATCATAGCTGGAGCTGGTACCGATGATTCGATCCAGATTCGTAGCTGCCTCCTCTTCTATAGACGACACAATAGGAGAATTCGTTTCCTCCTGATCACTGTTTATGCTTTGCATCCTTAATTCCACAAGGGATCCGGTAATCGGTGACTCAGTAAGCAGGTTTTCTGTTATCACCGGCTCATCTGCTTGTGTCCCCTTATTCTTACTGCTATCGGTAATCCTATCATATAACAGACTTAACAAAAAGGCGGTAACAAGTACCACTAAAATACTGAATAAAGAATATAAATAATTGTAATTTACCTTAGTATTAAATATGAAATTATTAATCACAAAGGAAAGAGTTACATTCGTAGAAAGTATAATCACCATTGCGTAAATCGCTGTTGCTGTGGATCTTAAAGCACTGGAAAGCAGGTTCATCACTACTCCGATGATCATAATATGAATCATGATCTCAGGCTGCATAATTTCAGGCTGCGAGGACAAGCTGATGCCCATCACAAAGGACAAACTGAAGTGAAAAAGCAGACCGAGTTTATTATCGATGGTCATGGATACCAATAATCCGCCAAGCATCCAGAAGCAATAAAGATATGGCTTAGGAACTGAAAGCAGCAGACCGATGGAAGTCAGATAGCTAATTGTAATCACTGTTTTTGCCAGCTTTTTCTCTAAGATGGTATCTAAATTCAGACGGATGTAAAAGGTAGCAACAGTAGTTAAAATCATGGTCAGGATGGCTACCTTAGCAATCTCAACACCATCTGTCTGATTAATGATACCGGGTAATATAGAGGCAATCATAGATAAGATAGGTAATACGGTAATAAGGATAGAATTCGTTAATCTTCTATCCTCTACCGTCGTAACTATTGTTTTATTATTAATTTCTTCTGTCACGATATTGTTATTCTCACCTGTTCTCATCTCGGTTTCCCCTGATCTTTTCGGATTTATAATGAACGCGTTTTATATTCTTGTGCTTATCCTTCTCCAAGGTTTTATTACCAAACCGTTTTTGTCTTTCTTCATATGAATCATAAGCCTTTACTATCTTTTGTACCAGTGGATGTCTGACAACATCCTGACTGGTCAGGTAGGAAAAACCAATATCATCAATCTTGCCAAGTACCTTTAGCGCGACATCCAAGCCGGATTTCTGTCCCAGAGGAAGATCCTTTTGAGTCTGGTCACCAGTTATCACTACCTTAGAACCAAATCCGATTCTTGTTAAGAACATCTTCATCTGAGCCGGAGTTGTATTTTGGGCTTCATCCAGAATAATGAACGCATTCTCCAGGGTTCTACCTCTCATATAAGCAAGAGGTGCAACCTCAATCAAACCTTTTTCCGAATTCTTTATAAAAGCTTCCGGTCCCATAATCTGATACAGAGCATCATACAGGGGACGTAGGTAAGGGTCAACCTTACTCTGTAAATCTCCGGGCAAGAAACCAAGCTTCTCACCTGCTTCAATAGCAGGACGGGTCAGAATAATCTTACTCACCTCATCATTCTTAAAGGCTGTAATACCCATGGCCATAGCCAGATACGTCTTACCAGTTCCCGCAGGACCCACTCCAAAGACAATCATCTTCTTACGAATCTGATCCACATAGGTCTTCTGCCCAAGGGTCTTCGGCTTAATTGGTTTCCCGCTGATTGTATGACAGATTAAATCCTTATCAATCTCAACAATAGCCCTTTCCTTATCTTCATAGCCTAAAGAAATCGCATAATTCACATTCTGCTCCGTGATCTGATTCCCACGTTTGGAAAGCTCCAAAAGCTGAATAAATACACTTTTCGCCTTAGTAACATCCTCCCCAGCACCAACAACCTTGATTTCACCATTTCTTGCTATTATTGTAACATTAAATGCTCTTTCAATTATCTTTACATATGCGTCAAACCCACCAAATACGTTCTTCTCATGCTCTGCGGGTATATCAATTATTGTCTCCATTATGCTCATCGGCCGGCTCGATCCTCCACTCATTTTCTTGTATTGTTTTATACTCCCATGCCGGTTCCTCTACAATAATTCTCCCGGTGGTAATACATTTATTATTTTCTATCGTTATTTTAACATTATTCTCTGTAATTAACACATTTTTAAGAATTAGTTTGTCAAAATATCTTTTTAGATGTTCCTTTGCAATGGACTGCGCTTCTTCCTCTGAATATTTTCTCTTTTCCTCAAAGTATTCTCTCGTCTGAATCTCTCCAAATCGGAAAGGCAAATAAAAGCTGTCGGTAATATGAAGCGTTTTTTCGTTTACAATTATATCATATATGCCATAGGAATTACTAGGATTATATAAAAATAATTTTTTCTCGAAAAGGGTAATATAATAGCCTTTTTTGGACTTTCCGGAGTAGTTTTTATATGTATAATTCATAGAAAAGACATCCTTATAATCGTAATAGGAGCTACATCGGATATCAGCATCCGCGACCACCGGCTCCCTACTGAGCTCTACACCAAAGTCATCCATAATTGTATTAATTCCGGATACAAGGATATCTCCTTTCTTAACCACATCCCCAATCTTCACCATCGGAGTCCCGGACCGTGTAATAATTTTCTTAACGATGGCATCCTTTGTTGCAACCATATGACTGGGTTCTATTGCAGGCTTTGCAGGAGCCGGCATATTGGTCTCTGTAATCTTTATGATCAGTCTGGTCCCTCTGATCTCAGCAGATACCCAGCCGATATCCTTATAGGTTAGGCGGATTGTCTCTTCGATCTCCTGACAATCCACTTTCTTCTTCTGAATACCGGTATAAACCTGATTCTCATTCAGAAACTTAAGCATAGTCTCCGGTGTATATTTAGAGCCACCCAGAATACTGATATCCCAGATGTTCAGCGACATAATATAGATTAGTAATATACATATGACGGCACCTGCGAAGAATCCAAATCGTTTCCGGTAACGGTGCAGGATGAAGACGAGACCTCTTTTTCTCTTGATCTTTGGAACAATCTTTGTTTTTCTCGCAATCGGCTTTAGCTTCTTATAGTTACGTGCCAGAATGCAGAACTGATAGCCTTCGTCAGCCTGAATGAGGTTCCATATAAAAATCTGTTTATTGCAGCACAAATTAATGAAGCGTTCCGGTGCGGTACCACTAATCTGTACCCAAAGGATTCCTCTGATCCAGTTCAGCAGTTTTATTAGCATTGGCTTCCCTCCCCAGTTGATTTTTATTCCATCATTGGTAGTAGATCGCTTGGATATAACCGGTAACTCTCATCTCATCCTCTGTAAAATACAGAATATTGAGTTGTTTACCCTCAATGCAAACCCGGCACTGCTTCGTCTGCACCTTAATCAGATTACCGTTATATTCAATAATACCCTTATAATTCTCTACACATATCTCATTTCTTCCGGTAGCTGTTATAATAGGAGCTCCTGCCAGTATATCAGCCGGTAGCCCCATCCGATTCGATATCTCCTCCATGAAGGAATTTCTCTGTTCCTTTCTGTTCTTCTTTTTCTGGTCAAGTCCTGCATAGAGTGTATTCTTCGCATCCTTTTTAAATTGCTTGTGGGATGATTTCAGGCGATCCTTCATACATTACCTCCCTTAAATAAAGCCATAACAAGTATTTTTCATATTTAAATTGCATCGGGTAAACTGGACTTACCTCATTTAACTTGGACTTAAAGCATTATACTTTGTATTGCTGGCTTTCATAGATAATATATGAAAATATCAGAATTAGTAGACTAAAACGGAGGGATTATAGAATCTTAAAAAATTGTGTACTTAGAATGAATTATGCTGCCTTCCTTTACGGATCCGTTTAAAAGCCCGGCTATCATAACGGATGGCCAGGTCTATATTTTTTAAGTAATCATATGATACCGAGCTTAAGGAGGATTGATATATGATATCATCCAACACAATGGTTCCATAAATATTATCTCTATTATTTAATATTATAGTTAGAAGCACAATACCTATTATAATCTCATAAATACGAATTTTTTTTCATAACTGTCTCCTTAAAATAATAAAGCAATATAAATTATATATATGAAATACTATTAATGATTAAAAAACCAGGTTTTTTAGATTTATTCTAGAACGTAAAAAACTTCCGGCAGTTATCTACCGGAAGTCCCTTAAACGAATTAATATTTGCGTTTTCTAGCCGCTTCAGACTTTTTCTTACGTCTTACGCTGGGCTTCTCATAATGCTCCCTCTTGCGGATCTCCTGTTGGATACCGGCTTTCGCGCAGTTTCTTTTAAATCTGCGGAGAGCACTATCTAATGTTTCATTGTCTTTTACAACTACATTTGACATATTCTCACACCTAACCTCCCTCCAGTTGTGTATTGTGCGTAGACAACTGTTTGGGTATTTTTTGAATAGCACTAGAGATATTATAGCATATTTTTCAATTTCGTCAACCTATTTTTG
>JAEZKA010000062.1 GCA_023436225.1 Bacillota bacterium
CTAAGTTGATGACGCAGTCCTAGTCTGCGAATGGCTACCGCAACTTCAAAACCCCCGTCGAAACCAGTACAACCCCGTTAGGTTAGTGTAAATTGATCTGGCTTACAGACGCATACTTATCTTAATACATCTATATTCTAAAGTCAAGAGATTCGCCAGATGATTCAGATTATTCTGTTTCCACCTTAACTATTTTTTGATATTCTAGACAAAAATATGTAACCGCGTCATAACAGACAAGCAAAGACCAAGTTAGGAAAAAGCTATTACTTCAATGCCTTCAGCCTTTAGTGTCTGACTGATTCTTTTTACAAAATCCAGAGCCTTCACACCGTCTCCATGGACGCATATGGAATCGGCCTTAATCTCTATCTCTTTTCCACTAATTGATGTAATCGTCCCCTTCTTTATCATGTGGATTACCCGACGAATGGCTAGTTCTTCCTCCTCAATCATTGCTCCCGGTTTACTTCTTGCCACCAGGGTTCCATCATCCTCATATGCACGATCTGCGAAAACCTCCTGTTTAAAGGTTAATCCTACCGTCTTTGCTGCTTTTTCCATCTGGCTGTTGCTAAGTCCCAGCAAAGCAATATTCTTATCAATTGCCGCAATACCCTCGCAAATTGCGTATGCTAATTCATAATCCTTTGCCGCCATATTATAAAAGGCACCGTGAGGCTTAACATGGTATAACGGTACACCTGCTGCTCGGCAAAAGCCCTCCAGAGCACCAATTTGATACATCGTGTAGGTTTTCGCCTCCTTTGCAGACAAGGTCATATTCCTTCGACCAAAACCAAGAAGATCCGGAAATCCTGTATGTGCTCCAACGTGTACGCCGTTTGCCTTTGCCATCTGTACCGTCTTCTCCATAATAACAGGATCGGAAGCATGATAACCGCAGGCAATGTTCGCAGATGATATATAAGGAAGAACCTCTTCGTCCATACCTAGCGTATACCTTCCAAAGCTTTCTCCTAAATCACAATTCAAATCAATCTGATACATTAATTCACCTCCATATTCGTGTAATGGAACGAAATAAAGCAGCTGTCTATCGGTATGTTATTGCCTTCTCTATAGTTTTAATTCTACGTTCTTTACATCGGTGATAAACATATGACCCGGAGCATGTGTTATGGCGAAAGCCGGTTTTGTTGCCATGAGTGCTGCCTGCGGTGTAACGCCACAAGGCCAGAATACCGGCACTTCTCCTTCTTTAATTGTTACCGGATCTCCAAAATCCGGGTTGTTAATATTATAGATACCGATTGCTTCTGGATATCCAATATGTATCGGTGCTCCATGGACTCTGGGCATCGCAGCAGTGACTGAAACCGCTTTGGGAACATCCTTGTGCGGAATAGGCCTCATGCTTACAACCATCTTCCCTGTAAATATTCCTGCTCTTTCACAACATATGTTAGTCATGTACATCGGGACATTACACTGCTCTTCAATATGTCTTACCGTAATATTGGCCTCCAATAAATCTTCTTCAAAGGAAAAGCTGCATCCGATTAAGAAGCTAACGAAATCAGGTTTCCAGAACTTTTCCACATCCATATATTCACCAGTCAGCTCCCCATATTCATATACTCTGTATTTTGGGAGGTCGGTAGCAATATCCGCATCCTTAGCCATATATCTTACTGCTCTTTCACCTGCATCCATAACCTCTAGGATTGGACACGCCTTCGGATTTCTCTGTGCAAAAAGCAGGAAATCATAGGCAAGCTCCTTTGGTAGAATTACCAGATTAGCTTGAGCATACCCACCACACATACCTGCAGTAGGGGTTGTAATCTTACTTTGTCTAGTTAAACTCCTGACTTCTGAAGGAGTATAATTTCTATAATCCATATTTACCTCCGTTTCAACGGCTTAGACGATACTATCACACTAGCTTCTTAATAACCTCTGAAGCTTAATCATATCTTTCTTATGTTTTTTATAAAGTTTATGAGCATTTTTTAACGTAATCCTTTGAAATCTAATTTCGTCTCCCGGCTTACACTGAGCAATACTTGGAATGTCCGTAGAAATAACAGTTCCTATTTTGGCATATCCACCGGTTGTTTGCCTATCTGAAAGCATTACGATTGGCTGTCCGTTTGATGAGACTTGAATGGAACCTAGCGAAATTCCGTCCGATATAATATCCGTGGCCTGTATGCTGTTAATAATCGGTCCGGAAAGCTTACAAGCCATCCTATTAGAATCATTAGTTAAACTATAGCTCCCTGTTTCAAAGGTATGAATCCCTTCGCTGGTAAAATAATCATCCTGGGGACCCATAACTACCCTAATAAGCTTCGGTGAATCCTCAGTGTCCGAGTGTATGTAGGTGCGTTTCTCCATATTAGGCAGTATACTTATCGATTTCACAAATAGTATTTCGTCATTGGCCTTTAACGCCCTGCCATTAAAACCGCCGATTGCACATTTTATATCGGTAGATTTACTTCCCAAGCACTCTTTTATCTTAAGACCACCGGCAAAGGCAATATAACTACGACAACCCTTTGCTGCAAATGCAAGTATCAAGTCCTCTCCCGCTTTCATAGCCACTGCGGTGTTCATGGAAATCTCTTTCTCATTCACCTTTGGCTTCATATCAGCGCCTGTAATAGCTATCACAGTATCCTCAGTAAAATGAATTATGGGCCCAAAGAGGGTACACTCTAATACTGCTTCTCCCATCTCATTTCCAACTAAACAATTGGCGATTTCCATGGCCTTAATATCTACGGCTCCTGATGGTGAGAAGCCTATTTCTCCATAACCAATTCTTCCATAATCCTGTACGGTGGTTAATGCACCCGGAGATATTATTTGTATACTCATATTTAGCTCCAATCCGTGCCTTACAGCGACAAAAATAATTAGAAAAGAGGTTCATAACGAATTATTAATGGCTATTTTACACTGATATTGCCCATTTTTAACCAGCTCTTCGATACTTAAAAACTCAGCCTCATCAATCGGTTGAAAATGAATATAATCACCGGCTTCATAAAGTGTAGGCTTCTCCAGACCACTATCATATAGCTTTAAGGGTGTTCTTCCGATCAGCCTCCAGCCTCCCGGTGATTCAACGGGATAAACCCCTGTCTGTTCTCCGCCTATTCCGACAGATCCGGCCGGAATCAATGTTCTCGGATTTGATAGCCTTGGTGTGACCAATCTATGATCAAGTCCACCTAAATAAGGAAAGCCGGGTAAGAATCCCAACATATAAATCAGATAATCCACGCCTGAATGTATATTAATTACCTCCGCTTCACTCATTCCAACATGTTTGGCGACCTCTATCAGGTCAACACCGTATTGTCCCCCATAGCATACAGGGATTTCAATAATTCTATTTGTCTTTCCCCCCATATCTCCATCTTCATTAGAAACAGACTCGATATATTTACAAAGCTTTTTATATGTAATGATAGACGGGTTGTAATACACCAATAAAGACCGAAATGTGGGCACGGTTTCAATGATACCCTTTATTTCATTCTTTCTTAATCTTTGATTCAACTGCCTGACTTGACCATTACAAGCAGTACTTATTTCATTACCAAATTCCACAACCAGCGCTAAATCTCCTGACGGTAATATACGCATTACTGCCTCCCTTCCTGATAAAATCCTTTTGCAATCACATTGTCAAACCAGTGATCGGTTCTACCCTCGAACTTAATTGCATATCCTACACACTGGCGCATAAGCTCAACAATATTAACATTCATTTTTGTATTAAAGCCATCAATTCCGGGGATAAGGGAGCCTGTCATATCAATAATGCCACTTCTTGTAGCAACTCGCATCACTTCCATTTCCATATCTCCCTTATGGAAAATGTCCAAGTCCTTCTTAAGAAATGCAATCGCAGCCATGAGTCCATAGCATCCCCAATCAGACACCGTTGCAGTGATTATATTATCTGCCTTTGTTGCTGCCAGGATACCCTTATGACAATCACACTTACATTGATTTTCTTCAGCATAAGGAATATATTTTTTGATATGTTCTCCTATCGTCCCCATTCCAATTTCATTTCCCAAATCACCTATGGCAAAATTGAGAACCCCTCTATCCTTTAACTTTTGAAACAAAACATCTGTCTTTGCTTCAAGTTCGGTAACGTTTACCCCAATTGCATTATGATACTCGCCACATTCATTCGCTCCGGGTGCCTCAATCGCAATAACAGCTTTCGGGAGTATTTTTGAGACAATCTGTTCCGCTTGTTCCTCTGCTTCACTTCTATCTTTTGTAAAAGTAATTACTCCCATCGAAACGGGAAGCTGTGCTACCTTATCTAAATCTTCATAGCAATGAAGTCCTACAACATTTGCACATTTTTTTACAGCTTCTATGTTTTCTTTTGGGCAAATAATCACAGGTTTTGCATTAAAAGCCTGTACAATGGAACGGGAAAGGAGCATGGAGCTTATAATTCCGTCCATTTCCGGTGCTTTATGAGGAAGCAATATGAAACCGGTAAGAATAAATATAAAGTCATTAGCCTTAATATTTCCAACCATTTTTTTTGCGCAGTGCATTGTTAATGGCTCTCCTGTATATGCCCTGCTACCTGCATATAGAATACGGCAGACTCCATAACCTCTGGGATCCAGGTTCATCATTGTATCCAGGTTCTCTCCCATGTTATATATCGTCAACTCCTCATTTGTCATGGAAATTCATGCCTCCTTCTGCTTTGTGGCCACTAAGTACTCCTCCATAAGTGCGTCCTGTAATTTGCGAAGTAGTTCCGGCGCTTTACCTCCAACCTTCTGACCATCTATTTCATAAGCTGACAAGCAAAAATTACTCGAGGAACTTATAATAACTTCATCGGCCTCCATCATTTCAGTTACCGTAAATATAGTTTCATCCACCGGAATATATAATTGCTTACACATTTTGATCAAATGAGCTCTGGCAATTCCAGGAAGAATATAATGATCTGCCGGAGGTGTAATAAATTTACCATCCTTGATAATATGTAAACTGCTATGTGAACATTCGGTAACTCTTTCTCCACGATGGAATATAATCTCATCGCAACCAGCCAGCTCACCCTTTTGCGAAGCCATAACATTCGGCAGCAAATTAAGTGTCTTTATATTGCAATGTAAAAACCTTGTATCTTCAATAGTGATTAGTTTTAATTGCTTATTTGGATCACCTATTTTTGATGGTCGAATCATAATCCATACCTTTGCCTCTTGATCAGGAAATGCATGTTTCCTGGGAGCGATCGCCCTAGTAACCTGCCAATAAACAAAAAGTTCATCACCGTCTACCTTACTTACCATCTCTTTCAGAATTTTCTTCAGTTCCTCCTTGGCATGAGGAATTTTAATTTGCAGTAATCCGGCACTGTTGTAAAACCTATCAATATGCTCGTCTAAATTAAAAATAATATGATTACCCGCACAGGTAGCATCATATACTCCATCACCATAATAATGAACCCTGTCATCAAAAGGCACTGTCATATTTTCGATTAAATCATATTTTCCATCATAATATCCTAAGTTTTCCATTCACCTACACCTGATTTCTAATTATTTTATATGGTAATAGTAAATAAAGCATAATGTAATTTAGGTAGGAATAGCTTCTACTCACCTAATCTTAATGAAACGTAGCTCTTAATTAATTCAACCGTTTTCTTATACCCCAGTTTACCGGTATTGAGACACAAATCGTAATTATCAGGATTTCTCCACTTCTTACCGGTGTGGTATTTGTAATAATTACTTCTGAATTTATTATTCTTTGCTATATATTTCTTTGCTTCTTTCTTATTGAAGACAAATCGCTCCATCACATGCTGTATACAAGTTTCTGCATCCGCAGACAGGAAAATAGAGATCATGTTTTTCTTGTCCCGTAAAATATAATCACCAGCTCTTCCAATTACAATAAAGGATTCTACCTCTGCAAGATTTCGAAGTACTTTGGCTTGATAATTGAAAAGATTATTATCTGAAGTAAAATTATCACTTTCCGGAGGAATTAATTCTCCATTGTATACCTTTTTTGAAATTTGATACAAAATGGTGTTCTTAACTGTTTCGTCCGCCTCTAAAAACAAGGTTTCATTAATTCCGCTGTCTTCTGAAGCTAAGCGTAAAAGCTGTCTGTCATATAGTGCAATTCCATACTCCTCTGCAAGCATTTTACTTATGGTGGTTGCCCCACTCCCGCAGGTTCTTGTAATAGCAAGAATAAAATGTTCCATACCTACCCTCCATTTTGTCGCCTTGCGGCGTCATCACTTATCATAAATTACTCATAAGTTCCTTTCGAGACTATTGACCAAGGTATGCCTTACGGACTCTGTCATCTTCTAGCAACTCCTTGGCTTTCCCACTAATAGTAATGTTACCGGTTTCCAAAACATAAGCTCTGTCAGCAATACTAAGTGCCATTTTGGCATTCTGCTCGACTAATAGTATTGTTATCCCAATATCGTGGCAATAACGAATGATACTAAATATTTCCTTCACTAAGATAGGTGATAATCCCATGGATGGTTCATCAAGTAACAATATTTTAGGATCTGCCATTAAGGCTCTGCCCATTGCCAGCATCTGCTGTTCACCGCCTGACAGCGTCCCTGCCAGCTGTTTGTATCTTTCCTTCAATCTGGGGAAACGTTCAAATACCAGCTTAAAGTTTTTTTCCAGCTCACCTTTATTTTTTTTAGTAGAGTAAGCACCCATTTCTAAGTTTTCCAAAACTGTCATATCGGGGAAAATATGTCTTCCTTCCGGAACATGACTGATACCATATTTTACTAATTTACTGGCGTCCATTGTGCGCAGGTCTAGATCTCCATAATTTATGGTACCGCTTTTTGCAACCTTAAGACCGGTAACAGTATGCAGAATTGTTGTTTTTCCGGCACCGTTCGCTCCGATTAATGAAACAATTTCTCCATCCTTGACCTCCAGACTAACTCCATGAATGGCGTGAATAGCACCATATGAAACATGTAAATCTTTAATTGATAACATACGTACTCTCCCCCTATTCGTCATCTTTACCGAGATAAGCCTCAATTACTCTAGGGTGATTGGCAATCTCCCCCGGTGTTCCAAATGCTATTGTTTCGCCGTAATCTATAACTTGAATTTTTTCACATATCTTCATAACTAAGCTCATATCATGCTCAATCAGTAATACAGAAATATTAAATTTCTTACGAATAACATTTATAATATCAAGCAATTCTTCTGTTTCCGTAGGATTCATACCTGCCGCAGGTTCATCCAAAAGCAATAATGTCATTCCTGTTGCAAGAGCTCTTGCAATTTCAAGTCTCCTTTGTTGCCCGTAAGGAAGATTCTGAGCTACAAAATCGGCTTTATCTCCAAGATTCACTACGTTTAAAAGCTCCCTCGCTTTAGCATCTATCTCCGCTTCTTCCGTCCAATAGCTTGGAAAACGAGAAATTGCTGTAAATACCGAATATTTCATCTTCATATTCATAGCAACTTTAACATTCTCAAGCGCAGTCATTTTCTTAAAAAGACGTATGTTTTGAAAAGTCCTTGCGATGCCAGCCTGCACTACTTGATGGATCTTTTTTCCGTTCATTTTCTCACCATTAAGAAAAAATGCACCTTCTGTAGGCTTATATACTCCGGTAAGTAAATTGAATACCGTTGTTTTTCCGGCACCATTCGGACCAATTAATCCGTATAATTCGCCTTTCCCTATTTCAATATTAAAATCACTTACCGCCTTAAGTCCTCCAAAAGCAATTCCTAAATGTGATACTTTCAATACAGGTTGTACTGTACTCATCATTTACTCACCTCCTTCTTTTTATTTCTACCGAATATTTTAGAAAGAGTGCCTGTTAAGGAGAACTCATAAGTTCCGAAAATGCCACTTGGTTTGAATATCATTACCAGAATTAATATTACTGAATATGCAAGCATACGGTAATTTGCAAATTCTCTCATTGCCTCAGGTAAGGCGGACAAGAAGGTCGCACCGATAATTGAACCGGTTAATGAACCGGTACCGCCAATGATAACCATAGTTAAAAATTCTGCCGAATACATAAAGTTAAAATTTGTAGGTATCATAGCCGTCATATAGTGGGCGTACATAGCACCACCTATTCCGGCAAAAAAAGCTGAAATTGCAAAGGTTAATACCTTATAATATGTAACATTGATACCGCTGGAGGCAGCAGCAATGTAATCTTCACGAATGGCAGTTACTGTGCGACCATATCTGGAGCGAACATACATATACATAAATGTTACGCAAATTACCATGACCCAAAAACACCAGTAAAAATTAGAAAGCTTTGTGATACCACTCATTGTCTTCCCCCCACCGGTAACCTTAAAGTTGCAAAATGCAACTCTAATGATTTCCGCAAATGCAATGGTAACAATCGCCAGATAGTCGCCTCTAAGTCTTAGTGCCGGTATGCCCACCAACGTTCCTGCTATTGCTGCAGCGATACCACCTGCCAGAAGAGCAATAACAAAAAGTACGATATATGGTATTCCTTTATCTGCAAGCATATTCGTCACAATTGCTGAGCTATAAGCCCCCACGGACATAAAGCCTGCATGACCAAGTGAAAATTCCCCCATGAAACCTGTTAATAGGTTTAATGAAGCTACCATAATAATTGTGTAGCATGCTGTAGTAAAAATACCTTTTATGTAGTTGGTTCTCGTTCCCAATACTCCTGATTTAAAAAGTATCATGAACGCAAAAAAGATCACACAAATTCCTATTAAATTAAATAAATAGGCCCACTTTTTGTTACTCAATATATTCAATTTCCCCACCTACACTTTCTCACCAATATTTTTACCCAGTATACCAGTTGGTTTAACAATCAATACGATGATTAAAAGACTATAAGTAATCGCTTCATACCAGCTAGGAGCAAGATATACCTTAACGAAAATTTCTACTAAGCCAACAATCAAACCACCAATCATAGCACCCGGAATACTTCCTATACCACCAAGAACGGCTGCGACAAAAGCTTTTAATCCCATCATGCTTCCCATATCCGTAGTACATCTTGGATAGGTACTGCAATACATCAGTGCTGCTATAGCAGCCAGTGCAGAACCAATACCAAAGGTAATCGTGATTATATTATTTACCTTGATCCCCATTAAAGTAGCTGCTTGTTTATCCTGAGGAACAGCTCTCATGGCCTTACCTAGCTTTGTCTTCTTAACAAATAATTGAAGTGCGAACATTATGATGGTACCGATTCCCAAGGTAAGCAAATATTTAACTTGTAATTTAGCTCCTAGAATATCAATTGATGCACGTTCAAAAATTGCCGGTACCGACTTTGGATTTGCTCCGAATAAAACCATCGCCAAATTCTCTAAGAAAAGACCCATAGCCAGAGCAGTAATCAAGGCTGTCATGGAACCTGCTTTACGTACTGGTCTATAGGCTACAATCTCTACAGTAATTCCAACTGCGGTACAAACTGCAATTGCGAGAAATACTGCCATCCACGCCGGCATGCCAGACTTTATCATTAATGGTATTGTATAAAACAAGGTATAGCTGCCAACCATTATAAAGTCACCGTGTGCAAAGTTAATCATACGGATAATACCATAAACCATGGTATACCCAAGAGCTATTAATGCGTATATTGCCCCTTGATTTAGGCCATTTACCATACTTTGAATAAATAATGACATATCAAATACCTATCCTTCCGAATATAAATTAATAACATACAACACAGATATAAGTCCTGTGTCGTATGTTACTATATACTCTATTATTATCCCTTTACCGGTTTATGGCTCCAGAGTTTTTAACCATTTAACCTTACCGGTTTCGTAAGTATTGATTACAACACTCTTAACAGCATTACGATTCTCATCCATTGTAAAGGTACCGCCAACTCCGGTAAATGTCATACCCGTCATACCTTTTACCAAGGAAGCCGTATCCGTACCACCACCATTTTTAGCCGCTTCAACTAACATATAAATTGCATCATAGTAGAGTGCTGCACATGCAGTCAGGCTTTCTACACCATAATTTTCTGTATATTTAGTAACAAATTCTTGAACAGCCGGTGCTGTATCTTCTGATGAATAATGGTTTGTAAAATAACAATTAGTAAAGTACGATTCAAGACCCGTTGTATCGGAGCCATCCCAACCATCACCACCCATGATGACGCCTTCATATCCAGCATCTCTTACCTGCTGTACTAACAATGGGACAGTGTCAAGAAAAGCAGGATAGAACAAGAAATCTGCTCCGGCAGCAACTACTTGGGAAGCTTGAGCGGTAAAATCGGTATCCTTTGTAGTACATTCTCCGGTATATACAATTTCAAAGCCATTTGCTTCTGCATTTTCTACAAATGCATCCTTAAGACCATTGGAATAATCATCATCTTTCGCATAGATAATAGCTGCTTTTGTAGCACCCTGATCTTTTGCAAATTGTGCTGCCATCTTACCTTGATAAGGATCAATAAAGCAATCTCTAAAAATCGTAGGTCCAACCTCTGTTACTTTTTTATTGGTAGCTCCTGTAGCAAGTAATAACATGTTTTGTTCTTTTGCTATCTCAGCCATAGGTAATGTTACGGATGAGAAAAATGCACCAACAACCGCTTCCGGTGATTTAGGCTCTAAACTATTGTAGGCATTTACTGCCTGTTTAGAATCACTGGCATCATCAACAATATCAACAACTTCAACTTTAAATTGATTGTCGCTGCTATTAATCTCTTCTGCTGCCATAGTTACAGCATTCTTAGCTCCTTCACCATAAACAGCGCTACCTCCCGTGAGTGTGCAAACAACACCGATACGGATGATATTGTCCTCTTTACCTGTATCTACTTTAGAATCACCTGAGGTTGTTGGTGTATCAGTTGTTTCTGTTTTTGTTGAGTCTCCGCATCCTGACAGAATTGCTCCAATCATTGCAGTAACAAGCACCAAGGATAACAACTTTCTTTTCATAAACTCTACCTCCTTAAAATTTTAATATAAAAGAGCTTCAGCCCTTATCAATGATCACCCTTCTAAATAATCATTGATAATTGTTGAAACCCCTTCGTTTCTTTCTAACTATCAATATTTCTATGAATTAATATGCTTATAAAGAATCAAAAAGTAATGCAAAAAGGGCTTCAGCCCTTATCAAAGAGTACCGTTTTAGGTAATCACTGATAATTGTTGAAACCCTTTCGTTTCCTTCAATTATACAACTCACATGAAATAGTTATGCCGAGCAATAGTTGTTAAAACATGTAATTATCTGATAAATAATTACTTTTGCTTATTATAGTACTAATGTAAATATATTGCAATTAAAATTTTACATAAATTTAAAATTATTCTTCATCATCATATAAATTTAAAACAATTTCTTGCAGAGTGAGAAATTTGACCAAAATATCGTTATAGTCTATTATAGCATCTTTATAACAATCAGCATTTGAATTTAAAGAGTCATACACACGATGTTCATAATCATTTCCTAAATCCGATTTAGTACTCGAAGGATTTGTATACTCCACAAGTTTTATTAATTCTGTATTCTGAATGGTGTGTAAACATGTGGCATCATTGAGCATGAGCGATCACCTGCAGTATTGAAGACAACAATTCCAATGATGTAGCTTCTGTCACATGAATAGGAAAGCCATTCGCAGAGATATCCAGACCTGCACTTGTGCTTGGATCTGGCTTTGGGTTCATGATTTCAGCGGGAACCGGAACAATTGATGACGGAAGCATATCCTTCGGTATGCTTTCGAGGCAGGCTTCGCGAACCTTGCGAAGTCGATAGTAGTAATCCGCTTTGGTTATGCCATTTTGGGCACACCAGTCGATGACTTTCGTTCCATCAGGGCGGTTCTGACAGGCTCTGACCTGCTCAGCCCATTCCTGTAACCGATAGTGTGTGGCAACAATACTGGTTGTTTAGTTCATAGACTTACCTCCGTTTAGTGAGTCCAAAAAGTTGAGTATTGAACTTTTTGGACGAGAATAAAAGTTAAGTCTATTTTCTCAGAAATATGAATAGTGGTCTAGAGTACCCACTATCTACCGTTTACTCTGAAACAGTGCTAAACAAATAAATGATATAAATATTTTGAGTAACAAAAAAGTGCTTGAACCACTGATTTCACTTGGTTTTAAGCACTTTTAGATGTTATAAATTCTACTCTGAATTTGAGTGGAGCTGAGGGGAGTTGAACCCCTGTCCGAAAGCCCATTCATTGCAGTTTCTCCCATTACAGTCTATCTTTTATGCGAACCCGAAGTTCGCTGTTCCCTCCGCTAAGCGCCGACAGACAGGCTCTTAGTTTCAGTAGCTTCATAGATCTTCTATCACCTCAAAGCTTTGGAGATAGAGGGCCCCGCTAATTTGATGCCGAGGTCCTAAGCCGCGAGTTGCCTAGGGTCGACAAGCTGCATGCTTACGCTGCAGCTAATTCGTAATTATTGTTTGCGTTTAATTTTATTTCTAAGTTGATGACGCAGTCCT
>JAEZKA010000080.1 GCA_023436225.1 Bacillota bacterium
AAAAGTGGTTAAAAAACTATTTAAATGAGGAGGGAAGATTAATATCATTTCCATCAAAAAGAAAATTAAAGATTGCATCTATGTTTTATATTGCATCAAGAATCGATGCCGGAGTGCAGTTTTCTGAAAAAGAGATGAATGATATCATTAATAAGATGTGTTGCTTTAATGATGCAGCCTTGATACGAAGGGAAATGTATGATTATAGGTTTATTAATCGAACCTCAGACGGAAAGATCTATTGGATGGAGGATGTACAGCCACTTCCTGAACAATATGGTTTATAAATATTATTGAGAACAGCACCTTATCATGAAAATGGTAGGGAGGTATAAAGCTTTGCCGTATAAAAGGGGCGTCGATCGTGCGACAGCCCCCTTTATGTGTTATGTATGGCTGTAAAGATAGGGATAAATGGTTATAACATATTTTTGTACAGATACTTATGGAAATGTGAAGTAAATTGTATTACGATATAGTTATAGAAGAATGATATAGAACTGAGGCATGATTGGTTTGAAGTAACTTCGAAGTTATTATCTGATACAGTATGAAAGGAGGTCATAAATTGCCTGATGTTATAGCAAATAAACAGCAGCGTACTTATATTGCAATCGATTTGAAATCCTTTTATGCCTCCGTGGAGTGTATCGAGAGAGGGTTAAATCCTTTGACAACCAACCTTGTGGTTGCTGATCCATCTCGTACAGAGAAAACCATCTGCCTTGCTGTATCTCCCTCTCTGAAGGCCTATGGCATTCCCGGTAGAGCGCGACTTTTTGAGGTTCAGCAGAAGCTGAGGGAAATAAAGCAACGCACAGGGAAGGAGGTAGAATATATCATAGCACCGCCTCAGATGGCACGCTATATCGAGGTGTCGGCAGATATTTATGCGACCTATCTAAAATATATCAGTCCGGAGGATATTCATGTATACAGCATTGATGAATGCTTTCTGGATGTGACGAATTATCTGAACCTTTACCAGCTGTCGGCCAAGGAGCTGGCGGTAAAAATGATTCACGATGTATTTATGAAGACCGGAATCACAGCTGCAGCAGGAATCGGAACCAACCTGTATCTTAGCAAGATTGCCATGGATATCGTGGCTAAACATGTAGAAGCCGATGCGAATGGTGTTCGTATAGCGGAACTAGATGAGTATACTTATCGCAGGTTATTGTGGGATCACAAACCGATTACCGATTTCTGGCGAATTGGAGGAGGTACTGCAAAAAGACTTGAAAACAGCGGTCTGAATACAATGGGTGAGATTGCCAGAATCTCACTGTATAATGAGGAGCTGTTGTATCGTATGCTTGGCATTGATGCCGAATTATTGATTGACCACGCATGGGGATATGAACCATGTAGTATGGATGATATTAAATCATATAAACCCAGCACAAATAGCATTTCTTCTGGACAAGTCTTACAGTATCCGTATGATTTTCATAAGGCACGAATTATTGTGCAGGAAATGACGGATTTATTGGTACTTGAACTTGTGGAGAAAGGGCTTGTGACGGATAGTCTGACCTTAACCATAGGATATGACAGGAGTAATGTAGATGAAGGAAAGTTCGATGGTGAGGTTACGATAGACCGTTATGGAAGGTCGATCCCCAAATCTGCTCATGGCACTGCCAATCTCGGTACAACAAGCAGTAGTACCAAGAAAATCTTGACTGCGATTATGGAGCTTTATGATAGAATTGTATCAAAGGAGCTTCTGGTCAGGCGCGTGACTGTGAGTGCCAATAACCTTGTGGAAGAAAGATATGAGCAGTATGATTTATTCTCAGATCCGGCAGAGCTGGCAAAAGAGCGTAAGATACAGGAAGCAATGCTTAGTATAAAGAAGAAATTTGGAAAGAATGCCATCTTGAAGGGAATCAATCTGGAAGATGGTGCTACTACGATGGAGAGAAATAATCAGATTGGTGGACACAAAGCATAGGAGAGATTTCATATGGTAAAGAACCCGGTATCCTTGGAGGCGAAGGCAACTCATAAATATGATGACATCATTGGAATGGAATATCCATTGAAATGCTCTGATATAACCAAACATCCAAAAATGAGGGTAGAAGACCGGGCAAAGATATTTGCTCCTTTTGCGGCACTGAAAGGCTACGAAGAGGCGATTGCAGCAAAACAAAAGGTTGTTGTACCCCGCATCGATTTGTCGGAGGAGGCAAAAGAGGCTTTAGATATAAAGCTGGGAAAGATTGAAGATTTACTTGCGAAGGGCTATCACCCAATCATTACTGTTGTGTATTTCCAAAAGGATAAAGGGAGCAATGAGGATGGGGGAGAATATATTCGGTTCACCGGTATGGTAGCTAAATTTGGTCAGACCTCACGTATCCTTCAAATTGTAGACAAAAGACTGCGGCTGGAGGATATATATAACATTGAAGGGGAGGGCTTGGATTAAAATCAACTAATATGTTATGAGAAACTATTATTTATATCAGTAAAAAAATTCATATTGCAAAAAATTCATATTGCAAAATATACATTAAATAAATAGAAACAACATGAAATTGGGATCTTGTTTAAAATAATGAAAGAATATTATCGGAGGGAACAATGGTTAGACTAATTGATAACGGTAAGAAGGCAGAACAGTTATTTTCTGATTGGCAGGAAACCTTAATATGGTCCTGTCTACAAAATATCATGGGAAATATGTATGGGGACAGCTTGGAGAATCCATTATCGGTAATGGCTGTTCTTGGTGATTTCTGTTTTTTTGCAGGTCTGCCAAAGGAAGAACTGGTTTTGTACAAGCCTAAGGAGTACTTAAAAGATTTCATAATCATGGTGCCTCAGGATGAATTGTGGGCAGAGATGATTGAGAAGGTTTATGGTGATAAAGCAAAAAGAGTTATTCGTTATGCTATAAAAAAAGAGCAGAATGTATTTGATAAGGAAAAGTTACATAACGTGATTCTCTCGTTGGATACCGAATACACCATTAGAATGATTGACGAAGATATTTATAACTTGTGTAGGTCAAGTGATTGGAGCATGGATTTAGTGTCTCAATTTGACGATTATGAAATGTATAAAAAGCTTGGTATAGGCGTAGCTATATTAAAAGATGGAATACTAGTTTCGGGTGCATCCTCATACTCAAGGTATCGGGATGGTATCGAGATAGAGATAGATACGAGAGAAGATTATAGAAGAAAAGGATTGGCCTATATATGTGGTGCTAAACTAATACTAGAATGTCTTGAAAGAAAGCTATATCCCAGTTGGGATGCTCAAAACAAGTGGTCAGTGGCTTTGGCCGAAAAACTTGGTTATCATTTTGATCATGAATACTTGGCCTATGAGATTTATGGATATTAACAAGGATAATTATTGCTAGTACAAAGAGATAGTTCGTATAGAATAAAGAAGGGTAGTGCTACTTATGAAAGTAGCATTGCCCTTTATTCATGTCTGAATAAGGCCAACATACTTATAGATTATGGTTGAAGGATATAAATTGTTATTATACAATTAAAACAGAATTATTACATATGCTGATATTATATTTACAATATTATAGTTATAAGAAGGGAGATAATCCAGCCACCTCATAAAGGGTCCCTTGGATTATACAAAACACGAATGAAATTAATCATTATACGACATGCGGATCCGGACTATAGTAAGGATTCCTTAACTGAAAAAGGATGGAAAGAAGCGGAATATTTATCAGAACGGATATCTAAAATGGAGGTAAAAGCGTTTTATGTATCACCGTTAGGAAGAGCGAGGGATACCGCTTCGGTTACGTTGAAAAAGATGAAGCGTGAGGCAACGGTTCTCCCGTGGCTTAGAGAGTTTCATGCACCAATTATTGACGAAGTATCTGGCGACAAGCGCATTCCTTGGGATTTTCTTCCCTCTGATTGGACTAAGGTCAGTGAATTCTATGATAGAAATCTTTGGCATACTACACCAGTCATGCAGTCAGGAAATGTGATGAATGAGGCCACTAACGTTTATTCTGGTCTGGATGAGCTGCTTAAGGAACACGGATATCAGCATGAAGGGAATCTATTTCGGGCTATCAGACCCAATGATGATACAATTGTTCTTTTCTGTCATTTTGGAGTAGAATGCATTATTTTAGGACATTTGCTTGGTATCTCACCAATGGTTTTATGGCATGGCTTCTGTGCAGCACCTTCATCAGTGACAACTTTGATTACGGAAGAGCGTAGAGAAGGAATCGCATATTTTCGGATGAGTTCCTTTGGCGATATTTCACATTTATATGCAAAGGGAGAGCCACCGGCATTTGCAGCCAGGTTTTGTGAGCTGTTTGATAATATGGATGAACGACATGACTAAGTAAGACAACCGGAATATCTGCAACGTCAGCTGATACATCTCACAAAGGCTTAATATCATTCGAGGGGAATTGGTGGGTAAATATGATCAGAATTTTATTTTTTATCATAGCCTTAATCAGTATGCTTATTTTGGTATACTTCGATGTTGGTGTTATTATGTCGTTCATAATAACCTTTATAATTTTAATGCTCTGTAATTATATTTCAGGCTACATTATTACCACATTGCAAAGGAAAGCCTTAGACTCAGATTGTGACCCGGAACGGTTTCTAAACATGATGGATCATCTAGAGAAGAGACGTGGTAAAGAGCAAAGAATTGTCAACCGTCTAGCGATCAACCGTGCCGCTGGGCATATATCCATGGGTAATTTCCAAACTGCGAGAGAGTATTTGGAGGGTGTAGATACCTCATATATATCAGAAAAAGATGGATCATATCTCATCTATACAATTAATCTCATCCTATGCTATTATGAGCTGGGGGAGATTGAAAAGGCGGAACAATTATATGAAACGAACTTAATAAAGCTTAGTCCTCTGGGAAAAAGGTTACAAAAATCGGTCGAAATATTGATTGGCGAGCGATATTATTATCTAGGTAAGTATGATTTGAGCTATGAACATCTTAATAAATTACGAACCCCCGATTTAGATAGAAGACAATACCTGAGTGTTTTGTTTCGCTTGGCACAAATGGAGATAATGATGGGGAAAACGGAGCAAGCCATAAAGAAGTTCAAAAAGGTAGAGAAGCTTGGTAATAAGCTCTGGATTGTTAAGTCTGCCAGGGAAATATTAGAGAAATTAAACAGAGGGGAAAGAGTTGATTTTTCAATATCCAATGAATAACAGGGGGGGTTAAGAGATCAAATATTTCATTCACGCGATCAATGATGGCGTAAGCTGGTATATGATTAGCTTGACAAAAGGAAGGGTACAGAAGGTAGTAAATATTAAGCAGATAGTAAATTGATAATTATGGCACCTTATCATGAAAATGTGATAGGTGCCATTTCTGGGTCTAAGTCTGTTAATCACTCAGTCAAAAACATTGTAATGATACTAAAATAAATATAAAAGCAGAACAACTAGAAGAATTAATGGATGATTATAATGGAGAATGTTGATGACGGTCCTTGAGCTATGATAATTAGAAGCTTACAAATAATGGTTGAGTAAAAGCTGCTTCTATTATACAATTAATTCAGGTGCCGAAAAGCTATTAGCTACCATATAAGTATTTCGGAATACGGAGGAGGAATTTCATTGATACACGTGAATGCAAGAGCAATCGTTATCATTGGGCTTCTGTCCACGAGATCAATACGTTGATTAGTAATAATGTTTTTTCTGAGATAGATAAGCCTGCTATCATGCTCTTCATCAAGGAAAGAGTATCCAACAGTTAATACAAGTTTAGGAGGTGTTTGTGATTACTAAGATAGAACCATATAAGGGAATTGCCGGAATATATGAAGAGATCCGTCCTTCCTATCCGGAAGAATTAATACAAGATATAATCTCGATTACACATTTAAAGCAGGAAGATATTTTATTGGAGATTGGTGCAGGAACAGGAAAGGCAACAATCCAATTCGCGAATAAGGGATATCGTGTACATACAATAGAGATAGGCGAAGAAATGGCTGATATACTGAGAGAAAAATGCGCTGCATATACCAATGTTACAATCGATGTAGCAGCATTTGAAGAATGGACATGCAGGGATGGGTTCAAATATGACATGATTTATTCGGCTCAGGCATTTCATTGGATCAGTAAGGATATCAAGTATCGTAGATGCCATGAGTTACTAAAGGATAATGGTTATTTGGTATTATTTTGGTATCAGCCCACAGGTCGTAAAACACAGGAAAGAATAGCAATCGATGAGCAAGTAGACGAACTTGTTAGTCGATACACTTCAAAATGTACTACAATTAAGAAAGGGCCGGAACGGTTGTCGCATACCGGGGTAGCAAGTGATGAGGATAGAAAGAAGGAGATCGGCGAGTCGGGATTGTTCCATATTGTAAGCGAAATAAATTATACCGATAAGATCAGAAATAACACGGAACAATATCTAAAAGCAATGAAATCGGTTCCTTCTTATGCCTCTCTTCTGGATGGTTTAGATTCGGATACCATTAAGAAGATGGATAGTGAGATTGTGGTGTTAATTAATCAACATGGTGGCTATATGGAGGAAGAATTTCTATATTCCTTATATATCGCGCAGAAAATAAATGACAGTTTGGAAGGAAGGTAAAGTAAGTAATGTAAAAATACTTGAGAAGCAGTTTCTAGTCGATTTGCACTATACTTAAATTGTACACAAAAAGCAAAGCAGCTAAATTTCCGAATTGATATAATAGCTATCGAAAGGAAGAGAAACGATATGAATTGTTTTGAGGAAATTGAGCTTGTAACGATATCTATTGGGCTCAGGCATTTCGACGTTTTTCCTTTCAAGAAGAGGATGAAACCTATTATATTATGAAAGGACGAAGAATTATGGCTGACATCGTAAAAATTGAATATGTGGAGATGGATTCAAGACTTTTGATCGGGATATCAAAGTCAAGAACCGGTTTAGGTGGACACGAGCTTTGGAAGGAGTATTTCGAGGGTGGTTATTCTGAGCAGCTGGGAGAGTTGGAGGAAAATCAATGCGATGATATGACCGAGGATTATATAGGGATCGGGTACGCTACCGACTTTATAGACGACAAGAGCCTTGGCAACGAGTATATTGTCGGAAGATATTTTAAGCTTGGAACGAAGGTACCGGAAAATATGATTAGCAGGATGATACCTGAAGGCACTATCGTCAAGGCACAGATACGAGGGAAGTGCCTGGATGATATCATTAATAATTCCTACATTCTAATCAGTGATATGGTGCAGAAAAACGGTTATCGAGTAGATTATCATAACTTCTACTGGTCAGAGATATATACGGTTGAACGATATTGCAACTCTTTAGAGAGTGGCAGGGATGAATTGATTCTTGACTGGTATATGCCATGTATCAAAGATTGAAATGACTTAAATGATGTTATTGATGAGGGAGTCATTTCATTACTCTAACCCGTATAATTTGAAAGGATTATTTTTAAGCTCTTTTTGGTAGAGACCGACAACATCCCAGATATCGAACAACATACAATTACATGCGCCGATTTGTCCTGTTTTTATCAGCCCCCTCTCAAACGCCATGGCCTGGATGGTATACCAAGGCTTTACCGGTGGTTCTCCCGTTTCAATGAACCACTGGTCAGGGGGATAGAGCTTATTCACTTCTTCGGAGGGTCTAAAAATATCCCGAATTCGTTGAGGGAGCAGATCCTCAACATAATGCATAGCTGTTAATCGATAGATGTCGACGCCCAAAAGTAATGCCTTACCATTGTTGTCAATTAGGTATTGAAATCCGGTTGAAGCCTTGTCAGCACTCCTTCCCCAAGCAGAAACCCGAAAAATACCTTCACCGGTTACTACCTCCGGCATTTGTCTGAACGTATCAGCGATTAAGCCCATTGCACTGCGTTCTGTATCGGGCTCAAGTATTTTTATCTTACAGGTAAGCCCTAACTCATTATCCGCTTTTGTTAACGGAAGATTGGGTGACAGCCTGAGTGAGGGCATGAATATACTTCCGTTACTGCCTACCGTTTCTTTCAAAGCATCAATAACGGTTAAGGCACCGCCTTCCACATAGCCAAAGCTTTTCAATGAACTATGTACTTCCAGCTCCATTCCGGACTTAATACCGATTTGTTGGAGTCCGGAGATAATATCTTGTCTTTTAATATAATCCATATGATTTCCTCCATGATTGTCATTATTTTATATGGAAAAGTAATCGATCTGATTGCATTTCTATAAAATCGATCAAACGTCCAAACTGTTTCTACATTACTATCATATCAATTTCCCAAAATAATGGTAGACTTGTATTAAAAATTGTGTTAATATGGAAATTAAAGTGCGGATAATTTTAGGGAAAATGAGCTTTCTATCAATGATTGGATTCAATTGATAGGAGCTTTTTTATTAAACTTCAAAAAGGGGAGGGAATAAATATGATGCATCTGGTATACTGCGATAATGAAGGGAAGAACGGAGAAAAAGTAATTGATAAAATTCTGGCAGGTACAAAAACTATGATAGTGCGTGGAGCAGCCGGTAGAAAAATACCACATAGCAGAGTGTTTGAAGGAGAAACACTTTATTTTATGCAAAAGGGTACGAGTAAAATAACAGCAACAGCTACGGTCACTAGGGTAGAAAACTATACCAAACTGGAAGAGGATGAGATCGATAAAATCCTTAACGACAATCAAAGTAAACTTAATCTCTCCCCGAAACAGAAAGAGCGTTGGCACAAGAAATGTCTGTGCTTGGTTGAATTTAATAATGTTAAGGATATTATGCCGTTAGAATTTGATCATCAAGGAAATATGGATGATTGGCTTATAATAGAAAAGATAGAAGATGTAGTTGTTGGAACAAGTATTCCGTATAACTATGAAAAATCAAGATTTTAGATGGTCTTATTATAGTGATAATTTATTGATTTGGTATATTCACATGGTTTCTTAAATATTGCAAAATCAATCCGTTAAGTTAAATGAAGGATAATAAAATGAAAATTGAGCTTACCAAATTCGTTTGCTTGACTTAATGATTTCGAAACAGTATACTTGAAATTAATTCGTTCAATGAGAATAATGTAAATTAAAATGATGAAACGCAATGGTACTTTATGGAGGATTTTGATGAGTGAAGATAATGTAACGAAATTAGAATATAAGGGTAAGGAAATTTTTCTTATTGCAACAGCTCATGTATCGAAAGAAAGTGCGGAGCTTGTGAAGAAGGTGATTGAGGAAGAACGTCCGGATAGTGTATGTATTGAGCTGGATGAAGACCGCTATCAGAATATCATAAAGCCCAAGGCTTGGGAAGATACAGATTTAATTAAAGTCATTAAGGCGAAGAAGGTTGGATTTATGATCGCTAATCTTTTCCTTGCATCCTATCAGAAGAAGATGGCTTTGAAATTAGGAAATCAGGTTGGCGGAGAGATGATTCAGGGAATGGAGAGTGCGAAGGAGACAGGAGCTACCTTGGTGTTAGCAGACCGCAGTCTTCAGACCACCTTCTTGCGGATTTGGCGTAAATTGAACCTTTGGGATAAGGCGAAATTAGTCGGCAGCCTCTTATTTTCTGCTGATGAAGATGAGGATATTACCAGTGATGATCTGGAGAAATTATTGGAAGAGGATATGCTGGAAGCAGCTATGGCTGGATTAAAGAAGGATTTTCCTAAAGTTGGCGAGGTGCTAATCAGCGAACGGGATCAATACCTGGCAGCGAAGATTAAAGATGCTCCTGGCAAAAAGGTGGTTGCTGTTCTAGGGGGCGGCCATGTACCCGGTATCAAGAAAGAGATATATAAAGATCAGAATATAGAGGAAATCTCAGTTGTTCCTCCCGCAAGTCTTTTATCAAAGATTGTTGGGTGGATTATTCCTGCCCTGATCACCGGTCTGCTGGTATATTCCTTTATCATTAATTTTCAAACCGGATTACAGCAATTATCTGCGTGGGTGTTATGGACTGGTATCTTAGCAGCAATATTTACTGCATTATCCTTTGCACACCCGCTGAGTATCCTTACCTCCTTTCTTGCAGCGCCACTGACTACCTTGCATCCATTGTTGGCATGTGGGTGGTTTACCGGACTGGTAGAGGCTACCATTAAAAAGCCTACCGTGAAAGATGTACAGAACGTCCAGACAGATATATTTACGATTAAGGGTTTTTTTACAAATCGTCTATTAAGAACCATTTTAGTCATATTTATGGCTAATCTTGGAGCGACCATCGGTACGTTTATTGCTGGTACAAGCCTGATTCGAAATTTGTTTTAAGACAATAAATAATATTATTTTAAGGCATCCTATCATAGCGTGGTAGGATGCCTTTCTGGTAAAATATGCTTGGCTACTGTCTGTTATCGTTGTATAATGTCAATATTAAGGAGTATCGGGATCAGCATTTTGGTTCCGGTGTGTGGGAGCTGGTATTACAAATATGCCCTTAAGGGAAGGCTGGAAAAAACCGGTATCATCAGAGTAATTCACTTTACTTTTTAAGGGATATGTAACATAGGTGAGCTAGATTGCAACATAGTGTGTAACCGATTGAAATACGATAAATGATCAACTATACTGTGGCTACAGGCCAGTGATGAGTAAGTGGCAATATAAATATTTGCATTGCTTTAAGCTTGCCACGACAATAAAAGGAGTGTAGGTTGATTATGAAAAACAAATTATCGGTTGTATTGAAAAAAGGATTTATAATTTATTGTATGATGTATACTGTCATTACGATTATCAGCAGTGCATTACAATTGTTTCAAGGACGGATGGTGGATACGAATTCACACCTATTGAATAGGGCTGTCGTTTGTCTCATTGCAGTGTTTGTAATTGAGCTATCTGCAAGTATCAAATTAAAGAGTGAGTTGTTAACCTGGCTTGTGGTTTATGGGATTGGAATGACTACCGTATTTATCTATGTATGGCTTACCAGATTTTGGGAACCCCTACACAAAAATGCATATCGTGATATTTTTCTTAATTTTACCTCAGTCGCAATAGTAATTGGTATTATCATTCATTTTATTGAAAAACGAAAAGAAAAACGGGGAAGACAGGTAGATGAAAATAAATCAGTATCATAACCAGAAGCTTTCAGAGGATTATATTGACTTATACTATCGGCAGGAGACGGATGAGATTAAGGATTTAATTCAGTATGTGAATTCCAGAAGTGCTCTTCATGGTAGAACAGAACGAGGACAGACACGTGTATTACCTCAGGAAATCTACTACATAGAATCCGTTGATAAGAGGACCTTTCTATATCTGGAAAAGGAAGTTGTTCAAATAGAGAATAGTCTTCAGGAGCTGGAGTCATTGTTAGGAAGCAGTGGGCTTGTCCGAATTACTAAATCTGTATTGGTCAATATATATCATATCAGAAAAGTGAATGCAGATATTAATATGAGGTTATGTCTGATCATGGAGAACTCCGAGAAGTTATCGGTAAATCGAACCTATAAGAAATCATTTATGAAATACCTGAAAGAGACGGAGAGGAGAAGTGATTATGAAGGAGAATAACCTGAGCAACTTTTTCTCGGGGGTATGTATATTCTTTACAATATTGCTGTTTTCTAAATTCATTCTGGAATATTTTATGAATCCCGCAACCTGGGATAACACCAGATCGAATATCGTATTTATGTTTTTGCTTTGTGTCTTAAGTTTATTTATTCTAGAACAACATAGAAGATTTGAGAAGTTACCAATGGTACTGGTGCTTCCTTTACAATACCTGATCGCCTTATCCGTAGTAATGCTGTTGGTGTGGCTCAGCGGTAGATTTGAGGAGCTTTCGAAGAATGCTTATCGGGATATATTTCTATCCTTTACGATTCCGTATATTATAGGGGCGGCATGGTATTATATTAACTTAATCTATGAAGCCAAAAGTGCGAATACTATTCTGGAAAATGTAATAAATAGAAAAAGTAACGAGAAACAGAAAGGAACGATGAAGGAGAAAAAATGAATTTAAAGGAATAACCATTGGATATGCACTGTCACCCATTGATATCATCCCGGACTTTATTCCCCTCCTTGGGTACTTGGATGATCTGATTATTCTTCCGGCATTGATTGCTCTTACCATTAGACTCTTACCGAAGGATATTCTAAGGCAGAGCAGATTGGAGGCAGAAGGTCTCTGGAGCAACGGAAGGCATATAAGGGCATTGATCTAATATGAATTTATGTGGAGAGGCATCTTATCAGGACAGATAAGATGCCTTTCACATTTATTGCGATACAAAATTGGTTATTGAAGAATATTTCAGTATTTCACATAATTTTTCATAATAATTTTTTACAATAATTTTTTACAGAATTATTGACTCTCACGCAGCGTGATAGTGTATGATAGTGTACAAGAGGAAGAAGCAGAGAAGATGCCGGCGTTTGTTTGTGCTTTCTGAATCAGTAGGTAATGATAGGAGTGAACAATATGAGAACGGTAAAACAGGTTTCCGAATTAACGGGAATAAGTGTTCGTACCCTGCAATATTATGATGAGATTGATCTGTTTAAGCCAAGCAAGATAACCGAGGCAGGATATCGTCTGTATGATGAGGCTTCTCTCGAGATGCTGCAGCAAATCTTATTTTTTAAAGAGTTGGACTTTCGGCTAAAGGACATCAAACGAATTATAGAGAACCCAAATTTTGATAAAATCAAAGCCTTTCAACAACAGAAGGAACTAATCAAGTCAAAAAGAGACCGATTGGATGGTCTGCTGAATTTGCTGGAACGACTGGAAAGAGGGGAGAAATCGATGAGCTTTAAAGAATTTGATATGAGTGAGTATTTTAAGGCATTGGAAGAATTTAAAGAAGACCATACCGACGAGATTATTCAGATGTGGGGCAGTATAGAGGAATTCGATAAGCTGCGAGAGCAATTTAAAGATAAGGAGTCGGAGATTGCCGAACTGGCAATCAAGCAATACGGCAGCATAGAGAAGTATACCGAAGCGATGAAGCATAATTTGGATCATTTCTCCGAGACGGTAGAGAGGATGAATTCGATCAAAGACAGTGCAGCGGACTATATGGCTCGGAACACCGACATAATGACAAGGCTTACACAGGATCTTAATAAGGATGCTACATCGAGCGAAATCCAGGAAATAACAAGAGAGCTGGTAGAGCTGTGCAATTCGTCCTTGAATGGGATTGATATGGGGGAGAATTATTGGGATATGGTGATCGAGGGCTACCTAGCCAACGATCAAATCATCGATGTAAATGATAAGATCTATGGCTTGGGTTCCTCGAATTTTCTAGGAAGAGCCTTGAAGCATTATTTCTATCATAGTAAGGGAAGGCTGTAAGCAATGCATCAGCAGTTGCCCCTCTCCTCGAGAGAGCAGAGGCGTTTTACAAATTATTAACCTAATTTATACCATACCATGGTGTTTTCCTTTTTTGGTTCGTGATAAATTTAGCTTATCAGCCAGAGTCATCAACAAGGCTAAGCGAAATGAAAAAGGAGAATATAAGATGAAAAAAATAAGAAGGATTGCCACATTATTATTAATAGGTACGTTAGCAGTTACTACATTAACTGCATGTAGTGCAAAGGGTGAGGATAAACAAACATCCAATCAGGAAGTAAAAGCAGAGACAACAGATCAGACTCAACCTACCACAGAGACGCTTACCCCTACTAAAGCACCAGCAGCCGATAATTCTGTAATCAGCGGAACGCTTTTAATGTCAGGCTCCACATCTATGGAGAAGTTAGCAAATGTTGCTGCAGAATCATTTATGTTAAAATATCCAGATGTTACTGTATCTGCTGAATTTATCGGATCCAGTGCCGGTGTGGAAGCTCTTCTGGCAGGAACCGTTGATATCGGTAATGCATCCAGGAATTTGAAAGATACGGAAATTTCTTCAGGAGCAGTCGAGAATATCGTAGCAATTGACGGAATCGCTGTCATTGCAGATAAATCCAATACAGTAGCAACCCTGACGAAGGATCAGCTTATCAAAATCTACAAAGGTGAGATCACAAACTGGAAGGAAGTTGGTGGGGGAGATCAGCCAATCGTAGTGATTGGTAGGGAGTCCGGCTCCGGTACAAGAGGTGCTTTCGAGGAATTGCTCGAGATTGAGGATCAATGCAAATATTCCAATGAGATTAATAGCACAGGTGGTGTTATGGCAAAGGTGGTTTCCACGGTCGGTGCGATTGGATATGTATCTCTTGATGTTCTGGACGATAGCATTCGTGCATTGCAGCTGGAAGGAGTAGAGCCAACCGCTGAGAATATTAAAGCAGGCAGCTACTTCCTGAGTCGTCCCTTTGTAATGGCTACACGCGGTGAGATTTCAGAGCAGAGTAAGCTTGTTCAGACCTTCTATAAATACCTGAGGTCTGAGGAAGGAATGCAGATGATTGAAAGCGTTGGCTTAATTACTGTAGACTGATTATAATAGCAATGATCTTATTGATAGAAGGAGTACTCAAAGAAAAATTCAGAGTACTTCTTCTTTTTCTGGTTGTGATTAAATATTACATGTTATACAATAATATGTAAATATATGATAAAGATGGCATGAGTTGAGTGAAGCAGTACGCCATCATGGAGGAGAAAGGTGAAAAATAGAAAGAGGATAATTCTAAACCTGCAGGAGCACGGAGCTAGAATGCTAAAATCAATTGGGCTATCGGTAATAGCAAGTGTAGCATTCTATTTTTTGAATGCCCCGATATTATTTTTCATATTCGGTTTCATTACAGCAATTCTAAGTATCACACTTTTACTATTGGTACTAAGGGAAAATCGACAAGGGAATGGTCCCAAACCGAAGGAAACCAAGAAGTAAAGAGGAAGGAAACGAAGTACTTAGGGGTGAAATGTCTTAATGGGAGGGCAGAAGCTATGTTCGAATTCATTATGGGAGAAAAAGAGATACCCAAAGGATATGAGAGGAATGAAAGAACTGCAGTCAGAGCGATATTATTCTATGGTGACAAGGTCCTGATGGTAAAGACTAACCGTGGAGATTATAAGTTTCCCGGCGGAGGGGTCGAACCCGGGGAAGATCAGGAGAAAGCACTGATCAGGGAAATTGCGGAAGAGACAGGATATGTGATGGTAAAGGTCAAAGATAAATTAGGCGAGGTAATACAACAGCACCCAGACTATACAGACAATAGCAAGTATTTTGTAATGAAATCAATTTACTATTTATGTGAACTTGAGAGCTTGACAAATGTTGGACTCAAGTTGGATGATTATGAGGCGGAGCAGGGGTTCCATGGAGAATTCGTTAATCTATCGGAAGCCCTCGAGGCAAACCTGGGTATCCTCAAATCTGACAGCCCAGGTAAAAATGACTGGGTAGAGCGTGAAGTAGAGGTACTAAAGTACCTGCTAGGGCACTAATGCTTTCTTCGACGCTCCCACCAATAATTAAGGTAACTTTTCTGAGCCCTGATTCTGAGGTTAAGCTCAGCGAACATCCCGGATAGAGTGTAAGAGTTGCTGTTGTCCAGCATTGGAATGATGATAAATACTGAGGCAACTCGAAGCAGAACAGAGATGGCTATCATGAATTTATATCGATCCGTAATGATAGAATTTAGAGAAATATTGCTATGTATTTCTTCTAGGATAACGCCTCCGGTCAAAATTCCTAAGAAGGAACCGAACAATGAAGTGATACAGGAGAAGACCGCTACATAGGAAGCACGCTGATCATCCGGTGAGGAGGAGAGTTGAAGGCTGGTAGCAGCAAGATTGGCGCCGCTCCAGAAGGCTGCTCCGATCAGATTATGGAGCAGGGTAGGCCAGATACTTCCGTAGGTAGAGAAGAGGAAGAACAGCGGAGTTAGAGCTGCAACCGTGCAGGTACACCATAACACCGGCTTACTCCCAAAATGATCCAGGAGTCTACCCCACTGCGAAACTACCAAAACAGTAATCGCGGCAGCGGCAACCTGACTACTAAGGGTATATTGCATATAGCTTAAGCCCATCTCCGTCAAGGCATATCTGGCCAGATATGCTCCGGACATATTGGCGGTAAAGCACCAAGCAGTCCAGAATAGCATAAATTTGAAGAAGGGTTTGTTACTCATTACCTGCTTTAGGACGGGCAGAAGCTTTAACTGAACTGGAGGTGTCTTATATATCTCCTCCATGAACAAGAAGCATAGCATATCCAGAATACCAAGGATACCACATATCACAAAAACGAGCGAGTATCCGGCGAAACCGGTCATCTGATCCAGAATACCGGCAACGATCAGGCCCATGGTTACACTTGCAATCGAGGTGATACCATCACGCTTGGATAACCATCGACCGCGAATTTCAATCGGAACTAAATCAGCCATCCAGGGCATAAAGCTGACGTTAATAAAGGAGCTGAAAGCAGAGGATACTCCAATCAGCAGAATGACAGACCATAACCGTAATACTGACTGATCGGGCGGAATAAAGAAGGGAATCAGACCAATGACGATCCACAATAGTCTTGAGAAGATTCCATAAGTCATCATATATTTTTTTCGTTTTTGAGTACGGCTGACTAATGTAGAGAAGGGTATTTGCAGAAGTGCTGCCGCCAAAGGAATTGCGGTAAGTAAACCATATACAAAGTCACCAGCACCCAGATATCCGGCATATCCGGTCAGGGAAGAGCTGCCGCCACCGCTTATAACACCCCATAGGGTTCCGAAGGTATTACCGAGGGTCATCAGATAGATACTCCTGCGAATCTTCGGAAGCAGGGCTGCTTCATCAAATAATTTCTCAAAGGGCTTTCTCATTTAGTATTAACAACCTTTCTGTTATTCAAGCATGCATTTCTTGATAATATCAGCTTATTATATCGAAAACGTTTCTTGATGTAAATGTGATATATGATAACCTATTTGTCATTTGGCGACATAATGGTTACACTTCATGCGATAGACATTGGGGGCGAACTGAACTATGCATTATTTGGGAAATAATAGTTTGTGATTTAAATTCTAGACGAAATTGCAATCTGGAGGTATGATTAAGGATAAGGCTGTATTTAAGGAAATTGGGTTGTGTTTTAGTAAATCTCGGGAAATGGAAGTGATAAGCGTGCTGCGTTTTATATATGTAATAATAAGGTGTATTTACGTAATCCCTTATTACCTATATCAAATGAAAAAATATTATAAAAAACCGGACCAATATTCGGAAGATGCTTGCTATACCCTGGCAATGAGGGTTGTAAAGCTGATTAAGCGATCTGGACGTATCGAGACATACATAACGGGAACGGAAAATCTTCCCGATGAGGGTGGATATATCATGTATTCGAATCATCAGGGGAAGTACGATGCCCTTGGTATCATGATTGGACATAAAAAGCCCTGTACCTTCATTATCGCTAAAAAGCAATCACAACCCATCGTTACTACCCAATTTGTCGATTTAATCAGAGCAAAACGCCTTGATTTTGATGATATCAGACAGCAGGTAGCTGTGATGAATGCTGTAACGGATGAGGTGAAAGCAGGACGTCGTTATCTGATCTTCCCAGAAGGAGGGTATACGGATAATCATAATCGTCTTCAGGAGTTCAAGGTTGGAAGCTTTAAGTGTGCTCAGAGGGCCCACTGTCCCATAGTACCTGTCGTTGTATATGATACCTATAAACCATTCGAACTTAATTCCTTAAAGAAGGTTTCTAATCAAGTACATTTTCTGGAAGCAATTTCTTACGATGAATATAAAGGGCTGAAAACAATCCAAATTAGGGATCTGGTGGTACAGCGGATTGAAGAGTTTATTCAGCGGCTTGAGGGTTATTCGTTGACTGAATCGGATAACGAGTTAATGGTTCAAGCAATTCAGGAATAAGTATTTATAAAGGAAAAATTATTCTGATTTTTATATTAATAATAGAGGAAAGATTAATAAATTAAGAAATTTGTAAATATATTGACTTAATATAAACATATTTATGTAGTAATATAGATACATGTAGCAAAATGTCTTTATGAGGATAAATTATGGCAACTAAAACAATAAACAAATCAAATCAAAATAGAAGGCCTGGAATAGGAAAGAGTAGGAAAAGTAAGAAAAGTATACGGATGACAAGAATACTTATCGTAGATGCCGTAGTGCTTTGTGCTATCCTTGCAGTATATCTGATCTTTGCCTTCTATTACAACAATCACTTCTTTGCAAACAGCAAGGTGAATGGAGTAGATACCTCTAATATGTCGGAGGAGAAGGCGGAACAGGTAATCAATGACCAAGTGTCATCCTATGTCTTAGAGATAAAGCAAAGAAATGGAGTATCCGATTTCATTTATGGAAGTAATATTAACTTGCATACGGATTTCGATACAAGACTAACGGAGATCATACATAAGCAGGGAGGTCTATTATGGCCTACATCCTTATTCCGGGAGAAGGAATATGAGGTTGGTACTATCCTGACCTATGATGAAAAACTGTTAAAATCCTATATAGACCTTATGAAGGGTCTTAAGGAAGAGAATATGATAGAGCCGGTTAATGCCACCATCGTATATGGTGAAAATGGCTATGAAATCGTACCAGAGAATCCGGGTTCAAAGGTGGTAAAACAAAAGCTGTATCAAGCAGTTACAGAAGCGATCAATACCTTACAGCCGACCTTGTCCTTAGAGGAAGCCGGTATCTACGAGGAACCGCAGATTACTTCTGAAGATCCGAAATTAACCGAGGCAATCGAAGAAATGAAGCGTATTGCTGGAACGAAGATCACCTATGAATTCGGAACGGTAACGGAAGTATTGGACGGAAGTAAGATAAATGAATGGCTTTCGTTTGATGAGAATTACCAGGTTATGTTAAATGAAGATAAAATTAAAGAATATGTTGACTTTATCGGAAAAACCTATAATTCCTTCGGACGTCGTCGTACCTTTAAAACCTCC
Organism: Bacillota bacterium; assembly: GCA_023436225.1. GTDB lineage: Bacteria > Bacillota > Clostridia > Lachnospirales > Lachnospiraceae > Mobilitalea. The sequence continues at coordinate 18,959 of JAEZKA010000080.1, forward strand.
TATGGTGATGTGATTAAGGTAGAAGGAGGGGATTATGGCTGGTGGCTGAATCGTCCCGCTGAGGTAAAAGAACTCACTGAGTTGATACGGAAGGGCGAACAGATAGTGAAGGAGCCTGTATATTTCCAGACGGCACAGCGATACGGAGAAGATGACATCGGAGATACATATGTGGAGGTTAATCTTACAGCTCAACACCTGTTCTTCTATAAAGAGGGAGAGTTGATTGTGGAGACCGACTTTGTATCTGGTAATGTATCCAAGGATTACTCAACTCCTACGGGTACTTATCCGATCCAATATAAGGAGAACGATGCCGTATTAGTCGGAGAGGATTATGAAACTCCGGTAAAATACTGGATGCCATTTAACAAGAATATCGGTTTTCATGATGCTAACTGGAGGGATGAATTCGGTAAGGAAATCTACCTGACCAGAGGCTCTCATGGTTGTATCAATATGCCCCCGAAGGCAGCCAAAAAAATGTTCGAGCATATCAAACGAGGTGTTGCAGTTGTGGTTTATGAACTTCCAGGTACAGAAAGTGTGAAGACAGAAAAACCTAAGACAGAAAAACCTAAGACAGTGGAGTAAAATGTGCTGATCGGATTTAGAGATATCTAATTCAACCAATTATGATAAGAACGGATATGGAAGTAAGCCCTTTACTGAGCTTTCCTCCATATCCTTTTTTTACAACTATCCTTTTATCTAGGTAGTGCATATGTGCTAATTATTATTTTCCCTCTAGTCAAAACACTAAATATGGTATACAATGTTAATAATGATAACCATTACTAGTATGTAAAGATAAAATTAGGCGGAGGTTAATATATGGATATAATGATCAAAAAGCGTGACGGAAGGTATGAACAACTTTGCGTAGAGAAGACAAAGAAAATGGTTGCTTATGCCTGTGAAGGCTTAGAGAGCTGCGATCCCTTTGAATTGGAGATGGATTCCAATATACAATTTCGAGACGGTATGAGTACGAAGGAGATACAGAAGATTCTAATTCAGACAGCAATCGAGAAGATGATACAGACCACGAAGGATAGTCAGGGAAATGTGGTCAAATCAACAAATATTAACTGGCAATATGTAGCAGCAAGATTATTAATGTCAGATTTATATAAGGAAGCAGCCATCAATCGTGGCTATCATTATTTTGGTTATGGTGATTTTTTATCACTGGTACATATGCTGGTCGATCAGCAATACTATGGCAATTTTTTGATGGAGCAATATACTGAGGAACAAATAAAGGAATTAGGTGCTTATATCAAACCGGAACGGGACCTACTCTTCAATTATGAAGGTCTTAAGCTGTTATCAGACCGATATATGATTCGTGGTTATCATAAAGAGGTATTAGAGCTTCCACAGGAACGATTTATGGCAATTGCCATGCATCTGGCTATCCCTGAGGGAGATAAGAAGCTGGAGTATGCGATGAAATTCTACGATGTACTAAGTCAGCTTAAGATGACAACGGCAACACCGACTCTTGCGAGTGCAGGTACACCATTTCACCAGCTAAGCAGCTGCTTTATCTCTGTAGTCGGTGATAATTTATGGTCCATTTATGATGTAAATCAGAAGTTCTCTGCCGTATCCAAGCACGGAGGTGCTTTAGGCATCTATGTCGGCAAAGTTAGAGCCCTAAATAGCGAAATACGTGGTTATAAGAATGCTTCCGGCGGTGTAATACCTTGGATCAGGTTATATAATGATACTGCGGTTGCGGTCGATCAGCTGGGCAGACGAAAGGGAGGAGCAGCGATTACTCTGGATATCTGGCATCAGGATTTATATGAGTTCTTGGATTTGAGAACCAACAATGGGGATGACAGAAGAAAAGCTCATGATATCTTCCCGGCACTCAGCATTCCGAATCTCTTTATGGAGAGACTGGAATCAAGACAGGACTGGTCCCTATTTGATCCCTATCAGGTACATAAGGTGATGGGATATCATCTGGAGGATTTTTATGATGAAGAGGATACGAAGCCCTTTACCCAACGATATCTGGAGTGTGAAGCGAATACCGCAATTCCACGTATCAGCGTTCCTGCCCTTGAAGTAATGAAGAAGATTATGAAGAGTGCTGTTGAGACGGGTACCCCCTTCCTGTTCTTTCGAGATACGGTTAACAGAGCAAATCCCAATAAGCATGCAGGCATGATCTATTCCTCGAATCTCTGCCATGAGATTGCACAAAATGTCAGTGAATCTGAATTTGTAGAGGAAGTGATAGAGACAGTTGGCAACCACAAGGAGGTTGTTCGAAGATTAAAATCCGGAGATATGGTAACTTGTAATCTGAATTCGATCAATCTGGGACGAGTTACCATAGAGGAGCTTCAGGAGACGATACCGCTTCAGATTAGAATGCTGGATAATGTTATCACGCTGAATCAAACGCCGGTGGCGGAAGCACGAATTACCAGCGATAAATACCGTGCCATCGGTCTAGGTACCAGTGGGTATCATCATTACCTGGCCAATAACCGCATCGCCTGGGAGAGTGAGGAGCATCTTAATGAAGCGGATCGGCTATTCGAGGAGATAGCTTATCAGTCGATTAAGGCTTCGATGGAGCTAGCAAAGGAAAAGGGGCCTTATCCGGAATTTATGGGCTCGGAGTGGCAGACAGGCAAATATTTTGAACGTCGAGGATATTCTTCTGAACGTTGGATTTTGCTTAAGGAGGAGGTAATGAAATACGGTGTTCGCAATGGTTATATCATGGCGGTAGCTCCGACAGGAAGCACCTCCAACATTGCAGGAACCACAGCTGGAATTGACCCGATCTTTAAGAAGTTTTTCATTGAAGAGAAGAAAGGAAGCTTTACACCGAAGGCAGCACCGGATTTGAGCAGCAAGAACTTCTGGTTCTATAAAGAGGCGCATCATATCGATCAGCTTTACAGTATCAGAGCCTGCGGGGTAAGACAAAGGCACATTGATCAATCGCAGTCCTTTAATCTCTATATCACGCCTGAGGTTAAGGCAAAGGAGATATTAAATCTCTATGTGGAGGCGTGGAAGAATGGAGTCAAGACAATCTACTACGTTCGTAACCAATCACTGGAGATGGATGAATGTACCAGCTGTTCCAGTTAAAATTGTGAAAGTAAGGATTGAAATATTTGTTGATTTAATTATAATAATAGTGTGAATTAAATAGCTATTAAAGGGGAATATGAATATTTACTTCAAATGAATTGGATTTAAGAAGCATAAGGAAATGTACTTTACTTAATGAAGAGGGTTATTTAGGAGGAGAATAGGATGAATAAGAAGAAGATATTCAATGAACAGGGACTGCGTGGGACAGAAAGCTTAATCAATGGAAATACGACGAATCTGAGAGAGTGGAACCGTATCAAGTACAGTTGGGCGAACATGTTCTACCGAACGATGCTGAATAATTTCTGGATACCGGAGGAGATCTCTTTAAATGAGGATATCAAACAGTTTCCGCTGTTAACAAATGGAGAGAGAAATGCCTTTGATAAGATCATTTCTTTTTTGAATTTTCTCGATTCTATCCAGAGCGAAAACCTACCTAATCTGTCGCGCTATGTGACAGCACCGGAGGTCGCTTCCTTGCTGAATATTCAAGCTTTTCAAGAGGAAATTCATGCCCAGAGTTATTCCTATATATTGGATACGGTAACGAATCCGGTGGACAGAGATAAGATCTATGATGAATGGCGTGAGGACAAGCAGCTTTTGAAGAGAAATCAATACATTGCAAATATGTATCAGAGATTTAATGAAGATGCTTCTACCGCGAACTTTCTACGTACCGTCGTTGCGAATTATATTCTGGAGGGTATCTATTTCTATTCTGGCTTCAGTTTCTTCTATACACTGGCCAGACAGGGAAAGATGACGGCAACCAGTACGATATTTAAGTATATTAACCGTGATGAGGTTACTCACCTGGTATTATTCCAGAATATATTGAAGGAATTAAGGACAGAGAATCCGGAACTCTTCACACCGGAGCTACTGGAAGAGATCCGTGATATGATGAGAACCGGAGTTGAGCATGAAATTGCTTGGGGACAATATGTAACAAATAACGAAATTCTTGGTATGAACAATGAGCTGATCGACAAGTATATTAAATACCTGGGCAACCAGAGGCTAAAAGCGATCGGACTTGAGGAGCTATATCCTGAGATTACCGAGAATCCCATGGCTTGGATTGAAGGCTTCTCGAACCTTAACAGCACTAAGACGGATTTCTTTGAAGCGAAGGTAACAAATTATACAAAGGCAGCAGCCTATGACTTTGATGACTTAGATTAATAGTAATGATTTATGTAAAAGCCCGTATAACATAGTTTTGCCAATTTGCACAATTGTAATAATTGATGATACAAAAAGGCTAAAAGCTCTCTCCAATATTACTGGAGAGGGGCTTTTAGCCTTTATTCATGAAATAGTAAGTTCACGAAGCGTTCTTTCTATTTTTCAGTAATCAGGTTAAACTGATATTTAACCGAACAAGCAAAGAAGAATACCTGCAGCTACTGCAGATCCGATAACACCGGCTACATTGGGACCCATAGCGAACATCAGCAGATAATTACCGGGAAGAGCCTTCTGTCCCTCTACCTGGGATACACGTGCGGCCATAGGAACAGCAGAAACACCGGCAGAACCAATCAATGGATTAATCTTACCCTTGGTAATCAGACACATGAGCTTACCGATCAGAAGTCCGCCAACGGTACTGAACATGAAAGCGATTAATCCAAGTACAATAATACCGAGTGTCTTAGGCTTTAAGAATTCGGTACCAACTGCCGTAGCACCTACGGTGACTCCGAGGAAGATGGTAACAATATTAATCAACGCGTTCTGTGCCGTATCCGAGATACGCTCTACTACACCGGATTCCCGGAATAGATTACCTAGCATCAGCATACCAATCAAGGGAGCGACGGAAGGCAGTAGCAGAATACAGAAGACGGATACAGCGATTGGGAAGCAGATTTTCTCTAGCTTTGATACATTGCGCAATTGTTCCATCTTAATTTCTCGCTCTTTCTTTGTGGTAAGCAGCTTCATCAACGGAGGCTGGATGAGCGGAATTAGTGCCATATACGAATATGCTGCAATGGCGATGGAGGCTAATAAATGCGGCGCTAATCTTGTTGTCAGATAGATTGCAGTCGGGCCATCTGCACCACCGATAATGCCAATAGATGCGGCTTCCTGTGGTGTAAACCCAAGAGCGATAGCCACAATAAAAGCGATTGCAATACCGAACTGAGCACCTGCGCCGATCAACATGCTGCTGGGACGGGCAATCAGTGGACCAAAGTCTGTCATCGCACCGATTCCTAAGAAGATCAGGGAAGGATAGATTCCTTTCTTCACACCAAGGTACAGATAATATAATAATCCACCTACCTCTTGATCACTTGTCGGTGCAGCCATAATTCCGGTCAAAGGTAAATTGGCCAACAGCATACCAAAAGCGATCGGCAGAAGTAATAGTGGTTCGAACTTTTTCGCAATTGCAAGATACAGAAGAACACATGCCAAAATAATCATTACTCCGGATTGCCAGGTTAAGGCGGCAAAACCGGACTCTTCCCATAATTTAATTAGTGATTCATAAAACACTCTAACTCCTCCTAACATTTTGATCTAAATTACATTTCTAATTTAATCCTAAAATATAGAGCTTTAAAGTTTCGCTTCTTGTCGAATTTTTTTCTCAATTATAGTAATTAGCATTGAGAATATTCGAATAATTGCCCAGAGAACTCCAAGTACTGCAAATACGACAGCCATACAGAAGATTGCCACGAGAATACTTTGCGCCACCTGCATATACTACACTCCCTTCCTAAGATAATAAAAAGCTTATTTATTTTAATGCATAAAAAATGGAGTACTTTAATAAAAAAGCCCTCCACCCTATAAGCTCAAAACTTGAACAGTTATAATAAGATAACTGCCAACCGGAATATCGTTAAAATAATAACATACACGGAATTAAATGTCAATTCCAATTATGTATAACATTCTCAAATCCATCATTGTTCCAATCGACAAAAAATGTTACAATAAATAGATGAATAAGATTTGAGACCGAGGAGATACAATGAAGGAAATTTACCAGTTACCCCAGCAGTTTTGGACGGTATTCAGCTCCAGAAACCGTTATATTTATATGGAAGCTCTGCTAGTAATCTATGAAGAATACTTGTACAATGATTACTTTCTTACAAAGGAAACCTGTATTCAATTAATCGCAGAGCATTTTTCTGATCGCATCGTTGATATCTCGGCGGATGATGAGGAGCATGATCCGGATAGTATGGAGCCTATGGCTACGAAGATATTAAACCGCTTAATCCGCTTCTCCTGGCTTAAGAGAGTGGAGGATTATAGCTCCTTTAAGACCAATATCATCATACCGGATTATGCCTCTACCTTTATTGAGACAATAAAGAAAGTCAGTAATCCTGACGACGAGGAGCAGGATTTATACATACAGAATGTTTATACCAGTATCTATTCCTTCTATTATGATACGAAGGCCGGTTTGGAGCTGTTGAAGGCTGCGATGATCAATACCACGAGACTCAACCGCTCTCTGCAGGACATGCTTCATAACATGGATCAGTTCTTTGGTGCTCTTCTGGAGAAGGATAATTATGAGGATCTGCTTCTGGAGCATCTTAATGGCTATGTTGAGACAATTGTCAACCGGAAGTACAGGCTGCTTAAGACCAGTGATAATTTTTATATCTATAAAAATGATATTAAGAGGCTGCTTCGTGTCATCAGTGAGGATGAGGACCGTATTAATTTATTAAAGCATAAGCTCATGACTGAGGGGAAGCAGGAGGAGGACATTCTCCGGGACTTTTCCAGAGTCATTGATGAGATTGAACGGGGAATCCTTAATATGGAGAAACGGATCTCCCATATTGATTCAGAACACAGCAAATATATCAAGGCAACTGTAAGCAGGCTGGAATACCTTTTAAGCAGTGATGACAGTATGCAAGGGAATGTAATTGCATTATTGAACCTAATGTCAGAGGCAAGGGGACAAAAGCTGTATCCCCAGGTTACATCGGTATTCCTCTTGAACGATCATACGGTGATTACGCCGGATTCCTTCTATAAGAAGCGAGGGAAGCGGAAGCAGTTCGAGGACACGGTAGAGCTCGAGGTGGAGACTGAGGAGGAATTAACCAAGGAGGATATACTCCGCATTAATCAAAATAAACACCGATATAGCAAAGCGCAGATTGAAGCCTTTATCCTGGAACGTATGCAAGGCGGAAGCTTTTCTACAAGAGACTTGGGAATTGATAAGGATGAGGACTTTGAACTCTTGGTATTGGCTTATGATTATAGCATTCGAAGATCAAGTCCCTTCCATGTAGTACCAGGTGATCGAGGGATGATTACGAGTGGAAAATATTCCTACCCTGATATTGTATTTGAGAAGAATAGCAACTACCATTAACCGGTTTAGCTTGGCATAATTAATACACAGCGATATTCATATCAATAGAAGAATAAAGCTTACTAATACCCTAACATAGATTATTATATTGAAGAACAGCATAAGTAACTACCACAATTACCGAATGCTGACTGAAAGAAAGGATTTTTATGTTCCCTTATTATAACGAACTCCTGGACGAAGAGAAGGATGAGCTTAGAGAGGTAGTCAGGACCTTGTATCACCAGACCTATATCTTAGAACGTAAATATGATAAAAAGACAGAGCGTTATCTGCCGAATCGTATGTACCGTATTTGTGAAAGACATCTGGATTTCTTGAAGGAGTATTTTAAGATTGCCGATATTGATCTTCTTGAGAACAGACAGTATGGAATTATGCAGATCGTGACCAGGAATCTGCAGGGTGATAAATTAAGTCGATTAACCACTATCTTTCTGCTACTATTAAAACTAATCTTCGATGAGCAGATGAATACAGCCTCTAGCTCCATTCATGTATACTCCTCCTTGAATGAGGTGTATGATAAAATCCAATTATTCCGTCTATGGAACAGTAAATCCATCTCTCCAACGGAGCTCAAAAAGACTATGACAGCGCTGAAGAAGTATCAGGTAATCGAGATCACTGATGAGCTTGGGGAAATGGATGGGGATACAAGGTTTATCATCTATCCTACGATAAATTTATTACTGGACAGCCAGTCAATCGGGGTGATTATTGAGCAATATCAAGAGGAAGGGGAGGTAATCGACGATGGACAGATATCAAGCACTTTCGAAGATGTGTCTGAATAATTGGCACTATATTAATGAAAAGATCCTATCCTTTCATGATGAAATCAATTTCTTTACCGGACATTCGGGCAGTGGTAAGTCCACGGTTTTGGATGCTCTTCAGATTGTATTGTATGCTGACAGCAATGGCCGCGGCTTCTTTAACAAAGCAGCAAAGGAGGATTCAGACCGTACGCTAATCGAGTATCTGCGTGGTATGAAAGTAGTTCAGGAGAATAATGAGATTAGCTATCTGCGAAATAAGAATTTCTCAACGACTATCGTTCTGGAGCTTAAGGATACCGAGACCCATAAGTATCAGTGCATCGGAGTTGTTTTCGATGTGGATGTAAGTGTAAATGATGTGAACAGATTGTTCTTCCGACACACCGGTGCTCTGGCACCAAATCATTATCGTGACGGAGATAAGGTATTCTCAGTGGGGGAACTGAAGGAATATATCGAGACCAATTATAGTAAGGAGGACTATTATTTCAGTCGGACCAATGAGAAATTCCGAAATGAATTATATACTAACTTCTTTGGTGGACTGCATCCCAAGCACTTTCCTGCGCTCTTCAAGAAGGCGATTCCCTTTAAGATGGATATGAAGCTGGAGGACTTTGTTAAGAATTATATCTGTACAGAAAATGATATTCATATGGAGGATATGCAAGATAGCGTTACCCAATATACCAGACTGAAGCGTAGGCTGGAGGATACTAAGAGTGAGATCACCTTACTAACCGATATCCGTCAGCAATATAGCCGTTATGAGACCTACTCCGCACAGATCGAACAGCTGCAATATAATCTATATAAGCTGGATATCTCCATAGTGGAAGCGAAGCTAGATAAGCTTCAGAGCCAGGAGGTGGAATACAAGGAGGATATTCAGAGCTTGACCAAATCCATCGAAGCCTTAGAGGCAGAGCTTTTGACACTTCAGGAGGAGAGAGACGAAGTGGCCTTTGCAATTCAGAACAGTGGATATGAGCATTTGGAAGCGGAACTCGTAAGCTTGAACCAGATGCTGGAGCTATTGTATCGCAGCAAGACTTCCTATGATAAGATAGGCAGCGGGCTAGCGGACTGGCTTTCCACGGATTATCCGGATGATGCGGTAAGGGCAGGAATTGAGCATTTTATTGGACGTCAAGCTACAGCCAATGAGATCTGGGAGGTCAAGGACACTCTAAACCGAATCAGAGGTGAGCTAACGAAAGATAAGGACGAGCTAACAGCCAAGATTAACGAATTTGCATATAAGCTAAGTGATATATCAAAACAAATGAATATATTAAAAGGTGGACAGAAGGCATATCCATCCTTTCTACTAGAGGTTAAGGATTACTTAACGAAGGAGCTGGAACAGGAATTTGAGATGCCGGTAAAGGTAGAGATTCTTGCTGATGCCATCGAAGTGAAGAATGAAGAATGGCGTAATGCCATCGAAGGCTATATGGGAAATAATAAGCTAAGTCTAATGGTTCCTCCCGAGTATGCGAAGCAAGCGATGGAGCTTTATCACCGATTAGATTCTAAGAAATATTACCGTGTAGCAGTAATAGATACAGAGCGTGTAATGAAGGATTCTAAACCCGTTCAGAGTAATTCTCTGGCACAGGAGATAGAAGCAAGCTCCAATTATATTAAGGCCTATACCGACTATTTGATGGGATCAGTAATCAAATGTCGCTCAGTTGAAGAGCTTCGTGGGATTAAAAGCGGAATCACTCCGGATTGTATTCTCTATCAGGGCTATAAGTTGCAACACATCAATCCGCGTAATTATACGGAAGACGCTTATATTGGTAGAAGTGCCATTGAGCGTAGATTAAGACTCTTAGAACAGAATCTCAATGATTTTAAAGTACAAAAGGACCCTCTCGATAAGGAGCTTCATAGGATAGAGGAGCTTCTTGCTTATGAGTACCTACAGAATGATGTTGATTTTTATGAAGGAAAGCTTCAGGAAATAAGCCAGATCAAAGAGAAGGAGTTATTAAAGGAGGATTATAAGAATCGAATCGCCTTACTGAAGCAGTTAAATATTGATGATTGGAAGGCGAAAAAGCTTCTGATTGAGCAGGCTATTGATGCAAAGAGCAAGCAAAAGGAAAAAGCGATTATCGCGCTCGGTGCTAAGGAAAACATTATCCGTGCCTCCTCTGACGAGCTTCTGTCCTTAAATGAGGAGCTAATAGAGAAGCAGAAAAATGATCAATACGATTCCCGGCGTGAGGAAGCTTATCAGGCTATGCTTCATCGTACGGATAATAAGAGTATGGATAAGCTGCGAATTGACCTTCTTAATCAGAAGCAGCTCCTAGAACGACAATTAGAGGAAGAATTCATAAAGGTACTGAAGCGCAGAGAGCAGTATCACAGTGTATACGCCTATCGTGGGTTATCACTGACCAACCGAGACAACCAGGAATACGAGCAATTACTGGAGAGTCTACAAAGTGATAAGCTGAATGACTTTATGAAGAAGGCAAATGAGCAGGCAGTTCAGGCCATCTATCATTTTAAGACGGATTTCATCTATAAGATCCGTGATGCCATTAAGGAGGTTATGCAACAGAAGGAAGATCTAAACCGCATTCTCTCACAGATGGATTTTGGAAAGGATAAATATCGATTTATCATTACTAAAAACCGTGGCGAGGACGGAAAGTTCTACGATATGTTCATGGACGAAAATCTGGAGATTAATCCCCATCAGCTGACCGGAAACGTAAGTAATCAGATGAATCTATTCAGTATGCAGCATGAGAAGGATTACAGTGAGTTAATCAATGAGCTGATTGAGCTATTCATGCCGCCGGAAAATTGTGATACCAAAACCTTAGAGGAAGCAAGAGCGAACATGGAGAAGTATGCGGATTATCGAACCTATCTCTCCTTCGATATGGAGCAGCTGGTGGAAGGTATGCCACCGATGAGATTAAGTCGAATGCTTTCGAAAAACTCCGGAGGGGAAGGGCAGAATCCCTTATATGTTGCACTATTGGCAAGCTTTGCACAGGTCTATCACATTAACCAAAAGTCAAGTCTCAGAAGACGAACGACACCAAGGCTTGTGGTACTGGATGAGGCCTTCTCCAAAATGGATGCGGAAAAGGTAGGAAGTTGTATCGGTCTGATTCGGACCCTTGGCTTCCAGGCAATCATCAGTGCAACCAATGATAAGATTCAGAACTATGTGGATAATGTAGACAAGACCTTTGTATTTGCCAATCCTAACAAAAATCGAATTTCGGTACAGGAATTTGAGAAACGGGAGTTCATCGAGCTATTGAATGCGCAGGATATAGAGGAGTAACTGTATAATAAAAAAGGATTTATGAGGCATCGGCGCTTGTATCACGGCAAAGATGCCTTCATATTATATTAGGAGGTGGTTTCATCAAACCCGTACCTATTTATAAGAGCTGCTAATGTTTTATATAAATATAACAAATAAATGATTTTATTTTGGAAACTTTTGTGCTATAATATGAATCAGCAATTAATTAGATCAAATGGTCTAAGAATTAAGGGAAACAGTCACAGAATTACTTATTTTCTTTACATTAAAGGAGGTTGCCAAAATGACAGTCGGTCAAAGTGTTCCGCGTGTAGATGCCTTGGACAAAGTTATCGGAAGGGCTAAGTATACCGATGATCTTTGTGAGAAGAATGCATTTATTGCGAAGATCCTACATTCGACAATTGCAAATGGTATCGTAAAAGCCATTGATGTTTCAGAGGCAGAGAAAATTCCGGGGGTGGTTAAGATAGTCACCTGTTTTGATGTGCCTAAGATTTATTTTCCGACAGCAGGACATCCGTGGTCAACAGATCCTGCTCATCAGGATGTAGCAGACAGACTATTATTAACAGACAGAGTACGTTTTTATGGTGATGATGTGGCTGCAGTTATAGCAGAGACAGAGGTGGCTGCAAAGCAGGCACTGGAGGCAATTAAGGTTGAATATGAGGAATTTCCCTTTGTTCTTGATGTCCAGGAAGCAATGAGTCCTGATGCGCCTCAGCTACACGAAGCATATCCGAATAATATACTGGGACACTCTTCACTTCGGAAGGGCAATTACGAAGAAGCAATTAAAGAACCTGGATTAATAAAATTTGATGCATGGTATGAGACTCCAACGGTTCAGCATTGTCATATTGAAAATCATATCTGTTATGCCAGTATGGAGGGCAGCCGTATCACTGTGGTGTCCTCGACGCAGATTCCTCATATTATCCGTCGTGTTGTCGGGCAGGCCTTGGGTATTCCCTGGGGTGATGTTCGTATCGTAAAACCCTATATCGGCGGTGGCTTCGGTAATAAACAGGATGCTCTATATGAGCCGCTTTGTGCGTATTTGACGACACAGGTTGGCGGACGTCCCGTCAAAATAGATGTTACCAGAGAAGAAACCTTTGTAAGTAATCGCGTTCGTCATGCTATTCGCTTCCATGTAGTAAGCTGGGCACGTCCTGACGGTACCGTTGCAGCAAGAAAGCTGGAATGCTTCTCCAATCAGGGAGCTTATGCTTCTCATGGTCATGGCATTGCAGCTAAAGGAATGAATGCTATCCCGCAATTGTATCCTTGTGACAATATGGAATGTGATTCCTATACCGTATTTACGAACCGTCCGGTTGCAGGAGCGATGCGTGGTTACGGAATTCCACAGGCAATGTTTGCTGCAGAATCACATACTGAGGATATTGCGAGAACGTTTGGAATGGATCCGGTGGAATATCGCCGCAAGAATTTGATGCCCGTTGGCTTTGTGGACGGTTTCTCCAAGAACGAGAACTATTTTGACAGCTTTAATCAATGTTTAGAAAAAGGTAAGAGTTACATAGATTTTGACCGTAAGTTCAAGGAGTATCAGAATCAGACCGGTCCCATTCGCAAGGGTGTAGGCTGTTCGGTATTCTGGTACAATACCGGTGTTTGGCCGATTAGCTTAGAGACCTCTGCTTGTCGAATGGTACTTAACCAAGATGGATCCGTTCAGTTACAGCTTGCTGAGACGGAGATTGGTCAGGGCGCGGATACCGCTTTTGCTCAAATGACAGCAGATGCCTTAGGTATTCCCTTTAACAAAGTCCATGTAATATCGAATCAGGATACCGACGTAACTCCGTTTGGTACCAGTGCCTATGCATCCAGACAGACCTATGTGGCGGGCTTTTCCATCAAACAAACCGCGCTGATATTAAAAGAACGCATATTGAAGTATGCTTATGAATTAACCAGAATGCCTTCCTTTGAACTGGATCTGGTAGAGGGGCAGATTGTCCGTAAGGCGGATGGACGCGTGATGATATCCCTCAGTGAGCTTGCTACTGAAGCATTATATAGTATGAGCCACGCTGAGCATATGACCGCGGAGAGTACCTATCAGATCAAGTCCAATGCGTATTCCTTTGGTTGCTGCTTCGCAGAGGTTGAGGTTGACATTCCTCTCTGCAAGGTGAACTTACTTGATATTATCAACGTTCATGATGTGGGTCAGCTGATTAATCCCCAACTGGCAGAGGCACAGGTTCATGGTGGTATGAGTATGGGTATCGGATATGCATTGGCCGAGCAGCTTCTGTTTGATCCCAAGACAGGTAAGACTTTGAATGATAACCTGTTGGATTATAAGCTGTCTACCTTTATGGATCACCCACATTTGGAAGCACAGTTTGTTGAGAACTATGAGCCGACCAGCGCGTTTGGAACAAAGGCACTGGGTGAGCCTCCGGCATGTCCGGTAGCTCCGGCGATCCGTAATGCAATCTTAAATGCTACCGGTGTTGCGATTAACAACATCCCTATGACGCCTCATATCCTCTTTGAACGTTTTAAAGAGGAAGGGCTAATATAAGAAAGGGGGAACATCATGTACGATATTAAGGAAATGTTCGAAGCATCCAGCGTCAGTCATGCGGTAGAGCTTCGCTTAGCGCATCCCCAGGCAATCATATTAGCCGGAGGAAGTGATATATTAATTCAAATGAGGGAAGGAAAGCTCGCAGGCAAAGAAGTCATCAGCATCTATATGCTGGATGAGCTGCGTGGCGTATCTCTTACAGAAGATGGTACGATCCGAATTGGATCACTCACAAGCTTTTCTCATATTACGAAGGATCCAATTATTCAGGAATACATTAACGTTCTGGGGCAAGCCGTGGATATGATCGGTGGCCCACAAATCAGAAATATCGGTACGATTGGTGGCAATACCTGTAATGGTGTAACCTCTGCTGACTCTGCCTCTACTTTATTTGCCTGGGATGCACTGATTGAGTTGACCGGCAGTGCAGGAAAGCGTTGCATACCGATCAGGGAGTTTTACATTAAGGCAGGAACAGTTGATATTCATCCCGATGAGCTTCAGACTGCAATTCTAATCCCGAAGGAAAGCTATGAAGGATATCATGGCCATTATATCAAGTATGCCATGAGAAATGCCATGGATATAGCAACCTCAGGCTGTTCAGTGAATGTGAAGCTGTCTGCGGATAAGAAGACCTTGGAGGATGTGCGTATTGCCTATGGCGTTCAGGGGCCTACTCCACTTCGTGCTGTCACTGCAGAAGGTGTCGGAAGGAATAGCGAAATTAGTGGAGATCTACTTAAGAAGATCAGTGAAGCAGTCCTAGAAGATATTAAGCCCCGTGACAGCTGGCGTGCTTCCAAGGCTCTTCGTCAGCACATTGCCGTAGAGATGGCTCATCGTTGCTTGCTAGAAGCAATCAAGCTTTCGGGAGGTGAAGTATAATGGCACAATTTAAATTAGTGAAATGTACAATTAATGGAAAAGAAACCGAGACTATGGTAGATGTCCGCGCCTCCTTAACCGATATGCTTCGTAATGATTACCGTCTTACTTCGGTAAAAAAGGGCTGCGAGGTTGGTGAATGTGGTGCCTGCAATGTTATCATTGACGGAGAATGCTTTAACTCCTGTATCTATCTGGCTATCTGGGCAGACGGTAAGAATATCCGAACCCTGGAGAGCTTACTTGGACCGAACGGAGAATTGGCTGATATTCAACAGGCCTTTATAGAGGAAGCAGCCGTTCAATGTGGCTTCTGTACTCCGGGCTTCATCATGACAGCAGTTCAGATACTGGAAAGCGGTAAGGAATATACCAGAGAAGAGCTTCGTAAGCTCTTATCAGGTAACCTGTGCCGTTGTACCGGCTACGAGAATATCATGAATGCTGTTGAGAAGACCATGCTCCGCCGCTTAGGGAAGCTGCAATAATTAGGTATAATTGACAGTAATAAAATTGAATATCATACCCATAAGGGAGTTGGTTTGTTAATAACTAACTCCTTTTTTTGGCGCCATCAAATCATAAGGTGGTGAAAAATTATTTTTATGTTATGTAGTTTTTTGCTTCGTGTATTCTCAGATCCAGATGATAATGATAAGGTTGACATAGGATAGCCTGCCTCTGTATAATGGGATAAGGAAATTTTTGGAATCTACCTAAAAACCAATAAAAAATAACATTCTCTTATCTTAGACTAGACCTAAGTTAAGAGGATAGATATGATTTGATCGTAAGGAGGATTAAAAATGTCAATAAAAAATGAGTATCAATCAGATGTCCAAGAGATACTATCCCACCGATATGACAATGGTGCAGACCTATGGGCAACGCCAGATAATAAATTGCTCAAAGGCTCTCCCTTTTCCACTTTTGAAAGTGTACTTTATCTTTTAGAACTTGGAATGTCACCAGAAGAGCCTATTTTAAAAGCGGCCGCGGATTTGATTTTTAGCGTATGGCAGAAGGATGGTCGATTTCGAATATACCCAAAAGGTAGCATTTATCCTTGTCAAACGGCGATTGCTACTAACGTGTTGTGCCATATGGGGTATGTAGAGGATGAAAGAATTCAAAAGACCTTTCAACATCTCTTAGATATTCAGTATCGAGATGGTGGTTGGCGGTGCGATAAATTTTTTTATGGACATGGAGAGGAGACCGAATATTCCAATCCGAAACCCACGCTCAATGCACTGAATGCATTTCGTTTTAGTAAGTATCTGAACAATGAGCCTGCGCTTGATAGAGCGGTAGAGTTTTTATTGGAGCATTGGATTATCCGCAAGCCAATCGGACCATGCCATTATGGAATTGGGACACTATTTAAGCAGGTTGAATATCCATTTCGGAATTATAATTTGTTCGAATATGTGTATGTTTTGTCTTTTTATAACTATGCCAAAAATGACCATCGTTTCCTTGAAGCCTTTGAAACCCTCAAATCAAAAACGATGGATGAACAGATTGTGGTAGAGCGAGTTGTACCTAAACTGGCTAAGCTTTCATTCTGCAGAAAAGGCTCGAAAAGTGAACTTGCAACAAAGCGATATTTAGAAATTTTAGAAAACCTAAACAAAGGAAATTAAATTTCATATTATTAAAATACTCGTTAAAGAGGGCTCCTTAATATTTTCTTCACTTTTTTACCACATGATTGACAAATTACAACCATATAATAAGTCAGACAAACTACCAAAAGTTTACTGATAAGGAGCTGCTTACATAATGAAGAAAAAACTAGTGATATTATGCCTGCTAACCATTGTATCCTTCGGTCTGTTCAATCTGTTCAGTATGAGTACAGCACAAGCGAGTTCAACTGCAACGGTCAATGAGATAAGGCTTGGACGTTACCCGGATAAAGTGATCTATGGATATGGTGAGGATTTTGACGCTACCGGTATGGAAATCATAGGCCAAAACAGTGACGGAACCAGTAGTATAATCACGGATTACGTGGTAGAAGGCTATAATAATAAGCAATTGGGTAACCAGGTAATTACAGTCCGTTACCAGAATCTGGCCTTATATCTTCCAATCCAGGTAATGCCTGCGAAGATTACGAATATAAGCATCAGTGAAAGAAGTCTTTCATCCTATACGTTTACCTGGCCTGCAGTACAGGATGTTTCCTACTACGAGGTTTATCGTAAGGAAGAACCATCAGGAACATATAGTTTTCAAGCTACAGTACAGACGAATTCCTATTCTGTAACAGATTATAGCAGTGCTGTCTATTCCTATCAGATACGTGCGGTAAGGCAGATGGATGGAATGACTTACACTGGCGTATTCTCGGATCCCTTTCAGGCAACAACAGTACCGGGAAAGGTTGAACTTCTGAATTCTGTAGAGATATCAGATACTTCTGTCGGGCTGTCCTGGAGTATGGTAAATGGAGCTACTGGTTACATTATATACCGAAAGGAAGTTTCAGCAAAGGATTTTACCTACTTGGGTGATACGACTAATATTTCGTATCTGGATACAAAGCTTAAACCTGGAACCAGCTATCAATATAAGGTATGTGCTTATCGAGTAAATAACACCTTTTATGGCGAAGACTCACCTATTCTAGACCTTAGCACAAACCCTTCCAAGGTAGTGCTCCGGATAAAATCAGGAGATAAAGTGGCCAGATTGTCCTGGTCAGTGGTTACTGGAGCTACTTCCTATGAGATCTATTCCGGTGATGAGTTTTCCGGATATTCCTTATTGACAACAGTGGCAGGGAATACAACCTCCTATATGGTAGAGAATGTAATAACCGGTTACAGTTATTCGTACTATATGCTGGCGAAGAAGGAATATAAAGGGGTCGTATACGAGGGAGCAAAGTCTGAGGTAAAGACGGTTACCATTGTAGAGCCCCAGGCTACCAGTACAGAGGCTAAATATTTTGCGGATGAAGCAGCCTTCAAAGGCTCTGCTGCTTATATCAATATTGGATTCTTCAAAGAAAATGTCAACTATAAAAAGAGTTACATCATACCTGGATTGATCAACACCAATGTTGGCGGTTTCCAAAGCTCGACCATGTGTCCTCAGAGCATAACCTTTGCTAAAAATTATCTACTAATATCGGCTTATGATCTGTCCGATGAAGAGCTTTCTGTAATCTATGTTATGGATAAGAAGACGAAGAAGCTGTTAACCACGCTGGTATTACCGACCGATGCTCATGTCGGAGGAATTTGTTACGATGGTAAGAGTGTCTACCTGACAACAGGAAGTAAGGTATCCGCATTATGGTATTCCGATATTGTGGCAGCTGTAAAGTCAGGAAAGCCCAGTGTTAATGTGAATTTTCATTCGGTATGTAAGGTAGGTATCTCGGCATCTTATATCACCTATTATAATGATAAGCTGTGGGTGGGCTCCTATAACGAATTAAAAAGTACAAAACTGTATAGCTACTATATCGATGATTTTGATACCTATGTTACCTTAACGAAGTCAGATGCAATAACCATGCCAACCAGAGTTCAGGGAATTGCCTTTACACAGGACGGATACCTGCTCATGTCCCGCTCCTGCCAGTTATATAAGGGTTTGCGTGGATATATGCGTCAAATCGACATATATCTTCCGGAATTCTCAGAGGAGGACAGCGGAAGTATGGATCTTGGCGACAGTCTAAAGACAGTCGAGGTTCCTTCCATGAATGAAGGAATTGCAATCGATGGAAATTATGTATATGTATTATATGAATCGGCAGCTTTTCAGGATGCATCCTATAAAGTGGATCGTATCAGCGCCTTTGAAGTTAAGAAACTACTCCCATGAGTAGTTTCTTTTTATGAGTAAATTCATTTTATGAGTAAATTCATTTTATGAGTAAATTCTTTTTATGAATAGATTCTATTTTGAAGCGAACGCCTTTGAACATGCAATTCATAAAATCTACGAAGTTGATAATTATAAATTTATTAATTTTAGTGTTGACATTAAAATACTTCGGTGATAGAATTAAATCATATTTCGATACTCGAAGTAAATACAATTCTAGGGTAGATGCTATGAAAGAAGGAACACTGGAAGGTTTTATATTTGAATTTATTGACCAATTTAAATTTTTATTCTTTCCGGAACAATGGAATAACATCTTCCTTGACTATTCGAAGAACGAGGTTTTTGCCTTGTTCTATGTGTACCGGAAGGGCAGTGCGAATATGACCGAGATAGCCGAATATCTGAGTGTGCCTCTCAATACTGCAACAGGGATTGTCGGACGGCTGGAGAAGCGCGGTGTCATCAAGCGAGAACGGGATGTGGTGGATAAAAGAGTAGTCACCATCATGATCAGCGAGGAGGGCAAGGAGTTCCTGGCTGCACAAATGAAGGAGCTGGAGCGTTATTATCAGCTTTTCATGGATGCGGTTACTGAGGAAGAGAAGTTGGCTTTATTTCGCATTGCTGCTAAGATCATTGACATTATGACCAGTGATTTGGCGAAAAAGGAACAGGTTCAGGAGACGAAGAAAACCGTTCGAAAAATCATCATAGAGTAAACAGAACATTTGTATCGTGGGTATAAAAGCCGCTATACCAGAGTTCTGTTTTTCTTAAAAGAAATAGTTCGATTAACGAAGTATTCGATATGTGAACTAAATTATAGTCGAATTAAGAAAACAAAACAAATATGATAGTCAGAACGATATGCCAGGATAAGTAACAATGATATAAGGATGATAAATAAAAGGAGGAAGGATATGGGTCGAATTATTATTTTTACCGGTAAGGGAGGGGTGGGAAAGACCAGTGTTGCTGCAGCCCACGCTAGAAAAGCTGCTCTTTCCGGCAGGAAGACACTGATCGTTAGTGCTGATATGGCACATAATTTGGGGGATCTCTTTGAGATGACCATTGGAAGGGAAATTACCTGTATAGAAGGTAATCTTTATGGGCTGGAGATTGATCCCGAATTTGAGATGGAGCATAATTTTAGTAATTTAGTACGTGCAATTGATAAAATGCTGAAGGGTATGGATACAAAACAGGAGTCAGCACAAGACTTATCTATGTTACCCGGGATTGAAGAATTATTCTCACTGCTTCGTATTCAGCAGATTTATGATAGTCAGGAATTTGATGTGATTATTGTGGACTGCGCTCCGACGGGAGAGACCTTGTCCTTATTAAAGTTCCCCGAATTATTTTCATGGTATATGGAGAAGCTCTTCCCGATCGGGAAGTTCGCGATGAGATTACTTCATCCGGTATCTCAGAAGTTGTTTAAGGTGGAGCTTCCGGACGGAAAAGCCATGAATGATATTGAGTTGTTGTATACCAAGCTTGTGCTGCTCCAGGAGTTACTAAAGAATCGGAATGTCTCCAGTATCCGCCTTGTCTGTATGCCGGAAAAGATGATAGTGGAGGAGACAAAGAGAAATTATATGTATTTGAATCTTTTCAATTTCAATGTGGATGCTATCTTTATTAATCGCATCCTGCCGGCGGATATAAAATTGGACTTCTTCGATGAATGGTTGATGCTACAGGCTGAGTATATTAAGGAAATAGAGCAGATCTTCGGCACCATACCTCTTTATAGAGTGAAATGGTACGATATCGAGATATCTGGAATGAAGGCTCTAGACAGAATTGTTGATGATGTCCTGACCGATTCCACGATATTGGACATAAAGACGAAGGTACGCAACGAGGAGTATGAAAAGACAGAGACCGGCTATCAGTTGAAGGTATATCTCCCCTGTGCAGCCAAGGAGGAGGTTCTGTTGTATGAGACCGGAACGGATATCATAATACGAATCGGAAATTTCAAGAGGAGTATTCCTCTTCCAAATGTACTTCGTAAATACCGTGTTGCAGGAGCTAAGATAATTGATCAGTTTTTAAAAATACAATTTGTACCGGTAGAAGGAGGAAGGTCAGATGAATAGGCAATTTATTGTTAAGATGATGAAGGCGAAGCAGATGGAATATCAAGCGTTAAAGGAGATAATGCCGGAATGTATGGTAAATCGAATTGAGAATCTGGAAAATGAGTTTGTTGTGATAGCGAAGGAGTATTTCCTGTCAGCAATGGAGGACACCGGGAAGGCTTCTGACACATCCCAAAGTGCTTCTGATACTAAAGTTCGTAAAGTAACAATCGAATAGGGGGATGGCAGATGAGAATAATTTTATATACAGGAAAAGGTGGAGTGGGAAAGACTTGTATTGCTGCAGCAACGGCATGTCAGCTAGCAGCCTCCGGTAAGAAGGTAATGGTCATAAGTACCGATCAGGCGCATAGCCTAGGGGACGCCCTAGATTACAAACTAGGTCCAAAACCTAGCGAGGTTTCAAAAGGACTCTATGCGATGGAGATAGATGCTATTAGCGAATGTGAACGAGCTTGGGGATCCATTAAGGATTATCTTCACCAGATGATGGTATCGAAGAACGGAGAAAGTCTTGAGGCTGAGGAACTTCTTGTTTTTCCCGGTTTTGAGGAGCTAACGGCGTTATTTAAGATAAAGGATATATATGAGGAAGGCTTATATGATGTGCTGATTGTAGATTGTGCACCGACTGGAGAGACCTTATCACTGCTAAAATTTCCTGAGATGTTCGGAGGATGGATCAACCAGATGCTTCCAATGAAGCGTAAGGCAATGAAGGTAGCAGGGCCGGCTGTATCCAAAATCATGAAGATACCCATGCCTAAGGATACGATTTTTGATGAGGTAGAGGTTCTGATGGAAAAGATGAATACCCTTCGGGAGCTGCTATGGGATAAGGATATAGTAAGCATTCGAATTGTAACTACTCCGGAAAAGATTGTTATCAAAGAAGCGAAACGTAACTTTTCCTTCCTCCATCTATTTAATTACAACGTGGATGCTATTATTATAAATAGGATATACCCTAAGGAATCTATGTCTGGCTATTTTCATCAGTGGATGAAGAATCAGGAGGAAGCACTGAAGGATATTAGAGAAAGCTTTGCAGGGGTACCGATCTTCTATCTGGAGTTACTAAAGCATGAGCTTCGAACGATTAACCGATTAACCGTTGTTGCTTCGACTTTATACGGTGAGTATAATCCGGAGGATATCCTATTTAAAGAGACAATCTTTACTGTCGAACAAGAGGGAGACACTGAAGTGTTCAAAATCTCTCTGCCTTTCTTTGAACTAAAGGATATGGACTTACTACAAAAGGGTGATGAATTAACTCTAATCATTAAGAATGAGAGGCGAAGCTTCATTCTTCCCGCAAAACTGAAGAATAAAGAGGTTCAGGGAGCAAAATACGAAGAGGGATTATTAAAGCTGAACTTTTAATAAAATATTCATTAGCGGTAGCTTTCTTCCGTGCCATATATTATAATAATCGAGTAAAATCAAACTTACTTGCCTACGGAAAGGATGCATCAACATGGAGATAAGACATACCTCACTGAGGGATTTGGAAACGGTTATGACAATCTATGATCTTGCCAGACAATATATGAGACAGCATGGTAATCATAATCAATGGATTAACGGTTACCCGAGCATGGAATTGATTACAGAGGATATCAACGAAAAGAGAAGCTATGTCTGCTTGGATGAGGGTCAAATCGTTGGTGTATTCTGCTTCACGATAGGAATTGATCCCACTTATATTAAGATATATGAGGGGGAGTGGCTGGACGATGCGCCCTACGGCGTAGTACATCGGATTGCCTCCGCTAGTCATAAGAAAGGAGTAGCCTCCTATTGTCTTGACTGGTGCTACGAACAGTGTCCTAATATCCGAATTGATACTCATGAGGATAATATAGTTATGCAAAAATTTCTTTTGAAGAATGGTTACTTAAGATGTGGCATCATATACCTGGAGAGTGGTGCTCCCAGGGTAGCCTACCAGAAGAATAGTGAAATAGAGAAAAGAAATATGACGAACAGAATTACAACAATTGTACTTGATATCGGTAATGTGCTGGCTCATTTTCGTTGGAAGGAATACCTAGAGGAATGCGGCTATACTCCCGAAATCAGAGAACGTATCGCTAAGGCAACCGTACTTAGTGGCTTCTGGAATGAATGGGATCGAGGTGAACGTGAAGAAGAGGAGCTGATTGAGGAAAGTATTGCAAAGGATCCGGAATTAAAACAGGAGATATTATCCTTCTTCCATTCCTTTGATCAGATCGTAAAGGAATATCAATATTCAAGGGACTTTGTAAAGGGACTGAAGGATAACGGATATATAGTCTATCTCCTTTCGAATTACAGCAAAAAGCATTTTGCCCTTAGTAAACCAACCTTCGAATTCATCAATTATGTAGATGGAGGAGTGATTTCCTACGAAGTTAAGTCGATTAAGCCTGAGCCTAAGATTTATCAGGCGCTGATTAATCAATATAACATAGAACCTACTGAAGCAGTTTTTCTTGATGACTTGGCCGATAATCTGGAAGGTGCAAAGCCCTTCGGCTTCCATACGATACAAGTTAAGAATTATGACCAAATGATAACAGAGCTTAGGGAATTAGGGGTCAGAATATAAACTGCAAGGAAAGACAGGAAGTTATAAGAAAGTAATGTTGAATTACATAGGTGAAATCGGGTTTTGACCGTAAGTGATATCGATAAACGTGTGAGAGATGCGTTTATCGATATTTTTATGTGTAAATAAATGAGAATCGATATCAAAATCTCTTGACTTTTTTCATGTTTTCCCATATGATAACAATGATCTTGTAAATGATAATCATTATCATACAAAATGAAAGGTAGGAAGCGGTATGTCACTGGCGATGTTAGGAGTAGGTGAAATTAGAAGAGTATCTGAATTTCGAGGTAAGGATGAGATGAAGAAGCATCTTCGTGATCTTGGTTTTATCAAAGGCGAGAGTGTACAGGTAGTCGGGGAGAACTCAAGCGGTCTGATTCTTATGATTAAGGGTGTAAAGATTGCACTGAACCGTGGACTTGCATCCATGATTATGGTCGAATAGTTAAATATGATTTCATAAATAAATGTCGAAATAATGGAGGTAAGTGATGACGTTAAAGGATCTTAAGCCTGGTCAGGAAGGTGTTGTTACATCAATAGGAGAGAAAGGACCGATAAGAAAGAGAATTATGGATATGGGAGTTACTCCTGGAGCGATGGTAAAGGTAATTAAGGTAGCACCTTTAGGTGACCCAATCGAGATAAATATTCGAGGCTATGAGCTAAGTCTTAGAAAAAGCGAAGCCAGCCAAATTACGATAGAATAATCAGGAGGAGCAACATGTCTTATATCATTGCATTAGCTGGAAATCCTAATTGTGGGAAAACAACTCTATTCAACGAATTAACCGGTTCAAGGCAACATGTTGGTAATTGGCCAGGTGTAACTGTTGATAAGAAGGAGGGAGTTTATCGAAAGAATAAAAATATTACGATTCTGGATCTTCCAGGTACATACTCTCTTTCTCCCTACTCTGCAGAAGAAATCATAGCAAGAGATTATATTGTGAAAGAAAGACCCGATGCGGTTATTAATATTCTGGACGGAACTAGCATCGAGCGTAATCTGTATCTGACTCTTCAAATTATGGAAACCAGAGTACCCATGGTCTTAGCCATTAACATGATGGATGAGGTAGAGGCGAAGGGAGACAAAATTGATTTTCATAAACTAGAGAAGCTCTTAGGTATTCCTGTGGTTGGAATCGTTGCAAGAAGCGGAAAGGGACTCGACGACCTGATGAAAGCTGCAGCACAGGTTGCAGAAAGCAAGAAGCTTACTGCAAGACCGGAGCTCTATGATTCCCAGGTTAAGGATGTGATTGAAGAGGTAAGAAAGAACCTTAGCGCAACCACGGAGGAAGAGACCTACTGGAGGGCCCTGAAGTTAGTTGAAGCAGATGAGGTAGTCTTTGAGGAATTAGAAGAAGATAAGAAGACAAAAGTAAAAGGTATCATAGAAAATACTGAGAAAAGCAAAGGTGTCGATCTGGAGGCCAAAATTGCTGATCTCAGATATCAATACATAGCAAAGCTGGTAAAGGATGCGATAAAGAAATCAAGTATCGGTCATGTTGAAACTAATTCCGATAAGCTGGATAAGCTACTTACCAACCGTTTCTTGGCAATCCCTGTCTTCGCAGTGGTTATGTATCTCCTTTTTGCCGTTACCTTCAGCGAGAATTTCTTGTTTATTGAAGGGCTGCCTAGTCCGGGTATCTGGTTGGCAGGTCTGGCAGAAACGGGATGGGGTGCACTGACCGGATTATTAGAGGGACTACTGGCAGATGCTTCACCCTGGGTTTATTCCCTTGTCATTGATGGAATAATGGGTGGTATCGGTGCAGTAATCGGCTTCATTCCTTTGGTATTGGTACTGTTTCTTCTGATCTCAGTACTAGAGGATAGTGGGTATATGGCCAGGGTTGCCTTTGTTATGGATCGTATTTTCCGTCGTTTCGGATTATCCGGCCGTTCCTTCATTCCTTTATTAATGGGCTTTGGATGTGGAGTACCTGCAATTAATTCTACAAGAACTCTGGAATCTGAAAAGGATCGTAGAATAACCACAATTATTACTGGCTTTATGCCCTGTGGTGCAAAGCTTCCTATCTTTGCTTTATTTGTATCAGTCATTTTTGCCGATAGTAATAAGACCTTGGTTACGTATTCCCTCTATATGCTGAGTATCGTGGTCGCAATTATAGTATCCTTATTACTCAATAAATTTGTATATAAGTCTGAGACCTCCAATTTTGTTATGGAGCTTCCTCAGTATCGAATACCTACCGGAAGAAGCGTACTAATTCATGCGGTAGAGAAGATAAAGGATTTTGCCATTAAGGCAGGTACTATTATCTTTCTTTCCACAATCCTTCTTTGGGTGCTTTCAAACTTTAATATTAATTCTTTTAATGGTAAGAACGCGGCAGCAAACGAGAATGGCAGCATCATGAGTGAGATGGATGACAGCTTCCTGGCTCAAGGCAGCAGTGTAATTGCACCGATTTTTAAACCCTTAGGCTTTGGTGAGTGGAGACCAACCGTAGGCATTATCACTGGATGGATTGCTAAGGAAAATGTTGTTGTAACCTTTAGTCAGCTTTATGATGAGGATATAACAGACGAGTATCTGGAGGAGTTCTTCTCTGGATATTCTACCCAGGAGCTGGAAGAAATGGGCTTTGAAGATGGATTATACGATGAAGAAGCAGCTTCTGCTATCTATGCAGAAGGAGTTCTCTTTGAAGGTGGCGATGAGAATGCGCTTACTACCATGAAGGATGATATCCCGAATAAGGCAGCAGCCTATGCTTATATGGTATTTAATCTATTGTGTATGCCCTGCTTTGCAGCAGTCGGAGCGATGAAGAGAGAATTAAAGACCTGGAGGCTGACAGGCTTTGGTATTGGAGTGCAAATGATAACGGCTTATGTTGTCGCACTGTTAATCAATCAAATCGGTGGTCTATTCGTAGCATAATCCGAGGATTGTGAAGAATAGGAGGAGTAATTTGAACGAAGTATTACTAGAAGATTCAAAAGATAAATTAGATTCCAGCAAAGAGCAGCTGCTTAAAACACTTAGGGCCAATGGGATCAAGCTTACGAAACAGAGAAGATTAGTGATAGATATTATTATGGATAAGGAGTTTCACACCACTAAGGATATCTATCTGTATGCGAATTCAATTGATCCGAAGATAGGAATTGCAACCATATATCGTATGATAAAAACCTTGGAAAC
Source organism: Bacillota bacterium (assembly GCA_023436225.1). Taxonomy (GTDB): domain Bacteria; phylum Bacillota; class Clostridia; order Lachnospirales; family Lachnospiraceae; genus Mobilitalea. Next base: position 45,782 of record JAEZKA010000080.1, read on the forward strand.
CGTGGGAGTTGTGAATCGTAGGATCAATATTAATATTGGAGAATAGGAGGATAAAGATGACTGATATCATTGTAATTGCTATTGTGCTTTTACTGATTTCAGGCGTATCCTTCTATCTATGGAAGCGCAAGAAATCCGGCAAAAGTGGCTGTGGTTGCGGCAGCAGCTGTAGTGGTTGTAGCAGCAATTGTGGGAATCACGGAGTACTAAAACGGTAACAGGTATAAATAGAAGCTGCTTTATCTGTGTTCAATAACACCCTTTCGAGGTTGGAATTGTTCAGATGCAGCAGCTCTTTTTATACATAATTATAGTATTCTGTAATATTAATATTTTCCATTATGGAAGATGCATTACCGATAATCTCCACTATGGATGAGCATTATTGATAATCTCCACTATGGATGGTGCATTACGTATATTGTTAACTTGCTTTAGTCTGGGCTACCTTAAGAATATAGCGGTCGAGCTTTTGTTTTAATTGCTCGGATATGGTAGTTAACGGTAATCTTACCTCATCAGAATCAATCAGTCCAGTCTTAGAGAGGAAGTACTTGATCGGAGATGGGTTAGGCTCCTTGAAAAGCAGAGGAATCAAATCATAGAGTTCTTTCCAGGTCTCCAGTGCTCCCACGGTATTATTTGCCTTAACCTTATGATATACCTCAACAAATTGTTCCGTCTTCAAGTGAGCAGAAGCGAGAATACCACCCTGACCACCAAGAGTTAGAGTCAGATAAAACAGCAGGTCTTCTCCAGAGAGAATGGAGAAATCCTTCGGAGGATTCATAAGGAGGGACATACTTTGCTTAATATCACCGCAGCAATCCTTTAAGCCGATAATGTTTTTAATCTCCGCCAATCTATAGATCGTATCATTTTCAATATTAACACCGGTACGGTAAGGGATATTATATATTATCATATTTAGATCTGTTTCGTCAGCGATTGTTTTGAAATGAGCATATATTCCATCCTGACTTGGTTTGTTATAATAAGGGCAGACGGACAGGATACCCTGTATATCATAATATTCGGCAATCTTTACCTTCTTAATAACATTGGCGGTATAATTACCTCCGATGCCTACATAGACCGGAAGACGCTTCTTATTATAATCCATGGTACGTTCTATCATTTCTTCGAATTCATAATCACTAAGTGTTGGTATCTCACCGGTTGTTCCGAGAGGAATAAATCCACTGATCCCTTTCTCTGAGTAATGCTCAATCAACCTTTTATAGGATTTGAAATCTATTTTTTCATCTTTGAATGGCGTTATAATTGGTAACCAGACACCAGTAAGCTGCATTGAAAAACCTCCTTATAGCTGTTACGAAACAAGGATACTTGTAATGTATCGCTGCAATAAAGCAATCTGCTTTACAGATTCGTAATTTATAATACTATTGTATACAACATTATTTGAATTAAATAGCATAATAATGCTTTGAATATTGCATATAATGCTATATAATGTTGATTAGAGTTTCAAAGGCCTATTTGCAAAGATGATTTCGTTAATTTGCACAATTCATATTTATGAATAGTGACATACAGTTGCTCATCAAACTATATTTTATATCACTATCAGTAAAGACATCGATTGTGCAAATTAACGAAGCTAATATAGTCGAAGGCTTTTGGTACTTTACTCAACATTAACAAGTCGCTATGGTACTGCATGGAGGATGGTATGATCAATTTTGAAAAAGCAGGATATCTGAATCATGATTTTAAGATATTTCATCTCATCGACCGACAGCGTAAGGAATTTGAATTTCACTATCATGACTTTAATAAAATCATTATATTTATCAGTGGTAATATTAATTATACCATCGAAGGTAAGAGCTATGAGCTGCAGCCCTATGATATCCTTTTGGTGAATGCAGGCGAGATTCACAGACCCTCCATACTAGACAGCTCGGTATATGAGAGGATTATCATCTATGTTTCACCACAATTTCTGAATACCTTTTCAGAAGAGGAATATGATCTCAACTATTGCTTCAAGCGAGCGAAGCAGGAGCATTCTAATGTAATGAGAATTCACTCGATGGAGAAGAGTAAGCTATATCAGGTATGCCAGGAGTTGGAGCACTCCTTTTCCGATCAAGCCTTTGGGAAGGAGCTTTATCAGAAGATTTTGTTCCTGGAATTTATGATTCAATTAAACCGTATGGCAATCCTGAACCATATTAATTATTTGGATTCGGCTAAGGATAATACGAAGCTGGTACAGATTCTGGATTATATTAACGAACATCTGGGAGAGGAGATATCCATTGACTCCTTATCGGCAAGGTTTTATCTGAGCCGATATTATTTAATGCACTTCTTTAAGGAGGAGACTGGATATACCATAGGGAATTATATTACAGAGAAGAGATTATTACTAGCAAAGAATATGGTGCAGAACGGCTGCTCGATTACAGAGGCTTGCTTCCAGAGTGGTTTTAAGAATTATTCCACATTTTCAAGAGCGTTTAAGAAAGCCTTTAATACAATACCGAAGAATGCAATGTTTATTGACTAACAGGGTGTTCTTACGAGGATTAGAGAAAGGTAGGGGGATTTTATGTTTTTAGCAGAGGTTTGTTTTGAAACGAATGATGTTATTGGATTAGCAGATTTTTATCGTAGACTCTTGTATGTTGAGGAAGAGAATAAGGACGAGGTTCATCAATTGATTACCGGAGGTCAGGTGGCTATCACTGTATACAATGATGGTTCAGTTAAAAACAATCAGAATAAAAATATTACCCTGGCTTTTACTGTAGATGATGTTGACGCGGAATATGAGAGGCTGTTAGGAATGGGAATTACGATCATTGAGCCTCCGACAACCAGACCCTGGGGGGCCAGAAATATGCATTTTTGCGATCCGGATGGGAACCATATCTATTTGAGAAGTTTTCCGAAATAAATGATATAAGAATTGCATCCGTGGATAATTATATTAATTAGTAAGAGAGTCGTGGATAAGTCTTAGCAAATGAGAACGGAAATAAGGAAAGTGGCGAAATGATGAATAAGTTAAATAATACCTTAGGTGAAAAAAGTATTGGTAAGCTGTTACTTGGGATGGCAATTCCGGCAATTATAGCCCAGCTGGTGAATATCCTCTATAATATAGTGGATCGTATCTATATCGGACATATTCCTGATATCGGTGCGACGGCTCTGACGGGTGTTGGTGTTACCTTCCCGATTATCATGGTCATCTCAGCCTTTAGTGCGCTAATCGGAATGGGTGGTGCTCCCCGTGCCGCGATTAAGATGGGCGAGAAGGACGATGAGGCGGCAGAGAATATTCTCGGTAATTGCTTTACGGCTTTGCTCGTAATATCGGCGCTTCTTACTATTATATTCTTATTTGCGAATAAGTATTTGTTAATGATGTTTGGGGCCAGTGAAGAGACGCTTCCCTATGCCTTAAGCTACTTGAATATCTATGTCTGCGGTACCATTTTTGTTCAGATGTCGCTGGGATTGAACAGCTTTATTACAACTCAGGGCTTCTCAAAGACGAGTATGATTACCGTTGCAGTGGGCGCTGCTTTGAATATTATCCTTGATCCTATCTTGATATTCGGATTTAATATGGGGGTAGAAGGGGCGGCAATCGCTACCGTAGTATCTCAGGGCGCCTCAGCCCTATGGGTACTTTTTTTTCTTACCGGTAAACGCACGAAGCTGAAGATCAGACGCAAATATATGAAGCTTCAACGAGAGACAATCACCCCGGTTCTTGTGCTGGGATTATCACCCTTTATCATGCAGTCTACGGAGAGTCTACTGAACATAGCCTTCAATACTTCTTTGCAACGGTATGGTGGAGATATTGCAGTAGGTGCAATGACCATTCTGATGAGCCTATCACAGATCCAATTTATGCCCATACATGGGTTATGTCAGGGGGCCCAACCGATTATCAGTTATAATTACGGAGCAAAGAATACGGATCGGGTAAAGGCTACCTTCCGTCTGCTGATGATCAGTGCCTTCAGCTATTCTACCCTTATTTGGTTATTGATGATGCTGCTGCCCGGAACGTTTATCTCTATGTTCAGCTCACAGAAGGAGCTGATATCTTATACGGGTTGGGCTCTTAGAATATTTATGCCGGTCTCTTTCCTCATGAGTATGCAGACCTGCTGTCAGCAGACCTTCTTAGCACTTGGGCAGGCGAGGGTATCCATCCTATTAGCCCTGCTACGCAAGATGATATTATTGATTCCGTTGATTTACATAATGCCTGCCTTCTTCGAGAATAAGGTATTTGCTGTATTTTTCGCCGAACCGGTAGCTGATTTTATCGCCGTAACTGTTACTATGATAACCTTTGCTGTTCGCTTTAAGAAGATCCTATACGATAGAGAAACTTCTTAATAGAAAATGTTCTTATTCGGATCGTAATGCAACTACGGGATCCTTTTTGGCAGCCAGTCGTGAGGGAATCAGTCCGGCAATCAAGGTCAATATCATGCTGATGATCACTAAGATAATACCACCCTCCACGGGAAGGACTGCCTTCACACCCGAGATTCCGGTAAGACTACGAATGATGCTGTTAGCCGGAAAGGTTAGTAGAATTGTTAATATAATCCCAATAGCACCGGATACAAAGCCGACAATCAGTGTTTCTGCATTAAAGACTCTGGAAATATCGCGTTTTGAAGCACCTACTGATCGAAGAATGCCGATTTCCTTTGTACGCTCTAGCACAGAAATATAAGTTATGATACCGATCATAATGGATGACACCACTAAGGATATCGCTACAAAGGCAATTAGAACGTAGGAGATGACATTGATGATGGAGCTGATGGAGGACATCATAAGGCCGACAATATCGGTATAGTTGATGACATATTCTTCTTTTCCCTCTTTTGTCATTCTTTTATTATAAGCTTCTATATGATTCGATATATTATTCTTCGCTTCGAAGGTGGCTGCATAAATGCTCATAGTCTCCGGTTTATCGATGTCCACCACATTCAACAGCTCTAAATTACCTTCATAGGTAGCGTCCGTTGTCTCGGGTTGAAGTTGATCTGTGAACATCTCTAGAATCTGCTCCTGTGTCATATCGCTCATATAATCGGTCATCTGTGCCTGTGTCTCTTCATCCAGCGTAGCGAGATAAGTATCGATATCTTCCATTGTAATTTCTTTCTTTTCACCACTTAAGAAAGGGATTGAGGTAAATACATCGATATCAGGATGTTCAAGCTGTTGTTTAACTATTTTTCTCGCATTGGTTTCCTTGATCACATAATCGGTAAGAGCCTTGGTATAACCGACGGATCCGCTCACGGAGGTTGACACAGCATCCTCGTTTGGTCTAAGAATTCCGACAAGCTTCAGAGTGGTACTACGATATACTACTTTCTTCATTTCGCCACTGTCCTCTCGGATATCTGTCCAGGATCCGTCTTCCTCCTCTTTGTAATAGTCAGCCGGAAGCACCAGCTTAAAGCTCATCGAGAGCAGTTCGTTATAGGGATAGCTGGAGGCTTCTATCTCATAGGTCTCGCCCATCATGGCAGCTTCCATGATTTTTCCAACCTCATCCATGTCTCTTAGACCAAGGGCGTATAATACCATATCGCTGATCTCGTTATGCTTGTCAACGATTAATACAATCTCATTGTAATTCTCTGGCCAAGAGCCTGCTATTACATCATATTGCGATTTTAGTAGAGCCTGATTATCTAGCATCTCATCCCATACCTCTACTCCGGTGGAGAACATGGAGGACATCTGGGAGGCCATATCAGAAGCAATGGAATCACCATAGAATGATAGCTTTGAAAGACAAAGCCTATGGAATGATTGCGGTAGGTATCCCAGTCACTATCATCAAAATCCTTGGTCGATCTTCCATTAATGGATAAATCTCCGCTGGAATAGCGGTCCAGGCCGCCGATGATGTTAAGTAGGGTGGTTTTGCCACATCCGGAGGGACCGAGAATGGATACGAATTCATTCCTGGAAATTCAATATTGATGTCCTTCAGAGCATTTACTGTGGTATCTCCGGCTTTATAATCTTTGAATATATTCTTTAGTCTAAGCATGTTTGCTCCTTTTCTGATGCCTTTCCATCATGATATCTTCTTGTTAAGTATGAACCGTTTTACTGAATTTATGAAAATAATCTAAAGTACACAAAATAGCATATTTTATACTAGCTAAGTCCATAATTCGTTGGATTTTTCGAAACACTGAATAGTTGCGAAATTAAATGCTTTAAAACCCTATTCAAAGCTGATATAATTCAAATATAATTATAATAATAAGTTCATCAAATATCATTAAGACGGGTGAATCTCATCTATTCTTGATTTATATACGGTATAACCGATAATAAATTAATCAAGGTTGAGACAGAAAGAACGTGAGGAGACAAAATGGGAAGGATTAGATTAGTAGCCGACAGTACTTGCGATCTGTCAGCAGAGATTATTAGAACCTATGATATAACAATTATCCCACTTAACATTGTGCTTGGTATGAATAGCTATCTAGACGGAGTTGAGATTACACCGCAGGAGATATATGATTGGTCGGATAAGGAAAATACCACTCCAAAGACTGCGGCACCGGAGCTGGGGAAGGTGCTCGAATTGTTACGCCCGATGACAGAAGCGAAAGAGGACATTATTTTCTTTGGTATATCAGAGGAGATGTCGGTCACCTGTCAGGTGGTACGAATGGCTGCAGCAGAACTGGAGTACGATCATATCTGGGTAATCAATTCAATGAATCTCTCTACCGGTATCGGGCTTCAGATATTACGGGCAGCCCGAATGGCACAGGAGGGAAAGCCGGCAGAGGTTATCGCCAAGGAGATAGAGAAAGCAAGAGATAAGGTGTGTGCCTCCTTCGTGGTGGATACCCTTACGTATCTGCAGCGCGGTGGCAGATGTAGTGCTGTAACAGCATTACTTGGAAATACTCTTAAGTTGAAGCCGATGATTGCGGTTAAAGATGGAAGGATGGGAGTTGATAAAAAATATAGAGGAAGACAGCAGTCAGTCATCAGAAACTATGCCAAAGATCTGGAGGAGGAGCTCTTGCAGGCAGATCCATCCAGCGTATTTATCACTCATTCCGGTATTGACTCTCTTATTGAAAAGGAAACCTATGATTATCTGGAAGGGTTACATCATTTTAAAGAAATTCTCATAACCAGGGCAGGCGGAGTGATTTCTAGTCACTGCGGACCGAATACGTTGGGGATACTGTATTATAGACAATAGCTTCTTTGTAATTAGACATCGAGCAGGGTTGCCACATAATGAATAAGACTTGAAAGAAAGATGAATTGACTCCCCTCATACAATGTAGATAAGGGGAGCAATCAATCTTTCTTTCTTTAATTTGCTTCGAGATAGTCTTCTTTTGTTCTACAGAAGTCTGCCTGGATAATTCCTTTCAGAGTAAAGAATGATAATTCATTTAAATAATGAAATCATAGTTTGCAGAAAGTACCAATAAGGAGTATAATTGTTATAATTATATAAAAAATAATCTGGTTCGTCCTGTTTTTTGTGTATAGTAAACATAACTCTGAAAGAAAGTGGTGGCATTATGCATGTAAAAGAATTAGCAGTAGCGAGAGGTATCCAGAAGGCAGAACTGGTCCTAAAGAATGCAAGTATTATTAACGTTTTTACAGAAACGATTGAGCAAGGTGATGTTGCCATCTGTGAAGGGCGTATCGTAGGAGTTGGTCAATATGAGGGTGAGGAAGAGCTGGATTGCACCGGTAAATATGTGGCTCCAGGGTTCATTGACGGGCATATTCATCTGGAGAGCTCCATGCTCAAACCGGTTGAATTTGTTCGATCTGTAATCCCTCATGGAACTACAGCGGTGATTACGGATCCTCATGAGATAGCGAATGTAAGCGGTCTAGAAGGAATCGAATATATGCTGGAGGCTTCCGAAGGATTGCCGCTGGACATTTATTTCGTGCTTCCCTCCTGTGTCCCGGCAACTGCTTTTGATGAGAGTGGCAGTATTTTACTTGCAAAGGATATTGAAGGCTTTTATAAGAATAAAAAGGTAGTCGGTCTTGCTGAGGTCATGGACTTTTATGAAACGATCCGTGGAGCGAGTGATATTCTGAAGAAGATTGAGGATGCTAAGGCAGCGAATAAGGTGGTTGATGGCCATGCACCGGGAGTTACCGGTAAGGATGCCTGCGCCTATGTTGCTGCCGGAGTACAGTCTGATCACGAATGTATTTCACTCGAGGAGGCAAAGGCAAAATACAGACTTGGTCAATGGATTATGATACGTGAGGGTACCGCAGCTAGAAATCTGGATGCTCTGATGGGTATGTTTATCCCCCCCTATCATCAGAGAGCAATGCTGGTTACCGATGATAAGCATCCCTATGATATAATACGGCTGGGTCATATCGATGATATCGTGCGAAAGGCAATCAGTAAAGGTGCAGATCCCTGCATAGCGATCAAGATGGGCACTTTTAATGCTGCTACTTATTTTGGGTTAAAGGATTATGGTGCTGTAGCGCCGGGGTACCATGCAGATCTAATTATTCTGTCAGATATTGAAAAGGTAACAGTTCAAAAGGTACTGAAGAATGGTAAGCTAATACTGGATGATAATAAAGTAATAGAAATTAAAGAGCCTGAGATTCGTAAGGAGCTATTAGATAAGGTTTATCACTCCTTCAATTGCAATGAGATAGTTCCCGAGAATTTTGTAGTGGAGTATAGCTCTGAGGAAGAATGTGATAGGTTCCGTGTAATTAAGATGATTGAAGGCGAGATTACGACAGAAGAGGTATTTGCACCTTTAGTGAATGGAGAAGCGAAGGTGAACCTGGAGGAGGATATTATTAAGCTTGCGGTGATAGAACGTCATCACAATACGAATCATGTCGGACTCGGCTTTGTAACCGGATATGGCTTAAAGAAAGGGGCCATCGCCTCCTCTGTATCTCATGATTCCCATAATATTATAGTGATCGGTACCAATGATGAGGATATTGCGATTGCTGCCAATTGCATCCGTGATATGCAAGGGGGGTGGGCAATTGCTCTAAATGGCAAGGTGATCGGTAATCTGCCATTATCCATTGCCGGACTGATGAGTAACCTGGATGCTGCGACCTTAGCCAAAAACATACAAGAGATACAGGCACTTGCCAGGGAAATGGGAGTAAAGGAAGGAATTGATCCCTTCATGAGCATGGCATTCGTCAGCCTGCCGGTTATTCCAAAGCTTAGAGTAACGACAACCGGGTTATTTGATGTATCCTTACAGCAGAGGGTGCCTCTTCTGATAAGAAAGGAATAGAGATATCGTTCAGTAAAAAAACGGACTGCCTTCGGCAAATAAGGAGAATTTATGGAGAAAATCAGCAGGAAGAATTGGTCTTTAATCTGGATACTTGGCATGGCAGGACAGCTGTGCTGGAATGTGGAAAATGCTTGGTTTAATACCTTTATCTATGCTAAAATTGCTCCGAATCCGGACATCATCTCCTGGATGGTAGGAGTAAGTGCCACCGTAACAACCTTTGCAACCTTTTTAATCGGTACCATGGGGGATCGGAGGGGAAAGCGCAAACCCTTTATAGCAATCGGATATATCCTGTGGGGTATCTTCACGATTACCTTTGGAGTCTCTGAATTTCTGCCGATCAATTCAGTTTTCGCTGCAGGCTGTTTCGTAGTCGCAATGGATGCAATCATGAGCTTCTTTGGCTCAGTGGGTTATGACAGCGGCTTTTGTGCTTGGACAACAGATATATCGAATGAAAGTAACCGTGGACGAGTCGGAGGTGCTTTTGCGACAATGCCGGTTCTGGCGACTATATTTGGATCCGTGGTATCCGGTATCATAATTGATCAGCTGGACTTCTTTGCATTCTTTATTATCATAGGAGGCTTAGTATCTGTCATTGGTGTATATTCATTATTTACTCTGAAGGATTCACCGACGCTCCGTGCCAAGAGGGATTCGAAGGGCTTTTGGCATCAGTTCTTCAGTGTATTTAATTATCGGACGGTGAGGGAGAATAAAGAGCTGTTCTGGGTGTTTGTCATCATGATGGTCTATTTCATCGGCTTTAATGTATATTTCCCTTACATCAATATCTATTTTGTGAATTACCTGGGAATGGATTATACCTTGACCGGAATTGTACAGGGACTTAGCTTACTCTTAGCGGTTCTCCTCACGATACCTGCTGCAAGGTTCATTGATAAAGGAAGAAATACCAGGGTGATTACGATAGCGCTGCTGATTAATGTGTTAGGTTTATCAATGATTAGTCTCAGCACACAGCTGATTAGCCTGGCATTTGGGATGCTTCTTACAGGAGCCGGTTATGTCATTATTCTTCAGACACTGACAGCCTGGTATAAGAACCTATATCCGGAGGAGCAGCGGGGACAGTTTGAGGGAATCAAGCAACTCTTCTTTGTCTGCCTTCCGATGATCATAGGCCCTCTTATCTCTAATTTTATTATTAAAAACTATGGTATTTATGCCGTGGTAGATGGCGAAGAGGGTATGATTCCGAACGAGCTTCTTTTCGCGGTATCAGCAGCATTAACCTTGGTTACTTTTCTACCGTTACTGCCGGCGGGAATGCACTTAGCACAGAGGAAAGCAATGAAACAGAACAGGGGGGAAGATTAATGCAAAAGCAATTTACATGTCCAGGGCCAGTGCTCAATGCAGATGGTTCACCTAATCCCGGTTATTCCACAAAGAGTGTACTTACATATTCACGCAAAGCCATAAAGGCATCTCCTTTTCGCATCAAGGAGTGGGATTTCTATCAAGTGACAGATCGCAGGATGTGCATGCAGTTTACCATCGGTCACGCTGCTTATGCCGGTCAGGTGGGCATTATGTTCTTTGATTTTGGGAAGGGGAAAATGCTCGCAGAGAAGGGAACCCTGTTAGTACTGCCCTTTGGTTCACTTCATCTTCCGGAGAATGCGGAGGAGGATCATGTAATCTGTTATGATAAAAAAGCGGGAAGGATCAGCTTTACGGCAAAGGGAAATACCAGACATCTTTACTGTAAATGGGGGGACTTTGAGGCGGATATTACCCTAAACAGACAAAATCAAAATTCTTTAGTAATCAATGTACCCTTTGATGAATCTCCAAAAGCCTTTTACTATAATCATAAAATAAACTGTATGACAGCGGAAGGGACTGTAACCTATGGGGATAAGCAATATTGCTTCTCCCCGAAGGATTCCTTTGGTTTATTGGATTGGGGAAGAGGTGTATGGCCCTTCCATAATGAATGGTATTGGAGTAACGGCACCGGATATATAGAGAATAAAATCTTTGGCTTCAATCTTGGGTGCGGCTTTGGCAACACCAATAGTGCAACAGAGAATATCGTATTCTATGGTGACAGCATCCATAAGCTGGGTGAAGTGGTGTTTGAACGGAGTTCTGATTATATGCAGCCTTGGCATATCCGTGATAGGGAGGGGAGGCTTACACTTACATTGACCCCAAGCTATGATCGTACCACAAGAACAAAGCTTTTGTGGGTGAATAATTGCTGCCATCAAATGTTTGGAGAGTTTAGCGGTAAGGTAGTCCTTGATGATGGGATCGAGCTGAAAGTAAATAAATTGATATCCTTTGCTGAACATGCAGTAAATAACTGGTAGTAAGTATGGTTTAAGAAAAATGCACTAAGACATAGTGACAATAAATTAATTGGTTGTATATAATACCTACACTGGAAATAATTGAGTTGTTCATGTTGTCGATATAAAACGTTTAAAAAAACTAAAATATATTACTAAAAACTAAATTTTAATAGATTTTGACACCCTCCATGTGCTATAATGGATATATTAGCCAATTCCAGGTTAATTATGTCATTATAAATACATAGGGGGTATTTTTATGAGTAAGGTGCTAGATGGGAAAAGAAAAGGAAAAGTACCTGAGAGTGCAATAAAAAAGACAGGAAAGCCTGAGCAAGAGCGACGGAGCTGGATTAAAAGAAAGGTCATGAATGAAAACAGCAAAGGATTGAAGGAAGATTTGGGGAGAAACACTTCAATACGGAAGACTGTCTTTGGTTTCTTTCGAAGTATTCGTTTAAAAATTCTGGTCGGATTATTAATTCCGATTGTACTATTAGCTTTATATGGAACAATTTCCTATCGCAAATCAGAAGAGGCGATTATAACCAATTATGAGAATAGCTCCTTAGATACCATTAATGCAGTTAGTGATTATTTGAATTTCGGCTTTACCGTAATTCAGGAAAAGTCCGGTGAGCTTCTGTTGGATTCGGATATCGGAGAATATTATAATCGACCCGAAGGAGCTGCTGAGACAAATTATATCAATGCTCGTTATTCCGTTGAAGGTGCGGTTCAGCTGGTGAAGAAGACCAATTCCTTTATCGCCGGTGTACATATGATTGGTAAGGAAGCAAAGACCGTTTCCACGGAGGCTGCAACACAGGACAGTATTTATGAAACCTTTAGTAAGTCTACGATAATAAAAGGTTTTGAAGATAAGTCGGTGAAGTACATCTGGGTAGGAGAACATAAGGATTTAGACGGATTGGTATCCGGTGATAAGATCACCTATAGTTCCTCCAACTATGCCTACTCACTGATTCGAGCTATGAATGCAAGAAATGGCTATGTAGTTATCGACGTATCAAAACAAAAGATATTGGACATGTTTACAGAGTACAATCTTGGTGAGGGAAGTATCATTGCCTTAGTTACAAATGATGGACGTGAGGTAGTAAAGGGTTCTGAAGATAATGTGTTTGTAATGCAGAGCTATTATAAAAGTGCAATCGAAGCAGAAGAGACCAGTGGATTTTCATATCAGATATATAACGATAAGGAGTATCTGTTCCTGTACAGTAGAGTAGGCGATATGGGTGCAACAATCTGTGCTCTGATACCAAAATCCACCATTCTTGAACAGGTATCCGGTGTTAAGACCTTGAACGTCACCTTTGTTACGATTGCCATAATCTTTGCTATGATCATCTTAATATTTGTATCTGGAGCAGTCGGTATCGCAATTAGCTTTTTGAGCAAGCGTATTAATCAGGCTGCGACCGGTGATTTGACTACTAATTTTGATACAAAGCGTAGGGATGAATTCTTTCATCTGGCAAAGGGAATCGGCAACATGCTTACGGATATGCGTAAGCTGATTGGCGTAGTTCAGGAGATCGGTGGTAAGGTAAGCAGCTCTGCAGGAGGTGTATCCGAGAATTCTGAGAAGCTCCTCACCGCAACAAAAGACATCTCTCGGACCATTGATGATATTGAACAGGGCAATGTACAGCAGGCAAGTGATACGGAGCAGTGTCTGTTACAGATGGCGAGTCTGTCGGATCAGATCAATCAGGTATATACCAATGCCAATGAAATCGGACAGATTGCAAACGATACTAAGAAGATTGCTGATGAAGGTATTATCATCATAGATGAATTAAATAATAAGGCGAAAGCCACCACGAATATCACTCATAATGTGATCGTTAAGATACAAGAATTCGAGACGCAATCCCAGGAAATCGGTGGTTTTGTTAATATCATAAATGATATTGCTGCTCAGACAAACTTACTATCACTCAATGCATCCATTGAAGCTGCGCGAGCAGGGGATGCCGGTCGGGGCTTCGCCGTTGTTGCCAATGAGATACGTAAGCTTGCCGATCAATCCGTGCATGCAGCAAAGCAGATTCAGAATATTGTTATAATGATTACAGATAAGACGAAGGATACGGTCAATACCGCCATAGAAGCAGAAAGTATCGTTGGTTCTCAGTCCGATGCCCTAAATAAGACGATCCGTGTATTCGATAATATCAATGAGCATGTCAACAATCTGGCAAGCAACCTCGATAATATATCAGGTGGAATTAGGAAGATTGAGTCTGCTAAGAGGGATGCCATGGATGCAATTCAAAGCATCTCAGCTGTATCGGAGGAGACAGCTGCAGCTTCTCAAGAGGTTAGCGCAACTGCGGTCAGTCAGATTGATTCAGTAGAACGTCTACTGATGGCGGCACAGGAACTAGCAGCCGATGCGAAGAAGCTGGAGGAGGCAATCACGATCTTTAAGATTTAGAGGATTATCAATAGAAATGGACTTAGTTTAGAATTAAATTTGAGGAAGCGCCGGAAATGCAGACTGGAACAAAGGCTGCGTCTCCGGTGTTTTTATATGTTGATTGGACTAATTTGCTTCTTTGCAAGCTGAGATTGAACAGTAATTATCAATATAATTAGTAACCTATCCACTATTGGAAGTCTTTACATATTTTGCTATGAGTGGTAGGATATCAGCAAGGAGGTGTGCTATATGGCTAAGCTTAGGGAAACTGTCTGTATGTATTATAAAGCAATGGGTGAGTGTGCAAAGGGAAGAGAAGCGAACCATCATGGCTACTGCCAAAAGTGTGATAAATATTATCCAAGAGCTAAAGTACATCACATAAACCGTAAGAAGCAGGAGATTAATAAGATTCGGGAAAAAGAAAGAGACTAATTTGTCCATTTATATTAGGTTTAATAATTGGACTAAAAATGAACAGAAGAGAATGCAATATGGAAAATGGTGGTCTGTTGAGGAAATAATACAATCAGATGATGAATTTTTCACGAGGGATATTATTGATATTATGAGTAATCTTTCTATTGGTAAAATCCGTAGACACGAATGAGGTAGCAAAGCAGCTTGCTATTTTGAATGAACAACTGGCCAAGCAGAGTCGTAATAGAAAGCGGATATTCAAGACTGTATTGATCAGTATTGCGACGCTGATTTTGACTAACTTCATCATTTATCTGGCGGCATTCTTTCTCTTCAAATTTAATAAGTCACCCGTTGTAACAACTGATGTTGAACTTCATTGTACATTGAAAGGTGAAGAGTACACGTATAGGATAACCTATGATGAGCAGTATAAGATAATTGTAGCAGGCGGTGATGGGTGGATTGCAGATCATGTTCAGACAGAACAATATAATGATGCCAATATTTTAATAGCCCAGATCGAAGACTACTTTACTGATCGTGGCGGAACGTGTGAAATAATCGAAGACTCGCAATGAAGATACTCAATCCGCACTAGATAAAATATACAAGCAAACCGCTTAAAGAATTTAAATATGAAAGTAATAATGGAAACAGTATCTGAATGAGCTAATATGTAGCGACCATATTCTAATTTGTAGGAGGCTGTAACTTTTCGTAATTTTTATCTAATAGATCATTTAAAGAGATATTATGGATTTACAGTTACGATTGCGAATAAACGATTTGCAGTAATGTAGTGATACAAGAATGTAAGGAGGTAATCATAGATGTTGCTCGAAGAATTTGATATTAATAAAAGTGCGGTTATTAATGCATTTGATATGATACAGACTATAGAGGGGTTTCCTAAGGTTGCGGTTTCCTGTTTTTCATATGTAACATTTGAAAGGCTACTCAAAAAATTAAATGGTGTTCCAATTTCATCTACAGGAACTGCCAATATGAAAATCCCAGTATATAAAGTAATCTATAATGGAGCAGAAATCGCATTGTTTATGTCATGTGTGGGAGCTGCTGGATGTGTAGCTGTATTAGAGGATATATATGCAATGGGTGTAGAGAAAATTGTACTTTTTGGAACTTGTGGGGTATTAGATGGTGATATAAAAGACTGTTCCATTATTATACCAAACTTTGCAATGAGAGATGAGGGAACCAGTTATCATTATGCACTTGCATCCGATATAATCCAAGTAAATAATAAGTATCAGGATGAATTTATTCAAATATTAGAACAACATAATTGCACATACACGATAGGGAAGGTTTGGACGACAGATGCATGCTATCGAGAGACTCGTGAAAAAGTAAATAGACGAAAAGATTCGGGATGTATTTGCGTAGATATGGAATGTTCAGCAGTTGCAGCATTGGCTGATTTTAGAAAAAAGGAAGTCTTTCAGTTCTTTTATGCGGCAGATAACTTGGATAATGAACAATGGGATGCTCGAAGTCTCTCAAATTCAGCAGAAATTTTAGAGAAGGATAGGGTTGCTGTATTGGCTATGGAATTGGCTGTAAAACTATTATGATTACTATTTATGATTGGTTTGGTTATGAATTACCGATTAAGGAGCGTTATCAGTTAATAAAAGAAGCTGGATTTGATGGAGTATTACTATGGTGGAGTGAACAGCTTGGTCGGAACGATTATCGAGAAGGTCCGCATATAGTGCGCGAGTAATAGAAAATATTCACACACCATTCCAAGTCCAAGACAACATCTGGCATGTTTTGGACGAAGTGTAAGGTAAGATCGAATATTTATATTTTGCGAGGTGTTTATGATTATCAAAGTGAACGAGAATAATATCTTGTTAGCGGCAGAAATACATTCTATATCATGGAAGAAATCTCATGAGAACATTTGCACAAGAGAATTCATCGAGCAACATACAACTCTACATCAGAAAATGTACTTGTGTAATGAAATTAACTTAGGGAAGAGCTTATATATGCTGATTGAAGATAAACCGGTTGGTATTGTGTCTGTTTATGATAATCTGATTGAAAATCTATATGTTCTTCCAAGCGAACAACGTAAAGGCTATGGTACGCAGCTTTTAAATTATGCCATACAGCAATGTAAAGGAATACCAACTCTTTGGATATTAGACAATAATAATATCGCTTATTCATTATATTCAAAATATGGATTTCAGAAAACCGGAGTGTTTCATAAGCTTTCAGAAAATCTTACTGAAATTGAGATGAAAAAAGCAAAATAAGCATACATCGAAGCTTATTTTATGGTAGCGGTATTGAGACAAAGGTTTTGAAGAAATATAGTGATAAATATGATTTTGTAGAATTCTAAGGAGATTTTTATATGTTAAATGGAATAATTATTATGGGGCTGAACGGGAGTGGAAAATCAACTATTTGTCACGGTCTTGCAGACTTGTTGAACTATAGACGTATGGATGTAGAAGACTATTATTTTCTGGATTCTGAGATACCTTATACCAAAAGCCGTACTCACGATATGGTTAAGCAATTAATGCTTGATGATATAAAAATCTATCACAACTATGTACTTTCATCTGTTGGGTGTAATTGGGGTTCAGAGATTGTTTCTACGTATAAGCTGGCAATTCTTCTTTATGCCCCACTTCAGGAACGATTAGAGCGAATAAAACAACGTGAAATAACTCGTTTTGGGAATAGGGTTCTTGTGGGGGGAGATATGTATGAAGCTCAAAAACGATTCCATGATATGGTTGCAACACGTTCGGAAGAGGATATAAAACAACAGGCATATTCGCTCACTTGTCCATTATTGGAGATAGATGCGACATTACCTGTGAAAGAGATCCTAGGTTTGATTTATGGATATTATTTAAATATGATTGAGGAATAACTCACTGACAAGTTTCAATAGATTACTTGCTTCACATTTGCTAAAAATATGAATTAACTGAATTTAAGCATCTTATTAAGGAAGAAGGTTGACATATGAGTAATGAATTCAAGATAATTGATGAGAATAATTGGAAGAGAGCGATACACTGTCAAGTGTTTAGAAATAGTATAGAGCCACAATATTGTGTGACGTTTGAATTAGATATTTCTAAATTTTTGAAAATGGTGAAAGAAAAGAAATACTCTTTTACAATGTCCCTGATTTATGTTGTTTCTAAGTGCGCAAATAGTATTGAGGAATTCAGATATCGGTTTTTAGACGGCAAGGTGGTTCTATATAATAAGATTGATACCGCATTCACATATATGAATCAAGAAACGGAATTGTTTAAGGTTGTAAATGTTGAGTTGAAAGACACGTTGGAAGAATATGTTTCATTAGCATATGAAACTGCAAGAAACCAGGAAGAATATTTTACTGGACCATTAGGAAACAACGTCTTTCAATTCTCACCAATGCCCTGGATATCATATACTCACATTTCCCATACAAATGCTGGAAAAAAGGATAATGCGACACCAATATTTGTCTGGGGTAAATACTATGAAAGAGATGGCAGAGTGCTTCTACCTTTCTCGGTACAAGTTCATCATTCTTTTGTAGATGGGATACATATCGGAAGATTATCAGATCTCTTACAAAACAATCTGAATGAATATTAAAAGTCAAATAATTAGATAGGAGAGTAAAATGAGCAAGGAAAATGGAATGGGATGGGAACGTAGCAAAAGGACGTTCTTTGACGAGATTGTCATGAATTATGATAAGGTACGATGGGAGTACCCGGATAAGCTGTTTGAAGATATTATCCAATATTCCAGACCGGAAAAAGGTAAAAAAGCTCTTGAGATAGGTGCAGGGACAGGGAAGGCGACAACCCCCTTCCTTGAAAAGGGGTACGTTGTAACCGCCGTGGAGATGGGTACTAATATGACGGAATTCTTATTGGAAAAATTTAATGGGCATCCGAATTTTAACGTAATAACCTCCACTTTCGAGGATGTTTTATTGGAAGAGGTTAATTATGATTTAGTTTATTCTGCCTCCGCTTTCCATTGGGTGGACGCGGAAATAGGCTGTCCCAAAGTGTTACGTCTTTTAAAAAAAGGTGGGGTAATCGCCCTGTTTCGTAATAATCCCGTTCCAGCCGTAGGCGAAGATCTCTACGAGGAGATTCAAAGGGTATATGAAAAATACTATTATACTTATTATACATCGAATGACAGACCGGTTAGAAAATCAAAAGAAGAATTTGAGAAACCCTCTGAAATCTATAGGGCATATCGCTTCGAAAGCCTAGAGCGGTACGGGTTTAGTGAAGTAACGATGAAGCTATACGATGCGTCACGGACATACAGTGCAGACGAATATATAGCTCTTCTCGATACATATTCCGACCACAGAGGCTTACCGGATGATAATAGGGTAGCCTTGTATGAGGGAATAAAGGAAGCCATATTAAGGCATGGCGGGTATCACAAGGTTGATTATGTTTTTCAATTATATATGGGGAGGAAGCTTGTCTAACTATTTTGTAGTAAAATAACAGAGAGGATATGACATATGAGTTACCTGTTTCGATGTTATGCAAAATTATATGATAAATTTATGAAGAATTTTTCACTAGATGATGATACAGCTGTTCTTTCGCTTATTGAAAATGGCCAAAAGAAAATCGCTGATGTAGGAGGAGGAACTGGGCTAACTGCGGATAAGCTTGTCAAAAGGGGACATGTGGTTACAATTATTGATCCATGCAGACAGATGACAGAACTAGCAAAGAAGAGAAATCAGTCAATCCGGGTCATTAACAAATCGATGCCGTGCGAGATAAATGAACGATTTGATATTATTTTAATACGAGATTGTTTACATCATGTAAGACGCCAGAGAGAGTTGATTGAATTCTGTATCCATATGCTTGCAGAGGGTGGAATGGTTATCGTTAATGATTTTTCACCGGAAAGCTGGAAAGCAAAGATAATCTTCCTGTTTGAGAGGATATGCTTTGAGGCAATTAAGCCGGTGAGCGAAACAAAACTCCTCCATTATTTTGCGGCGGCTGGTTTACAGACAGAACTTATTCGGGTAAATAATAGAGATTATATTGTTTGGGGAAGGAAGAAGGAATGATACCATTTGGAATAAAACGAGTAGAGAATATCGATATTGCTCAATCATATGATACGATCAGTAAGGGATATGAAGCATTTTTTTTAAAAACAATGCATCGGTATAATGATCGGGTACTAACCTTACTATTAAACCAATCGGTGGGTAAAAAGGTTTTAGATCTTGCATGTGGAACTGGCTATAACACACGTTTTTTGCAAAGGAATGGTGTGGAGGCAGAATTTACATTAGTTGATCTTTCGGAAGGAATGTTAGCACAGGCTAAGGATAAGGCTATCAATCAAAGACAATTAACCTTCCTTCATCAGGATATGATTTCGTATTTGCGATCCTGCCCCGATGATAATTTTGATACTATAATATGTACATGGGCAATCAAATACCAGCCACCCTTACAAGTCATTAGAGAATGTGCACGTGTTCTCAAAAAAGGAGGAAGAATGGCAGTCCTTGTCAATACCGCAGACACACTTCCTGAGATGAGAGCATTATATCCTAGACTACTCATAAGAAATATAGTTAAGATACGTCAAGTTATGATTGATTTGCCAAACCCCAAAAGCAGTCAGATGTTTCAACACTGGTTCATAAGTTGTGGTTTTGATGTTGTGACCGTGAAAAAGGCAAGGCATCGTTTTCATTTTGCCAATGCTACTAAGCTGGTTGAGTTCTTGACTTCAACCGGGGCTCTCGCAGGTTACGACCGAATGATTGACCTACGATCTAGTAAAATTAAACAGCAGATGATTGCTTATTTTAATAGAAAACAAATTAATTCCACGGAGCATCGGTTTATCTATGGGATTTTTGAGAATGCGAGGTTATAATGATCACAAGAAATTATAAGGTGTTATTCAATATGATGTGTAATCCGGTGGTATGGCATAATTTTATATCTCTTCATAAGAAGTTTAGTAAATCGAAGGATTATCATCCAATCAACCTGATCCGATGCAGCTTAAACGTAATTAAAAATGAACGACTGGTCTCTCACGAGGGGAAATACATTATCAATTCGTTCTTCCCACCTGTAAATTCAAAGGCTTTCTACCGGATTGCTATGAGGGTTCCGGGAACAGATGATCAATTTTACACAAATCATACAATAGGTAAAAGACTTGCACCAATCTCGACTTATATAGCGGTTACTAATCGATGTATGTACCACTGCTGGCATTGCAGCGCCAATCATTTTATGGAGCACGGGAGCAAGGATTTTACAACAGAAGAACTACTAACCGTAACCGAAAAGATTAAAAAGCTCGGTGTTGGAATCATTGGGTTTACCGGTGGCGAGCCACTTCTTAGAAAGGATCTTGAACAAGCAATTACATTGGCAGCCAGAGGAAATAACATGCCTTGTATGACACTGCTTTTCACAACAGGTTATGGTCTCACACCCCAGCGTGCCATGGCACTCAAAGAAGCGGGTCTATTTGGTATTGCAATTAGCCTTGATCATATTCATGCAAGGGATCATGATCAAATGCGAGGTGTAGAGGGTGCTTTTACACATGCGGTGAATGCAATAAAGTATGCAAAAGCGGCAGGGCTTTATACAATGACGCAGACCATGTGCACACGGGAGCTTTTAGAAGCAGGTGAAATAAGGAGAATCGCCAAATTTGCTAAGTCCCTTGGCGTCGATGAGATGCGTATCATGGAACCAATTCCCTGTGGGACTCTAAATGAGCATAGGGATGAAGTACTGTCAGCCAAAGAGCAAAAGGCTTTAATCGATTTACATATAAAAATGAACCGAGCCCATGAATATCCAAAGGTTTCTGTCTTTCCCTATGTCGAATCAGAGAATCAATACGGATGTGGTGCCGGTAGTCAACATTCCTTTGTTGATGCAGGTGGAAACTTCGGCCCATGTGATTTTTTACCGATTTCCTACGGCAACCTTTTAACGGAAGAAGCAACACGAATTTGGAGAAGAATGCATCAGGACATTGGAAAACCAAAGTGTGAATGCTATGCTAAATGTAAAAAATCCTGCGATAAATTACCAAAGTATTATCGCTTATTGGCAGGTAAAAAATGAGTCTTTCCTTAAAAAAGTTTATTAAGCTTCCATTTTTAATATTGAAGGGAAAAGCCTCTATTCTTATTAGTGGCTTCAATTCGATTCCAAAGGAGAAAAGAAATAAAAAATAAACAGATGGAAAATCACTTCGCATTTAAGGTGATTAAAAATTATATAAGGCAGGCGTTTACTTATGATTGATTTAGAACAATTTCAAAAAAGAGTATACCAAAATAAAGTTGCAAAGGGATTTAATGTTACGGATGTTTTTCAAGAATTTTGTTATACATACGGTGAACTATCAGAAGCTTGTGAGGCGTACTTAAAAAAGAAAGACGATTTGGGAGAGGAATTAGCCGATGTTGTCCTATATATTTTAGGTCTTTCTGAAATTTTAGGAATTAATCTTGAAAAAGAAATCTTAAATAAAATGGAGAAAAACGAAAAAAGGAAGTATATTCAACAAGATGGAGTTAATATTCGGATAGGAGAATAGTATAAGCTTAATGCATCAAAAGTTGCTTCACACTTCAAAGCTTGTGGCTGTGAAGTCCTCAACAGGCCCAAATTATGTTTATTAGGAAAATACGAATGCAATAGAAGATAAGGGGGAAATGAATATGGAAGCAAGAAAATTATTAGATGTATTATTGGTCGCCGAAAGACTGAAAGATACAACTCGCCATTGCTATACTACAAAAGGCAGACACGAGAGTGTTGCAGAGCATAGCTGGATGATGACCTTGATGGCTTTTTTTATGAGGGATGAATTCCCTGAAGCCGATATGGATAAGGTTATCAGAATGTGCATTATTCACGATTTAGGTGAAAGCTTTACCGGAGATATTCCTGTATTTGAAAAGAACCAAGACCATGAGCAGAAAGAAGAGATGCTGCTGTATGACTGGGTTCATTCCTTGCCGGAGGAATATGCAAAAGAAATGCGAGAACTTTATGAGGAGATGGCAGAGCGTAAAACGGTAGAAGCTAGAAT
Source organism: Bacillota bacterium (assembly GCA_023436225.1). Lineage (GTDB taxonomy): Bacteria > Bacillota > Clostridia > Lachnospirales > Lachnospiraceae > Mobilitalea. The sequence goes on from JAEZKA010000080.1 coordinate 68,473, forward strand.
TTATAAAGCTATTGATGGTCTTGAAGCATTGATACAGCACAATATATCCGATATATCTACATGGATTCCAAAAGAATTTGAACTTAATTTAACCTACGCAGATGATAAGGTAGCATTCTCTGATTACTTGAAATCGTTAAGACAAGCCGTACGTGAAGATACCATTAACAAGATTAATGAAGGAAAGTAAAACTCCATGGGTGAGCATTCACGAAAGACAAAGACTGTTCTGAACGTATAAAGGAAGACAAAATCGACCTTTTAGGCAATTTGATTTCCTACTCAGAGATTCAGAAGTTGGATGAGATACTTTAGTTTACTATTGTGTCACAAGAAATGTTTGTGAATAAAACTAATAATGTAAATTTGTTGATGTGAAGTACATATTTTATATGAATAGGAGCGAAATAGTTATGGATTTTACAAAACTTAAAAATAATCTCGAATGCTTAGGGTACAATGTAAGTGAATTTAATCATGCTGATGAAGCAACAGAGTATTTGTCTAAGCAAATGAGTAATAGATCGATTGGAATAGGAGGCTCAGTTACCGTAGAGGAAATGAAACTATATGATGCTCTAGCATCTCATAATAAGGTGTACTGGCATATGCGATTGCCTGAAAACATGAGCGCTATGGAGATAAGAAGGAAGGCGAATCGTGCAGATATTTATATCTCATCAGTAAACGGAATTGCCGAAACAGGAGAAATTATTAATATTGATAATACAGGAAATCGTGTATCTGCAATCAGCTTTGGGCATGATAAAGTTTATTTGGTTATTGGTGAAAATAAAATAGCTTCTAATTATGAGGATGCTCTATATAGAGCAAGAAATATAGCAGCACCTCTTAATGCAAAACGTTTAGAAGTAAAAACCCCATGTGCGGTAAAGGGGGATAAATGTTATGACTGTAAAAGCTCACAGAGAATATGTAGAAATATTTCAGTATTATGTCGAAAACCCACAGGATGTGAATATGAAGTTATTTTAATTCATGAAAAGCTAGGATATTAGATGGACATCTATGTATCAATTTTGAAATTCCAATCTATGGATATCATCGAGGAAGAAGGGAGAAGAATTGCTGGTGATGTGATGAGTATCCTTATGCCGTATCTTACGCTTTATGAGAGGCTTAAGCTGGGGAGGTATGCTTCTTACAGCTGTATCAAGGGCTTTGATGCTTCCGATGCCGGGGTCATGATAATACATAGCGCGGATGATGAGATGATATCAAAAGAAATAAGCTTCGATGTGTTCGAGAACCGCTACCGGAGTGATCCACGCTTCCAGTTTGTAAGCTATGAAGACAGAGGACATAATTATGTCTACTATTCTGATGCGGCACGAGAATATATAGATACGTTTAATCAGAGCTTCGATCAATCTCTCTCTTCTCTGGGGGAAGATTTCACTCCAGAAATTAAGGCGTCCTATCTGAAGGATAACCTGGACAAAAAACGGTTGTATGATCTTGATGAAGAGCTTATGGACAGGATTATCAATTTTTATGATACAATGGTTCTAAAGTGAAGAATATTTGTAAGTGACAAATGATGAAATGTATTTTTTGTAAAGAATAAGAAGAGATCATTGATGGATAATCGATTAGAGTTGATTGTATCGTATGACTGTAGAACTTGATGACTGTAGAACTTGATGACTGAGAAATTGATAGGAGTAAAAAATGGACCGAAAATTACATGTACATTTCATGGGGATAGGCGGGAGCGGTATGGCGCCTATCGCAGTAATCGCAAAAAAATCAGGCTTTGAAGTAACTGGATGTGATTGTAGTACCTCAAGTTATTATACCCAAGCCTTACAAGATTGTGGCATTGATATACAGATCGGTCATAGCTGTGACCACTTGAAGGGAGCAGATATATTGGCCGTTACCCCTGCTGTATTTGACATCAATCCGGATCACCCTGAGCTCCTTGAAGGGAGAAGGCGCAATATCGTAATGACCTGGCAGGAATTCATGGGAAAATACCTCCAGAAGGATAAATTCGTTATTGCAATCGCAGGTACCCATGGGAAGTCAACCACGACTGTATTGATGGGATTAGCCCTGGAAGCGGGAGGACTTAATCCTATCGTGGAAGCCGGAACGATATATAGACCCTGGGGTGGCGGTTTCAGATTATCTGATTCGAAATACTTTGTTTGTGAGGCGGATGAATTTAATCGTAATTTCTTAAATTATGCACCATCCTTCATTATCATCAATAACATTGAGATGGATCATCCCGAGTATTTCAAGGACTTTACTGATTTTAAGGGAGCTTTCATACAATTGATACGCAATATGCAGCATCCCGGTACTCTGGTCGTGAATGAAGAAAGTCAGGGTATTCGGGAGGTCCTGATCGAATTGAAGGATTGGCTTACGGATAATAAGGTTAAGGTCATTGGTTATTATTTGAAGAATAAATTTGATTATCCTTTCAGTGGGGAATATAAGGGGGAAATCAACCGCTTTACAGAAAACAGTGTAGACTTTGAGGTTCAAGGACCGGACATCAAGGAATGTCTAACGATAGGCCTTCTAGGTGAACATAATGTTTCAAATTCTTTAGGAGTTCTTTGTGCTGCAATGCACTTAGGAGTTGATTTAGAGATACTCAAGAGCGTTTTTCAATCATATCAGGGGATTGGAAGAAGAACGGAATTAGTGGATGAAGTAAATGGAATTAAAGTGTATGACGATTATGGCCATCATCCCACAGCGATCGCAGCAGTCCTGGATACATTTCGGACTACGTATCCGGGTAAAAAAATATATGCAATCCTGGAACCGCATCAGATATCTAGATTAAAATTATTCCATAAGGAATTCATAGCTGCCCTGAACAAAGCTGATGAGGCCATCGTTACAAAAACCTATGTTGGTCGGGAAATCAATAAGAAGCTGGAACCGATTGACATGAATTCCCTGGTCAGTGAAGTCGAGTCAGGTAAGGCTGTATATATTGAAGATTATCATAAGGTAGCAGATACAATTTCATTAAAAGTGGAACGAGGCGATATTATAATTGTCTTTGGTGCCGGTAACTCCTATCAATTTACGAAGTTAATTGTAGAACGATTGAAGGCTATGAATAAGAATTAGCCAGACCAAGAAATCTCCAAGCTGGTCGGACCGGTCAATGCCTGTAGTAAGGGAACCATTACGCTGGAAGAAATCTTTTCTTATACCTGGAAAAAGACTGGAAAGAAGCCGATCCTTATCCCGGAAGCGGAGGCAGCTCCTTATAACGGAGGAGAGGATTTCTCTCTGAATACCCAGAAAGCTGAGGAGGCGGGATTTTCTTTCTCAGAGCTAAGGAGTTGGATATATAAGCTGCTTGATCATTACATCATGGAAGCGGAGATAAATTAAGAAATACTGGACCTCCTGTATGAGGGTGTAGCAAACTACATATGCTAGCGATATTAAACGGAAAAGGATGTGTTTCCTATGATATCTGCCAGCAATAGAGGTAAGTCAGTCACAGCGGAATATATAATATGCAGGATCTTAGCACACCAATGCATGCCTACACTTTTGAAGGTGAAGCCTGCTAGCCTGCTATTGATTGATAAAAGGCTATTTTTTGACATACAGGAATTATATTTGCTTCTAATGAAATATCTCAAGCTTTATTCCTGCAGCTATATCACTTTACAGGAGACAGAGGCCAGATTATATCTGTTTCTGTATCATGAGGAGTTACTTTATCCAGCATTAACAATGGGATTGCGGCAGTCCTTCCTGGAGAGCTACGGCTACTTTGTTAGGCAGGAAGAAATGGATTCTGTGCTTGGGCTTCTTGGAAGAAGATATCGTAACTATTGGATAACTGGTGAATTTCCACATGAGATCGGTCTCTTTCTGGGATATCCCCTTACCGATGTAGAAGGGTTTATTCACAACCATGGCAGAAACTATCTTCTTTGTGGTATGTGGAAGGTGTATAGCAGGATTCAAGTAGCAGAGTCAGCCTTTTTATCCTACCACCTTATGAGAGCTAGGGCGGTAAAGCTGGCAGAGGTAAAAAGTGAGTTCTTATCCCTATGCAGCGAGGAAATAGAACAATATCAACGGATTCTATGGGAGCTGCTTACCTATTAAGATAAGTTGATTAACAGATAATAAATATATTAATGGAATATATGCGTATATCCTGCTCCCTCCTATATAGACAAGCTTTATTACTTGCTGGTCTCCATTGGAGGGAGCATTTTTCATCCATTTTTCAATAAATGTTATATAAGTATTATTGCAAGCTTTTCCATCATCATATAAAATGCTATAATGTGATAGATAGCAGTTGAATGGAATGTACGAAAGCTCAAAGAAATCCGGGCAGAATAAACGAAAACTTTCAGAACGGAGAATAAGTCAGATGGAATTATGGATACTTTATGCAATCATATCAGGGGTATTTGTCAGTCTCAGAGAGTTATATATTAAGAAATATATTATACAGTCTCCGGAGATCATCAGCTTTACAACAAGATTTTATGGAAGCATCGTATTCATAATCATCGCATTCCAAGGGAATATTATTATTGCCGATCCTCCTGTTTTTATCGGGGTTACACTGCTTACTGTGATTATCACCGCGGTAGCCACCCTGATCCGTCTCAGGCTAATTAAGACGGAGGATCTATCGCTAACGACACCTTGGCTGGGGTGCATTCCGATTTTTGTTGTCGCCTGGAGCATGTTATTATACCAAGAGCTACCGGATACCATGGCACTGATTGGAATCCTACTGGTTTGTATCGGTGCTTTTACAATTAATCTACAAGACGGTCGCCTGAAGATAAATAAAGCAAGCTTATGGATGCTTTTGGTAGCGATTTTATTGGGCTTTACGACTTCGGTTGATAAAATTGCTATTGGTGCGTCCTCTGCCATCACCTACTCGCTAATATGGACCATTACTTCAGCAATTCTGATGTACGGTGTGGCTAAGACAAAGACAAAGAGGGTTATGATTGTTGATAAACACTTGATTGTTCAAGCAGTGCTGTGGGTAATAGAGTTTCTGTTTCAAATGTTAGCCGTGCAGAGTATCAGTCAGATATCCTCCGGTCAGACCTATGTAAAGACTCTTACCATGTTGAATATTGTAATTACAACGGTAATCAGCAGTATTGTTTTCAAGGAGAGAGAGCGTAGAAAGCGAATTCTTTCGGCGCTTCTGATCTTTATCGGAGCAGTGATCGTAGTGTTGTATCGATAATATCGGTGTAAAGCAGGGATAAGTGATTAAGATAGAAATCATATAAATACAATATTATTTAATTTAGAATTTAATTAAGATGGAGGATGAGCAAGATGAGTTTTTTGAATAAGGCGGAAAGCATCCGCAGAATACAGGAACTGTCCAATGCGATGGGTGTTGCCGGCTTTGAGGATAAGGTGGTAGAGCTGCTTCGCAGCTACAGCGAAGGACTGGGAGAGATTAAGGAGGATACGCTTCGTAATCTTTTTATCTATCGAAGCGGCAATACCGGTGACCGTAAGGTGGTACAACTGGATGCCCATAGTGATGAGGTTGGTTTTATGGTTCACTCCATTCGCCCTAATGGAACCTTACAGATTGTTCCTCTGGGCTCCTGGGTAAATTATAATATTCCGGCTCATAAGGTATGGGTACGAAATTCTGATTATGAGTATATTCCGGGAATTATCTCCAGTAAGCCACCGCATTATATGAGTGAACAGGAGAAGAATGCCCCGATCGATATCAAGAAGATGACGATTGATGTAGGAGCCACCTCGAAGGAGGAAGCAATCAAGGAATTTAAAATCCGGATTGGTGAGCCAGTGGTACCCTATGTGGATTTCGAATATGATGAGAAGCATGATATTATGATGGGAAAGGCTTTTGACAATCGTGTCGGTTGTGCCGGTGTTATTGATACGCTTCGTGCCCTTCAGGGGGAAACACTTGCTGTCGACGTTGTAGTAGGAATTGCAACACAGGAAGAGGTAGGAGCCAGAGGAAGTACCGTTACGACTCGGCTAATCAAGCCGGATATCGCCATCGTATTCGAAGGCTGTCCTGCCGATGATACCAGTGCTGACAGCTACGAGATTCAGACAGCTATCAAAAAAGGTCCAATGCTACGCCATATGGATGCAAAGATGATCACGAATCCCAGATTTCAACGTTTTGCGCTGGATACAGCTGCAAAGCGAAATTTACCAGTCCAGGAAGCGGTTAGAGCCGGAGGATCAACGAATGGCTCCGTGATTCATCTGACCCATCAGGGTATTCCGACCATAGTAATCGGTGTCCCGGTTCGTTATGCCCATACGCACTACGGAATCTCAACCTATTATGATTATGAGAATAGTGTTAAGCTGGCAGTTGAGCTTCTTAAGCTTTTGAATGAGGATGTGATACAAGGCTTCTAATTACTCAAGAATATAGCATTTCCGATTAAAAAGGGAACTCTCATATTGGTGTGTTCCAACAAATATATAAATATAATCAAGAATCAATAATATTTATAGGCTACCTGACAAACGGGGTAGCCTTTTTTGTGCTGTATAAGTAGCTTCAGATGTCATTTCTGTTTACTTGATTGGGAAATTCCGTTCTAAAAAATAACAAGAGTTTGTATAATATTGTAATTAGTGACAAAATATGACTTGACTATAGGTAATAATGCCTATATAATAATGTTCGTGGTACTAATAGGACTTTATGCCTATTAGTAGATTGTATAACAATCATTATATGTAATTAATTCCTTACTATAAAAGTTGTCACATAAGGTGAGAAATAGAAAGAATACAAATATGGAAAGTATACCGGATGTGATACTGGGATAAATTCTTAGGACGAATAGGCTGATCATGAATATGATGATATAGATTGTTATGTAATGACAAATAGGAAAGTTGATGAGGAAGGAGTTTATAAATGAAAAGGGTTATGATTGTTGATGATTCAGCAT